>DATMZI010000121.1:0-13331 GCA_035607085.1 Candidatus Eiseniibacteriota bacterium | reverse complement strand
GGCAGCATCGGCCGCACCGATCTCTGGGGTGGTTCCATGGAAAAAATCATGGACTCGCTCGTCACCAAGCTCCTCGCCCTTCCCGACGAAACCGTGGTGCATCCCGGCCACGGCCTGCCCACCACCATCGGCCAGGAACGCCACACCAACCCCTTCCTCCTCGAAAAATGACTCTGCACAGTTGCAACTCGCAGGCCGTTGCAACTGGATGTTGCCAACCCGCTCGTGGTCATTCCGAGGGCAGCGAGGAATCTCTCTTCGCGTCTCGCGCCTGGCGAATCTCTTCCATCACCGACTGCACCAGCTCTTTCGCGTGCGCCAATTCCTGCGCAATCATGCGCAGGTCCATCGCCGGCACACTGGGGTTACGCTGGCTGGTGCAGTACACGCCGTGCTGGCCCACCAGCACCAGCGCGTTCGTCAGCCGATCCAAGCCAACCGCCAGCCGCCCACGTTGTTTCCCATACATCTGCTCGTAACGTTCCAGCTCATCCCGGTGTTCGGTGAATGCCGACATCGTTCATCCTCTTCCAAAGAAATCTTTTGCCTGCGTTTACTGGTGCGTCATGCCGCAAGCGGGCCTTGCCGCATCGGGCACAAAGCGTTTCGCAAAACTTTACCCTACCACCACCGCGCCACATAATCGCCTTGCAGAAAATCTTTGGGATCTTCCGCGTTTTTCGGCGCACGATTTGCCCGCTTGCGTGTTTCTTCGGGAAGCGGGCAGGAGCAGCGTGACATGCGACGTTCGGATTTAGTGCAGCACAAGGAAAAAGAAAAAGGCGCGGGCTCGCGCACTTCGCAGATCGTTTTTGGCGAGCGCCAACATCTGCTGCGCGTCTTGGATTCTTTGGAAGGGACCGATCTGCCGATCGCGCGCGCTCAGCAGGAGCGGCGCTCCCTGGAAGAACTGATTCATGCGCGCACTCGCGAACTCAACCAGATCAACACCGCGTGGGACGAAAAAATCGGCTTGGTTCTTAGCGCGGACGCCAAACCGGAGATGCTGGAGAAGCTGTCCAAGCAGGCGCCGGAAGAGGATTTTTATTTGCTGCGTTTGATTAGCGAGCATCCGCGTTCCAACGCGAAAACTTTGCAGCGTCTAGGTCGTCACCCATATGCGGCCATTCGTGAAAACGTAGCGCGCCATCCGAACGCCGACGCCGCCACGCTCACTTATCTGAGCAAGGACCGCAGCCAGCCGCTGTGGTATCTGGTCGCGTTCAATCCCAACACGCCCACGCCGCTGCAACGCCGCCTGCGCGACCGTCTGAAGCGTCTGGGCGAAAATCACGCCACTATCCGCTGAAGTTGAAGTTCAAAGTCAAACGTCAAAAGTCCAAACTAAAGCACAGGCCAAATTTGCGAAGTTGAATCGGAGACCGTTGCTCTCTCTCCCGCGTTTCCTTGTGTAAAATGCTGCGCGGGAGCCGCTCCTCTGAACCCCTCGTATCCAGACCGAAGTGTGCCTCGCGAATTTTCTTTTTTCGCCGCAGTGCGATTTCTTAAGGCGCATTCCGCCGGGGTGTTCTTCATTTCCGCGTTGCTGCTGGTTCCGTGTTTTTGGCATACGCATCTACAGGCGGGCGATCTGGGGAGCCATATCTACAACGCGTGGCTGGCCCAATTGGCGGAGCGTCGCGAAATTTCCGGGGTAATCGTCGTCCAGCAGTGGAGCAACGTTCTGTTTGATGTGCTGGTACTGCACGCCGCGAATTGGTTTGGATTCGTTGCCGCGGAAAAAATCGCCGTATCGCTCGCCGTGCTGGTCTTTTTCTGGGGAGCCTTCTCGTTTATCACGTCCCTATCCGGAAGGCCGCCTTGGCTCCTCACACCTTTGCTTTTCGTTTTCGGGTATGGCTACGCCTTTCACATGGGTTTCATGAACTATTACATTTCGATCGGATTGGCGTTCTTCGCGCTGGCGGCGGCGTGGCAGAGCGGGGCGGGGAATTGGCTAGTGGCGCTGGGCTTTGCCGCGTTTGCGTTCATCGCGCATCCAATCGGCTTTGCGGTCTTCGTTTCTCTCGCCGTTTACATTTCAACGTGGAGACGGTTGCCGCGCGGGCCGCGGCTATTGCTTCCGCTGTTTACGTTGCTCTTCTCGATCGGGCTGCATTTCTATTTTGGCGCGCATCAAGAACTGGAACCGAGTTGGCGGAGCGAAGGTTTTCTGCAGCTTTTTGGTCAGGACCAGATAAATGTGTATGGGCATCAATACCTGGTGCTGTCCTGGTTTGCATTGGCGTGGGGAATCGTCTGTGTAGCGGGCGGTTGGTACGACTGGATTTTTCGTGCGAGACGAGGAGCGAGCACCCTGTGGCTTGCCGTCGAACTTTACTTGATGGCAATCGCCGCGACGATCTGTCTTCCGGAGAACTTCCGGACCGGATTGTATGCTGGCTGGGTCGGACTGCTGGTTTCGCGGCTTACTTTGGTCACAGCGGTTTTCGGCCTGCTGGCACTTGCATCACTTCGACCGCCACGGTGGACCTGGCGCGGGGCGGCGGTTCTCGCCGCGGTCTTTTTTGCTTTTCTGTATCACGACACTGGAGAGCTCGACCGCATGGAAGCGAACGCACGCACGCTTGTGCAATCGCTTCCGCCAGGCACGAGAATCGTGGCCGTGGCCAATGCGCCGGAGGATTGGCGGGTACCGTTTATCTACCACTCGATCGATCGTGCGTGTATCGGCCACTGTTTCAGCTTCGCCAACTACGAAGCTTCATCGCTGCAGTTTCGCGTGCGCGCGCTGGCCGGAAATTCCATTGTGACGACGTCGGTGGACCAGTCGGACGACATGTCCAGCGGCGACTACCGCGTGCGCAAGGCAGACTTGCCCCTGGTGTCGATCTATCAGTGCGACGACGCCGACTTCACCACGCTGTGCGCCCACCCGCTCCGAGAAGGGCAGAAAAGCGAAGATCCCGAATCCGAACCCTCGTTAGCGCCCGCGGCCGACGCGGACTCCGAGGAGCAAAACTGATCCATACTGCAGGTTCTCCGTCGGAAAGACGGGTCCGTTTAGCGAAAAGACAAAATGGCTCTTGTGTCAGTCCAATATCTGCTAGAATTGGCTGCAGGTGAGAGACAATGCTTCCTATACACCTTCAGCCTGAGAGCCACGTACCTCTCTATATCCAACTGCGCGACCAGCTTCGCGCTTTGGTTCACGCGGGCGATTTGCGTCCGGGCGACCGCATCCCGGCCAGCCGCGAGCTCGCGAATATACTGGGCGTGCACCGGACCACTGTGGCCAACGCGTATGCGGAACTCGAGTCCGAAGGTCTGATTCAAGGACACGTTGGGCGTGGCACGTTCATTCAGGGAAATGGCAATGGCCACGCCCTGCGCTTCACTCCCCCGCCACCAGCTCTTGGCGGCGACGGCGGGTTGAGGTGGGAGTTGCTGTTTGCCGATGAGCGCGGGGACGAAATTCTGAGCCGGCTGACTGCCAGCGCGCCGGAAGACTCACTGTCTTTCGTGATGGCGCGCCCCGCGGCGGACTTTTTTCCTGTGGAAGAACTGCAGATCTGCGTGAATGCCGTACTGCGGCGCGAAGCGACCGACGTGCTGAATCTTGGGTCTTCGGACGGGTATGCACCGCTCAAGGAAGCGCTGCTGGAACTGCTGCACCAGGATGGGATTGTGGCGAAGGACGAGAATTTGCTGGTGACCGACGGGTGCCAGCAGGCGCTGGACTTGATCAGCAAGGCCTTTGTGCGCCCGGGCGATTGCGTCGTGATGGAGAATCCCACGTATCCCGGCGCGGTCGCGATTTTCAATGGCGCGCGGGCGCGTTGCATAGGCGTTCCAGTGAACACCCATCCCGAGCCGGGGAAACCGATGGGCGTGGATCTGGAAGCGTTGGAAGCGACGCTGGCGGCGAATCGCGTGAAACTGATCGTGCTGACGCCGGATTTCCACAATCCCACCGGTACGTCCATGCCGCTGGCCTCGCGGCGCAAATTGCTGGAACTGGCCACTCGTCATCAGGTTCCGGTGGTGGAGGATCACATCTACGCGCGGCTGCATGCGCGAGAAGAGAGAGTGCCCTCGCTGAAACAATTGGACCGCTCGAATCTCGTAATTCATATCGACAGTTTCGCGAAAGTCGCCTTCCCCGGACTGAGAGTAGGCTGGATTGTCGCCGCTCCCGCAGCGATCGAACGTTTGCGGATTGTGAAACAGACGACGGATCTGCATACCGACCAGCTGGCGCAAGCGACACTGGCGGAATTTTTGCGGCGCGGCTACTTTTCAAAACACTTGGCCAAAATGCGCAAAGTGTACGCCTCTCGCTTGACTGCCTTGGATGAAGCGTTGCGCAAGAACATGCCGGAGGAAACGCGCTGGACGAGGCCGGAAGGCGGGATGTGTTTGTGGCTGGAATTGCCGCCAGGTTTCGACGCCAGCGAGCTGCTGATCCACGCAAAAGAGCGCGGGCTGCTGTTTGCTCCGGGGCGCTATTTTTATGTGCAATCGCACTTGCCGAACACGTTGCGGCTCGGGTATGCCAATCTAGATGAAAAGGAACTGGCACGCGGCGCGGCGACACTCGCGGATTTGCTGCGCATCGAAATGAAGAAGCGGCAACGCGGTGTGCGGCGCGCGGAGCGCAGCCGGGTTGCGCTGGTCTGAGGCGCAGAAAGAATTTGCCGCCGAGACCAGAAAGCACAGAGCGATGATGGCAGAAAAATTGATCCTGGCTCCGAATCCCGCGAACCATTGTTTTGGGTGCGGCGGCGCAAACGAATTTGGGATGAAGCTGACGTTTGAGCTGGACCACCAGGCGCGGCGAGCGCTCGGAAAGTTTGTTTTGGGACCGCGTTATGCCGGCGGCGCGGGATTTGTACACGGCGGAGTGATCGCGGTGCTGCTGGACGAAGTGATGGGCAAGATTTCTAAATTGTCAGAAGAACGAGCGGTGACGGCGGAGCTGAGTATTGAGTACCGCAAGCCGGTACCGACGGGTGCCGAGATCGTAGTGAGCGGCTGGCAGGAGGAAGAGAAGGGAAGAAATCGGTTTCGCATCGGAGAGATCCACGACGCACAAGGCAACTTGTTGGCGCGTGGACGGGGGCGGTTCGTGGTCCTGGTGCAGCCGGTAGTGGCCGGGCAGGGATTGTAAGTTGGGGCCAGGTGAACGTTGAGATCCTTCGTGCCGCCGCGCGGGACTCAGGATGATTACCGGCGGCGACGACGAGATTCTGGTTTTTGAGGAGAGGACTATGGACACGAAGAAAGTAAACGGAAGCCGAAACGGAGCGGCGGGCAACCCGGCGAATGAATGGCGCGTGAAGGTGGGCCTGGCCGAGATGCTCAAGGGCGGCGTGATTATGGATGTGACCAATGCCGAGCAAGCCAAAATCGCAGAAAAGGCCGGCGCTTGCGCGGTGATGGCGCTGGAGCGTGTGCCTTCGGATATTCGCAAGGAGGGTGGCGTGGCGCGGATGGCTTCGATCAAAGTGATTCGCGAAATCATGGAAACGGTGACGATTCCGGTGATGGCGAAGGTGCGCATTGGGCATTTCGCCGAAGCGGAGGTTTTGCAGGCGCTCGAGGTGGACTTCATTGACGAGAGCGAAGTGCTGACGCCGGCCGACGAGGAGAACCATATCTGGAAGCACGATTATCGCGTGCCGTTTGTTTGCGGTGCGCGAAATCTCGGCGAGGCAGTGCGCCGCATCGCGGAAGGTGCGGCGATGATCCGCACCAAAGGCGAAGCGGGATCGGGCAACGTGGTGGAAGCGGTGCGGCACATGCGCACGATCGTTAGCGAAATGAAAAAGCTGACCACGCTTCGCGATGATGAGCTGATGCGAGCAGCGAAGGAAATCGGAGCGCCGCTCGATTTGATCCGCCAGATTGCCAAGACCGGCAAGCTGCCGGTGCCGAATTTTTCCGCGGGAGGGATTGCCACTCCAGCGGATGCGGCGCTGGTGCGGCGCCTGGGCGCGGAGGCAGTATTCGTCGGGTCGGGAATTTTCAAGTCCAGCGATCCCGAAGTGCGCGCGAAGGCTGTGGTGAAAGCGACCACGCATTTTGAAGATCCGAAAGCGGTGCTGGAAGCGCATGAAGAGCTCGGCGAAGCGATGAAGGGAATTGACGTGCGGCAGCTGGAAGAGAAGGATCTGCTTTCCACACGCGGCTGGTGATGACGAAAGCTCTTCCTAGAATCGGGATTCTAGCAGTGCAGGGCGATTTTGCCGCCCACGCCAAGATGTTGCGTTCACTGGGGGCGGAAACGATCGAAGTTCGGACGCTCGCCGATCTGGACGGCTGCGGCGGGCTGGTCTTGCCAGGCGGAGAGTCCACAACGCAACTACAATTTCTGCAAGAGGAAGGGCTGTTCGAAGCGATCAAGAGGTTTGCCGCGAACCGACAGCCGGTTTTTGGAACTTGCGCGGGCGCCATTCTGCTGGCGAGTGAAGTGCAGCACCCTGCGCAAGAATCGCTCGGCCTGCTGGACATGACTGTTCTGCGCAATGCGTACGGGCGCCAGCTGGCCAGTGACGTCTTCTTTGGCACGTCGAAATTGAAACCCGGGCCAATGGAGATGGTGTTCATCCGTGCGCCGATCATTGAAAAGGTTGGACGTGAAGTGGAAGTATTAGCCGAACAGGGCGGCAAAGCGGTGCTGGTGCAAAGGGGAAGCGTGCTGGCTTCAACATTTCACCCGGAACTTACGTCCGACACTGCAGTGCATCACCACTTCTTAAGTTTGCTCAAATCGCGTACCACCGAGCGAGAAGAAGTTACCGCCTAGCGATGAGCACTAGCCAGCGACCTTCATTGCCACGCCTGCGCGTTCTGTTTGTCTGTATCGGCAATTCCTGCCGAAGCCCCATGGCGGAATCCATAGCACTGCGCGACGCCGCTGATCTGTTTGAACCGTCGAGCGCGGGACTGAACCCGCTGGGCGTGGTGCAGAAGCAGACCTTGCAGACGCTCCAAACGAATGGATATCCAACGGACGGCTTGTATTCGAAGTCAATCTTGAACCACGCATGGGCGGACGCCGATCTGGTAATCAACATGAGCGGTTACCATCGGCACCGCGCCTTTCCGCGCAACGACTGGCACAAGGTTGAAGATTGGGACGTGGAAGACCCGTTCGGGGCAGACCCCGAGGTGTACCAGCGCATCTTCGAGGACATTCGGACTAGAATAGAAGCGCTCGCGACACGCCTGCGCAAAGAGCAACGGCGCAGATCCTAACGGAGAAAAATTGCAGAGGACCAGAACCAGCGTTTCTCAGGAAGATTATCTCAAAGCGATTTGGGAGCTTCTGGAGGAAGGCCTGGCGCCGATTAGCGCGCGGATTGCGGAGGAATTGAGTGTCACTCCCCCGGCGGTCACCGCGGCGCTGAAGCGGATGCGGCGTGATGATCTGGTGAGCGTCGCGCGGGACGGACGAATCGATTTAACCCGCAAAGGGCGAGCGGTTGCCGAGCGGATGGCGTTGCGCCACCAGCTGGCGGAGTTGCTGCTCACGGATGTGATCGGATTGCCGTGGTCTAAGGCGCACGACGAAGCCGAGCAGCTGGAGCATGCCATTTCTCCGGAAGTGGAAGCGCTTTTGCTCAAACGGTTCGCGGGGAAGAAGTCGTGTCCGCATGGAGTGCCGCTGCGCGGCGGATCAGCCCAACTGCGCAAGCAGGGAGCAGTGCTGCTATCCGACTTGAATGCCAAGGATCGTGCTGAAGTGATTTGCGTTTACGAGAAGGACCCGGGCTTTCTGGAATTTCTGGATGAGCTGAAACTGCATCCAGGGGCGCACCTGGCTGTTACGCGGCGGGAATACGATGAGACGCTCACGCTGAAAGTCGCGGGGCGGACACTACATCTAGGCAAACCAGCGACTTCGCGCATCTGGGTACGGTCGGTTCCCGCTTGATTGAAAAGCTGAAATAAGCAAGGCCAACTGCTTATAATTCCGTGCATGGCTGTTTCCCCGTCCTCGCTGTCCCCTGATTCATTCCTGAGCATTCACGCGGTGCGGGTGTATGTGCGCAACGTGGATCGCAGCTTGCAGTTCTACAGGGAGCGGCTGGGCTTTCGGCTGGTGATCGATACAAAACTGCAGTCGGGCGAACGCTGGGTGGCGGTGTCGCCGCCGGATGGAACGACGATTTTGGCACTGGTCGCACCCAAGCCAAAAACGGCGGAGCACAAGCTGATTGGGCGGGCCACGCAAGTGGTCCTGGTCACTTCGGATGTGGCGACGAAATTCCAGGAATGGTCGCGGCGGGGCGTGCGCTTTCTGAGCACCCCACGGTTGCGCCGCATCAAGTACGACCACACCCCCGCGGGCGCCGACGGAGACGTTTCTGCCCGTTTGCTTGGCCGCGAAACGCCGGTTTGGGGCAGCGCTTCCGCGCGTTTTTGCGACATTGACGGAAACGTTTTTTCGCTGGTGAGCTTCGACGAGTTGACGCACGCAGTGGAAGCGGAACGGCGCGAAGCCGCGGAAAAGCTGGAAGCCGAAAGACACGTCGCGCGCGAACTGGAAATCGCCAAGCAGGTGCAGTCGCGGCTGTTTCCACAATGCCTCCCGCCGCTTTCGACGCTCGATTACGCCGGAAGTTGCATCCAGGCACGCCAGGTGGGCGGGGACTACTACGATTTTCTGGACCTTGGCTCACCGCAGAGACTGGAACGAGGTGCGACGAGGGTACTGGATGCGGCGGCGTGGCATCTTGCGTTCGTGCTGGCGGACATTTGCGGAAAGGGAATTGCTGGCGCGCTTCTGATGGCCAACCTTCAGGCCAACCTGCGGAGCCGTTACGCGCTGGCATTGGATGATCTGCCGCGTTTGCTGAAGTCGGTGAACCAGCTTTTTTACGAGAACTCGCCGGAGGATCGCTACGCGACAATGTTCTTTGGCGTTTACGACGATCGCACGAGCGAGCTGGAATATGCCAATTGCGGTCACAATGCCGCACTGGTGTTCCGCGCGGACGGTTCTCTCGAACGGCTTGCGTCCACGTCGACGGTAATCGGATTGTTTCCAAGGTGGGAATGCGTTACGCAACGCGTTACGCTCGAACCGGACGACCTTCTGGTGATCTACACGGACGGCATCACTGAATCGTTAAATCATTCTTATGAAGAGTTTGGAGAGGAGCGGCTGGTGGAAACGGTCCGCCGGCACGGCGAACTCGCGCCCCAACCTCTTATGGCCGCCATCGTAAACGAAGTTCGGGCCTTCAGTCCGCATGAACAACATGACGACATCACGCTAATCATCGCCAGGCGCCGTTCCTAGCCTGCCGCCGAATCACGGCAACGGTGGTTCATTGGGCACGATGTACGCGGGCTTGCGGGATTCGGGCATTTCCGCGTACCAAAGGCGACTGGGCAGAAACGTAACGGAATTTCCGAGGCGGGCCGATGCGGCCGATAGGCCTTGTTAAGCTGTTTTGCCTCGACTCTGTCTTCGCACGGATCATAGCCTTTGCGAGGAAGATCCGCCCGCGGCTGAGCTACAATTGCCCTCGTCCAGCCGCAGCGAGAATTGCTTTAGGGCACTCCCGGTAAAGGAGCATGACTATGCGGTCATCCCTACGCCTCGGTGCGTTCTTCTTTCTGCTGATTTGCGTAACGCCCCACTCGTGCGCCCAGAAGAAGCCACTCCAACCCGGCGAGGTCATTCTGATCGGCCGGCTTACCCACGCGATGGGAATCGGCGGAGAGAGCACGGGCTGGTCTTTGGAGTTGACGTCAGACCTGACATTTGAGGGACAGACATTCCGGTCGATTGAAGTTTCCGGTCCGGCGAAAAGTCTGGCCAAGCTGGCGGAGCAGGAAGTGAGAGCGCGCGGTTTTATTAAACACCGGCACGGTGTGGAGCGAAAAGATTGGCTGGTGCTGGAGATAACCTCCATTCGCCTGAAATCACCCACCGGCACCGCGTGAAAGAATCCTGCAAAAAGCCCGACTACGAACGTTCATTCAATAGCGCCTGCAGTCGCGCATAGCCGGCGCGGCTTACCGGGAGTCGCACGCCGCTGGATAACACCGCAACGCGGCTGTCTTTTAAATAAGGCTCGATGCGTGTGACGCGCTCGAGATTCACCACGTACGAGCGGTGCACGCGCACAAATTGTTTGGGATCAAGTGCTGCTTCCAGGCTGGCGATGGTTTGCTGTTTGAGGTGCTTCTTGCCTTCGCTGGCCAGTGCGACGTAGTCGTCTTGCGCTTCGGCGTAGTCGAGTTTTGCGACAGGGATCAGCGTCACGCGCGTGCCATCCTTTACCACGAGGCGCTCAGCAAACTGTCCCGCAGGACGAGAGGCGGCGCTCAGTTCAGCGGGATTGGGCCTGCTCCCATGGGAATGAACCTTCACCCGTTGCAGCGCCGCGGCCAGGCGTTCCTTCCCGACAGGTTTGAGCAAATAATCAACCGCATGCACTTCGAACGCCTTCATGGCGTATTCGTCATAAGCGGTCACGAAGATTACCGAAATCTCGCTGCCGATTAGTTCCAACACGTCAAAACCGGTCAGCTTGGGCATTTGCACGTCGAGGAAGAGCAGGTCGGGTTTGTGCTCGGCAACCGCTTTGACGGTTTCCAGACCGTTTTTGCACTCGGCGACAATTTCGATTTCGCCGTGCTCGCACAAGAGTTCACGCAGCACTTGGCGCGCAAGTTCTTCGTCGTCCACAATCAGCGTGCGCAGTTTCCTGGAGGCCTTGCTCACGTGGTTTCTCCGTATTCGGCGGGCAGCGTCATGCTCACGCGAAACCGATCTTCGCTGGCTTCAATGCGAAATGTAGCGTCTTTGCCGTAACGCGCTTCCAGCCTGCTGCGGACATTTTTCAGTCCCACTCCGTTTTTTCGCCGCGGTGGGGCTTCATCATCGCGGTCGTTTTCCACCATGATTCCCAGCCGACCGTCTTGGACTTCCGCTTGCAGCCGAATCCATCCACCATCCGCCATCGAAGCGATTCCGTGGCTCACTGCATTTTCGAGCAAGGGCTGCAGCAGCAGTGCCGGAATCTGGCAGCGCTTGGCGGCCTCGTGAATGTTTTCTTCCATGTGCAAGCGTTCACCGAAGCGCACCTTCTCAATGGCCATGAATTTTTCCAGCAGATCGAGTTCTTCGGAGAAGCGGATTACGTGTTTCTCACCCATACCCAGCGTCAGACGCAAAAAGTCCGCCAGCAGCAGGCACATTTCCCGCGCGCGCGCCGGATCGATGCTGGTCAATGCGCTGATCGAGTTCAGGCTATTAAATAGAAAGTGCGGATTAATTTGTGCTCGCAGAGCGCGTAGCTCCGCGTCGCGCGCGAGCATGCTAGTCTCCACCGCACGCAATTCGACCGCTTTCGCCGCCTTCTGTGCGATCACCACGTATTGGAAAGCAATAGACATCAGATAGACCAGCGAGCCGGTGACGTACACGATCCAAAGATCGGAACTAAATTGTTTGTCCAATCCGCGAAACTGGGGAATGTAACTCAGCGCTCTTGCGAAAGGGCCCGCGACCAGAGTCCACAAGAAACTCAGCACTTGCGCGGCCATCACATGCGTCAATAGCGTGCGCCACAGCACGGACCTGTCCAGTGGCGTAAACTTGCAGACGTAACCAGCGGCAAGGGGAATGAAGAGTGAGAACAGCGCCAGTGGTACGCCTACGGCGGTACTGTTAATCCAGGACAGGTTGCCAAGTGTTGCCAGCGCAGGAATCAGAACTACCGCAACGCCTACCCACTCGAATTTATTGATTGGGCCCGGGAAGGAGCGCCGAGGTTTTACGGAGTCCGCCATGGCAGCCTCAGTTGCGGATCTCCACTCCTCCAAAAAGCGCAGTGCCGAGGACCACCAGCGTTTTCCTGGCTTTCTCCGGATCAGCTGGCGGGGCGTAGCGAGTGGAGTCCGAGAAACCTCCGAAGACGCCCTGCCCCCGCGCGGCAACGTACCAGGTTTCTGGGACACGCATCTCAATGCCGCCGAAGATGGCATTGGCATAAATGACCGCTTCGTTTTCAACCATATCGGCGTCGCGCAAATCGAGTTCAATTCCGCCAAAGACGGCTTGCAACCGTCCGCCGCGAAATTCGCGGCTGTTCAGGCGCTTCTCGATACCTCCGAAGACAGCGCTCTCGTCGAGGGTAGTTCGCGGATCCGAGTTGCCCTCCGGCACTTTGGGCATGACCCTGCGAGCCTGGATTGCACTCCACATGGCCATGGCGCCGGCCGCGATCAGCAGCAAAGGCCAGAACTGGCCCCAGGTAAAGTGGCCGATTCCGAGTTCACTCAGCTGCAGGAAAACGCCAAACAACAGGAGCAGAACGCCCCATATGCGAGAATCACGACGCCCGATCTTTGAAGCGCCAATGAAAATCAGGATCATCGGCCAGAATTGAAGAAAGTGCCGGGCGCGGACATATCCCAGACTATCCAGCAGATAAATGAGCCCGACCGCAAGAATGACGGCACCCGGGACTAAGCTGCCCCAGCGGCCGTTGCGGCACGATCTCATACGCATTCGGGCGTTCATGCGGTCATTCACGTCGCGCATCACCCTATCGCGCAGATCGTCCGCCTTCCAGGCGGGAGGCTTTCCCCATTTCTTATCGTCGTTCTCCATGTCCATCCGATTTTCCTTGAGTCCCGATTAACCACTGGTTGCCCTAGATCTCCTTAAAGTTCGCTTTCAATTCATTTTGCGCGAAAGCACCAAGCCCACCATCATCACCGCCACGGGCCAGCATAATAGCAGCACCCGCGTTGCGCTCAGCAAAATCGCGTTCGGGTTCCACGCCAGGAAGTCCACCGTTTGCAGCATGGCGATGCCCAGTGCGCCGAGCCAGCCCAGCGATTCCGCCGCACCCCGACCCCACGCGGCGCCTGCCTCCGCCCATAACGTCCACAATTGCATAAGCAGCGCAACGCCCCCAATTGCGAGCAGCGCCTGTCCCGCTTTTTGCTTCCGACCCGCGCTGCCTTCGAGTGCCCCAACCATTGCCGCCTCCACTCCCGCTGTTCCTCGCGGGCGGACCCAGACTACGGTCCCTCGGAGCGCCGCACAGCAACCGTTCGGCGGACAGAGTCCGGTTACCGACGAATGACACCGGGATTCCGGTGGGTGTCCGCCGGGCGAGCCAGGGATACAGGTTCTTCGCTCGCGACCTCTGGAAACCAGGCGATATCACTTGCAAATCCAAGGGCTTGCGGCTAGTTTAAGGACACTTTTTCCGCTTCAGGGGCAGGTCATTCTAATCTTGAGGGTACTGAACATGAGTTCGGACTCGTCGCGCGCGTCCTCCTGGTTTCTTTTTCGTCGCTGGAAGTGGGTTTTGTACGTGGTGCTCGCGCTATTT
>DATMZI010000080.1:0-54553 GCA_035607085.1 Candidatus Eiseniibacteriota bacterium | reverse complement strand
CACCATGCTCGCGAAAAAGGGCGAGATTTAGAGTTTCTGCCCAAGCAGCATGTTTCAGAGCGTGTATATCGGCTCGGCTTCGAGTACTTTTTAACTCCGACTGCCGGTTTCAACCGCTCCCCCACTCCCCAATTTTTCCGTGTAACGTAATCTATGGCATTGGTGACTGTTGCGCATTTCGGTTGCTGCATTTTGGTGTAACTGTCACGAACGACGATCATTCGCAAGTCAGATTGATCGTCCGATCGCCATACGCCCGCAGTCCGCAGCAGCAAGCTAGCGTGGTTGGGTCTATTTCTTTTTGGGGAAGGACACCATGCCGAAGATTACAAGACGCTCGTTCATCGAGATGGCTGCGTCCATCGGCGCCACCGCCGCGTGGGGTAATCCGTTTGGGGCCGAATCCCGGAATCCTTGGCACGAACGGCGCGACTTGTTTGTGGAAGGAGTCGCTTCGGGAGATCCGGACGGCACGAGCGTACTGCTGTGGACCCGGTATTCAAAGAAAGAGACGAACGCTCCAGTGGAGCTGCGAGTAGAAGTGGCCGAAGACACAGCGTTCAAGCGGGTTGTTGCCGCGACAACCACGCACGCCTCTCCGGCCGCGGACTGGACCTGTCGTGTCCTGGCGGGAGGACTGAAACCGGCGCACGTCTACTGGTATCGCTTCGCGGATAAGGACGGCAACGGCAGCCGCATTGGACGGACAAGAACCGCCCCGGACTCCGATGATTCGCGGCCAATTTCCTTCGCGTTCGTGAGCTGCCAGAATGTGACGCAGGGCGCGCAAAACGCTTACCGCAGAATGATCTTTGAAGACGAACGCGCACCGGAAGCCGAACAGATCGGATTCGTCCTGCATCTTGGCGACTTCGTCTATGAAATCACCTGGTATCCCGAAGATCGCCCGCAGGGAATGTACGACCGCAAGATCCGCGAGGTCTATCGGTATCCGGACGGAGAAAAGATAAGCGACTTTCACATACCTACGACGCTCGAAGGCTACCGCACCGTATATAAAGGATACCTGCACGATCCCGACCTGCAGGACGCGCGAGCCCGCTGGCCGTTCGTCAATATGTGGGACAACCACGAATTCAGCTGGCTCGGCTGGCAATCCTTTCAGAAGTTCCAAGGCAAGACGCGCCCCGCGCAGACGCGGAAAGTGGCTGCGAACCAGGCATTCTTTGAATATCAGCCGGCCCGGATGGCGAGGCCAAACTCTCGTTCGCTCGAGGCGTTTTATCCTCCGCAGCTGGTGGACATCCCCATCACGAGATTCGACGACCACGGGCTCGGCCAGGAGCGGAACAACCTCGTCGCCCTTGGAAGCTTGAAGGGTTACCGCGCGATCCGCTGGGGCCGCAACGTGGAGCTTATCGTTACCGATCAGCGCAGCTATCGTTCGGAAGAGCCAACTGGCATGCCCGAAGCGAAGGGGCTCGTCAGCGACGATTTTCCCGAGTTGATTCCCGAAGAACCAATGAAAATTCTTGATGCGGCGCGCGCCTACAAAGGCGGCCAGCCGCCGGCGACGATCCGCTCCCGAGACGGCAGCATCGAACTTCCAAATATCTGGAAAGAACGTCCGCCTCAGACAATCCTGGGGGCCGAACAGAAGGCCTGGTTCCTGGAACGCCTGAAAAGCTCCAAGGCCACCTGGAAAATATGGGGCAACACTACGGCGACCCTGGACATGCGCGCCGATCCCCAAAATCTTCCGCCTGGCACTGGCAAGCCCTGGCCGTGGACCGGCTATGCAAGCTTCGCCGGCAGCGGCGACCACAGCACGGCATTTGTCGAACGAGGCGAGATTTACGATTTTGTGCGGGAGCACGGCATAACGGGCTTCGCCACGGTCGCGGGCGACCGGCACAGCTTCTGGGCCGGGCTGGCGGCGACATCTCTCCCGCCTGACCCCTTTCTTCCCGTGGGAATCGCTTTCGTCACCGGTTCGATCTCTGCTCCGGGTTTGGTCGAAGCTCTCGAACATGGATTTCAGAAGGACCATGCACTCCGCATGCTCTTTCTGGGGCAGGGCCCGGAAGACACCCGTCCACAACCGACGGTGAATCTATTGCTAAGGCATGGCGTCCGTTCTTGCATCGAATACCAGCAAAGCGGCGACATCGTGGCAGCGCGAGCTGTGTCCAATCGTGATTTGTCGCCACACCTTTCTTTCGTGGACATGGGCGGACATGGGTATTCCGTCGTCCGGGTTACAAGCACAACCTTCCAAACGGAATTTGTTTGCATTCCGCGTCCACTAGAACGCGCTGCAAGCGAAGACGGAGGCCCCGTTGCCTACCGGGTTCGACATAACACTCCTCTATGGCGCAAAGGCAACAAGCCACAACTTACAATGGAGATTCTGGAAGGCGATCCAAAGTTTTCAATTTGACCGCATTCTGCACAGAAGCTGAGTTTGCTTCATCGTTTCTGTACCTCAGTTCCTGGGACATACGCCCGTGGAACCAGTTTCGAGCCCGATGGCCTGGCAAACGACGAAAGCGGTTGCCTCGGTTCCCGTTTCGCGGACTTTCGGCGCCGTTTGTTCGCGGCGATCGCCACGGTGCAGAAGTTCATGCGCCAGCTTATGGACGAGTATCGAGAACCCTTCGGCGAGCGACTAGAGCGAACGAAAAGCCAGTCTGCGTGCGACTAAGCCAGGAATCATTCGGTTTCCCGCCGAATGCTAAGAGCCTAGAGGCAGGTCAGGCAGGCCAATTCCTTCTGAAGCGATCATCCTTGCACGCCCACGACCCGTCGCATACATCGGCTTGCCGCGTGACGAATGACGCTTTCTTAATAGCTGAGTCTTTCATCTGGTCGGCATCTCAGGACGTTGCCAATGTGTGATAGCCTCTTTTAGCCCACCGGACCGTCTGTTTTGCTCGCTTGAACTGCCACGGCGCGGCATGTCCCAAGCTCACCGATATAGGCGACACACAATTTCTGCGATCTGCGGGAGGTGGCGGTAATGACTGATACCAAGGGACTTGTCCTTGTCACCGGAGCTGGCGGTTTCATTGGCGGCGCCATCATAGCCTCTCTCCGCGCCCGCGGGTTCCAGCGAATTCGCGGTGTTGACGTCAAACCGCTCGACCAGTGGTATCAGCGTTTCGACGGTGTCGAAAATCTTTCGCTCGATCTCAATTTGAAAGCAAACTGCGAAACGGCCGCTCGCGGCGCGGCGGACATTTACAATCTCGCCGCCAACATGGGAGGCATGGGCTTCATCGAGCACAACAAAGCTCTGTGCATGCTTTCCGTGCTGATCAATACGCACATGCTCCAGGCCGCGGTGGGCGCCGGCGTAAAGCGCTTCTTTTACTCTTCATCGGCTTGCGTCTACAACGCCGACAAGCAGAAATCCTTCGAGGCTCCTTCGCTGAAAGAAGAAGACGCCTATCCTGCGCTCGCTGAAGATGGCTACGGATGGGAGAAGCTCTTTTCCGAGCGCATGTGCCGACATTTCCGTGAGGATTTCGGTCTCTACAGTCGCGTTGCCCGATTCCACAACGTTTATGGCCCGTGGGGCACGTGGTATGGGGGCCGCGAAAAAGCTCCGGCGGCCATTTGCCGCAAAGTCATCGAAGCAAAAATCTGCGGAAAGCACGAGATCGAAATCTGGGGCACGGGAAATCAGACTCGCAGTTTCATGTTCATCGACGACTGCATCAAAGGCATCGACAAGATTATGGAGTCGCAAATCGAAGAGCCCATCAACCTGGGTTCGAGCGAAGCCGTAACCATCAACCAGCTGGTTGACTTGGCCGAAGATTTCGCGGGGATCAAGCTGAAGCGCAACTATGATCTAAGCGCCCCCAAAGGCGTGAACGGCCGCAACAGCGATAACACGCTGATTCAAAAATATCTCGACTGGGAGCCGGACACGCCCCTCCGCACAGGGCTGGAAAAGACCTACCGCTGGATTTACGATCAGTATCTGGCCCGCGAACGCGGCGAGCCGGGCGTAGTTCGGGAAGTGGTTACCGGCCGGTAAGCGAACTGAATTTTGATAGGGCTTTTACCGTTTTGTCGGACACTTTCTGGTCGAGGGAACATCTCAAGTTGGACTGGGGAGCGAACCAGCTGAAACGCGTCTCGATATCTCTCGCCGTTGTCGTGGTTCTCTCTGCGCTGCATTCGCGAGCGCAAAGCGGCGACCCTTCGGCTCAGCCGGCCTCCGAATCACCTTCAGGCGCTCCCGTAGTCGTCGAGCTTTTTACTTCCGAAGGCTGCTCCAGCTGCCCCCCTGCGGACGCGCTCCTCGCGAAGATGGAATCCGCACAGCCGTTCAAGGGCGTCCGAGTTATCGCCATCGAAGAGCACGTGGACTACTGGAATCAGCAAGGCTGGGTCGATCCATTTTCGTCCGTTGAGTGGACCGACCGGCAGCAAGTGTATGCGGCGGCGTTCCGTCAGGATGGTCCGTACACGCCGCAAATGGTGGTGAACGGCCGCGTGCAGTTGATAGGCAGCCGTACCGACCAGGCCGTCAAAGCCGTTCAAGAAGCCCAAGGCCTTCCAGCCACCGTGGTGAAGATGGCTGCTTCTGGCGCTGGCAATCCCAATGAACCTCATTTTGCCGTGAGCGTAGGGAAACTCGCGCAGCTGTCGCCCGGCGATTCTGCCGAAGTCTGGCTGGCCATTACAGAAAGTGGGCTTGCTTCCCAGGTCGCGCGCGGCGAAAACGCCGGCCGCAACCTGAGCCACGCCTCGGTGCTGCGATCTCTTCGCCACATCGGCAATGCAGACTCCCGAGCCGGCTCATCGGCATTTCAAGGCGATGCCTCGCTGAAGCTGAAATCCGGCTGGAAACGCGAAAACCTTCTGGCAGTCGTCCTGGTTCAAGAAAAGAAGAGCCGCCGCATTTTAGGCGCCGCTTCCCAGAGAATCGCTAACTGAAGCCGCTTCCGGACGTCCCCGGGGGCCTGTCCAACCCATTCTTTCCTGCTAAACTTGAAACATAAAATGAACGCCTGCCATAAACAGATGCTGCTCGCTAGTCTCGCGGCGGTTGTTTTTGCCACAGGTTGTGGCCGGACTCCAACCACCCACGCAGATGCCATGCGTGCCAAACAGGACACCCCAAAAGCCGAGCCGATTCGCTTCGTCAAGAATCCCGATACCGCTCCAGCCTTTCAGCTCAACGATCTGGACGGAAAACCCGTTTCGCTCACCGAAGCCAAAGGCAAAGTTGTGCTGCTGAATTTTTGGGCCACTTGGTGCGGCCCGTGCCGCGCAGAAATCCCCGATCTGGTGGATCTGCAAAAGCGCTACCCGGACAAACTCGAGATTATTGCCTTAGCCACCGAGGAAGATGATGCGGACGAGGTGCGTCGCTTTGTTCTGCATTCCGGCATAAATTATCGTGTGGCCATGGCATCAGACGACGTCGTCCGCGAATACGGAGGGGTAGCGGCTCTCCCAACTTCGTTCGTGATTGATGCGCAGGGCCGTGTGGTGCAGAAGCACGTTGGCTTGAACGATCCCACCCTTTACGAGCGCGAACTGAAAGCCATGCTGGGCATGCCGGTGGACGGCAAAGTCGAATACTTTGAGGACAACGGCCAGGTTTTTCTGAAAAACGCCGAGCACGCCACCGAACTCCCTGGCGTGGATTTTTCCAGGCTGACCGCCGAACAGAAATCGGGCGCCCTTCGCCAATTGAACGCCAAATCCTGCGATTGCGGCTGCGGGCTTACGCTGGCTCAGTGCCGCATCAACGACAGCGCTTGCCGCGTCAGCCTGGCCCTTGCCGGTCAAGTCGTTGACCAGCTGGCCCGCCGTGCGCCGAAGTCGAAAACGAAATCTCCGGGCGCGTCAGCGAAGACTTCCTCCCCCATCGGCAGCGCACCTCAGAACTAATCCCGCTAAGCTCGCCTTAAAAGCTGTTCTGGTCCTTCTGTCCGCATAGAGAAGCAAACTCGTTCTCGGCTGCATACCGCAGTTTGCCGGTGGTGCTTTCCTCTGGAGCGTTCACTCCCTTGAGGTAGCCCTTGGCATTTCCGTCCGCGGAAAACGACATCGCCATGTTTCCTTTGTCTTCCAGCACCATTTCCTGTCCCTGCCATGATCCATACAGATCGATGCGAAGTTTAGTCGGCGCATCCTTCAGGGAACGCAAATAGAAGGTGATCGGTTTTCCGTCGGCATCGAGCCACGCGTTCTTCAAATAACCGCTTACCGTCATGGAATAGATACCGCCTTGCGGCGTGCAGATTTTCGCCGTGCCCCGCATGTTCTGGTGTCCCCCAGAATAGCCGCCGCGTCCTCGCGACATCTCCGGCGTGACCTCTAGGTAGAATCCATACTTAGCCCCGGTCGAAGAGCTTAGCGTCCCCACGCCATGCCAGGTAAGCGCCGGCGTCCACCGGCCGCCCATGTGTAGCGACCACGGATTCAGCAACACCAGCAGGGCCGTCACCAGAACGATCAGTCCAGTCATGGAACCGAGGCAGCCGCACCCGTATTTCTTCTTCGCAGTTCCAGCGCTTGGACCTCCCGGGTTCGCCGGCGCGTTTCCCGCGGAGTTTGCCAGAGTTCCGGACATCCCTTGCCTCCCTCGATTTCGCAGCACTCTATCACGAGCCCAGCCGTTCTAAGCTAGGTCGTCGTACACTAGTCCTTCTTTCCGAATGAACACAAAAACTGTTTTCTTTCTTCTGCTGATTATCAGCGCCACGGGTTTCATTTCTCCGCCCATGGCTCTCTGCGCGGGAATCGTCTTTGGGCTCGCCTTGCAGCATCCCTATTCGGTGGATAGCCGCGCGTTAGCCAGGTTCCTGTTGCAGGCCTCCGTCGTCGCGCTGGGTTTCGGCATGAATCTTCATGAAGTGCTCAAAGCGGGCCGCAATGGATTCCTTTACACTGCCCTGGGCATCGCTTTCGCATTGCTGGCGGGCTTTTTCGTCGGCAAGCTGCTTTCCGTTCGCGGCACAACCTCTTATCTGATTTCCATCGGAACGGCGATTTGCGGAGGCAGCGCCATCGCGGCCGTTGGGCCGATTCTGCAAGCCGGTGAGGACGAAATGGCCGTAGCCCTTGGCACGGTTTTCATCCTCAATTCCGTGGCGTTGTTCATCTTCCCTTCTATCGGCGCCGCCCTGCGGCTGTCCGAATCCCAGTTTGGGCTGTGGTCGGCTCTCGCAATTCACGACACCAGTTCTGTCGTCGGAGCCGCCTCGCGATACGGCAATGAAGCCCTGGTGATCGCGACGACGGTAAAACTCGCTCGTGCTCTTTGGATTGTGCCGCTGGCGCTTGCCACTGCCGCTGTCAGGCACAGCCGCTCCAAGGTGCAAATTCCGTGGTTCATTTTCCTCTTCTGCCTGGCGGCCGTCGTCAACACTTACGGCCCGCAGGAGCCGCGCCTTTCCCAGATGTTTTTCCAACTCGGCCGCTTGGGGCTCACCGTGACCCTGTTCCTGATTGGAACCGGAATTTCCCGCGCCACGCTCAAAGAAGTCGGTTGGCGTCCCCTGGTGCAGGGCTTGCTGCTCTGGATCCTGGTCGGCGTAACCTCCCTCTACTTCATTCGCGTCGGCTGGATCGCGCTTTAGCCGGTGTTTTGCATTCGTCCTTGCAGCCACGGCGCGGGCACACTACACTTTCCCGCACCCTGGCCAGCTTCGCCGTCGCACGGTGCGAGCAAAGAAGGAGCATTTCATGAATCGCCGAGTGGGAATTGTTTTGGCCCTATTGCTGGTTGCCGGAATCTTTACTGTCGCAGGGCTTTCTTCGCAGCCCACGCCTCAATCCGCCCGCAAATATATCGATCTCCCTGGCAAGACCGTTCAAGCGCCGTTCAGCGACGCCGTACTTACCGGCAATACACTGTATCTCGCGGGCCGCATCGGCCTCGATCCCAAAACCGGCAAAGCGCCCGACAAAATCGAAGACGAAATAAAGCTCTTGCTGGATGGCGAAAAGGAAGTTCTCGCGCAGGCGGGTATGACCTTTGATGATCTGGTGTACGTTCAGATTTCCTGCACCGACCTGTCCCTGTTCGAAAAGTTCAACCCCATCTACAAATCGTATTTCACCAAGGAAATGCCGGCTCGCGAATTCATCGGCGCCGCTTCGCTCCTGCGCGGCGGCCACTTCGAATTGCAGGCCATTGCCGTGAAGCGCTGACCCGGCTATCTGCGAGACTATTTCTTGAACACAATCCGTTTCACGTCCGGCCAGAACTCGCTCCAGGCATTGCTCGCGATCTCAGAAAGAAATCCGTAGCCCGTGCGCGTCAGCGCCGCATTCGTGGTGGATCCGCTGCTCACCCGCCAAGTGTTCGACAAAAAGTTGTTCCCCGGAATCGCGATATACCTCGCATACGCCGGCATTAGTTTCCCTTGGCGATTGCGCGCCGTAACCGTGAGTAAAAAGATGTTTCCGATCCGCTTCTTGAACGGAAGATTTTGATTGCGCACATAGCGGGGATCTTCTCCCCACAGCGCCCCCAGCCCCGCCTCGATGGTGTTGCTCGCCGCAATACCGGTGAAACGCATTCCATACCGCTTCGCGAAGCCATCCCAGTGCGGGCCGTACTCCTCCGGCTTGTCACGCGCGGTTCCGATCCCCGCACTCAGCGTCCCTACCAGCAGACTCTCCGGCCCAAAGGTCTGCAGCGCTGCCCACCCGATTCTCTGTTTCCCCGAGATCGGTTCGTAAGGCGCTTGCGCCGCAATCACTTTCAGACTCTCCTCTGGCGGACCTTGCGGCTTGGCCGCGGGCGCTTCCGGCTTTTCCGGCTCCTGCGCCAGTCCCCGCGCAACATTCAGAAAAAGCATCGAGCAAGAAAAAACTGCGAAGAAGGCGCCACGTTGAAGGAGTGTCATGCGTGGTTCTGGACGTTCCGATCTTGGATTTTGCGCCCTCGCGGGCAGTACACGCTTCTGTCGCGCTTCTATATTGACGCACACTTCCTGAAAGAAACAGTAGGGAGCGCGCCGTAGAGCGAGCTTGCTGCATAGCGAGTGGTCATGGTGACCAAATATGGGCTAACAATTAGTGGCCACGGGGCGTATAATTGCCCATATATGGGCTAATGGGCATTACTGCCGGGGCGCCTAGATTCATGTAAGCTACTTTTTTTCAGTAAGATACGGTTTAACGAAACTTTCGCACACTTTGGAGGCGTTTTTGCATCTCATATGCCCGTAAACAAGCCATGCTAAGAGTCACCACCGAAAAAAAGAAATCCAAGACGATCCTGAGTGTAGAGGGTCGTTTGGCGGGCCAGAATGTCGCCACCCTCGAGCAGTGCTGGCGCGAACTCCGCTCCGCGTCGCCGCAGGAGAAGTTCAACGTGAACCTCTGCGGGGTGAGCTTCATCGACGGAGCGGGCAAAATGCTGCTGAAAACCATGCACCACGAAGGGGGCCAGTTGATCGCGGACGGTTGTCTGAATCAGGCCATTGTGAAGGAAATCGTCGGCCAACAGAAATCGAGCCCGCGCAACGAAAGCGGCTCGGACAAAAAGACGCCGATCATCTTTTACGTCTTGTTGCTTGGCCTGTTGTGCGGCGCTTCCGGGATTCGCGCCCAGCAGCCATCGTCGGCCGCGGCTCAGACCGACCACGCTCCGCTCGAGTTGACATTGGATCGCGCGGTGGGCCTGGCGCTGAAACAGAATCCGACCGCGCAGATTGCGGTGCTGCAAGCGGCCCAGTCGGTACAGGACAAAAACATCGCGCGCGCGGCTTTGCTTCCGCAGGCCGATTTTGGCGTATCGGACTCGGTACGACGGCTCAATTTGAAGGAGCAGCTGGGAAGTGCGCTGCCTTTTCCGGGTGTTCCGGGCCACATCGGTCCAATCAATATATTCAACACCGGACCAAACTTCGGGGCGCCGGTGTTTGATCTGACGTTGTGGAACCGATACAAGTCCGCAAGGGAGGGAGCGAATGCCAGCCTCTCGAACAGCCTGTCGACCCGCGAACAGGTGATTCTGCTGGTAGTCTCGCAGTATATCGGCACGCTGCGCGCGATGGCCACGGTGGACGCTGCGAAATCGCGAGTGGAGCTGGCCCAGGCGCTGTATGACCAGGCGGCCGACCTGCAAAAAGAAGGTGTGGGAACAGGGATCGACACGCTCCGAGCAAACGTGGAGCTGCAAAACGAAAAACAGGCCTTGCTGGTGGCTGAAACAGATCGCGAAGCTTCTCTATTTGGCTTGAGCCGGCTGCTGAATCTTGATCCGCGACAGGAAATTCAGCTGGCCGATTCACTGAGTTTCTTCGACACGCCACAACCCGACGTCGACGCGAGCATCGACCAGGCGGTCGGAACGCGTCCGGAGTGGAAAGCGCTGCAGGAACAAACCAAGGCGGCGCAGTACGACAAGAAGGCATCCGAAGCCTTACGGCTGCCGTCTGTGCGGGTAGAGGGAAATTGGGCCTACGAAGGAACGCGGCTTAACAACGGAATTCCCGTTTACAACTACCAGGCGTTGCTGGCTGTGCCGATCTTCACAGGGGGACGGACACACGCGGAAATCGCGCGATCGGATCTGCAGTTGAAGGTTCTCAACGAACAGCAAGCGGACCTGCGCAACCAAATCGCGCTCGACGTCAAAACCGCGCTCCTAAACCTCAAATCCGCGCGCAACCAAGTGGGAGTTGCCAATCTGGGCGTGCAGCTGTCGAGGGAAGAAGTGGACCAGGCGCGCGACCGTTTCAAAGCCGGTGTCGCCAACAACATCGAAGTGATTCAAGCCCAGGACGCGCTCGCCCGCGCCCACGACAACCAGATTGCCGCGCTCTACCGCTTCAACCAGGCCCGCGCTGATTTTGCGAAGTCCGTCGGCCAGATGGAAAAGGTTTACGCGAAGTAAGAAAAGAGGACCCGGGGATGAGTGTCGAGATCGAAGTCGGTCTGGAGAACGCAAGCAGGGTTAGGCCCACTACTGAAGAGCTGAGGCTTGAGCCGCCGCCAGCAAAGGGTTTGGCCAATCCCAGGACCCAGCGTTTGCTGCTCGGTGCAGGCTTGGTCGTTCTGGCTGCGCTGGTCGGTCTTTTCCTCTATTACCGCAATCGTGAAAGCACTGACGATGCGCAGGTCGATGGTCACATTACAGCAATTTCTTCCAAGATTTACGGCCGCGTCGCGGAAGTTCAGGTAACCGACAACCAGGAAGTAAAGGCTGGACAAATTCTTGTGAAGCTCGACCCTCGCGATTATCAAGCTGCGCTCGAGCAAGCCAAGGCGCAACTCACCCTCGCCGAAAGCGACGCCAAGTCCGCCGGTGTGGACGTGCCAAGAACGCAGCTTAGCGTGCAGAGCGGCACTTCCAGCGCGGATGCGCAACTCGCCGGATCTCAGGCCGACCTGATGCGCGCGGAAACTTCCTACGATCAGGCAAAAACCGCGGACCTCGCCTGGGCACAGGCCAATGTGGAAAAAAGCAGAGCCAACGCCGCTTTGGCGCAGGCCGACCTTGAACGTTATACGCCGTTGCTAGAGAAGGGTGAGATTTCCAAACAGCAATTCGACGCCGCCAAAGCCAATGCCGATGCAACAGCAAGCGCCTTGAAAGCTGACCAGGAAAAGCTGGCGCAAGCCGAGCGCGGCATTGAAATCGCCAAGGCACAACTCGACGCGGCCAAGGCGCGCGTACTGCAGGCGCAAGCCGGCGTGGTTTCCGCAAAAGCGGATACCAAGCAAGTGTTGATGCGTCAAGCCGACGCGCAAGGGAAAATTGCCAAAGTCGAGCAGGCCCGCGCCGCCGTCGAAGCCGCGCTGCTGAACCTCGAATACGCGACGGTGGTCGCTCCGGTGGATGGCGTCGCCACCCACAAGCAAGTCGAAGTCGGCCAGATCGTTCAGCAGGGCCAGGGACTGATGGTCGTCGTGCCACTGCGCGATGTCTGGATCACCGCGAATTTCAAGGAGACGCAGTTGCGTTCCATGAAAGCCGGCCAAAAAGCGGAAGTGAAAGTGGACACCTACGGCAAAACGTTCAGCGGCCATGTGGATTCTATCGCCGGCGCAACGGGCGCAGTGCTCAGCTTGTTGCCGCCGGAAAATGCCACCGGCAACTACGTCAAAGTCGTGCAGCGCGTTCCCGTAAAAATCGTTCTCGATCCGATTCCGCAAGAGAAAGCGGTTTTGCGGCCTGGCATGAACGTGGTGGCCACGGTGATTTCCAAGTGAAAGAAGCAGCTAGCGGCAGCGTAGAAAAATCCGAGGGGAGAGCAAGCGCGCAGTGAAAGACAGGTTCCTAGCGAAATTGCGGATGCCGGACGGCTCGATCAACCCCTGGGTGATCGCCGTTACCGTAACGCTCGCCACGTTCATGGAAGTGCTCGACACTTCCATCGCCAACGTTGCGCTTCCGCACATTTCGGGAAGCCTGTCGGCCGGCGCCGATGAATCCACCTGGGTTCTCACTTCCTATCTGGTTTCGAACGCCATCGTGCTTCCGCTTTCCGGCTGGCTGTCCGGCCTGATTGGCCGCAAGCGTTTTTATATGTCCTGCGTTGCGCTGTTCACCATCAGCAGCTTTCTGTGCGGCCTCGCGCCGAGTCTCGGCGTGCTGGTGTTCTTCCGAATCTTGCAGGGAGTCGGCGGCGGCGGTTTGCAACCGAGCGAGCAAGCCATTCTCAACGACACCTTTTCATTCGAAAAGCGCGGTATGGCCTTCGCTGTATACGGCGTGGCCGTCGTCGTCGCGCCGACCATCGGCCCCTGGCTCGGCGGCTGGATTACTGACAATTTTTCCTGGCGGTGGATTTTTTACATCAATGTGCCGGTCGGTATTCTTTCATTGCTGCTCACGTCGTTTCTTGTCAGCGATCCGCCGTACATGAAGCGCATGAAGATTAAAGAAGGCTTCCGCGTCGATTACATCGGCATCGCCTTGATCAGCCTGGGCCTGGGCAGCATGCAGATAATTCTCGATAAAGGCGAGCGCGAAGACTGGTTTTCGAGCGGCTTTATTCAGGTCTTCTTTGTATTGATGCTGATCGGCATCGTCGCCGGAATTCTTTGGGAGATGCGGCAGAAGCATCCGGTCGTGGACTTGCGGATGTTAAAGGACCGGAACTTTGCGGTCGCCACGCTGGCCATGTTCTTCCTCGGGTTTGTGCTGTATGCCAGCACGGTCCTGATCCCGCAATTCCTGCAGGAAATGATGGGTTATACAGCCGAACTCGCGGGGCTCGCGTTGTCGCCGGGCGGCGCGGTGATCATGCTGATGATGCCGGTCGTCGGCTTCCTGGTGTCGCGCGTGAACACCAAATACCTGATCTCTTTCGGCTGCACCATTTCCGCGCTGGCGCTGTTTGTGATGGCCGGCTGGAATCTGCAGATCGACTACAAACATGCGGTCCTAGCCCGCATGATGCAGAGTTTCGGCCTCGCGTTTCTGTTCATCCCCATTAACGTTTCGGCGTTTGCCTTTGTGCCGAAAGACAAAACCAACATGGGCACGGGCATCATCAATCTGGCGCGAAATGTCGGCGCCAGCGTCGGCATCGCCACCGTGACCACGCTTCTGCAGCGCCGCACCCAGTTTCATCAGTCACAGTTGATGGAACACGTCAACACGCTCAGCACCACGTTTCAGAGCAAGCTGCACGCTATTGCCGCCAGTCTCAGTTCTGGCGGCTCCGGCGGACCCGGCGGGCTCTCGCAAGCCTACGGGATGATTTACGGCACCGTACAGCGCCAGGCGGCGATGCTCGCGTTTGTCGACAACTTTTACCTGCTGGGTATCGTCTTCTTTGCAGTGATCCCGGTCATGATGCTGTTGAAGAAGCCGCCGAAGGGAGCCAGTGCGCCGGTGCATTGAGAAATACAAAAAGAAATACAAACGGGGAATAAAAGTTTTCCGAACCGAGTTTCTAAGTCAAATGGGGGAAACAATGGCAACACAAGTCGCAGTGGCAACTGAGCCGAATGAAGCGAAGCTGATCCGGGCGGGTCAACGGGGTGACGCGCAGGCGGTCGAAATGCTGTTTCGCCGCTACCAGCGCCCCTTGTTCCAGACTGCGTTGCGTGTCCTCGGAAATACCGAAGACGCCGAAGACGCCCTGCAAGACGGGTACCTCTCCGCCTACCGCAACCTGAAGCGCTTTGAGGGGCGTTCGCAATTTTCCACCTGGCTGACGCGCATCGTCATCAACGCAGCGTTGATGCGCCGTCGCAGCGCCAAGTCTCGACCGGCCGTTTCGCTCGACGATTCGCCGCGCGAAGACGAGTTGCCGGCCAGCGAACGCTTTGCCGACGACTCACCGAATCCGGAGCAGGTCTACGCCGGAACGGAGTTGCGCGAGATGATCAACCAGAATCTCGACGAGCTTTCGCCCCTTCTGCGCACGGCATTCGTTTTGCGCGAAGTGCAGGGCTATTCCACCGGCGAAGCCGCCAAAAAGCTCGGAGTCACCGAAAACACGCTGAAGGCCCGCCTGTGGCGCGCGCGTCACCAGATGGCCGAACGCCTGGGCCGCCGTCTGAAGCGCATGAAGGACGACATGACCGGCGGCATCGCAGACGCGGATTGCGCCTATTGTTAATTTCCATGTCGCACAGAGTTCAGTCTGTGCCGTGCAGCACCGGAAGCCGCTTCGACAAAAAAACAGCAAGGCCGGCCAACCGCCGGCCTTGCTGTTTCTAAGTTCTCTCCGCGTCAGTGCCTTTAGTGCAATGCTGCGTACTCGCTCTTCGCCTGTTTCAGCACCGGTATGTCCGCGTCAGCATCCTTCCACTGCGCCAGAAAATCCTGATACGCAATCTTTGCTTTCGCGCTGTCTCCGCTGAGCGCCGCCGCTTGCGCCATCCCCAGTCGCCCCAATACTCCGATCGTTCCGTTGATCACCGCGCCGCGATTGTCCGCAATCTTCTGATATTCGGCGGCGGCTTCCGGGCCTTTTTTCAACGCACGGTACGCTTCGGCGCGAAGGTATGCTGGATAGAGCGCTACGGAAATGGTGCCCGCCGATACTGCCTGTCCGGTTTCGTACGGCATGGCGATCCGCAGTTCGGTCACCGCTTTCGCCGGATCGTGGCGTGCCAGCGCCAGTCCGGCTCGTAACGTCGGCGCGTAAATAAATTTCACCAGCGTGTCATCCGGAAACCGTTTCGCGAAATCGTTCAGCAACGCTTGCACTCGGGCGTTATCGCCGGTATATGCCAGCGCCACTCCGGCGACATATTGCACATCACGCCCATTGCTCATCGCCAGTGCAGCTTCCGCGTGCTGTTTGCCGGCCCCGGCATTTCCACAAAATGCCTGCCGCGCTCCCGCCTCCGCCTCATACAGCGCCGCGGTCTCCTTCTGATCGGCATGCGAGGCGGAATTCACCGCTTGCTTCGTCAATTCTTCCGCGCGTTTCAATTTGCCGGAGTAGGCGTTGGTATCCGCCTCCATCGCCAGCATCACGTCTTCAATGCCGGGCTTGCCCGCGGCCCACGCCACATTTTGCGCCATTCCCGCCCTGTCATTTTTCAGGAACGCCAACTGATAGAGGGCCGCTCGCAGATACGGCGAATCGAGTTTCTTGGCTTGGGCTTCTTCCGCCGTAGCCCGTGCCTCGTCGAACCGGTTGGTTACCATAAATGCCGTCACCAGGTTCGAATAGTTCAAGCCGCTGGGATTCAGTCGGAACGCTTCTTGCCCATACTCCAGTGATTTGTCGTACCGCCCCATCAGCGCTTCGATCGAACCCAGGTTGGTGTAAGGAATCTCGTCGCGCGGATAGCTCTGCAGCCATGCTTCGTACGATTTCGCTGCCTGCTCCATGTCACCCGTCGCGAAGTTGTGGTAATGCGTGTCGATGTACAGCTTTTCCCGTTCGCTGGCCCGGTCGCGCAGTTCATATGCTTTCTTGCCGGCCTCCGCCGCCATCCCTGCTTCCCCGATGTTGTTGTATGCGGTTCCCAAGGCTGCGTAGGCCATGGCGAAATTCGGGTCCAGTTTGATCGCCCGCTGCAACGGCGCAATGGATGCAGCGAAATCGTTGGCGCCGGTCATCTTTCTGCCCAGGCTGTAGGCCTGCAACGCCTCAAGCGATGATGTCGACGCCTGCTCCACTGGCGTGTCGAATTTCTTTACCGTCGCCAGCGATTCGCCCAGCTTGCCCCGCATGTCCGAGCCGGCTTTCGCCAGCGCGTCCAGCACGTGATTCTTGTCGCCGGCCTGTTCCTGCACGCTGGCCAGCGTGTCGCCCGTCGCGCAATTCACCGCTTTCAGAATCAGCGTGTACTGGCTGCCGATTTGCGCGATGGAGCCGTTCAGCACTGCGCTGCTCGACGTCCGCTGGCAAACCTCGCGTGCAACTTCCGGGCTCAGCCGCGCGTTCGGCGACTGCTCCATCAGCTTCAGCGTCTGCTGGATGCGTTCTTCCGAGAGCATGCTGAGAAACGGCGACTGTTCCAGCTGCACTTCCAGCCCTTGCCGCAACGTCCCGTCAAATACGGAATCGCCGGTAGTGTTGGTGAAATCGCCCAGGACCACCGTATCTCTTTCCGAGAGCTTTGCGGACCCATGCGCGCGCCAAAACCACAGTCCACCGGCCAGCGCCGCAATTGCAGCCGCTGCCGTGATCCCGAGTGCATAGCCGCGCAAACGGCCAGGCGCAGCATCCGTTGCACCACCTGCGGGTTGCGAAGCCCGTGGGCGCGAAGTCGTTGCGGCCTCCTGTCGTCCGCTGGAAATTCTTTTGCCGCCCGCTTCCGCGGCAGGAAGGACCGGTTCCTCCGCCGATTGCTGTACCATCGAGCGGCTGGAGCTTGTTTCACGCTTCAGCCTCTTCAAATCCGCGCGCAAATCCGAAGCGTGCTGGTAGCGCAGGTCGCGATCCTTCTCCAGCGCCTTATTGATGATGCGTTCCAGTTCGTCGGGAACTTCATCGTTGAAGCGCACCGGCGCTACCGGCGCACGGTGCAGAATCGAATCGAAAATAGCGGCCGAAGTGTCGCCCTTGAATGGCAAAACGCCAGTCGCCATTTCGTAGATCACTGCGCCCGTAGAGAAAAGATCGCTCCGCGCGTCCAACTGCTTGCCTAGCGCCTGCTCCGGTGACATGTAGGAAACGGTTCCTACCGCGCTTCCGGGGCTGGTCAGATGGTCTTCGGTCTGATCGTTGCCGACGTTGCTCACGCCTGTTTCGCCTTCCATGCTCTTGTCGGAAAGCGTGAGTTTCGCCAAACCAAAATCCAGAATCTTCGCGTGCCCGCGTTCCGTCAAAAAAATGTTGGCCGGTTTGATGTCGCGGTGAATGATGCCCTTGCTGTGTGCCGCGTCCAGTCCTTCGGCGACGTCGGTCCCAATGTCCAGCAGCCGCTCCAATTCGAATCGCTGCTTGCCAATTAAGTGCTTCAGCGTCGCGCCTTCCATGTACTCCATGACGATGAAGACGCGTCCGTCGTGCTCCTGAATGTCGTGGATGGTGCAAATGTTGGGATGATTCAGGGCCGATGCCGCGCGCGCCTCACGCTGGAAGCGCTCCAACACCTGAGGATTTTTGGCTACGTCTTCCGGAAGGAATTTTAACGCAACAAAGCGGCCCAGCCTGGTGTCCTGGGCTTTGTACACCACACCCATTCCACCGCCGCCGAGTTTCTCGACAATCTTGTACTGCCCGAGCGTTGCTCCAATCATAGCTGGACTGTGCGCTGGGATTTTATCCGCGTAACTGCCGCGGAGTCAAAGATTCGGTGGGCTCTCTCCGCGGCTCCTCGTGGTTGTCAAGCGAAGCGAGGATCTGCTCTTATGTCGGCCCCGCGGGACCCGCAGGCGCGTAGCTTCCCAGAAAGCGGAAAAAACTCGTCGTGCCGCGCACTTCGTGCAGCGCTTCATGCAGCTTTCCAGGGTCGCCGGTCTGCACGTCCAGAAAAAATTGATACTCCCACGGACGGCCATGAATCGGCCGGCTTTCGATTTTTAGAAGATTGATTCCGTGATCGGCGAACGGCAGCAACGCCGCCAGCAGCGCGCCCGGCTGGTGCGCCAGGCGCAGCGCCAGGGAAACTTTGTGCACTTTGCCATCGAGCCGCGGGTTCAGGAGCGGATTCTGGCTGGGCAAATCCTGCGGCACCAGCAGCACGAAGCGCGTGAAATTTTCGGAATTATCCTGAATGGATTCGGCGAGGATGACCCCGCCATAGCGAACCGCGGCGCGCCGGCCGGCGATTCCAGCCGCCGCTTTGTCGCCTCGTGCCAGCGCATCGCGGACACTACCAGCCGTGTCTTCGGCAGGCACGCGCTGCAGCGCGGGATGGGCGAGGAAGAATTTTTCGCATTGCGCCAGCGCCATGGGATGCGACGCAACCGTACGCAATCCTTCGAGCGTCGCGCCTGGGCATCCGATCAACTGCATCTCGATCGGCAAGATGGTTTCCGCAACAATGGTGAGCTTGCTGTCGAGCAGCAAGTCGTAGACCCGTACCACCGAACCGGCCAGCGAATTTTCCACCGGCGCCAGCAGCGCGTCCGCGGCGCCTTCATCGATCGCGTGGAAAGCCGAATCAAACGTCGGCCGCGGCACGGTGACGATGTTTTCACCGAGCAACTGGATTGCGGCGGCTTCGCTGAACGCACCGGGTTCGCCTTGAAACGCGATGCGCAGGTTCTCGGAGGAGGCTGGCATGACTAGCAGCGCGTCAGCGCTCGCGGCCGGGCGCGGGCTCGAGTTGGGGAACGCCCTTGCGAAGGTAGTCGTCGGTCTTGTTGAGCCAGTCTTCGCGCGGCGGCGTGAACACATCCAGATCGAGCGTGTCTTCAAGAGCCCAGGCTTCGTGCGGCATGCTGGATGGAATACACAGCACTTCGCCCGCGCGCACCACAATTTCTTTTCCGTTGATGGCGAACTTCAGCGCGCCTTCCAGAATATAAGTCAGCTGCTCGTTGTGGTGGTGGTGCAGCGGTACGTGGCCATCTTTCTTGATGAACACGCGCGCCACCATGATCTTCTGCCCGTGCACCATTTCCCGGTCAATATGCGGATTGAGCTTCTCGCGTTTTACGTCTTTCCAAGCGATGTATTTCGGTTCGGGCGTGCCTGCGGGTGCGGTGCTCATTTTGCCCCTCCTGTGCTGCCATAAAGTTTTGCCGCGTTGTCGTGCAGGTACAAGCGCGCCAGTTCGATCGCTTGGTCCTGCGTGATAGCCCGCTCGCTGACCAATTCGGCAAGCGCGGCGGCTAACGCTGTGCGCGTAGTGTGCGCGGCCAGCCAGAAACTTTCTTCCGCGCCCAGCGCGTCGTTGAAAGGAAAGGCATCCGAGCCGTACATCATCTTGTCCGGGAAAAGCGTCAGCAGCTGTTTCAGCACGTCCTTAAACTGCGATGGATAAAGCAGTTCGGACTGAAACGAGGTGTCGAGATAAACGTTTTTCACCGCAGTCAGCAGCGCCGCTTCCTTTTCATACGGCCAGCCGCCGTGCACCAGCACAAAGGTGGTGCCGTGGTAGCGCGGGTCGCGCAAAACATTCTCCAGATTCAGCACGTGGCCCTGGCGCAAGCTGAAATAATCGCCGATGCCGACCGCCGTGTGAAAATGCATCGGCAATTTCAGTTTGCCGGCTTGATCCACCATCACGCGGAAAATGTAGTCTTGGAATACGCGATAGTCATCGGCAGAAGGAACTCCGCCCAAATGATATTTCGCGTAGATGGCCTCGGCGCGTTCGCGCGGCGGGTCGCTGAAATAGAGCGAGCGGAAATACGCCGCTTCGTACTTGATGGCCACGCCACCACGCTTCTGATTGTCGGCCAGGGTATTGCGCACAAACGCTTCGTAGCCGGCCAGGTCAGCCGGCAGCGCTTCAACATTTAATTGTTTCTTATAACGCGCCAGCATTTTTTCCTGCAGCGGCACATACACGCCCATGTCCGGCGTGCTGGCCGTCTGGTCGCGATTGTCGAAGGGATAAAAGAAAGAGTCGCCGAAGAACACCCAGTGGAAACGTTTGCTGTCGAGATATGGAGCCATGAAGGCGCGATTGGCCAGGCAGGTTTCCACATTTAGCTGGTCGAGAATCTGATCGAAATATGCGGTGCCGCCGGATTTTTTCGCGGCGTTCTTGCGGTCGGCCAGCCACTTGGCGTGTTCGGGTCTGAAGTCGTCATACGGGTAGCCAAACAGGGATTTTGCCGCGGTGACGAATTCGGGATTGTCGTCGCGCAGGCGCAGCACGCTGCTTTCCTCCGGCGGCGCGGCCATGGCGTCCACGTCGGCATCGTCTGCGAACCCCGGATGCGAGTGATTGTCATAAAGCGGGATGGCGTCAATTTTGCCGAGCAGTTCCTGGTACAGCTTTTGCACGTCGGCGGCGGGATATGGACTGGATTGTGCGGAGGCAAAAGCAGCGAATAGCAGGGCTATCCCCGAGCCAACAGCCAAGTGGAACACACGTTTCATTTTTCCGCTTCCTTAAACAGAGAACCATCAATGCGCCGACACCATTGCCTGCGCTAGAAAAGCTACGCGGGAACGGCACGCCATTTTACAGAGAGACGCTGGATGCGGTCGAGCGCATCTTCCAGAAGATTGCGGGCACTGACCAGTGAGAAGCGCAGATAGTGGTTGCCTTCGGCGCCAAAGGCCGCTCCGGCGATGGCGGCGACGCCGGCCTCTTCCAGCAAAAGTCTTTGCACTTCTTCGGCGGGCAGCCCGGTGTCCTCGATATTTACCCAGGCATAGAATGCGCCGTCGGGAGAGTGGCAGCGGAAACCAGGAATTTTGGCGAGCGACTTCACAAAGAGATCGCGGCGCAGTTTGTATTCGGCGACCATGGCGTCGACTGCGTTGGTGGAATCGCGTAGCGCTTCGACGGCCGCGACCTGGGTGAATTCTGCGGCGCAGGTGAAAGTGTTGAGAACCAACAGGTCCATGGCGTCAATGGCTTGAACGGAAGCCACCGCATAGCCGAGGCGCCAGCCGGTCATGGCAAAACTCTTGGAGAAGCCATCAATGATGACAGTCCGCTCCGGCATCCCCGCCAGGTTCCAGATGGATTTGTATTCGCCGCCAAAAACGATGCGCGCATAAATTTCATCGGTGATGACCCAAAGATCGTGTTTGCGCGCGAGCTCGGCGATGCCCTCGACCGCGCGATCATCATAAACGGTGCCGGTAGGATTGTTCGGCGAATTGAAAATGAGAACGCGAGTTTTGGGCGTAATTTTGGCGGCCATTTCGCCGAGGTCCGGCTGAAATTTGTTTCCCTCGCGCAACGCGAACGGAACAGCTTTGGCGCCGAGACCTCGTGTAAAGGATGGATAAATGGGAAAGCTGGGATCGGGATACAGGACTTCGTCGCCCGGTTCGATGAGCGCCATCATGGCCAGCGACAGCGCCATCTTGCATCCCGGCGCGACCAGAACTTGTTCCGGCTTCAGTGAAAGATTTCGCGTACGCGCCAGGTAGTGCGTGATTTCTTCGCGCAGCGCGGGAATGCCGCGAGTGGCGCAGTAGCGGTCATGCCCGGAGGCTACGGCATTGCGCAGCGAATCCACGACCGGAGCAGCAGGATGAAAATCCGGTTCGCCGAGCTCGAGATGAATGATGGAACGGCCCTGGCGCTCGAGTTCCTTAGCGCGCGAAAAAACGGCCAGGGCGCCTTCCCCATTGAGCTGAGAAACGCGGGTTGCGATACGAGTCATCGCAAAAGTTTAGCACCGCTCTCCGCCATTTACTCGCGCCCGCCGCCCGCAGCACCAGTTATTTCATCGCGGGCGGCGGGGTAACCGGAATGCGCAAGCCATCTATGAAACGCGGAAACATTTCAAAGGCGGCAGCGGTCAGGAAGAGTTCGATGCGCTCGGGTTCAGAAAAGGAAGCGGCGAGCGTAGCGAAAAATGCGTCGTCGACAAAAGCCGCGCCTTGATGCAGGAGATCAGCGAGACGGAAGCCGAGTTTCTCCTTTTCGGAGTAAGGACCGGACTCGAAATTGGCGACGCTTTCGATTTGCGGTTCGCTGGCGCCTTTCTGGAGAGCGGAAATCGAGTGTGCGCGAATGGCGTAAGCGCTGTGGTGATGCTGCGAAACGCGGACGGCGATGAGCTCCTTGTAGAAACCGGCGAGCGCGCCATCGGAGAGCAGGGGCTTGAGAAAGCCAGCGACGCCTTGCGCAATTTCGGGGCGGTGCGCGAGGACCTTGAACATGTTGGGAACGACGCCGCGGGTGGCGAGAAGGGCATCGTAAATCCTCTGGGCGTCGGAGGAAGCGGCTTCGCGTTCGAGCAGATGGATGCGAGAAGGGGATGGCATGTGCAAGTCTCCGAAAGCGCGGGTCGGCTGCGCAAAGTAAAGTTCTGGTAAGCCGTTTGCCCTTAGGAGTTTACCGCGATTTCGGCGATTCGTTCCATGGGCGGCGATTTGACCGGAACGATCACACACGATTTTGCGGGCCCAGTGGCCCCAAAATGGAACGGCAAGGCCGGGTTAAAGCGGGCTAAAAAGCGGAACTACAAAAAAAAGAGCGCCTGGTTTGAACCAGGCGCTCGTGTGCGACGAAGAAAAGATACTCGATCAAAACGAGTAGCGCAGGGAAAATTGAATCAAGCGCGGCACGCCCTTGGTGCTGGTGATGAAGCCAAAGCTGCCGGGATTTTCCACGTCGGTCGAAACCGGGTTGGAAAAGTTGGCATGGTTCCAGATGTTAAAGAAGTCCGTAGTGAAACGGATGCTCTGGCGCTCGGTTAGATGAAAATTCTTGATGAGCGAGAAGTCCCAGTTCTGCTGATAGGGACCCCGGTAGATGTTGCGGCCTAGATCGCCGAAACCGGTGACGCAATAGTTGGAATTCGGGGTAACGGAAGGATCGCTCTGTGTGGAATCGCAAAGCGCTGGATAGAGCAGCGGCGCGTTAGAGAAATTGTTGATGTCGACGAAGCCGTTCAAGCGGCTGTGAATGTCGCCGTGAGTGTAGCCGCTCGAGATGGCGGCGCCCGAAGCGAGGTTGGCGCCGAGAAGCGGCGTGCTGCCCGCGCCGAGGAAAGCCGTGGCCGCTCCAGTATCGAAAATGGAGAAGGGCAAGCCGGACTGGATCACAGTGACGCCGCTGACGCTCCATCCGCCCAGCACGGCGCGTTTGAGGCCTGCGGCCTTGGAGAAGAAGGGCAGGTCGTAGACATAGCTGATCGAAAGACGGTGTGGCCGATCGAAATCGGAAAGTCCGCGGGACGCGTTGATGTTGCTCTGGTCGTTGTAAGCGGTGTTGAAGGCGGTATTGCCGGTGGAGGTCGAGTCCGTGGATCTGGACCAAGTGTAAGCAGCCTGCAAATAACCGCGGGCCCAGCGGCGCGAGAGCGTGGTCTGCAACGAGTGGTAGTGCGAGTAGGCGTCGTTGGCAAACAGCTGGTAGCCGGAGTAGCCGTTGAGGCCCGGCGTCGGAGTGCGCGCAATGGCGTTGGAAAGGGTGTTGGCGGTAATCGGTAACTCGGTGCCGTCGGCAAGCGCGACCACGACCGGATTGGCCGGCGTGGCGTTGAGAGATTGAATGGCATCACGTGTTTCGCGCAGGTGAATGGCGTGCGTGCCGACGTAGCCTACTTCGAGCACCCAGCTCTTGCCGAGCGAACGCTGCACGGTGAAGTTCCACTGCTGCGTGTTGGGTACCTTGAAGTTCCGCGGGACTTCGAGCATGAAGAGGCCGACGGTCGAGCCATCGTACACGGGAGTCTGTGTGGTATCGGTGGTGGGGTTGCCGAGACCGTCCACGAAGCCCTGCAAGTGAGAGAACACCGGAATGAAGGACGGATCGAGAGTGCCGGCAGGAGGCAGAGCGTTCGGCGCAGTCTGGAAAAAACTGCCGAGGCTGCCGGGTCCGCCGCCACCAAAGGCGATGGGAAGGAAAGGCGACTGGAAGCTCATTTGGTCGACCGCGCCGACATCTTCGCGGACAAAGTAGATGCCGTAGCCGGCGCGAATGGTTGTGCTGTGGTGGCCGAAGACGTCGTACGCAAGACCAATGCGCGGGCCGAGGCCTGTGGAATAGCGATTGTTGAAGGTGGAGTTGTCGGCTGAGCCGGTGAGGCCGGACACATTCAGACTGTTCACACAACCCGGATAGATGAGCGGATCCTGATTTTGCAGGGTGAGGGAGGACTGGACGTTGCCGATGTGGCAAGCGCCATCGGTCCAGGCGCCGAGGAATTCGGTACGCAGGCCCAGGTTCAAGGTCAAGTTGTGGGTGGCTTTCCAGTCGTCTTGAGCAAACAGAGCGAAATTATTCTGCCGGTATCTATGATTGAAAACGCCGCCACCGCCAAAGCTGAAGTCGGGCGCACCGACCAAAAGACGCTGCCAGTCCGTAAGAGCATTGGCAGTGCTGCCAGCGTTCAAATCGTTGACGAAGAAGAGCTGTCCGTTGAAGACCTGAGGAAAGAGCTTGTCGAGGTTGATGAAGTTAACCTCGCCGCCAAAGCGAACGACGTGAGAGCCGTGCACCCAGGAGACGGTATCGAGGAATGTGTAGTTGTTCTGCTCGTTGGCGGTGTTGGCTTGCGGAGTGGGACCGATCTGAAAACCAGAGCTGCCCAACGTGAATTTGTAAATGCTGCTGGTGAGATTGTTGGTGGGGCGGTCGATGCCCAAATCGCCGACCGTAACGGGGTCATTGTTGATGGCGGAATTGTTGATGTGATTGAAGCCGATGCGGACTTCATTGACTACGGTGGGGGAAAACAGGTGAGTTTCCGTAAAGTTGAGGAAACGGCTGCGCACCGGCAAGTTGTAAGGGAAGTTGAGATCGGAAGCCGCGATGCTGCCGCCGAGAGAAGCCTGCAGGCCGCCAGCGCCAAAAGGCTCGAAGGTTTCCGCGTTGGAATAAAAGAAGCGGAACGAAATTTTGTCGGCTCCGCCCTGGAATTCGCGGTCCCAATTGGCGGTGAACTGATCATCGGTAAATTTACCGGGCGAGCTAAAGCTGAAGGTGCCGAAGCCGGTGCCATCGTCGGCGACGCTGGGAATCAGGAAGCCGTTGGAGGCGCCGCCAAACTGATTGCTCTTGAAGTTGAGGAGCGCGAGGGCCACCGGATCAAGACCGGAAACACCAGCCGGCAAGCCCAGCGGGAAGAACGTTGAGATCAATGACCCCTCGGAACGATCGACGAGAGGAATTGCCGGAATGCGGGTGCTGATAAACGTGCCGGGAGCATCGCCGCTGCGCTGGCGCGTGCCCTGATAATTGACGAAGAAGAAGCCGGCTTTTTCATTGCCGACCGGGCCGCCGAGGCTGCCGCCGAAGGTATTCTGCTTGAGAACAGGGCGGGGCTGGCCGCTGGCGTTGAGGAAGTATTCGTTGGCGTTGAGAACGTCATTGCGGAAAAACTCGTACGCATCGCCGTGAAACTGGCGGGTACCGGACTTCAGAATGGCGTTGACGTTGCCGCCGCCGTTGCGGCCCTGGGTGGCGTCGTAGAGCGAAGTCTGGACCTTGAACTCCTGAATGACGTCGGGGTTGGGCAGCGGAGTATTGGTAAGCTCGGCGACGTTATAGTCGGTGGCGGAGATGCCTTCGATGAGATAGTTGTTATTGTCCTCGCGCTGGCCGTTGACGATGATGCGGACGTCGCCGCGGCCGAGGCCCGTGGAGCTGTTGAGTTCGCTTTGCGCGCCAGCGGAAAGGGTCAGCAACTGCTGGAAGTTTCGCGTGGCGAGGGGAAGCGTGCGCACGGCATTGGAATCGATGGACTGGCCGGTGGTGGCGTTGGTGGTTTCGACGCTGGTGACGTCGGCGGTAATTTCGACTTTCTCGGAGACCGAACCGGGCTTGAGGGAAATGGTGACTTTGGTAGTTTCGGTGACACGGACTTCGATACCTTCCGCTTTGGCTTGCGAGAAGCCGGACTTGTTGACGACGACGTAGTAGGACCCCGGCGGAAGAAGAGCGGCGACAAAGGAGCCGTCCGCGGCAGCGGGAATTTTGCGGACCAACGTTTCGGTGGCGCTGTTGATGATCTGGACTTCGGCGTCTGCGACGGAAGAGCCGGACGAATCAATGACCACACCGCTGATGGCGCCGGTCGCTCCTCCTTGCGCATGGGCGGAATGACCGGAAAAAAGGCCGAGAACCGCGAGTAAAAACACCCCGAGCACGAACTTCAGACTGCGATGCATTGTGATTTCCCCTAACTTGGCTGCACTGTGCAACTCAGGAGGTCGTAACTGACTTTACGAAACCTGATGCCCTCGCGATCCCACCCCGAGCAGGACCACGGAGAACAGTGCGGAGGTTTTGGACACCACCCCCTAAGGCTGAAACTAGTGTCTCACTTCCGGAGTGTCAAGGAGCGGTGCACGCAAGGTTTCCATCCGATGCATTCGAGATTCCGTGTAGAAACCGGAAGGACGATGCAGAACCCAGCCCTTGTTGACAGGATAGTGACAAGACGGGCTTGACTGGCCCGTAGCGGACGCCCAGTATGAGCTGCATCCATCATCGGGTCATCGAACTAAGGGCCAGGTCAAAGTCAGGGCCGCGTCAAGTTGAGACACTAGACAGTAGGTAACCTCCGCAGCGGCGCAGGCGTCCTACTTATGGACGGGGTCCCCGCCAAGGGGGTGAGCAAATGGTCAGCCATCGCGGAGTTTTTCCGAAGCTACTTCTAGGGTTGTTGATCGTCAGCGGTGCTGGCGGCGGGACGGCGTCTGCGGATACCAGCCATGCACGAATTGTGCGGCTGAGCCTGGTACAGGGCGACGTGCGGTTCGCGCGGGACGTGAAGGGCGACCCGCTGAGCGATTCGTCACAACTGAGCTGGGAGTCGGCGGCGCTGAATCTGCCGATCCGGCAGGGATACGTGGTGGCGACCGACAACGGGCGCGTGGAAGTGGAGTTCGAGAACGGGGCGCTGGCGTTTTTGGCGGAGAACACGGTGCTGCAGTTTTACGATCTGTCGAGTGAAGATGGCGGGCTGACGACGCGGCTGATCCTGCGACAGGGTTCGGCGGAATTTTATGCGAACCCGGCGCGAGGCGACTATTTCAGCGTGACCGGCGGCGACTTCAGCGTGGAAGCGGCGTCGAAGGCCACTTTTCGGATGAACAATTTCGACGACGGCAGCAACGTCAACGTGCTGCACGGACATTTGACGGCGTTGGCGAACGGCAAGAATACCTCGCTTGCCAAGGGCGATGAGTTTTCAATGCGCGCAGGAGAGGCGGATTCGAGCGAAGTAGGGCGAGCTGCTGACAACGACGAATTTGATCAGTGGGCGGCCGCGAGGATCTCGACTTCGGTGGCGGCGACCAATGCTTCGCTGCAGTATTCAAATGGCACCAGCTACGTTTCCGGATACGGCGACTTATATACGTATGGAGCATGGTTCCCGATGGCAGGGTATGGCAATTGCTGGCGCCCCTACGGAGTGGGACTTGGCTGGTCGCCGTTTGATAATGGCTCGTGGTATTACGATCCGTTCTTCGGGTGGTCATTTTTGGGCGGATATTCCTGGGGCTGGCTACCGTACCACTATGGCGGATGGCTGTTTCAGCCGGGCATGGGTTGGGTGTGGAGCCCGGCAGGAACGCGCGGCGGCCCTGGTGTCGGCAGATGGCAGCCGGTGACGGGAGTGTGGATGAGGGCTTCCAACGGCACGACAGGAATTGTGCCGGTGCATCCGCTCGATGGGCGCGGGAAAACTCCGCTGAACCTATCGCAAGGATTCTACGCAGTGACGACGCGGGGCGTAACGGGACAGATCACGCCGCAGAGCGACGCCAGGTGGAAAGTGGAAAACAAACCGGGGCGCGAGGTTATACAAAACCAGTTGGCCACGGCCTCGGCACCCGCGCGCGTTTCGCGCACCATGGTGGCGAGTACAGGCGGCGGCGCACGGGCAACAAGCGGTGCCGGCTCGACAATTGTGTTCGATTCTACCGAGGGACGGTTTGTGAACTCGGGCAATGCGGTAGCGGGTGGCGGGCCCCGTTCCATAGCGGCGGAATCCGGCAGCGCGAACGCGGGAAATGCGCAAGAATCTCGAAGTACGCGCGAAGCACAACGTGGGATGAAGGTTTACCCGGCGCCGAATCGGAATGGAAATGACGCTCGGGTTCCTCCGGCGACGGATCGGATGAACGCAAGGGAGGGCCAGGGACGGCAATCCACACCAGCGACCAGGACGGCACCGCCTCCCCCGAGCGTGCCACGTGCGGTGACTAGCGAGCGCGCGTTTAATCAAAGTGGCGGCGGACAGAGCGGCGCTGGACGCAGCGGAGCGGGACCGGGCGCGTCTGGAGGTTCAGGCGGCGCATCGCGTGGCTCGGCCTCGTCCGGCGGCACCGGTGGTGGCGGCAGAAGTTCTGGCGGAGGCAGCAGCTCATCTGGCGGCGGTGGACGTCCGCACTAACCTACGGATTCGGCGAAAAGTTCATTGCGACGAAGGAAGGCTCCCTTTTTGGGGCCTTTTTCGTTTGTCTGGCGTTGGCCTGCTAAGAAAATAGAAATCCTGCGTACCCTACGACTTTTCGCGTGTCGCCGGAGTAGGCAGCCGAGGTTGTGTGCCGAACGAGTTCGGCTTTTTTCGCGCCGATGTGGCGTAACGCGATCAATAGCGCGACGGTAGGGCCGAGACCGCACATGGAGATTTTTTCCTTGTGACAAGTTTCGAAAAGGCCTTCCGGGTCGAAGGCCTGAATTTTCTCAATAGCCGAACGGTCTTTCCGAAGGGTAGTTGACTGATCTTCGTAATGGTTAAGGTCGGTGGTCGTGAGCAGGAACAGATCGTTTTCTTCGGCAAGGATTTTGCCCAGCGCATTTCCGACGCCCTCCAGCGCGTCCAGGTCGAGTGTGCCGAGGGCTATGGGTACAAAGCTGAAGCCGGGGTTGAGCACGTGCAAAAAAGGAAGCTGCACTTCGAGAGAATGTTCGCTTTCATGGGCCAGAGCGTCCTCGCAAAGCAGCGGACAGTACTGCGAGACTTTTGCGGCGAGTTTGGAATCGATGGGCGCGTCACCGAGCGGCGTGCGCCAGGCGCCTCGCGAGAGGATGGCCGCCTCTTCGCCGTAGGGAAAATGTCTTACGCCCAGAACGATGATCCGTTGGGGGAAATTGATCCTGGCAAAGACCGCTCCCGCGACGGCTCCGGAATAGACATAGCCGGCATGGGGAACAAGGCAGGCACGAACGCTCGACTTTTCCGTTTTGTCGTCTGGCGGTAGGTACTTGCGGATCAGAGCGGCAAGAGCGTGTGGCTCAGCGGGGTAAAAAGCACCGGAAACTGCGGGGAGGCGAAGCATGGCGGCTCCGCAAAACTACGAGGCTTTGGAGGGCTTGCCTTTGACCTTGAGGGCTTTCTTGGAGTCGGGATCGTAGAAGACGGTGACCTTGTCGCCGTACTGATAGCCACCCTTGTCAATAATGGCAAGCATTTGGGCGGACGCGGCTTCGGAAAGCGTGAAGGTTTGGATGGCCATGTCGTTGCCCTTGGCGCGCACAGTGATCTGCGCGACGGTGGCATTGACTACGGTGCCTTCAAATTTGGGCTGCGAAACTTTGTGCGGCCTGATGATGCCGACCACGATGGGAACGGCGGTGTCCACTGCGGCGCCGACAACCGGAGCGGGAACTTGGGCCTTCGCGTAAGCAGCGGAGCAGGCCGCAACGGCGGCGAGCAGCGCGGCGCGGACCAGCACGGGTTGGCGCAGAAGTTTCATTCGGAGTCGTCGGTGGCGATACGCAAGGATTTGAGGAAGCGAATGTCCTGCGGGGTCATGGTCAGCCTGGCGACCACTTTTCGCTCCGCCTCGGTTTCGTTGAAGGAATCCTGGTCGACTTGAATGCGCAGCGATTCTAGGAAGCGGCGGTCGAGTGTGGTGAGACGCGAGTCCTGTTGACCTGAAGCGGCGTCGCGGCGAGCCAACCCGATCGTGGCGTCAAGCTTCAGCACGATGTCGTAGCCGTGCGCGCGGACCCCGGCGATCGCTCCGGTGATGCGGTCCGACTCGGAAACGGTATCGTTGATCGCGTGGCCCAGTTCGCGAAGCAGGTTCTTCAGGTGATCGTCAAGTTGCAAGGCTGGCTTCTCCCTACTACCAAGCCGATTGTAGGACGCTGATAAGTTGGATACAAGACCGTGTGCGGGTGTTGTCTCCAAAATGTTCACAGTCCTTTGGGACAGGTGGAGTGCCGGGAAAGGCGGAAACGCGGCGGGCGGTGCGCTAAGATGAGCGGATATGGTCACCACGAACGGGGTGGAAGGGGCGGCCGCGCCTGCGAACCAGCCGAGGAGCGGGTTCGGGCGATTTTGGCGGGCGCTGAAACAGTTGTTTCATGAACTGGTGGGTGCGGTATTTGCGGTTTTGGCGTTCGCGTGGGTACAGAGCGCGATCCGCGCGTGGACACGCGATGGGGCACGCTGGCTGGTGGCGACGGCGTTGGTTGTAGCGGGCGTGATGGCGGTGTTTTCGTTTACGTCGTTTCGGCGGGCGCGCCGAGTCTAGAGCTCCGGCCAGGGGAACTGCGGGATAACGTGGCAAAGAGAGAACAATTCGCCGAGCGCAAGGCCCGCTTCAAAACGCTGTCCGGTTTGCCGGTGGAGCGGCTGTATACGGAAGAAAGTTTGCGCGGGAACATGGGCGCGGAGCATCCGGGATTTCCGGGTGAGTCTCCTTTTACGCGCGGCATCTATCCGACGATGTACCGCAGCCGGTTGTGGACGATGCGCCAGTACGCCGGATTCGGGGCAGCGGCGGAATCGAACAAGCGCTATCGCTATTTGCTGGGCCAGGGGCAGATGGGATTGTCGGTGGCGTTTGATTTGCCGACACAGATTGGGATGGACTCCGATCATGCGCTCGCGGCGGGCGAAGTCGGCAAAGTCGGCGTGGCGATTGACTCGCTGGACGATATGGAAGCGCTGTTCGACGGGATTCCGCTGGAGAAAGTTTCCACGTCGATGACCATTAATGCGACGGCGGCGATTTTGTTGTGCTTGTACGTGGCGGTAGCGAAAAAGCAGGGCGCGTCGCTCGAGAAACTTTACGGCACCGTGCAGAACGATATTTTGAAGGAGTACATCGCGCGCGGAACGTATATCTACCCGGTGCGGCCGGCGATGCGTATAGTGACCGACGTGTTTCGATGGTGCAAGGACCAGCTACCTCGCTGGAATACGATTTCGATTTCGGGATATCACATTCGCGAGGCGGGTTCGACGGCGGTGCAGGAGGTGGCGTTCACGCTGGCGGACGGAATTGCGTACGTGCAGGCAGCCTTGGATGCGGGCTTGCAGGTGGATGAGTTCGCGCCGCAGTTGTCGTTCTTTTTTAATGTGCACAACGATTTCCTGGAGGAGATCGCGAAATTTCGCGCGGCGCGGCGACTATGGGCGCGCATCATGAAACAACGGTTCCAAGCAAAGGACGAGCGGTCGCTGATGTTGCGGTTCCACGCGCAGACCGCGGGATCGTCGCTGACCGCGCAGCAGGCCGAAATCAATATGGTACGGGTGGGATTGCAGGCGCTGGCCGCGGTGCTGGGCGGTTGCCAATCGCTGCACACGAATTCGCTGGACGAGGCGCTGGCCCTGCCGACCGAAGACTCCGCGCTGATCGCTTTGCGGACCCAGCAGATCATCGCCCATGAGACCGGCGTAGCGAATACGATTGATCCGGTGGCGGGATCCTACGCGATCGAGGCACTGACCGCACAAATCGAGGAAGCGGCAACTGTTTATTTGGAGAAAATCGGCGCGCTCGGAGGAATGCTGGCAGCGATCGAGAGTGGCTACGTGCAGAAGGAAATTCAAAAGTCGGCATTCGAGTATCAGCGCGCGGTGGAAAGGAAAGACCAAATCGTTGTCGGCGTGAACGAATTTCAGGCTGAACAAGAACGGCAGATCCCGACTCTGTCCATTGACCCGGCGACGGAGCACGAGCAGGTAGCGCGGTTACGAGCACTGCGAAACCGCCGCGATACGGTGAAGACTCAAATGGCTCTGAAAGAACTCGACCGCCGAGCCAACGGTGGCGAAAATCTGCTTCCCGCTATCCTCAGCGCGGTCGAAAGTTACGCGACCGTGGGAGAAATCTCCGATGCGCTGCGTCGAGTCTTCGGCGAATATCAGGAGTCGGTGGTTCTTTGACCAACTAGGCCGCTCCGGTGTCTGACCATTGGGGCAGCTGCCGATGGCCGAATAGCTGTAGTATTCTTCCGTTAGCGTCCCCATGAAATTGATTCTCGCTTCCGCTTCGTCACGCCGCGCGGAAATTCTACGCGATGCGGGCGTTCCGTTTAGCGTGCTTTCTTCGGCAGTGGACGAAACGCCGCTTCCCGGCGAGACCGCAAGCGAATTGGTGCGCCGCCTGGCTGCCGCCAAAGCGGAGCTGGTTGCGGCTCGCGCCGTCGGCCCGGCCATAGTGATCGCGGCGGACACTGTGGTGGCACTCGACGGAACGGTGATGGGCAAGCCCCGCACCTCTGACGATGCTCGCCAGATGCTGGAAAAACTTTCGGGCCGCACGCACAACGTCATCACCGGCGTCGCGTTGGTTCGTTTGCCGGATGTGGAGCGCCGCGAATTTACGGAGATAACGCAAGTGCATTTTGCCGCGCTTTCGGATGAAGAGATTGTGAAGTATCTATCGTCCGGCGAGCCGTTCGACAAAGCGGGCTCTTATGCGATCCAAGGGGCTGCGGGACGCTTCATTCCGCGCATCGATGGTTGCTACTTCAATGTGGTAGGGCTGCCGCTGGCCCGGCTGTGCCGCGAGCTGGCGGCGCTTGGCTGGTCCGACGGCTGAAAAATCCATCATCTAAAAACAAAACAGGGCGACATCTTCGTCGCCCTCAGAAATTCGACTTGACGCAATCGCTTAGGCTTGCGGCTTCTCTTCGGCCGGCTTGTCGGCGGACGTCGACTGTGCCGGTGGCGTGCCCTTAGGACTGTTTCCCGACATACCTTCCTTGAATCCGCGCACGCCTTCGCCCAGGCCGCGCATCAGCTCCGGAATCTTGCGGCCGCCGAAGAGGATCAGCACGACGACCAGAATGATCAGCCAGTGCATTGGAAATTCCATACCGCCTCCTGCCCTTACTATCGCCGAATCTAGCACGTTGCCGGCAAGGGGCCACGTGCGAAAAGGGGCGCGAAATCAAAGTATAACACGCTCGTCGCCCTGCCGCCGGGTCACGCGTTCGCGGTCCAAATACTCGAGAAGCGGGATCGCATATTTGCGCGTGATGCCGGTCAGGTCCTTAAAGGCCGGAACCGACATTCGCTCGCCCTTCGCCTTCTTGTAGGAGGTTAGCTTGATTCGCAGCTGCGCCAGCGCATCGCGATGAAAAACCAGCTCCGGGGTGATCCGAATCAACACTTTATCGCGCAGCAGAAGCTGCAGCAGCTTTTCGGAGCGGCGCGCCTCAATGGAAAGGTTTCCTAGCACTTCTTTTACGGAGGGCACCGCCAACCCTGCGGAAGCAAATGCCGCTTCAATCTGATCTTTGGCTTTCGTTTCTTCGGGCAGCAGAGAGACCTGAGCCCCGGCGCGCTTCACAACTTCGCCCTTTAGTTCGAGCTTTTTCTGCGCGGTGAGCTCTTCCAAAGCCGCGCGAAAAATTTCCGGCCGCAAGCGCCGAGCCAGTGCCGTCCGCAAATCTTCGCGCGCGATTCCCGGCTGCAGCGGGTTTTGCTTGTGAAAGTGCTCGACGCGATCGGCAATTTTCTTGAGCAGGTCGTCGAAAGCGGCTGCCGGGTAGAGAACCGGAGCGTCCCCGGCCATGAGGCGGATTTGTTTGGCTTCCGCAAGAGCGCGAACCGTGTCCCGGATTTCGGAATCGGTCCAGCCCGTTCGCGCGGCAATTTCCTTTTGCGGCAGGCCAAAGAGCGCTCGTTCGACCAGTTGGCCGAGTATTTCGGGTTTGTCGTTTTCTTCAACCGCCGATAGAAAACTCTGCCGAGGCGGGTCGTTGACGCGCGGGCGCCGCGGGATGGGATCGAGGACCGCACCGCCGCCGATAGTAAGGAGTGGCGACGATTGCCGGATGATGAATCGGTCGCCCGGCAGCAGCAGAACGCTTTGTTTTAGCTTAAGCTGCGCGTAGGCTTCCTGACCGCCGGCGAGTTCCGTTCCGCCGAACAGCGCAACTCCGGCCATCGTCGTAAACGAGCCGCTGTGAAAATGGACTTGCGCGCGATTTTTAAGTTTTCGCGCCGACGGCAAGAGCTGCAGCTTCACGTCAATGCGCCGCGTGGCGTGATAGCGACCTGGCTCCGCAAGCACCATGCCGCGTCTCAGCGAATGATGGTCTACGCCGGCCAGATTTACCGCCGTCCGCTGGCCGGCCTCCGCACGTTCCGAGGACTTGCCACCCGATTGCACGCCCCGGACGCGCAGGCGAGCGTTGCTTGGAAGCAACTCGACCTCATCACCGACAGCCACGTGGCCACTCACCAGCGTCCCGGTCACCACGGTGCCAAATCCCTTGATGGAAAAAGCGCGATCGATGGGCAAACGAAAGTTACGTCGCACATCCTTTTCCAGAACGTGCTGGGCCTGCTCGACCAGGGCTTTTTTCAATTCGGCCAGGCCTGCGCCGGTTTTGCCGCTGACCGCAAGAATCGGAGCACCCGCCAGGAACGAGCCGCGCAGAAAATCTTCTATTTCGAGCCGCGCAAGTTCCAGCGCTTCGCGGTCCACCAGATCCGCTTTCGTCAAAACTACCAGGCCGCGTTGGACGCCGAGCAGCCGGCAAATATCGAAGTGTTCGCGGGTCTGCGGCTTGATGGACTCATCGGCGGCAATGACCAGCAGCACTAGATCAACTCCGGCCGCGCCCGCCAGCATGTTGCCGACGAAACGTTCGTGGCCGGGAACATCCACAAAACCAAACTGCACTCCGTCTTCCTGCAGAAAAGCGAAACCGAGATCGATCGTAATTCCGCGGCGCTTTTCTTCTTCCAGGCGGTCGGGATGCGTGCCGGTCAGCGCTTCGACGAGCGATGACTTGCCGTGGTCAATATGGCCGGCTGTGCCGACAATGATGTTCTTTGCTGCCATGAGACAAGGTTACGCGTTTCGTTTGGATGCTACGGGAAAGGCAGAGAGCGGGTCAAATGAGCAGTGGGCAGATTACTTGGCGGCAGCAATCTCGTCCACAATGGCTTGCGCCGCCACGCGTGGATCCGCGGCCGCTGTGATTGGGCGACCGACCACAATGTAGTCGGCGCCGGCGTGAGTGGCCTCGGCCGGAGTGGCAGTTCGCGCTTGATCGTCCTTTTTCTTGCCGCCGGTTTTTTCTAGCGGGCGAACTCCGGGCGTCACAATCAGGAAATCGCGGCCACAGGCTTTGCGGATCGCTTTCGCTTCCTGAACGGAGGCGACCACTCCGTCCACGCCACACCTCTTCGCCAGCTGGGCCAGCCTCACCGCTCGCGTCAACGGGGTTCCAGCGATGCCGGCCTCGCGCATGGCTTTTTGATCCATGCTGGTGAGGACGGTTACCGCGATCAGCCGCGACCGGTCTGCTCCCATGGGCACGCCCGCGCTGACAGCCTGCGCCGCTGCTTTCAGCATTGCGCTGCCGCCAAGCGCGTGGACGTTCACCAGCTGCACGCCGGGCATGGCCGCCGAGGCCAGCACCGCTCCCGCAACAGTGTTCGGTATGTCGTGATATTTCAGGTCGAGGAAGATGCCGTTGCCGAGGGCTGCCACCTGACGCACTGCTTCCGGGCCGGCGTTACTGAACAGCTGGCTGCCGATCTTGAACATGCCCACGACATCTGAAACCTGGCGGGCGAACGCCAAGGCAGACTTCAGCGAGTCAAAGTCGAGGGCGACGATCAGGCTGCTGCGGGGATGGGCGTCGAAGGTCACAAGTACGGCTTTAGGGTTGGTACGCTCCAAACCCTAACATAACTCAACCTTGACGGTCCCGCGATTTAGGGTTTGCAGCTACAAACACTAACCACACTAAAGACGAGTTTTAGGGTCTGTGCTTCTAAACCCCAGCTTGGGATAGCTCAACGCTGTTTCTGCGGTACTTCGAGGAGCTCGAGCCGGACTTGGCTTACGCCCGAGTTGATCAGGCCGATCTTGCGGGCCACGCGGTAGGACACATCAATTTCCCGGCCTTCCTGATACGGTCCGCGGTCATTGATGCGGACCAGCTCGAACTTCCCGGTCCGCGGATTGACCAGGCGAACGATCGAGCCGAACGGAAGATTGGGGTGTGCGGCAGTCAGGGATTCGCAGTCAAAACGCTCCCCGTTTGCCGTCTTTTTGCCGTTGAAGTCACTGCCATACCAGCTGGCATTGCCGACCCACGTCTTGAGGGGCTTCACAGATTCTGTCTTGTAGGCCACCAGCGGGGCTTCCATTACCGGCGCGATGAGGAACATAAGCGGCACCCATCGAACGGCGGCCCAAATCATAAAGAGTGGTCGTTTCATAGTGTTGTGTTTTTGCTACAACTTCCCAAAAAGTGTAGCAGTAAAACTTCATTATGTCAACCAATTTCTGCGGAAAAATTACCCCTTAACTCATTGATATTAAAAAGGTTAAGCTCGAAAAACGCGCGCCGAAGGCCACCTGCGAGTCGCTCACTGGCCCGCGGGTCAGTGAAGCTGGCCGTCCCGACCTGTACGCAAGCGGCACCCACAGATATGTAGTCAAGCACATCGAAGACCGTCTCGACCCCTCCCAAGCCAATGATGGGGATTTTCACAGTTTTCCCCGCCTCCCAGACCAGCCGCAGCGTGATCGGTTTAATTGCCGGGCCGCTCAGACCGCCGGTCGCGTTCCCAAGACGCGATTTTCCGCTCCTAAAATCTAGCGCCATGGCCGGATAAGTGTTGGCTATGGTCAGGGCGTCTGCCCCTTCCGCCTCCACCACCCGGGCGATAACTCCAATGTCTGCAACGAGTGGAGAAAGCTTTACCCATAACGGGCGCTTCACTGCCGCCTGACGGGCTGCCCGCGTCACTTCCGCAGCCATGCCGGGGTCACCGCCAAACTGCAGCCCTCCCTTTTTGACGTTGGGGCAGGAGATATTCAGTTCGTAGCCCGCCAGTCCTTCAGCGTCTTCGAGTGCCCGAATGACCTCGCTGTAGTCTTCCTGGCAATAGCCGAAGACGTTGGCAATCACGGGCACATCGAACTTACGCAGTCTCGGGAGTTTTTGCTCAATAAAGGCCCTTACGCCAACGTTTTGCAGGCCCACCGCGTTCAGCATTCCGGAAGGGGTTTCGCACAGGCGGGGAGCGGGCGCTCCGGCGATTGCTTCGCGCGAAAGTCCCTTGGTAACAAAAGCTCCCAAGCGGCTCAGGTCGACCAGGTGCGCAAATTCCAGGCCATAGCCGAAGGTTCCGCTGGCGGCAAGGATGGGATTCCGAAGGCGAAGCGGGCCGACAGCCACGCTCAGGTCCACATCAGCCACGGAACGCCCGCGATGGAAAGCTGGTGAGGAATTCACTGCGGGGCAAAGGATAGCATGAAGCCCGGCGGGGCCCGGACTATTTCATGTCGAGTCGGGCCATTTGTCGCGGTTTGCAGAGACAGACGCTCACGGGAGGTTCTCGTGTTTGGCGACGGGTGTTTTTGCCTTGCCGCCCCGGGCCAGTGCCTCCGCCAGAACGCGGCCATCGCGCGAAGAAAGCGTCACGCCGGTCAGCGCCGCGAGTGTGGGCGCAATATCCGCTGGGGTGATCCGCCCAAAATATTCGCCATGCTCGATGCCCCACCCCATCAGCAGAACCGGAACGTGCTGATCGTAGTAATAGGGAGTGCCGTGCCCGGTGCCGTAATCGCGAGCTTTGCCCGCAGGCGCCGACACCACCAGCCAATACGGCTTTGGCACGATCATCAGATCGCCGCTGCGTCCCGCAAAGTAGCTCGTAACCTCCGCCCTTTGAATCGGGCTCTGCGTTGCCGGACGGTCCTCGAGCTCTTCCGCTCGATACACTTGGGCCACGCCGGGGACGGAACGGATCCCGTTCAGCACGGCTCGCATCGCCGGCGGGTCGGTCTTCAGCCGTTCGTAGATTCCGGTCGAAAAATACACGTCCATGCTGGACACACGCGCGACGGCCGGCTTGGTGTAGTTGAATGGCTCTAACGCCTTCTCGATTTTTTCCTGGATTTCCGGCACGTGTAAAACGCCGGCGTCGGCGCCGGTTTTCTGCATGTCTTCTGGTGTCGGCACCACGCCATGATCTGCGCTCAGCGCAACGACATACTTTCCTTGCCCTACCTTCGCATCCAGGTGGGCAAACAACTCTCCGAGGTCGTGGTCGAGTCGGATCAGCTCGTCCTGAATTTCCCAGCTGCGCGGACCAAACGCGTGACCAACATAATCCACCGACGAATAGCCCACTCCCAGAAAATCGGTCCCGCCACTTTTTCCTAGACCGAGCTGGTCCACGGCGTTTTCGGCCATCTTGGTCAGGTACGTATCGGCATAAGGACTCGTCGCCCATTGCGCATAAAACGCGGCGTCGGGTCCGCCGCCGGCAGAGCTCCCGGCGAGCAAATGAGGAAACCTCAGTTCCCAACCGCCCGGACCAACGGCGCCTACTGCCTTTTCATCATAAAAATAGGAGCCCTTTGGTAGCGACAGTTCCCAGGTCTTGCCAAGATCGGACTGGACCGGGTTGGCCTTCACGAAACTTTCGATAAAGGGCATGCTTCCGTACGGCGAAGAAGTCATCCACGAACCGTTCTCAAACCAGGTAACGGCATCGCCTTTGTGCCCCGCCATGGTGATTGCCGCGCGCGCCTTCAGGGAAAATGTCACCACGCGGGTCGCGCCGCCGCTTTGGAAACGCAACTCCTCTGCGAAGGCGGGCACACGCATCCGCCAAGCGGAATCGCCGCCGGCCGCCAGGGAGCCGCCGCCGTAGGGGACGTTGCTCACATTCGGATCCGAAGTGCACGTCACCATTTTTTGTGAGTCGCGGTCCCACCAGGCGTTCGCCACCATTCCGTGCGTAGCGGGAAGAGTGCCCGTAGAAATGGTGGAGTGCCCCACGCATGTTTCCGTCGTGGCGTAAGGATAGGCCGCTTCGCGAAACCACGCGCCTTCGTTTAGCAAGCGCTTGAATCCACCTCTCCACTGCCCCTGGAATTTATCCACGTAGTCGCCGCGCATTTGGTCGACTACCAGAAGTACAACCAGTTTAGGCCGCGCGACGGGAGCCGCCGTCGCTTTTGCCGGCGGCTTGTGCGCTGCCACCGCTGGACCCGGGGCCTGCGCGCTGCCCGGGATTGCGTAAAAGACCGCGGCAACGAGCATTTGTTTTCTAAGTTTCACCAACTGCATGGGTCCTCTTTTCGGCTGGGCGAGCAGTCTAACATGGCGCCGAAAATTGTCTTAGATCAGCGGCGCCGGCCCGCCGCTGCGGGTTGTGCTTGTGTGATAAAATCTCGCCCGCATGAGAATCGTCGAAAAAGGGCAGCTGATGTCCGCGGCGGAAATCGATCGCACGCTGCAAAGAGTTGCCCACGAAATCGTTGAGAAAAGCGGCGGAACGAAGTACCTCGCGCTGATCGGCATTCGGCGGCGCGGCGTTCCCCTGGCTCAGCGCATCGCCCAAGCCATGCGCGGTATTGGCGGTGTCGAAGTTCCCGTCGGCACGCTCGATATCACGCTTTATCGCGACGACCTTTCGAAAGTCGCGCCGCAGGCTGTCCTGCAATCCTCGGAAATCCCCTTTGCCGTGGATGGCATGGACCTGGTCCTCGTGGATGACGTTCTCTACACCGGACGCACCATCCGCGCCGCGATGAACGGCTTGTTCGATCTTGGCCGGCCGCGCCGCGTTTCTCTTTGCGTTCTGATCGATCGCGGCCACCGCGAAATGCCCATCGAAGCGCAATACACCGGCCGCCTAGTGCAAACCAGCGACACCGAAATTATCGAAGTCCGCCTGCGCGAAATTGATAACGAAGAGCGCGTTGTTCTGGTAGACCGGGTAGAATAAGATGCGGATTCTGTGCGAACCGACCGACGGTGTGAATGTGAGAGGTTGTGAGCTACCGGTTTCGTGATCTTCTGGCAGTTGAGCCGCTTTCCGCGGCGGAAATTTCCTTTCTCCTCGACCAAAGCAAGCCGTTCCAGGAAATTCAGCGCCACCCCCTAAAAAAGCTGGCCACACTACGCGGCAAAACCGTTGCTCTCGCGTTCTTCGAGAATTCCACACGCACACGCATCAGCTTTAACACCGCTGCGTCCCGGCTCGGCGCGGATACCATGAACCTGCAAGCCGAAGCCTCCAGCCTGAAAAAGGGCGAAACGCTGCTGGACACTGCGTTCAATCTCAATGCCATGAAGCCGGATTGTCTGGTGATGCGCCACTTTTCCTCCGGCGCCGCCGACTACGTCTCACGCCATTTGGACATTCCAGTCGTGAACGCCGGCGATGGCACTCACGAGCATCCTTCGCAGGGGTTGCTCGACGCGCTCACCATTCGCGACCGCAAAGGCACCATCGAAAATCTGAACGTCACCATTCTCGGCGATCTCTCGCATTCCCGCGTCGCTCGCTCCAACATTCATCTGCTCGGAAAATTTGGCTGCCGCTTCACGCTGTGCGGCCCCGCCATGTGGGTTCCGCGCGAGCTGGAAAAAATCGCGCCAGGCACTCCCATCCGGAGCGTTTACAAGATTGACGAAGCTTTAGAAGAGGCCGATGTCATCATCATGTTGCGCGTGCAAACCGAGCGCCAGCACGAGGCGTCTATTTCCGCCAACGACTACATTCACGGTTACCAGTTGAACGCAGAGCGCCTCAAACGAGCGAGGCCGGACGCGCTTGTCCTGCATCCCGGCCCGATGAATCGCGGCATCGAAATCACACCCGAAGTTGCCGACGGCCCACAATCCTGCGTGCTCGACCAGGTCACCAACGGCGTGGCTGTGCGCATGGCCATTCTCTATTTGCTCGTAGTAGGCGAGCAGGGCACGCATCCTGCGGCGCCCGCGCCGGCCGAACATAACCGCCGGGCCAGCGATCGCGCGTCGCAAAATAGCGCCTCGCCGGAGCCAGTTCCACAAAAGAGGAACTCCTAGGAATGTTGCTGATCAAAAACGGCCGCGTCCTTGACCCCGCTTCGAAAACCGACGCGGTGCTCGACATACTCCTCGACGGCGACGTCATGCAAGGAATTGGCGCACCAGGTAGATTCAACTCCGCAAACAGCGTCGAACCGTTCGACGCATCCGGCATGATCGTTGCGCCCGGCTTCATCGACCTCCACGCTCATTTACGCGAGCCCGGCCAGGAGTCCTCAGAAACCATCGAAACTGGCACCAAGTCCGCCGCGCGCGGAGGCTTCACCGCCGTCTGCTGCATGCCCAACACCAAGCCGGTGCACGACAACGCGTCCATCACGCGCTTCATTGTAGATAAGGCGCGCGCGATCGGCGCCGCTCGCGTCTGGCCAATTGGAGCCGCCAGCGTCGGTAGCTCTGGCGAAGCGATCGCCGAAATCGCCGCCATGAAAGAGGCCGGGATCGTTGCCGTTTCCGATGACGGCAAACCCATCGCGACCGCTCGCCTCGCGCGCCAGGTGATGGAGTACTGCCGCTCGCTCGATCTCCCGGTCATTGAACATTCCGAAGATGTGTCTCTCGCTGCAGGTGCCGTGATGCGCGAAGGCGTCACCTCCACGCGCCTCGGTTTGCGTGGCATGCCGGCCGCGGCAGAATCGGTTTGCGTCTCTCGCGACGTTCAACTCGCCGAACTGACCGGCACGCGTCTGCACATCGCGCATCTTTCCGCCAAAGCGTCGCTCGACCAGGTTCGCTGGGCCAAGCAACGCGGTTTGCGCGTCACCTGCGAAGTCACACCGCATCACTTTACGCTCACCGATGAAGATGTAACCTACGACTCGCGCTTCAAAATGAATCCGCCACTCGCTTCACGCGAGGACCGCGAAGCGCTCCTCGCCGGCCTCGCCGACGGCGCTGTGGACGTGATCGCCACCGATCACGCCCCGCATGAACCTGCCCTGAAGAATGTCGAGTTCGACCGCGCCCCCTTTGGCATCCTCGGCTTCGAAACCGCCATTCCGCTGGCCCTTGAACAACTCGTCGCCACAAACAAGATTTCTCTCATGCGCATGGTAGAGCTGTTCACCACCGGCCCTGCCCGCGTCCTCGGCATGGAACGCAGACTCGCCGCAGGCCAGCCTGCCGACGTCACTATCTTCTCCACCACCGAGCAGTGGAGCTACAACGTCAACGATTCTCCCAGCAAGTCTCGCAATTCGCCTTTCGACGGCCGCACCTTCCGCGGTGCGCCCATGGCCACCGTCGTCGCCGGCAAAATGGTTTATCGGCGTAAGTAAGGAAATTTGCGGGGAGGGGCCACGATTCCCTCTCCCGCAAGCAGACCGCTAACGAAGAAATCGCCCGCGCGTCGTTCCGTCTAGCCCAGGGTTCTGCGGTAAATCTGAATGCCACCCTGCCGCTCGCCAGGTCATAAACGCCCGCTTCCACTTTAAGGTGCCCGGCCTTCACCGCAGCGCGAATCGCCGGCGAAGAGCTGCACAGCAGTTCCGCCTGGATTTGCGCATTGCTGGCAAGGTGGCCGCAGCTTCGCGTGATGGCCGTTAACCGCTCAGTCGTCGTCGCGATCGCCGTGATTCGCTTGGAACAGATCTTCCATCACGCTGATGTTGGAATCGCAAGCGTGATTGAGGCAGGGCAAGCGCAACCCGGATTCGAGCGACTTCAGCAGCGAATAGTGGGTGTAGAACTTTTTGCTTTGCACGCCGTGAGGTCCGAAGTTGGTCTCCACCGTCAACAGCACCTGGTTCAGGTTAGGAACCGCGCTGTAGTCGTTTTCATCCCACAGCACGACAATGGCGTTGCGGCCTTCTTTCCAGACCGGTGAATCGTGAATGGCTCTTACGATATTGCGCAGCGCCAAATCGCCCTGGTAAATCAGCGCCGGGTTCAGCCCGGCCTGGGTGCCATTGTCGTTGGGATCAAAATCGCAAGCGGGTCCTGCGTTGCCGCGGCCGTGCTGATCATTGCACTGGTTCGGCGCAATGAAGGAAAACGTCGGCACGTGCCCGGAGCCCAGATCTTCGAACAAACCATTCGCGCCCTGGAAGCCCACTGTGTTCTTCAGACTGCTGTGGGGATTTGTGCCTTCCTGGATGTCACGGAAATAAGCAAATGGATTGTGCTTCACCGCGTACAGATTGATGAGGGTCTGCTGCTCGCCGGGAATAGCTTGCGCGATTTGCGCTGCGGAAGTGAAAAAGCCGTCGCTGTTGTTTACCCCATCCGCTCCGCTCGGTGGCAGGCTTTCCTGGTAGCTCTTCCAACTCTTGCCCGCTTCCGCCACTTGATCGGCAATTGTTTTTCCGCTGATGTGCTTGGACGCAGGAATGCTCGTCTTTCCATCGATTTCCACTACCGCAGTGATCGAGGGCGGCGTAACTTCATTGCTGGTGTCGATCAGCGGCGTCGCGGCCTCCCTACCTTGGCCCCAGATCGGGCACACGTCGGCGCTGGCCGGCACATCGGTGGCCGCCACGCCCGAAGCCAGGTTCGTGAGGCAGGTGGTGTTGTGCCAATCAGGCGAATTGTCCGTCAGCACGCCAAAGTTCGACCCGCCCACGACCTCCAGATAGTTGGTCAGGCTCGGATGTGCGATGGCGAAGTAGTTGTTTGCGGCGTTCGCCGACTTTGCCAATTCATTCGCAAAAGGTGCGTTGGAATTGTGCAAGATCTGCGAGTAGCTGTGATTCTCCATCATGATCACAAAGATGTGATCGAGGTGCGGAATGCCTTTGGGTACGGGACCTTCGTTACCGAACGCGGGACACGCCAGCGCAGCAGCCAGTAAACCTGCGGCAAGCGCCTTCCTGCCAGAGTTGATTTTCATTTCTTCCTCTCTTGAAGGTGCTTCGGCCCGCGCGCGGCATAGAACGGCGCGGGTCCGACACGGGTGCTTCCATTCTTTACGGGGTTTTGCGAACGGATGCAGGGGGAACACTAAGGCAGCTTGGTTACAGCTCAGCTTCAGGCGGGTTACAGCGAAATCAATAATTCTCTGCCGCCTTTGCGGCCAGCGGCTATCGTGCGGCGCTATATGGCTGACGGTTTTCGCTTCATGAGCATCCGCAGCACCCAATATCCGGCCCTTGCCGCCGCCAGATGCTTCAGGGTGTGCCCGCTGACGGTACGGCTTGTCAAGCGAAAGACCTGCCAGTCCGCAGTCTCCATAATTTTCGCCAATGCGTAAAATCCACGGCCCAGAGCAAATCCGCGCCGCGCGTGTAGCGCGGTGGCAATGGCAGGGCTACCAGCAAAAACGCCAGCGCGTACGCTTGCACCGCGGCGTACATCCGCAAGTCGACTTCACCGTGCAACTCGCTGGCGTACCATTGCCGTACGCTGCCCGCTCCGATCACCGTCAACAGCGGCAACAGCCACAGGCCCGCCTTCAGGCTGATGCGCTCTGCAATCATCCCGGCCACCAGCGGACTGAACACCAGCGTCATCGGCAGCCGGTCCCAGACCAGTCGCGCATTATCCGGAGCCCAGTGATAGTAAGAAGATCCGAACGCCGTCAGAAACAATCCAACGCGCGCGAACGGTGGCAGCACAAACCACAGTCCCCGGATCCCCACTACTGCAAACGGAAAATTGCAGGCCACATCGGCAAAATTCGGAATGCCCAGCCATCTGCGCTGGTCTGCGAATTGATGATAAGACTGCGGTTGAGGAACGCGCGGCGCGAGCGCTGCCGCGAGAATCACGACGGCGGCAAGGATTAAAAATGCGGCGGATGCCGGATCGTCGTGAGATCACACGGTTGGCGGCTAGTGCGCCGCCGGTTCCGCCGCCGGATGCATCCCGTGTTGCGGCACTTCATGCGTACCGCGCGCCAGAGGCTCAATCTTCAACCGGTAGAAATGATCGAGCGGCACCCGGCCCTTCCCCACCGCGTAGCCTTTTTCAATGGCTTTGGTAACGTATGCTTTCGCGAGCGTCGCCGCCTCAATCAGTCCGCGGCCCGCGGCCAGCTGTGCCAGCAACGCCGACGCAAACGTGCAACCCGTCCCGTGGGTGTTTTCGGTTTTTACCTTGTCGCCGCCTAATTGCACAATCTCGCTGCCGTCAAACACCACGTCCACCGCGCGCTCCATGTGCCCGCCTTTGACGATCACGGCGTGCGCGCCCATCTCCACCAGCTTGCGCGCCGCCTGTTCCATCGCAGCGACATCTTTGATTTCTATTCCCGTCAGCACTTCCGCTTCCGGCACATTCGGTGTAATTACATTCGACCGCTTCAAGAGTTCCGTGGCGATATATTTCACTCCGCCCGCGTCCAGCAATTCCGTTCCACTCGACGACTTCATCACCGGGTCATGCACCACCTGCGCGAATTTGTAGGCATCCAGGAATTCTCCCACCGCTACTGCGTTGCCGCGGTTGCCCAGCATGCCGATTTTTACCGCCGTGATTTCGCAATCCTTGGCCAGCACTTCCAGTTGCTCGCGCAGCTCCGCGCTCGGTGTGTTGTGTACCGCTTGCACTCCCTGCGTGTTCTGCACCGTAAGCGAAGTGATCGCCGCCACGCCGTAACATCCGTACGCCGCAAATGTTTTCAGATCCGCCGCAACTCCCGCGCCGCAGCTCGGATCGAATCCGCCGATAGTCAACAAAATCGGCGGTGCGGCGGCCGCAGGTCCGTTCGTGCCCATCATGACTCCAAATTTCGTCTGCTACGAAGAAAATTGCCGGTCGCACCCCGCTCTCGCGGGAAAACGCCCCGGCAATTCCGAATCTACGCGCGGATTTTTCGCAGCGCAAGCAGTATTTATTTGGGCAGCGACGGTTCTACAGTCAGTCGCGTACCGGCAGTCGGACTAGGAACCACCAGGGAAACGCTCAGGGGAACAGGCCGCGCACGAGCGTGGCTTCGGCCACACGGCCGACGGCAAGGATCATGGCGCCGGCGCGCGGCGGAACGTGGTGCTTGCGCATGGTCTCCACCATTTCGTGGAACGCGCGCACCATAATTTTTTGCAGGCGCAGATTCACTTCATCCGAATCCCAAAGCAGCCCTTCCTGATTCTGCACCCACTCGAAGTAGCTGACCGTCACGCCGCCGGCATTGGCCAGAATATCCGGCAGCACGGTAATACCACGCCGCGCCAGAATTTCGTCTGCGTGCGGAGTCGTCGGCCCGTTCGCCGCTTCCGCCACGACGCGTGCTTTCACCGCTTCAGCGTTGTTCAGCGTGATGATATTTTCCAGCGCCGCCGGAATCAGAATGTCGCATTTCATCGTGATCAGGTCGTCATTGGAGATCCGCGAGGCGCCCGGCATGCCCACGACGGTTCCGGACCGTTCCTTGTACCGCAGCGCTTTGATCGGATCGATCCCGCGCGGATTGGTAACGCCGCCGCGGGTATCGCTCAACGCCACGATTTTCGCTTTCTTCTCAAACAGCAGCCGCGCCGCCGTCGCGCCCGCGTTGCCGAATCCCTGAATCGCCACCGTTGCGCCGCGCAGCGGAAGCTTTTTCAGTTTGCACGCTTCTTCCACCACGTACACCAAGCCGCGCGCCGTCGCTTCCGCGCGTCCCAGCGAACCGCCGATCGAAATCGGCTTGCCCGTGACGACGCCCGGCACGGTGTGGCCGACCATCATGGAGTAGGTGTCCATAATCCACGCCATGGTCTGTGCGTCGGTGTAGACATCCGGCGCGGGAATGTCCTGATCCGGCCCGATCAAGGGCAAAATTTCGCTGGCGAATCGCCGCGTCATTCGCTCCAATTCGCTTTTCGACATGCGCTTCGGATCGCAGATGATTCCGCCCTTGGCGCCGCCGAACGGCACATTCACCACCGCCGTCTTCCACGTCATCCACGCCGCCAGCGCTTTCACTTCATCCAGCGTTACGTTGGGATGGAAACGGATGCCGCCTTTGCCCGGCCCTCGCGAAACGTTGTGCTGCACGCGAAATCCCGTCATCACCCGCAGCTGCCCGTTATCCATTTTTGTCGGCAGCGAAACCTCCAGCACGCGCTTCGGCGTGCGCAGCACCTGCCGCAGGCCCGCATCGAGCTTCAAAAACTCCGCCGCCATGTCGAACTGGATTTGCGCGATGCGAAACGGATTCAGGTCTTCGCGCGGAGCAATCCTCGGTATGAGCGGTGGTGGTGCTGGCTTTACGACCGTGGCCATCGGCGTCGGTCCTTTCTCTGCTGGTGGTCTATTTCGATCTGGTGTTGCGAATTGCCCTTGCTCGATTCCGTTCTGCTTCTAGCCCAACCACAACCGTATCGGCCGCCTTCTTCCTGCCCCGGACGGCGCGAAGGCGGCCGCGCTTTCCTTTACGCGCTAGCGGCGCGGCGAACCATGCTGCTCTCATAGCTAGCGCGGCACTCGGGCGAACAGAAATGCAGGACTTCTCCGTTGGCTTCTAGCGGCAACGCCAGCTCTTCGGCCAGGTGCATTCCGCACACCGGATCTTTCACCAGCCGCTTGCTCTTGCCGAGCGGTTCCCGCTGGGCCTTGCCCCGAGCGCCATCAGGCTCCGTTCGTGTAGCATTCGCCCCCCCGATCGCACGGCCCAACAACTTCACTACCCAGGAAACCAGCAAAACCCAAAACACAAACCGCAAGATACGTCCCAGAAAACTCATGGTCTTAAAGGCGGCGTGACCCGCGCCCTCCCCTTTTGCTCACACTACCAGAAACCCAGATTCGACTTCCTATCTAAGTAAGACTCGGCGAGCCGAGTGTATGCAAGGGGAAAAGCACCCGTCAAACGAAATTGTCTAGTTTCAATAGGTTGCGCGGCGGATCGGACACAGGGAAAGCCTCGGGTTATCTGTCCGACCGCTTATAAGTCGTTTATTATCTTGCGGTTGAGTCTGAGTTCGTACGGCGGGCGCAAAAGGCGCATGCAGCAAGTCAGTCTCTCGCCGCAATGCGGTCAGTGCCCATAAAAGGACGCAGCGCCTCGGGTATCAGGATCGATCCGTCGGCCTGTTGGCCATTCTCGACGACCGCGATCCAGGTACGCCCTACAGCCAACCCGGAACCGTTCAGGGTGTGGACGAACTCGCTCTTGCCCCCAACTTTCGGCTTGAAGCGAATGCCCGCGCGCCGCGCCTGGAACGCCTCACAGTTCGAGCAGGAAGAAATCTCCCGAAACTCACTGCTCGACGGCAGCCATACTTCGATGTCGTAAGTCTTCGCCGAAGCAAAACCCATGTCGCCGGAACACAGCAGCATGGTGCGATAGTGCAAGCCGAGTTTTTGCAGGATGATCTCCGCATTGGCCACCAGTTTTTCGTGTTCTTCGTAACTTTTTTCCGGGTGCGTGAACTTGAACAACTCCACTTTCTGAAACTGGTGCTGTCGCAGAATTCCCCGGGTATCCTTCCCCGCCGCGCCGGCCTCGGAGCGGAAGCACGCCGTCCATGCGGTCAAATTGACCGGCAGCTTATCTTCCGGCAGCGTTTCGTCGCGATACAGATTGTGCAGTTCGACCTCGCTCGTGGGGGTCAGCCAGAGATCGCTGTTTTCCACTTTGAACAGGTCCGCGGCAAATTTCGGCAACTGCCCCGCACCCATCAACGAAGCGGTGTTTACCAAAAAGGGCGGCAGAATTTCCGTGTAGCCATGCTCCCGGGTGTGCACATCAAGAAAAAAATTCGCCAGTGCGCGTTCCAGCCGCGCTCCCCAGCCTTTGTAAATCGCAAACCTCGCCCCGGTCACCTTGGTCGCCGCGGCCAGATCCAGAATTCCCGCGCGTTCGCCCACTTCCCAATGTGGCTTGGGCTGAAAATCAAAGGATGGCGCTTGGCCCCAGCGTCGCACTTCCACGTTGTCTTCAGCGCCCGACCCTGTCGGCACGGAACTATGCGGCAGATTCGGAACTAGCAGCATCAAATCGCGCTGTTTTGTTTCCAGCTCACTGATTCTTTCGTCGGCTTGCTTGATGCGCTCGGAGACCTGCTTCATTTCCGTGAGCAACGCGTCGGCATTCTGCTTGTCTTTTTTCAGGCGGGCAATTTCGTCGCTGGCTTTGTTGCGTTGGGCTTTGCGCTGCTCGTTCGCGGTGATTTGCTCGCGGCGTTCCTTGTCAATCGCGCGAAAAGCGTCCAGATCGAGCGCGATGTTGCGGTGCTTCGCCATGTCCGCGAAGACATCCAGATGGTCCCGAAAATAGCTGAGGTCGTGCATGTTGCCGGCGTCTCTGCTCCGTCTTTCTGTATCGTCTTGCGGTAATGGGCAGACCAGCAGAATAGCGCATTCCGGCCGCGCCGGAAAATCCTGGGTGCGTAAGCCGCGCAGAATCCTGCGGCGATCGCCGCTCTCGGGCCGTACAATTGTTCAATAAACAGTCGCGCCGAGCGAGTCCGCCTGAACCAGAGTTCGGTACCGTGAGTTTGTATGACCATGAGAAAGAAAAAGCCACCGCAGAAAAAACAAAACATATATTCCGCCGGACGTGCCATGCTGCGCCCGGTTGGCATAATCCGCTCCAGCATCAAAAATCGCAGTGAAGCCCCCAAACAGGGCCATGAGGGCGCGCCCGATGCCTGGCTCGAATTCCACTCCTTTGCCCATGAAGCACTGGACGGCATCGTGACCGGCGATCCGTTATTGATTTTGACTTGGCTGCATCAGGCGAATCGCGAAGTCCTCAAAGTGCATCCGCGATCCGATCCCAGCCGCCGGCTCACTGGTGTTTTTGCCACGCGCTCGCCGGATCGGCCCAATCCAATCGGCCTGCACCGGGTTACCGTGCGCAAAGTCGAGAGTGGACGCCTGCGCGTCGGTCCGATCGAAGCCCTGGACGGCACTCCGGTAGTGGACATCAAGCCGGCCCTGTCTTGCGTCCCGGAACGCTAGAGCCTCATCGGTCTGACGATTTCTCTGTTGGGATGGTTTAGGTGCCGGATGGCCCTAAATCGAGTTCCACAAATCCATCGGCCCCAGGCTGGTGTACCAACGCCTATGCGCGGGGAATTGCCGGCAGATAGCTCTCTTCCAGAATCCGGCGGTGATGCAATTCGTGCCCGGCTATGATGTACGCCAGCGCACGCACCGACACTTCATTCTGGTTCGCCAGGCCGCGGCGCTGCCAGGCAGCCCCATCCAGCCCGCTTAGCAAAGCCACCGTCGCTCCGCGAACTTCTGCAAACTCTTCCGCCAGGTCTGCCAGCGTGCGTTCTGAAAATCCACCATTTTTCACGTAATCGTCCTGCTCGAATCCGGACAGCGGTGTCCGGTCCCCCCGGGCGAACCGCAGCGCCCGATAAGCAAAGATTCGTTCGCTGTCGGCGATGTGTCCGATAACCTCCTTCACGGTCCATTTGTCCGGGGCGTAGCGGAAATTTCCTTCGCGTTCGCTGCGTGCTCCGAGCAACTGCGACATCACCAGCCGCTGCCCTTCGAGCGTGCCCAGAATGTCGGTGCTCGGTATCAAGGCCACGTACTTTGCATAGAACTCGGCGTATTCGCCGGCTTGCGGGCGGCCGGGCGCTACAATTTTCGTGCTCATGCACCCGATTATAACGCCACCGGCTGCCGCCGCGACAATGCTCGGTCCGACTCGGTCCGGCCCGCCCTCGGTGCCCGTCAGTGAAGCCGTCCGTACAGGATTTCCCTGGTGCTTCTCTATTGTATTTACTTTAAACTATATATACGATACGAGCAAAAAAAATCTTCGCAACGGCGCCCGCTCGTGGTACAACTCTGTGGGGTTGTCCAGCCTTCCTCGATCGCAAATCCTTTCGTTCGGAAAAAACTGAGCCATGACCACAAATAAAGCCCTTGTGTTCGGGTGTCTTGCTGTGTGCCTCTTTGCGTTTTCTGGCTGCTCTTCTTCTTCCTCGAATGAACCCATTTCCGTCGCGGTCACACCGCAAGCCGCGTATGTGGGCAGCGCGCAAACCGTGCAGCTCACCGCCGCGGTCGGGAGCGACACGTCCGGTGTGACCTGGTCGGTCAGCGGGTCGGGAGCCGGCACGGTGGACGCGCAGGGCAACTACACCGCGCCCACGGTGACGCAGAACGCCACCACCACAGTCACCGCCACCAGCGTGAAGGATCCCACCAAGTCGGCGTCGGCCACGGTGACGATCATCGCTCCCGGTGTAGTCACCACCACTGCGAATGCGCAAGTAGCGCAATACACTATCGCTGTGCCCGACGGCCTGTCGGTCTTTATTCAATTCAGCACCGACACCAGCTTCAACCTGATGACCTCCTCGGTCGCGGCGCCAACAGGCGGCGGCGCGGTGCCGATCCTGGTTGCGGGCATGAAGGGCAACACGCAATACCACATGCGTGCGGTGTTCCAGCAAACCGGCTCCACCACCAACGTTTTCACCGATGCCGACCACACCTTCACCACCACCGCCTACCCGGCTGCAACGCTTCCTTCTCTTACCGTCAACACTGCAACAGGCCAAACGCCACAATCCGGCGTGGAACTTCTGGACTTGGTCGGTATCGGTGGTTCCGGTCTCACGCAACTGCACACGGTGGTTACGGATCTTTCCGGGAACGTTTTGTGGGCATATGATCCGGGCTCTTCGATTCCGGCGGGCACGTTGGCCAACCCCATCAAGCTGCTCCCCAACGGCCACTTTCTTATCGTCTACAGCGGAGTCAACCCCGACGGCGCAAATTCCGTCACGCAAGAGGTGGATCTGACCGGGACGGTTGTTTGGCAGATGACTGCTGCTCAGCTCAACGCTAAATTGGCCGCCGCCACGTGCGCCGGATGCAACGTCACCGTCATCGGCGCTCATCACGACTTTGCCGTGATTCCCAACGGGCACATCGTCTTCCTCGCGTCCACTCAGCAAATCGTATCCGGTGTCACCGTAATCGGCGACGTTTTGATCGACCTCGATGAAAACCATAATCCGGTCTGGGTTTGGAACAGCTTCGATGGCCAACTGGACGTGAATCGTCACCCCATGCAGTTCCCCGATTGGTTGCACAGCAACGCCGTGGTCTACTCTCCCGACGACAAAGCTCTTATGTTGTCCATGCGGCACCAGGCCTGGGTCATCAAAATCAACTATAACGATGGTGCTGGCGATGGCCACATCATGTGGAAGCTTGGCTACCAGGGCGATTTTGCGTTGCAGTCTGGAGTATTCAATTCCGTCGACCCCGTGGACTGGTTCAACGCCCAACACGATTCCAATATCACGAGTACCGCTACCGCCGGCACTCTGGACGTCCTGCTCTTCGACAATGGCAATCAGCGAGTTCTGGACACTAGTGGCACTCTTTGCGGTCCCACCACTACACCGTGCGCCAGCCGGGTGCCCATGTTGCATCTCGACGAAACGGCCAAAACCGCGGACATCACTTGGATCGACGACCTGGCGCCACTGTTTTCATTTTTCGGCGGTTCCGCGCGCCTCTTGAAGAACGGCAACATCGAGTTCGACGAATGCGCCGCGACGCCGCTGCCCGCCAACAACGCCGCCATCTTCGAAGTCACCAAAACCACGCCGCCGCAAACCGTCTGGCAGATGCACGTCGCCGGCCAATTCGCTTACCGCGGCTTCCGCATACCGAGTCTCTACCCGGGCGTGCAGTGGTAGTGCTGCTTTTTCTTCGGCTATAGACTCACGGCTCGGCGCAGCCGCCCGCTGCGCCGTCCTTCACCTTGCGAATAGACTTTTGCGCGGCGCGTTTGCACTTCGCCGGATCCGCTGGCAGGCTGTGTGGCCCCTGCACCTTCCATGCGCCGGCGTCGTTTCCCTCAGTACCCGTCCTTCCGCCCGGTCCTTTTGTGCGAACCCCGCACTCGCTCCGCCGACTTCTTTTCGTCTAAAATTTTAGGTTATGAGAACTCTTCTCGCTCGCGCACTCCGCAGAATTGCTCTGAACCTGAGTCCTTCTTCCAACCAAATCGAGGTACGGGACTCCTACCTGAAATTCCTGCTCTACGCCAACGCGGGCATGCTCAACACCGGCAATTTGTATCTCATGGAGTACGCGGTCAGCCACCTTCCGACCGATGCCCCTATTCTTGAAATCGGTTCGTTCTGCGGCCTATCGGCGAACATTTTGAGTTACTTCAAACAAAAGCACCGGGTCCGCAACCGCCTCGTCACCTGTGACCCATGGGTGTTCGAAGAAACCGAACGGGGCCAGGAGCTCGTCGGTGACTCAGGCCTGCCTTTCGCGGACTATATGGCCTTTGCACGTGATTCCTTCCTGCGCAGCACGGAAACATTTAGCCGGCGGGACCTCCCTTATACGATCCAATCCTCCTCGGACACTTTTTTCGCCGCCTGGAAGGAAAAACAATCCCTTCTCGATGTTCGAGGGCGGGAAATCGCGCTCGGGGGCGCCATCAGTTTCTGCTATATCGACGGGAATCATACCTATGAGGGCGTCAAGCGGGACTTTCTCAATTGCGACAGCTTCCTCGAAAACAAGGGATTCGTCCTGTTCGACGACTCCAGCGTCCCGGAGTTCGGCGTCGGTAAACTTATGCCGGAAGTCTTGCAAACAGGAAGGTACAAACTGATCGGCAAGAATCCAAACCATCTCTTTCAGAAGCTTACGTAACCGCCTGACGGGAGCTCCGCATCATCTGCCGCACGCGCTCGATGTCTTGCTTGTCGAAACTACCGGTGAGCCAGCTCCCGGCCGCAAATGCCAGCCCGGCCAACATCAACTTCCACCAGAACGCCACGAAGACGAAATGAAGCCCCCATGTGATGGCCACGGCCAGAACAAACGGCCAAAACGAAATCCTCATGCCCAGCACTGCCAACGGCCGAATTTTAGAAATGAAGAGCAGGAAGAAAATACCCGCAACGCTGTAGCTAATCACCGTCGCCCACGAGGCTCCAAGCGCTCCGTAGCGCGGTATCAGTATAAGGTTAAGCAGGACATTCACGATCGCGCCAGCCACCGCGCCATACGGCGTATACCTTTGCAGTCCTTTGGCCACTAGAGCATTTCCCAACGCCACGCCAAAAAACACCGGCACTTCCGACCAAATGAGAACGATCAGCAGGCTTGCTGTGGGCAGATACTGCGTTCCGTAAAACAACTCGATGACCGGTGCGGCGATCGGCGTAATCATCGCGCACGCTGCGAACGCGATGATCATCAGAAACCGGTAGGTCTCACCGAGATATCGGCTGAACTTTGCGTCATCGCTCGCGCTCTGCGCCAAGGCTGGAAATAACGAGGTCATCAATGCAACCGGCAGGGCGCTGAACAGCTCGGTGAGCTGCACGGCAATCACGTATGGTCCTAAAATCTGGTCGCCGCTCATTTTATGCAGCATCACCTGGTCAATCCGGTGATAAATGCTGATGGCCACCGTCGTCAATACAAGTGGGAGGCCCTCTTTCACCAGTGTGAGCGCTTCACTCGCGATAAACCGCGCCTTGCCCTGCACCAGCCCCACACGCCTTACATTCCACACCACGATCACCGCTTCCAATACACCCACCAGCGTTCGCGCGATGATCACCTTGTAAAACGCGGCGTTGTGGAACGCCAGCAACACCACCGCCACCAGCCACATCGCCTGCCTTAGGAGCGCGATGACTACGTTGTACCAGACCCGCATCTCCACTTGAAAAATGATTCCGGAAAATCGCAAAGGAGGAAGAATCAGCAGGTCAAT
>DATMZI010000077.1:0-28923 GCA_035607085.1 Candidatus Eiseniibacteriota bacterium | reverse complement strand
CTCCATGCGCGGTCGGCATTCAGCTTTTTAGAAGGGGCATCCACGCCGGAGCGACTTGCGAGTACCTGTTCCGTTCTAGGTATGCCGTCCATGGCATTGCTGGATCGCGATGGGATGTACGGTTCGCCGCGCTTTCATCTGGCAATGACAAAAATAGGATTGAAAGCGCACATCGGGGCGGAAATTACCTGCACCGAGGGAGGGCGTCTGGTCCTGCTTGTCGGCTCCGCGGAAGGCTACAGAAATCTTTGCCGCCTTTTGACGCGAATGAAATTGCGCGCGGGAAAAGGCAAGGGCGCGATTCTTCTCGAGGAGGCGGAAGAGTTCGGCGAGGGGCTGATTTGCCTGACCGGTGGAGAGGAGGGGCTGTTCGCGAGCCGCCTGCATCGTGGCGGCCTAAAAACTGCTTCTGCGCTCGTCGAACAGCTTTGCGGAATTTTTGGCCGAAACAATCTCTACATTGAACTGCAACGTCACTTTCTTCGCCAAGACGAACGTCGCAATCAGGCAGCGGTAGAACTGGCACGCCGGTTCCATCTTCCGCTTCTCGCCACTAATGGCGTTTGCCACGCATTGCCAGAGGAGAGGGAAATAGTCGATGCCTTTTCTTGCTTGCGGCATCACCGCGTGCTGGCCAACGCCGGCAGGCTGCTTTCTTGCAATGCAGAGCGTTATCTCAAATCACCTGAGCAGATGTCGTCGCTCTTTGCCGATTTGCCCGAAGCCATCGCCAGCACCGGCGAACTCGCTTCGCGCCTGCAGTACACCATGCGTGACCTTGGCTACCAGTTTCCAAAATATCCGACGCCAAACGGCGAATCGCAAATCGAGTTTTTGCGGGCTCGCGCCTGGGAAGGAATGCTGAACCGCTACGGATCAGAAAACGAAAGGGCCAAGAAGCAGATCGCGAAAGAGTTGGATCTCATCGAGAAGCTCGATCTGGCCGGCTATTTCCTCATCGTTTGGGACGTCGTTCGCTTTTGTCGCGAGAAAAATATCCTGATCCAGGGGCGGGGATCGGCTGCGAACAGCGCCGTGTGCTATGCCCTGGGAATTACTGCGGTCGATGCGGTTGGCATGAACCTTTTATTCGAACGGTTCTTGTCGGAAGAGCGCGGCGAATGGCCGGACATTGATCTCGATCTTCCCAGCGGCGATCAGCGCGAGCGGGCTATTCAATATGTTTACGAGCGTTACGGAAAATTCGGCGCGGCGATGTGCGCCAATGTCATCACCTATCGCGGGAAATCGGCGGCTCGCGAAATCGGCAAAGTTCTGTCATTCGATGCGGAAACACTCGACAAGCTTTCCAGCTTGGTCAGCGCTTGGGAATATACTGATTCCAAGGACACTCTGGCGCGCCAATTCAAGGATGCCGGTCTCGATCTGGGCCAGCATCGCATTCTGAAATTTTTTGAACTGTGCCAGAAAGTACAGGACCTGCCACGCCACTTGGGCCAGCATTCCGGTGGAATGGTCATTTGTCAGGGACAACTTGACTCCGTCGTTCCGCTCGAGCCCGCCACAATGCCTGGGCGCGTCGTCGTGCAATGGGATAAAGAAGATTGCGCGGATATGGGCATCGTCAAAGTTGATTTGCTTGGGCTGGGCATGATGGCCGTTCTGGAAGATACGATTCGGCTTGTTCGCGAACACCAGAACGAAGAAATCGATCTAAGCCATTTACCGCAGAACGACAAATCAGTGTATTCCGCGTTGCAGACCGCGGACACCATCGGCTTATTCCAGGTAGAGAGCCGTGCACAAATGTCTTGCCTGCCTCGGCTCAAGCCCACAACTTTTTACGATATCGTCGTGCAAGTGGCGATTATTCGCCCTGGCCCAATCGTCGGCAAAATGGTTCATCCGTACTTGAATCGTCGTCAGGGGCGCGAGCCTGCCGAAACACTGCATCCGCTTCTCGAATCGACACTCAAGCGCACGTTGGGCGTTCCTCTTTTCCAGGAACAACTTCTCCGCATGGCCATGCTTGCGGCCGGTTTTACCGGCGGGGAAGCGGAAGAACTGCGCCGTGCGCTTGGTTTCAAACGATCGGAAGCGCGCATGAAGGAAGTCGAGATCAAACTGCGCCGCGGAATGGCGGCCAATGGTATTGTCGGCCAAACGCAGGACAAAATCGTTCAGTCCATTACTTCGTTCGCGTTGTATGGCTTTCCGGAATCCCATGCGGCAAGTTTCGCTCTCATCGCGTACGCCAGCGCGTTTCTCAAATGCCATTATTTAGCTGCATTTACCACGGCCATGTTGAACAACCAGCCCATGGGTTTTTACCGTCCCGCAACTTTGATCAAGGACGCGCAACGTCACGGCTTGAAATTCAAGCCGATCGACATTACGCAATCGCATTGGGATTGCACGATGGAAGAGCAAAGCGGCGAATTACGAGTGCGAATCGGGTTGCGTTACGTCAAGGGCTTGCGTAAAGAGATCGCGGCGCAGATTGTGGAGCAGCGCGCGAAGCATCCATTTGTTTCGATTGACGACGTGAAGCGCCGCATTCCGCAAATGCAGATTAATGAACTGCGCGTGCTGGCTTCCATCGGCGCTTTTAATTTTATTTCCGGCAAAACGACAGCGCATCGTCGTGATGCGCTGTGGCAAGTAGAGCGCGCCAATCGCCGGCCGGGGCCACTGATGGAAACTTCGGCAGGGCCGGAATTGCTGGAAAACGACGCGCCTGCCTCCCCGTTGCCCCCGATGACTCCGAAAGAACGCATCTTCGCGGATTTTCGCGGCTCCGGCTTGACCGTGGGGCCACATCCATTAGCTCAACATCGTGCACAACTGAATGCGCTTGGCATCTCGCCCGCCGGCATCTTGAAACACCTTCCGGACGGAAAGCCGGTAGTGGTCGTCGGAGCAGTGATCGTTCGCCAGCGTCCGGGCACCGCTAAAGGCTTTGTGTTCCTGAGTCTGGAAGATGAAACCGGAGTGGCCAACATTATCATCACGCCGCAGCTCTTTGAGCGAGACCATACGGTCGTCGTTCATCACGCCTTCCTGCAAATCAAGGGATTCCTGCAGAATCAGGATGGCGTCGTTTCGGTAAAAGCCAGCCGCGTCGAACCCTTTGAGCTGGCTACCGCCGAAGTGCCTTCCCACGACTTCCACTAAGGCATGGCATGATCGCAGTCCGAATCTTCGCGCGCCGGCAAAAACAGCACCAAAACTCCCGCCGCCGCCATGCACGCCAGCAACACCAGCAGGCCAAACGTGAACGAACCGGTGTGCGACCGCAAGAGTCCCATCGCGTAAGGCCCAACAAAACCGCCAAGGTTGCCAAGCGCGTTGATCAGGCCTATAGCCGCGGCCGCTGCGGATCGCACCAGAAAGTCCGACGGCAGCGGCCAAAAGCTCGGTAGAAACGCGGTCGTGCACGCCCCCACCACAATCATCAAAACAAACGCAACGCCGAGCTCGCTGCTGAAGGCCAGCGCGCAACCGAGACACGCGGAGCCAACAAACAACGGGAGTGCTGTGTGCCAGCGCCGCTCACGGGTCCGATCCGAATGCCAGCCGTTTAGAAGCATCGCCATGACGCCCGCCACATACGGAAGCGCAGCCAGCATTGTAACGGTCAGATTGGAAAAGCTCGTTGCGCGTTTCAGAATTGTGGGGAACCAAATCGCAAAACCATAGATACCCGTCACCGAAAGAAAATAAACGATCGTCAGAAGAACCACTCGCGGCATGCGCAAGGCTTGGGCGATGGAAACGTCTCCAGCACCTGCTTTCGCTGCTTTTTCGATTTCAAGTTCTCGCATGATCCATTCGCGCTCTTCCTTGGCCAGCCACCTGGCGTCCACCGGCCGGTCAGGAAGCAAATACAGCGTTACCACACCGAGGATGACTGCCGGAACTCCCTCCAAGACGAAAAGCCATCGCCACCCGGGCCATCCCGCCCAGTGCACATTCAGGATCACTCCCGCCAGCGGCGATCCGATGGCGTTCGCCACGGGAATCGCCGCCATAAACATTGCTGCAGCCTTGGCACGATCCTCGGAGCGGAACCAGTGCGTCAGATACACGAGCACGCCGGGAAAGAAGCCGGCCTCCGCCGCGCCCAGCAGAAATCTGGCGATGTAAAACTGCCCGGGCGTGCGCACCAAGGCCACCAATACGGTCACCATACCCCAGGTCAACAAAATGCGCGCGATCACCTTACGCGCGCTCCAGCGCTCCACCAGCAGCGCGCCCGGGATTTCGAACACTACGTATCCAACAAAAAAAATTCCCGCGCCCAGCCCAAACACTCGATCGCTGAAACTCAGATCGCGGGTCATCTCCAGCCCGGCAAAACTTATGTTGACGCGATCAAGGAACGCCACAATGTAGAGCAAGAACAGAAAGGGAAGCAGCCGCAAAGCGATCTTCCGCACGGTGGCACTGGGCGGGGTTTCTCGTCCGATCGAGGCGGGCATCGTATGAGTTCTATCACAATCGATGATTGGACTTGGCATCCTTGACACAAACGTGATCCTGGCCAATGGCATATGCGTTGTCAGTACGTACCTAGAGCCAGGGTGTCGTTGCAAGCCCTCTTCCGAGCCGCGACTCCAGGCTGTCGAGAGCCGCGAAGGCCCTGAGGTTGCCGTGAATTGCCTAAGAATTGCGACTGTCCATTTAGCAAAACGCGCATGGCGAGCGGCGCTGAGTTGGTGACGCGCCAGGAGATTTGCAAGCAACAATTGAACACCAGAGCCTGCTAAAAGGTGAAGCGGAGGCGGGCGGAGGCACTGCGCGGGGTGGCGACGGCGGTGCCGGAGAAGAGGCCGGCGAAATTGAGGACGGTGACGCGGCCAGTGAGATTGGCAGCTTCCAGCTGAAGATTGAGCGTGCGAGTTTCCTTGCGATAGAGTTCTGCGCCGGCGGCTGCGCCCAACGAAAAATTTGGTTTGACGCGGCCGCGATCGAAATTGACGCAAGAGAGAATTTCGGCACCGTACTGAGCCAGCAAAAAATTCAAATCAATGGTGCCAGGATCGAGTTCGATGGGCAGGCCGCTGCCGTAATTGGCGCTGACCGCGGCCCAGAAGTGTTTGCTGACTTGCGCGCGAACGCGGGCGCGGACGGTGTTGCGCTGATCCTGCGTGACGGCGAAACGAGTGGTGTCGGTGAGCTCGGCGCCGGCTTCGCTGCCAAGAAAAAGGCCGCCGGTGATGGGACCTTGCGCGCTCGCGGACTGGTTTGAATAGCTCAGGAAGCCAGAAAGGCGGCCCCATTCGGCGACGGCTAGACGAATCTCTTCGCCGATGATGCGCGCGTTATCGAAAGCGATCGGAAAGCTGACGCCGGTGTCCAGCAAAACATCGTCGTCGGCGAAGTTGCGAAAGTTGCGGCGAAATATGTTGGCGTCGAGACGAAGCTTTCCGAGGAGCGCTTGGGTGAGGCCGCCTTCGAAATAGTTGGCGCGGGACGGGCGCACCGGAAGGCGGACGACGACAGGACTTAGGGAATCCAGCTCGGGAGAACTGGCGAGAAGAAGGTTCTCCATGGCCGGAGTTTGAAAAACGCGGTCGTAGGAAAAATGGAGCAAGGTTTTGCTTAACGGAATGTATCGCGAGATACCCAAGCGGGGACTCCAGGCGGATTCCTGAGCGACGAGCCCGTAATGGTCGAAGCGCAGGCCGGCACTGACATTCCAGTTGCCGGCATGGAAGGTGTCCTGAACATAGAAAGCGGGTTCGACGTCCCATTTGCGATCGTTAAAGGAAAATTGCGCGAGCGTGCCGGGGTCGAACTGCGAAGGGTCCGTGATTTGATAGGAAAGCGATTCGTGGACAGGCGCGAAGAGGACATCGACACCCGCTTTCCAGTCATTGTGGCCGCGATGCCAGGAAATGTCGGCGCGCGAATAGCCTTCGCGGTAGCCGCGATCCTGGGCTACGATGACCGGAGTCGAGAGATCGTTGGATTGGAGAGTGAAGGAATTGTCGCGGACGCTGGCGGAAAGGCTATAAAGCAGATTGGGCGAGGCGATGTGCTGGAAGTAGATCTGGCCGCTGGTTTCGGTGCTGGCGGCGTCCTGGCGCTGTCCGGCGGCTTGCTGCACGCGCTCGTTGGGAACGCGATAGCGAGTTTCGTTGCGAGTGACGGTGAAGCGGAGTTTGTCGCGCTCTGAAAAATCTCGTTCGTACGCAGCGGAGAAGCCCGAGCCATTGGCGCGGTTGGTGAAATTGTCGAGAACCGGCGGATCTAGATAGCGATCAGTGTGGAAGCCAAGGGCGCTGGCTTCGAAATGGTTTGCGCCGGCAGAGTAGCCGAGTTCGGCTGCGCCATCGATGGAAGAAAAGCTGCCGCCGCCGAGTTCGATGCGGCCGTGCACGCCGGCGGGCGGATTTTTCTCCGTGGTGAGCTCGACGATACCGCCGAGCTTTCGGCCATATTCGGCGGCGTATCCGGCGGTAAGCACCCGGAGCGATTCGATATCGCCGGCGTCGAGGGACGGGGCAAAGGCGGGCGAACGGTTTTGCGTGAGCGGCATCCCGTCCAGGACGTATTGCACCTGATATTCAGAGCCGCGCGGGTGAAGAATACCGTTGGCCTCGTAAAGCCAGCCGGGCTGGTCGTTGACGGCGTCAGAGAGCGTGCGGCCGGACTGCGCGGAGCCGTGTTCGTGCAGGTTCTCTCCACTGAGGGAGTAGGTGGTGCCAGTTTCGGAGGGATCGACCAGCGTGGCGGCGTCGATAACTTCGACGCGGGTGTTGATGGAGGCGACGCCGAGACTGACCGCCACGCGCACCGGGACTTCGCTACGGATTTCGACGAGGTCGATCCACTCGGTGAAACCCTCGGCTGCGACGATGAGGCGGTAAACCCCGAAGGGAAGTTCTGCGACGATGTATTTGCCGTCGGCGGCGATCGGGAATTCTCGTTTGAACTGGTTGGATTCGCTGACTAGTTGCGCTGTGGCGGGCGCGGGGCGGCCTTGCGGGTCTTTGACTTCGATGCGAAGTTCGCCTCGTTCGCGTTGGGCCAAGGTTGCGCATGGGCAGACAAGAAGCGCCAGTATGGCCACGGAGGCCAAGCGCTGCCTTCTCCGGGCGACTGACGCTGGGTTACGCTGCGAGTTCGCGAAGGTCATCTCTATTCCAAGCTAACATACGAATGGCCGTGGCTTTGTGCGAAGCGGCGCGAAGTTGCGAAGGGATTTTACGGTGGCGCGCTCTTGCCGCGTTTCGGGCGATCGCGCACAATGGCACCGTCCTCTTGGCGCGAACCGTTCATGCCTGACCGGCGCATACCAGCTACGCTCACTCGAGCCATCGTCGTTTCCTCCTATGTGGTGTGTGGCGCGAACACCATTGCTTCAGAAGAGGTGGATGCGGCGTTCGGCATGCCGATTGGAAAACTGCGCAATCGCGCGGGAATCGTTTCCCTGGCGTATGCAGCGCCCGGTGAAACGGAAGCAACGCTCGGAGCACGGGCGGCTGAGGGAGCGCTGCGGTCGGCAGGCCTGGAACCCAGCGGTCTGGACTGGCTTCTAGCGGCGACGGAGACACATCACGCGTTTCCTTCGCTGGCAGCGCAGATTCACCGGGCGATTGGCGCGCGCGAAAACTGCGGTGCGATGGATATCGGCGGGGCGTGCTTGGGATTTGTGAATGCTCTAGCGGTGGCAAAAGCGCTCGTCGAATCAGCACAGGCAGGCGCGGTGCTGGTGGCGACGGCGGATGTGCATTCGCGGACGCTCAGGCCGGGGCGAACAGCGGGCGAGTTTGGCGGATTGTTTGGAGATGGTGCAAGCGCATTCGTGGTGTGCTCCGAAATGCCTGGCGCAGCGCGGGGGAATTTCCGGCCGCGCGATTTCTTTTTTGGATGCGCTTCGCAGTATCAGCAGGCGATTCAAGTTTCCGCGGATCCAAACGATGAACTGAAAGTGGTGTTCGACGGAGATGCGCTTTCGCGAGCGGCGACGGCGCGGCTCGAGGAGTGCATCATGGAACTGGAGCAGCGGAGCGGGGTGCAGAGAGGCGAGGTGGCCGCGTTCGCCACGCATCAGCCAAATCCGCGGCTGGTGAGGCTATTGGCGAAACGGGCCGGCCTGCCGGCTGAAAAATTTCCTCTGGTGGCCGATACGCGGGGCAATTTGGGATCTACGACATGCGCCGCGGCGCTTCATTACGCGCTCGAGCGATCGCGGAGCGAAAAAGCCAGTCTGCCGCAGCCGATTTTCCTCGCTTCACTAGGGCCGGGGCTCCTGTTTGGAGGCGGTTGGCTGGAGCCGGTAATCCCGCGAGGCGATCCTTCTTAAGCGAGTACGCTTACGGACCGGGCCTGGCACGGACGGTGAATTCTGTATTGACGGCTGGCACGAGACAGCTCATGGCTGCCGGTCAGCGGGAATCCGTCGTCGCATTGCGGCAACGCGTGAATACGGCGTTGCTGACTTGCGAAGGGTCAGCGGCTCCGTTGAGCGGTGCTGCGTAAACCTGGTCACTCTGGCCCATCGGCGAGCCCTTCCAGCCGATAGGCGCCAGCAAACTGTCGGGCCGGGCGAGGAACAGCTCCAGCCGGTGATGGTAGTGGCGACAGAACCGCTAGCGGCATCTACTGCGACAACTCGAGCGCCAATGAATCCCGCGAGTGGCGAGTCGGGTTGTTGCGTCGTTGGACGTGGCATGACCTAGGTCCCGGGGATGCGCGCGTAGGGAGACATCATCGCATTCCCCACCGCAAAGTGGCCGAAGCCGGGAAAGTGACCGAACTCATGGGTGAGGATGGATTCGAGATCGTAGGATTTGGGATGGGCGCCGAGAGCGGCGGGAGTAGTGAACGTGGTGTTAGGATCGCCAGGGTTGAAGTAGATGTCGGCTGAGGATTTGGCCTGGCTTTCCCACTTTGTGAGAGCATTAACGCCGTCTGGTTCCGAGATTCCCGAGTATTTGCGTCTTCGCTTCGAGCCTTGGCTGGCTAGCTTTTTACAATCCGCAATGAACCATACTTCAATCCGCGGCGTCATGCGTATGTACAAGGAGCGCCGAGCTGCTGCTAGCGGCGAGGAAATCGTGCAGGAATGGATCCTGTCTATTACTGAAAGCCGGACTGAGGCTGTGGAGTGCACCGACGAAGCGCGTCCGGGGAACGCAGCTGTTCATTGCGAGTGGGAGAAGTTGCTTGTCGAAAACGCCCCACTGGCGTTTCGGGTGGCTCGCGGTGTTTTGCGCAACGATGCCGACGCCGAGGATGTAGCGCAAGAAGCATTGCTGCGGGCTTATCGGCGGTTCGGGGAACTCCGCGAGCGGACGCGCTTTCGGGCCTGGCTGGTGCGTATCAGCTTTCGGCTGGCGCTGGACCGATTGCGTTCGGTGAAGCGGCGCGAGCAGCGCGAAGCGCAATGGGTGTACGAGAATTTGCGTCTGGCCTCAGCCGAAGAGGTTGGCAGCGAGTTTCAGAGCAGGCTGGAATCAGCCCTGGACGAACTGCCGGAAAAGCAGCGGCTGGTTTTGCTCCTTGCGGCTATCGAGGGCCACACGCAGGAGGAAGTCTCGGTGCTGCTCGGTGTTCCGCTGGGAACGGTGAAGTCCCGGCTGTTTTTCGCAAAGAAAGCGCTGGCGGAGAAACTACGATGTTTTGTGAATCCTATCGAAAGCCCTTGAGCGAAGCTGCCTTGCGCGGCGAACGATTGCCAGCTGACGCGGAGGCGCACCTGGCAGGCTGCCGGGCGTGCCGCAGATCGTTTTCGGCAGAGCAGACTCTTTTGGTTTCGGTCGATGGTGCATTGCGGTCGCTCGCGAACGGCAAGGTTCCGGCGTCCCTGGTTCCGAAGCTGCGAAGCCAGATAGCCGGGTTGCCCGAACGCCGGGCTTGGCGTTCACCCCTGCTGAGTTGTGCGGCGGCGCTTGCCATCGGTGCAATGGCGGTCTGGTTTGCTGGGCGGACCAAGGAGCCTCTGGTCCAGGAAAAAGATGTCGTTCCGGAGGTTTCGTCCAGCGGGCACTCCGAACCGAACGCGGCGGGGCAGCAGGCCGAGGCCCAGCGGGAGCGTGTGCTTACTCACGAAAGAAGCAGCGCGCGGCGACGGTCTGCCTTGGCGGCCCAGCCGGAAATACTGGTTTCAGCCGACGAGCAGCTTGGATTACAGCGCTATGCCGCTTTCTTGAGAACCGCGGCGGCGAATCGCCCGGCAGTGGTGAAAGCGGACGCCTCGACCGAGATCCCGCCATTGGAAATTGCCAGTATTGACGTCGGCCGATTATCGATCGAGCCGCTCGAAGGTGGCGACGCTAACTGATTTACCCGGTTTCTGTAGAGATGCATGAATTGAGGAGATGCGTGATGAAGAAAAAGGCCGTCATGATTTTAGCGCTGCTTGCCGTTTCGGCACTGGGAGCCGGCGCACAAGAAACTGCAAAGCCGAAGCCAGACGATCACACGCCGGCGGTGACCCCGCTGCGCGTGCAAGTAGTCTTTAGCGAGTACGACGGAGAAAAAAAAGTATCCAGCCTGCCCTATACGTTTACGGTAAACGCCGACGAGCGCCGCGCGCGTCCTGGGTCGCAAATCCGCAATGGCGCTCGCATTCCAATAGCCACGGGCAAAGACCAGTTCACTTACATCGACGTCGGCAGCAACGTGGATTGTTCCGCGACGTTGCAGGAGGACGGCCGTTACAAGCTGCAGATGGCCTTGGAACGCAGTTCCATCTCGCCGGAGACGCCCGCGGGAAGCAGCAACCCCGTGGTGCGGCAATTCAGGGTGGACTTGAATCCGGTGCTGAAGGACGGGCAAACCGTAGAAAGTGTGGTTTCCACCGATCCGTTGAACGGCCACGTCTATCACGTGAATGTGACGCTCAATGTCGTGAAGTAGCCGGAGTAATTAGGAACGGCTCGCGATGATCTCGCGGAGCGTCGGCTCGAGCTGCGGCCGCGAAAACCGATAGCCCATTCTCATCAGCGTCGCGGGTTTGACGCGTTGGCTTGAAAGCAACAGCGCGTCAGCCATTTCCCCCAGCGCCAACTTCAGAGCTAGCGCCGGAACCGAAAGAAGCGCCGGGCGATGGATTGCCGTGGCTAGCGCCTTGGTGAAGTCGGAATTGGTAACCGGCTCAGGTGCAACGACGTTTACGGCTCCGTGCAGGTCGCGGCTGCTTAACGCAAACTTCAGGATTTCCACGACGTCATCGAGCGCCACCCAGGACATCCATTGTTTGCCACTGGCGATTTTTCCCCCGACTCCAAAACGAAAGGGCAGCATCATCTTGGGCAGCGCGCCGCCGTTCCTTGCCAGGATGATTCCAAAGCGTGGCAGCACCACCCGCGTGCGAAATACCTCCGCGCGCAGCGCTTCCGCCTCCCAATCCCGCGCCAAGTCTGACAGAAAATCCTTGCCGGGAACGCTGGCCTCGGTCAGCACTTCATTGCCGCGGTTTCCGTAGAACCCGATGGCCGAGGCGCTGATCAACACCGACGGCTTGGCGTTCATCTTGCCGAGGGCGGCCACCAGCGCGTGGGTTGCATCGACGCGGCTGGTACGTAAGCAGCGCCTCCGCGAGTCCGTCCATCGGCCTTCCGCGATGGAAGCTCCTGCAAGATTGACAACGGCGTCGGCGCCGACGGCCGCTCCGCCTAATTCTCCTTTTTCCGGATCCCAGGCAACATCGAACGCTCCGTGCGTTCCGCCCTCGGTTTTGGTTTGCGGCCGCACGAGCCGGCAGACGGTGTGACCATCGCCGGCCAGCGCACTCACAAGGGCCGTGCCGACAAGTCCCGTCGCTCCGGTCACCAGAATTTTCATGCCCTCAAGTATAGGCGAGGAGGCATGGGTTGTCGGCAACCCCTTGCCGGAAGAACTCTCAGCTTGAATTTCGGGTTAAAATAAGCCGACGAACCCAAATGACCGTAAAAGTGCTCTATTTTGGCCAATTAAAGGAACTGTCCGGTACTTCGGAAGAAACTGTCGAAGTGCCAGACGGAGCGTTGATCGAGGAGCTTTTCGCCTGGTGCTCGACGGCGCGGCCGGAGCTAGCTAAATTCCGCGCTTCGTTGGTAGCCGCGCGCAATCGGGAATTCGCGGCATGGAGCACGCCCTTGAGTGCCGGCGACGAAGTGGGGTTTCTGCCGCCGGTGAGTGGGGGATAAGCCGCTCCGCTAAGCCGACAACCCATATGCCCGCCCCACACAGCGAAGATCGCATCGAAGTTACGCGTGCAGCCATTCCAAATGCGGAGCTTGCCCGTCAGGTGCGCACAGACGAAGATGGGGCCATCGCGACCTTCGACGGGTGCGTGCGCAACCAATCGCACGGCCGCAAAACTCTGTACCTCGAATATGAAGCTTATGAGGCCATGGCGCTGGCGAAAATGCAGGCAATCGCCGCGCAGATCCACGCCAATTATGGCATCCGCCGCGTAGCCATCGTGCACCGCCTTGGCCGGCTGGAGATTGGCGAGACCAGCGTCTTTATCGCGGTCAGCGCAGCGCATCGCGCGGCAGCGTTGGATGCCTGCCGCTATGCGATTGATACACTGAAGAAAACTGTGCCGATCTGGAAGAAGGAGTTTTTCGCCGACGGCGCGGTATGGGCTGATGGGGAGTTGCCTCCCGTGCCTGCAGAGACTCCCACGGCAGAACCCGCATCCAACTGAATCAATGAACATACTTCTGGTGCGCCCAACCTGCCCATACCGCCGCCTGCCGTTCGCAATGCCGGTGAGCCTGTTACTGCTGTTCTGCACGGTGCTGGCAGCTTCCGCCTCGGCTCAAGGCGATCGGCCTCCCTGGGCGCGTAAATCTAAAACGGCCGACACTGCTTCTTCATCGGCGGACAATTCGCCCGATTCCCCGCAGGACCGCGCCAAAATCAAGGTAAAGGTGGATCTCGTCAACGTGCTGGTCAGCGTGCTGGACGAACACAACCGTCCCGCGCCCGACCTGCCCGCGGAAGCTTTCCGGCTTTTAGATGAAGACAACCCGCAAACGATCGCCGTATTTGAAAAGGAAACGCAGCAACCGCTCGATCTGGTGCTGATGTTTGACGCCAGCCTGAGCACGCAGCTCGCGATGCCGGCACAGCGCGAAGCAGCCATGCGCTTCATTCAACAAGTGCTGAGGCCCGGTGACCGGCTGGCGGTTTATTCGGTGGACGAAAACGTGACGCAGATCGCGGCCTTTTCCGATAATGTCTCCCGCCTGCAAGATGCCATCAAGCGCATTCCGCAAGGCGCCGGCACCTCGATCTATGACGCCGTGTTTTTGGGCTCGAGGGCGTTGTCACGACAGGGCGCGGATCGCCGGTCGGTGGTCATTTTAATTACCGATGGTGGCGAAACCACCAGCCACGCGGATTTTGATACCGCGCGGCGCGAAGCGGTTCGCAACGGTACGTTGCTGTATACAGTGGTCGTTCGCGCCATGAAAAATGAGAGCGGGCGCAACACAGCGGGCGAACACGCGCTTGAAACCATCACCGACACCACGGGAGGGGCGGTTTTCTATCCCGACGGCACCAGCCAGTTAGGTGAGATTTTCGATCGCATCAATCGCGAACTGCGTACGCAGTATCGTCTGGGCTACTATCCGACGCCCCGCGGTCCGGCGGATACCTACCGGCGGATTGAGGTGACCGTGGTGGCGCCAACTCCTCCGCAAGGATCAGCAGCGTCAAGTTCCGAGCCATCACTGCAGGCGAACTACTCCGTCCGCCACAGGAAGTCGTATTACACAGGGCTGCCCTAGAGCCCGCAGCAGCCATTCGCGGCCCCGTTCAGCTCGGCAAATCCGGCACTACGCGTTGACGAACTAAACTGAACCGTTTAGTATGCGAACTGGCAGCCTCTTCTGGCGTGCCTGGTGTTGTTGGAGTTGCCGATGATCCGCGCACAAAATCTGGTCAAGAAATTTGCCGATTTCACCGCCGTCAACGACGTCTCTTTTACCGTCGCAAAAGGCGAAATCTTCGCTTTTCTTGGGCCCAATGGCGCGGGGAAGACTACCACCATCAAGATGCTGACCACGCTGTTGCCGCCCACCAGCGGCACGCTGCAATTGAATGGCTTGGACCCCACCCGGCAGCCCAATGCGGTTCGCCAGCAGTTCGGCATCGTCTTTCAGGATCCCAGTCTCGACGGCGATCTGACCGCCGCCGAGAACCTGGAACTGCACGCCGTTCTCTATAACGTTCCGCGCAAAATTCGCCACCAGCGAGCGGAGATGCTGTTGAAACTCTTTGAGCTTTGGGACCGTAAGGACAGCCAGGTAAAGAAGTTTTCCGGAGGGATGAAGCGCCGCCTGGAAATCGCTCGTGGATTTCTGCACACGCCGAAGATCCTTTTCCTGGACGAACCGACGCTCGGGCTTGATCCGCAGAGCCGCAACCAGTTGTGGACCCACGTGAGGCGGCTGAATGAAGCGGAGCAGGTGACGGTGTTTCTCACCACGCACTATATGGAAGAGGCCGACCGTGTAGCGCAGCGCATTGCGGTGATCGACCACGGCCGCATCGTGGCCATGGGCTCCTCGCAAGAGTTGAAGCAGCGCACCAGGACCGAATCCCTGGAAGAAGCGTTTCTGGCGCTGACCGGGACCACCATCCGCGACGAAACCGCTAATTCTTCCGACCAGCTGCGCCAGATGGTGCAGATGTGGAGGCGATAGCATGCACGCAATTTTTATCTTGTGGCTGCGGGAAGTGAAAAAATATTCGCGCTCGCGCGCACAGATTGTGGCTTCGCTCGGCCAGCCACTCTTGTACCTTCTCGTCTTGGGGTTCGGCCTCGGACCGGTGTTCCAGAAATCGGGGAATGGCAGCTACTTGCAGTTTGTGGCCCCCGGTGTGATCGGAATGACCGTATTGTTTACCTCGGTCTTTTCCGGAATCGCTTTGTTGTTCGATCGCCAGTTCGGCTTCCTGAAAGAAACGTTGGTCGCTCCCGTTCCGCGAATCCGTATCATGATCGGCCGCACGCTGGGCGGCGCCACAGTGGCAATGTTGCAGGGCACACTGATTTTTGTGGTTTGCCTGATTGCGGGATTTCGTCCGGTGAGGATGACCACGATTCCGCTGGGATTCCTCTTCATGGCGCTGATCGCCATCGTGTTCGCGGCGCTCGGAACGGCGATCGGCTCGGGCTTGCAGGACATGCAGGGTTTTCAACTGATCATGAATTTCCTGGTGCTGCCGATTTTCTTTTTATCGGGCGCACTGTTCCCACTGACAAATATTCCCAAGGCGCTGGCATTTATCACGCGGCTCGATCCGCTGTCTTATGGGGTGGATGGTTTGCGCGGAGCCTTAAGCGGGCTCACGCAGTTTGGCTTCGCGACGAATCTGATCACGCTAGCAGCAATTGCCGTGGCATTGCTGCTCTTCGGCGCGTGGCGTTTTTCCAAAATCGAGATTTGACGTGGCTCGCGGCCTCAGTCAGCGCGCCCACCACAAGGTTCTCGAAACGGCGCTTGATCTTTTCGCGCAGCGCGGCATTGACGCCACCAGCGTCGACTCCATCGCCGCGGCCTCCAGGGTCAGCAAAGCCACCATTTACAAGCACTGGGCCGATAAGGACGCTTTGTGCATGGAGGTGCTGGTTTACATCCATGAACTCGACCAAGGCCCGCCGGACCTCGACTCCGGCGACTTAAAGGCCGACCTCACAGCCTATCTGGTTTACGAACCGACTCCCCGCAAGGCCGAGCTGCAGAAACGCATCATGCCCCATTTGATTGCCTATTCCGCGCGCAACCAGGAATTTGGCCGGGCCTGGCGGACGCGTGTCTTGGAGCGCGCCCGGACCGGACTAAAAAAAATCCTTCGCCGCGGGATGGAACGCGGTATCTTTCCCGCGATCCTCGATGAAGAACTTGCCGTGACACTCCTGCTCGGCCCCATGCTTTTTAGCCACATTCTGGGAGCTCGTCTGGACCGAAAATGGCTGGCGGAAGGTACCGTGAACTCTTTCTGGCGAGCCCATGCGCGAGCGGAACCGAGGATTGCGGCATCCAAACAGCCTCGCCCGTTACAGCGCCGCAGTTAACAGAAAAACTCCAGACCTGATACCGTAGAAGTTCTGCCATCGGAGAACATGTCTAACTCTTTTCTCGACGTTGCTATCGAAACCGCCCTGGAAGCAGGTCAGATTCTCCGCGAAGAATACGAGCGCCCTCCAGACATCACTTACAAAGGCGACGTGGATCTGGTGACGCAGGCGGACAAGCGCAGCGAGCACGCCATCGTCGCGAAGCTTTCCAAGTATTTCCCGGAGCACACGATTGTCGCCGAAGAAGGAACGGGCCACGAGAGAAGCGCGGAATACCGATGGTACGTAGATCCGCTGGACGGCACGACTAATTTTGCGCACAAGTATCCGTGCTTTTCGGTATCTATCGCGCTGGCCCGGAATGATTCGGTCCTTGCCGCGGTCGTGTGCAACCCCATCTACAACGAGTTATTCGCGGCGTCGCGCGGCGAAGGGGCAACGCTCAACGGCAAGAAAATCTCGGTGTCGCAGGTGGCGACGCTTTCGACCAGCCTTCTGTGCACCGGTTTTCCGGTGCACAAGCGCCGCTCCAGCCAAAACATTCATTACTATTATGATTTCACGCTGCGTTCGCATGGAGTGCGTCGCGACGGCTCGGCGGCTCTCGACTTGGCCAGTGTGGCTGCCGGGCGTTTTGACGGCTTTTGGGAATTCGGTCTTAAACCGTGGGACACCGCCGCGGGAATTCTGCTGGTGCGCGAGGCTGGCGGAGCGGTCTCGGATTTTAACGGCGATCCCTACGTAATAGGCGGCCCGGTTTGTCTGGCCACGAATTCGCGCATTCATGAAGAGATGCGCAACGTGGCGTTGACGATCTCTCAGCGGGATCCCAATGCACCCATGCAGTCGCCGCTGCGAGCGCGCTGAGCACAATTCGCCAGATGGTCAGAAATCCTGTTTAGTTCGCGCCCCATTCCTGGTAGAGCTTCGTAATGGCTGGCCCGATGGTAAGGCTCCACGCAAAAATCGCCACACTTTTGAATTTTTCCGGCACCACGTACTGGTCTGCCGCTTCCCCCGCCGGCACGCCCGATTTGTACATTTTTTCTGCCTGTGCCGCGACGTCATCAAAGAGATCCACGGAAAGCTGCACACCTTCGCGCCCGCAGATCTGTCCGTGGCCGGGAACGAAAATGGTGTCCTTGTCCCACGAGAGGAATGTTTTCAGCGTGGAGCGCCAACCGGAAACCGTGGCCTGCTCGTCAAACGCGACCGGATACATGTTGTTGAACAGCAAATCGCCGGTGTACACCACATTTTGCGCCGGTACGCGCACGATCAAATCGGTGCCGGAATGGCCGGGATAGCTTTCAACGACCGCTGTTAGTCCGCCGAGATCGAGGTTGATCGGCAACTTTGCCGGATCGAGCGGCCGGTTCGGTAACGCCAACACCGTCGCGTTCGCAACACCGAAAATATTGCCCAGCGTCGCCGCATATTGTTCCGCGTGTTTGCGCGCCACTTCGGTTTTGGCATTCTTGGCCTGCAATTCGATGGGGCCAATAATCACGGACTTGTCGATACCCTGCATGGCCGCATAATTTTCAAAAATTCGCTGGGAGGTCTTGGCGTGGGCCCAAAGCGCAACTCCGTTCGCGCCGTAGTAGGAATTTCCCGTGCTGTGGTCGAAATGATAGTGCGTATCAATCGCGCCCATGATGGGAGTCTTGCTGATCGAACGCAGCGTTTCGTGTTGAAACGCTGCACCACCGGGACTGACGAATCCTTCAATCAGAAGAGCTGCGTCCTTGCCGGCAAGGAATCCACCGTTGCACATTGTCTGCAAACCTTTGGAGGTATCCGAAATGGTGGCGTACAGTCCGTCGCCCACTTTGCGTACGGACGCGAACCCTTTGTCCACCACCGGCTTCTCCGCCACACGTGAATCCGCACCGAATGATTCCGCGAGATCAGGCAAGGGAATCAAGGGGTAGGCGGCGAACAGCGCGCTCCACTGCGAGGCTCGAGTTAGAAAGGAGCGCCGTGTATAGTTCGAGCCTGCGGACAAATCGTTTGTTTGCATACTCTCTCCTCAGAAGATAGACCGGCTTGCCCCGCCCGGCCGGCACAGCGAGACCTGGTTGTAAGAATAACGAGGTCTCGTATGGATGCTCGTTTGGACGCAAGGTTACGCTTCCGCGGGCAGCCTGCCGTCGTCTGGAACTATACTGAAAAATCAGTCTCCTGCGTCCAGAACGTCATCGAAGTTGAGGAGAATGGCCGTGAAGAAGCTTTCTCTGTGCTTGCTCGCTATGTTTCTGTGGGCGGGAGCTGTCCGACCTCAGGAGCCGGACGAGCCCCCACCCAATCCCGAGATGGTACGGCAAGAGCTCATCAATCTGGAAAAAGAGAACGCCCGCGCCATAAAACTGCACAACCCTACCTTCTTCAAATCAGCTTACTCGGAGGACTTCGCGGGTGTTACTCGCTACGGAGAAGTATTAACTAAAACCGCCATCATCCGCGAAATCGCGAGCATGCCCCAGGAATTCGATTCCGTCGTCAGCAGTGATGCCCAGGTGCGAATGTTTCGCGACACGGCGTCGGTTCTGAGCATGCGTTCGGAAGTGGGCCGCCTGAACGGCAAGAAGTTTTATAACCAATATCGGATTTTGCGTATGTACATCAACACGTCCCGCGGCTGGAAGATCGTCTCGCAGCTGGAGACTATGCTGTCGGGCGACGACCATCGCTAGCCTCTTGCGCCTGTGCTACGCAGCGGTGGCGCGTTCGGCGTTGACCGCAGCACCGATAATTCCCAGATCGTCGTTCGGAGGGATCACTTCGATGCGGCTGCCCTGCAGTGGGCTCATCTTCACCATCTCGTGCACCAGACGGTCCAACGCGCCGACATCAATCCACTTCGCATTCGGCCCAGTCAGGTAGAACGGCCCCGGCCCGTCCATATGAATGCTGGTCGCCGTCGCCGCCGCCAGCGCGCGGTGACAGCGCGATACAAATTCCACGCAGCGCGGATCGCCCGTTTTCGCGTTGGCGAAAACCTCTTCCGGCTCCAGATCGAGAAAGCGCATTCGCATCGCGCGATAACCCAGAAAGCCTTCCAGGTGCCCACGTCCACCGCACCCGCAAAATTGTTCTTTGGGATCCAGCGTCACCACGGAGTGGCCGCCTTCCCAGGTGCCTTCCGCCCACGGATAACGGCCGAACCCGACGCCGTTGCCGAGCGTCCAGACACGATTCAGTTTGTGCAGCACGCCGCGTGTTGCGGCAATGCCAGCCGCAGTCGCGTCGGCATCGTTGTATATCCGTACCGGAAAACGCGATCCGCCCGCCGCAAGCATTTGTTCCAGAGCGAGTTGCAGGCGAAATCCTTTGATCTGCTGGAGGTTGGGAGATTCTTCAATCACGCCGTCGCGGATGATGCCTGGGAACCCCACGCCCAGCGCAGCAAGTGGTTGGCCGCCCGCAACCACCGAAACGGCCTCGACTACTTTTGCGGCGATCGCGTCGGCAGGCATGGAAAGCAACGCGTCGTGCTGTTCTCCTTTTTCGGGGAACTGTTTCAGCGTTCCGGTGACCTGGTTGTTCTCCACCAGACCCGCGGCGATTCGCTGCACCACCAGTACTCCGGCTGTCCTTCCCATATTTCCGCCTGTTGTCTCCGGCTGTGGTAGCCGGCGAGTTAGCGCCAACTGCGTTCCCGGCGCGCCGCGTCACATCCTGCTCGCTACATCTTCGAAAGTTTATTCAATCCGTTAAACGCCGCGGTCTTGTAGCACTCCGCCAGCGTCGGATAATTGAAAACCGTGTCCACAAAATATTCGACGGTGCCCTTCAACGCCAACACAGCTTGCCCGATGTGCAGCAGCTCGGAAGCGCCCTCGCCAATGATGTGCACGCCGAGCAGCTCCTTGGTGTCCGGATGAAAAATCAGCTTCAGTCTGCCGGTGGTGTCGCCGCGAATTTGCCCACGCGCGATTTCGCGGAAATATGCAATACCGATTTCATAGGGCAGCCCCGCATCGGTCAGCTGCTCTTCTGTTTTGCCGATAAACGATATTTCCGGAATGGTGTAGATGCCGTAAGGGTAGTGTGCTGGGTCGGAGTGAAGAATCACTCCGAACGCTTTTGCCGCCGCGATGCGCCCCTGCTCCATGGAAACCGAACCGAGGCTCGGGAAACCGATCACGTCGCCCACCGCAAAAATGTGCGGCTGGCTGGTCTGGTAGTCCGCATTGACAGCGATTCTGCCGCGCGTATCGGCTTCCAGTCCCGCAGCCGCCAGATTCAGTTCGTCCACGTTACCTTGCCTTCCAACTGCATAGAGCAGCGCTTCTCCGGCGACCTTTTTCTTGCTCTTCAAGTTGGCCACCACGCCGTTGTCCGGCGTTTCTTCCACGCTCTCCACTTCTTCATTCAGGCGCAGCGTCACGCGTCGGTCGCGCAAGTGATAACAAAGCGTCTCCACCATTTCCGAGTCGGCAAACTCCAGCAGGCGGGGCCGCTTTTCGATTAAAGTCACGCGAACGCCCAGCGTCGCGAACATGCAGGTGTATTCCACGCCGATTACGCCCCCGCCCACCACAATCATGGTCCGCGGAATTTCCGGCATCTGCAGAATCTGATCGCTGTTGATTATGGTCCTGTTATTGAAGGGGACTAGCGCCGATTCCGCCGGCTTTGTGCCCGTGGCTATCACGATTTTTTCCGCGCGAAATTCCGATTGTCCGCGCAACCCATTGACCCGTATCTGGTTGGGAGATACGAAGCTGGCGATTCCGTTGAGCAACTCGATGCCGTTGCGCGAAAGCTGCGCGCGGGTCACGTCAATTTCAGTTTTGATCACGTGCTGCGCGCGAAAGGAAAGGTCGGCCATGGTAATGGTTTCCTTTACGCGATAATTTACGCCGTAGATATTCTGGTAGTAAAAGCCGGAAAGGTGCAGCACCGCTTCGCGCATGGTCTTACTCGGAATCGTGCCGGTGTTGATGGCCGCTCCGCCCACCACTTCCATCCGTTCGATCAATGCGGCTTTCTTTCCAAATTTCGACGCTTGAATCGCCGCGCGCTGTCCGGCGGGTCCGGAGCCGATCACAATCAGGTCGTACGTTTCCATGACATTCCGTGTAGGGCCAGTCGGCCGCTAGGACGACAATATTTCGAAAATCGCCCCACCAATAAAGCACCGGCCCGCATATAGACAGCCGGGAGAGGCTCAAGCCGCGGAAGTATACCACCGCGTCCCAGGCGATGCATGAACACTAGGCTACGCGATAAGAACGCATTGCGCGAACGGCTTGGAATGTTTCGATTTGGCAAAATTCGTTTTGCAAATTCCCAAAAGGTGATTACTCTAGGCGCGAAAGATCGGAGCATGCATGGCGTCCTCTCCTGCTGCGAAAACGCTGACTCGGTTGGGTGAAACGCAACGCCGCGATCCCTGGTGGGTAGAAATCCTGCCGGCCGTCGTAGTGTTGGGCGGCTTTGGCGTTTACGCAACCCTGCGGGCGTTTGAAGGAACCTTCTACCGTTGGGGCCCATACCTTTCACCCTTTTATTCTCCCCTGATTGATGCTGGACATCGCTGGTGGCCGTTTTCTCCTGCGCTCCTGATTTTGGCGGGCCCGCTGGGTTTTCGCGCCACGTGCTACTACTACCGCAAGGCGTACTACCGGGCGTTTTTTCTGGATCCTCCCGCTTGCGCGGTTAGCGAAAACAGTTCGCGTGACTACAAGGGTGAGACGGCGTTTCCCTTCATTTTGCAGAACATCCATCGTTACTTCCTGTATCTGGCCATTTTATTCTTGGTGTTTTTGTGGAAGGACGCGTTTGCCGCATTTTACTTTCGTGGCCGGCTGGGTGCGGATGAGTTCGGCGTTGGTTTTGGTTCACTGATGATGCTGGCGAACGTCGTCCTGCTGACGCTTTACACCTTCTCGTGCCATTCCTTGCGCCATCTGGCGGGAGGCAAACTGGATTGCTTTTCGTGTTCGTCGTTCGGTCCACCGCGCCACACCGCATGGAGCAAGCTCAGTTTTTTGAATGAACGCCACATGCTGTTTGCCTGGATGAGTCTGTTTTCCGTCGGCCTCACCGATTTCTACATCCGGTGTCTCGCCTCCGGATTGTTCAAGGAACTTCGACTCCTGTGACCGCCAACTACGAAACTCACGAACACGACGTTTTAATCATCGGCGCGGGCGGCGCCGGTTTGCGCGCTGCGATTGAAGCCCTGGCGCAGGGTGCGCGCGTAGGGCTTGTTTGTAAATCGCTGCTCGGCAAAGCACACACTGTGATGGCCGAAGGAGGCATCGCTGCGGCCATGGGCAATGTGGACAAAGCCGACGACTGGCGCACGCATTTCTGCGACACCATGCGCGGCGGAAAGTTCTTGAACAACTGGCGCATGGCCCAGATCCACGCGCAGGAAGCGCCGGAACGGGTGCGCGAGCTGGAACAGTGGGGCGCGCTGTTTGACCGCACCGAGGCTGGCGACATTCTGCAGCGCGCTTTCGGTGGCCACACGTTCAAGCGGCTTTGCCACGTCGGCGATCGAACTGGCCTTGAACTCATTCGCACTTTGCAGGACCGCGGTGTGCAGCAGGGCATCGATGTGTTCATGGAGTGCACCATCACTCGGCTCATCAAGGACGGTGATGGTATCGTTGGCGCCTTCGGTTATTGGCGCGAGACCGGCCGCTTCGTCGTGTTCAAAGCGAAGGCCATTGTCATCGCTACCGGCGGCATCGGCAAAGCGTGGAAAATCACGTCGAATTCATGGGAATACACCGCGGACGGCATGGCGCTCGCGTATGAAGCTGGCGCTGAACTGCTGGACATGGAATTTGTACAGTTCCATCCCACCGGAATGGTCTGGCCCCCCGGCGTTCAGGGTCTGCTCGTCACGGAGGCGGTGCGCGGCGAGGGCGGCACCCTGCGCAACAAACATGGCGAGCGCTTCATGGAGAAGCACGATCCGAAGCGTATGGAGCTTTCCACGCGCGACGTGGTGGCACGCGCCATTTACACCGAAGTACGCGAAGGCCGCGGCACGCCGCACGGTGGCGCTTTCCTGGACATTTCCCACAAGCCCGCCGAGTATGTGAAGAAAAAGCTGCCCAGCATGTATCACCAGTTTAAGGAACTGGCGGATGTTGACATTACGACTGGGCCGATGGAAGTTGGCCCGACCTGCCACTACATGATGGGCGGCATTCGCGTGGACGCCGAAACCGCGCAAACCACGATTCCCGGATTGTATGCTGCTGGAGAAGCTGCCGCCGGCTTGCACGGCGCGAATCGCCTTGGCGGCAATTCGCTTTCCGATTTGCTGGTGTTTGGCCGGCGCGCAGGAAAAGCTGCTGCTGAATATGCCAGGTCCGCGTCAAGCGGGACCATGGATCCGGCGGAACTGGAAGCCGCCGAGCGCGAAATGCTCGCGCCTTTCGAACACGGCGGCGAATATCCGTATGAAATTCACCGTGACTTGCAGGAAACCATGCAATCGCTGGTTGGCATCTTTCGCAACGAGGATGATCTCCGCAAGGCGCTGGAGCATTTGGAGCAGTTCAAACCCCGCGTGGATCGCGTGCGCATCGACGGCTCGCGCATGTTCAATCCCGGGTGGCATCTCACTCGCGATCTGAAGTCCATGTTGCTCATTTCCGAAGCCGTAACGCGCAGCGCGCTGGCCCGTCAGGAAAGCCGCGGCGCACACAGCCGCATCGACTATCCGAAGCTGGATGACGCTTGGGGTAAGAGGAACAACATTATTTCCCAGCAGGGCGGTACGATGACTTTACGGCAAGAACCGGTTCGCGAAATACCCCAAGAATTGCAGAGACTCTTGGCGGAAACGAAGTAGCTCAATTAGGCTGCGGAGACAAGTAGCGACGGTGAGGCGCGAATGAGTGCATCCAGCGACGATGCGATGATGATGGATGAAGCGGTCCTGCGCGTGCACCGCGGCGGACCGGAAGGCGGCTCGCCCGTGGACTATCGCGTGCCCATCGCGCCGGGCATGGTGGTACTCGATGCGCTTCACTCCATTCAAGCGCATCAAGCGCCCGACCTTGCCGTGCGCTGGAATTGCAAAGCAGGGAAGTGCGGGTCGTGCTCCGCGGAAGTGAATGGCCGTCCGCGTTTGACCTGTAAGACGCGCATGGACTCGCTGCCATTAAACGAGCCGATCACCGTTGCGCCATTAAAGTCCTTTCCGCTGATCAAGGATCTGGTCACCGACGTCTCCTGGAATTACAAAGTGAACAAAAAGATTCCGGCCTTCCAGCCTAAAGCTGGCGTCGAATGGAAAATGGGCCAGCGCGATGTCGACCGCGTGCAGGAGTTTCGCAAGTGCATCGAGTGCTTCCTGTGCCAAAACGTTTGCCATGTGCTGCGCGATCACGGGAAGCATGCAAGTTTTGGCGGGCCGCGCTTCTTTGTGCGCGTTGCGGGGCTCGAAATGCATCCACTCGATGGCGCATCGCGCACCAAATTGCTCAAAGACGAAATGGGCCTCGGCTACTGCAACATCACCAAGTGCTGCACCGAAGTGTGCCCCGAGGATATCCACATCACCGACAACGCCATCATTCCGCTAAAAGAACGCGTGGTGGATGAGTTTTACGACCCGCTGATGATGCTCGTGCGCAAGATTCGCGGCGCCTGACCATGGCTTTGAGCAGTATGATAATTTGCGGTTTGTCATTCCGAGCAGCGCGCGGGCGGTGCGAAGGATCCAACGCAAGCATGGCGAAAGTTCGCTTATTGCGGCCGCGGGGCACGCCCGACAGGAGGTTCCTGGCATGGACTACCAACTCAAGGCCATCTCCAAATCTGGAATCGCCGAAGCCCTGGCCAAAGTTGAACTCTACCGCTATCTCAATGAACCGGAAGAATCGGAGTCCATCTGCCGCGATATTCTCGCCGTGGATGCGAACCAGCAAATGGCGTTGCGTCTTTTGGGACTCGCCATGACGGATCAATTTACTGGAGGTACGGGCGACCGCTACCGCGAAGTGGAAGAGATTTTTGCGAGATTGGCGGATCGTTACGAAGGGCTGTACTACACCGGTCTCTACTACGAGCGCCGCGCCAAAGCCCAGCTGCGCACCGGGCAATCACCGCACGCGGTCTTTCCATTATTTGAGCGCGCCCTGCACTGCTTTAGCGAGGCCGAAAAGCTCCGCCCCGCAGGCAACGACGATTCCATCCTGCGCTGGAACCGTTGTGTCCGCCTTCTGCAAACTCCGTCGATGGTATGGCAAGAGCAGCTCGCCGCCTATGACGCCGAAGACGCCCCGCCGCGTTGAGTCGGCCTGGCGGGTCTCTTCTTATAGCTGATTTGACGCTCAACAGCACTGCTGTTAGGCTGCCGGTTCGTTCGAAAACTATGCGAGCTGTGGACCTAATCCGCAAGAAGCGCGATGCGGGAGAGCACTCCCGTGACGAAATCGACTTCTTGATTTCGGGCTACACGCGCGGCGAAATTCCCGACTACCAGATGTCGGCGTGGCTTATGGCTACGTGGATCCGCGGACTTTCCCGCGCGGAAATTGCAGCGCTGACCGAAGCAATGTTGCATTCCGGCGAAGTGGTCAGTTTCCCGGAGCTTCCGGGTAAAAAAGTGGACAAGCATTCGACTGGCGGCGTGGGCGACAAGACTTCGCTGATTCTCGCGCCGATAGTCGCGGCCGGCGGATTGCATGTGCCGATGATCAGCGGGCGCGGGCTCGGCCATACCGGCGGTACACTCGACAAACTGGAAGCGATTCCCGGATTCAACACCGCCCTGACGCTCGCTGATTTTCGCCGCGTTTTAAAGGAATGCGGTATGGCGCTGATCGGGCAGACGGCGGAAATTGCGCCGGCCGACAAAAGAATCTACGCGCTGCGCGATGTTACTTCGACTGTGGAAAACGTCGGCCTGATTTGCGCTTCCATCATGAGCAAAAAGCTGGCGGAAGGGATTGACGCGCTGGTGCTCGACGTTAAAACCGGCTCGGGTGCGTTCATGCAAAAGGAGGAAGATTCCATCCGGCTGGCGGAATTGATGGTCGAAACCGCGCGACGCATGGGAAAGAAAGCCGTCGCGCTAATCACCGACATGGACCAGCCGCTTGGCCGTTTTGCTGGACATTCGCACGAAGTGATCGAATCGGTAGAAGTGCTGAAGGGCCGCGGCGCGGCCGACTTACGCGATCTAAGCATCGAGCTTGCCGCTTGGATGTTTTATCTTGGCGAACGAACGAAATCGGTTGACGAAGGGCGCGCGCTGGCACAAAAGCTGGTTGCGTCCGGCCAGGCGCTGGAAAGATTCCGGAAGGGCATTGTGCTGCAAGGCGGCGATGCGCGGGTGGTAGATGACTATTCGCTGTTGCCGCAGACCAAGAACCTCGTCGAAGTAAAGAGCGCAACAGGCGGCTTCGTGGCCGCGACCAACTGCATGGAGTTTGGTGTCGCTCTGGCCATGCTGGGCGGCGGCCGCGAAAAAAAAGAAGACAAAATCGATCCCGGCGTTGGCCTCGAATTTCACAAGCGTATCGGCGATCGCGTCGTGTCGGGCGAAACGCTGGTGACGATTTACTACAACTCCGACGCAAAACTGAGCGAGGCGCAGCAGCGCATTTCGGAAAGTTTCTCAATCACGCCACAGCAACCCATTTCCAAAAAGCTCGTCCGCCGTCTTGTCGGCGCGTAGCTCGCGATTGTGTGCAGCGGAAGAGTTCGCCTGCGCGGATAATTTTGAAGTTTGCGCTGGTAACGGTAAACTCTCGGCATGGCTGACCGCTCCGTTCTTGTTGGAATTTTTCCGGAAACGATTGTGCTCGATCCCGGCGACCAGGTTTCCTGGTTTTGCGAAACCGGCAATTTGCGAATTGAATTTGATGTCAACCGCTGCCCCTTCAGCTCGAATGTTTTTCAAGCGCCGCCCGGGATGCGGCTGCTGACGGGGCCGCCGCGACTCGGATCCAAACCTGTCGGTTACAAGTATCGCGTGTGGATCAACGATCAGCTGGTTGGCCGCGGCGAAGTGTTGCTGCGCGAATAGTCCTGCTAGAGGCAGAGTGCCGGTCTAGTGTCAAGGCATGCGCCGCCGCTCTCCAGCGGCGTGTTTTGTAAGTATAGGAACAAAAGAGTTAGAGGAGGCAGTTTCTGTAAGTAGGGACGGTCCGCATCCTAGTCGGCCCGCAGAACATGAATTGGGTCAATTCGGGTCGCCAGAACCGCTGGGGGCCTGGTTCCCGATGTGCCCGCACAGCCAGGATCAAGTCCCGTATCTTAGATTGGTGCGAAGAGACCGCAATCGATGGGCGGCGATTCTGAGGTAATCCAGTTGACATCGTGCGGACAAGTCCCGGGAAATCGACTCTGTAAACAGTCCTAACTTTGGAGCGAAGGGCCCTAGCGGTCGTCTTGAGTGACTTGTTGGGCCGTTCTGTTCGAAATAAGTCGTCGAACAACATGGCCTTTCCACATCCACAATCCTGAAATCAGCAATACGGGCAAAAAGATGTACCGAATACTCCAAGCGTAGTATGGAGTATCGGTCGGCGAATCATAAATGTAACCGAGTATCGGAATGCCACAAATGATGTGAATCCAGCGAAAGATCGAACGCTTGGCAGCCTCTTTCATGATGAGCTTCTCCTCCATTTATCGCGGACCCTGCGCCCTTCACGAAGCCTGTCCCGCCTTAGGCGGCCAATTGGGCGCTTCAATGCCGAACTGCTTTGCGTACTCCGCGTTCAATCGTTGCCAGCCGAACTTCATGGCCTCAGGACCAACAATGCGGCCGATAGGAATTCCGCTGAGCAGGTGATCCAGAACATCGAAACAAATGTGCCACCCGGCAGCACCCATTGCGATAAAGCGATGACCGATGTTGGTCCACAGCGTGAGGCGCACGCCGCCAACAACTGGTTCGAGTTCCCACCGCATCTCAAAGTCACCCCACTTGTACTCAAGCAACCTGGGAGCATCGGCTCGCGTCACTTTTGTCTCGGTCACGCGTGGCGCGGGTGCTCCCACCGTCGAGAGCTTCACCGTGTTTCCCACCGTACCCAAGCTTCCATCGGCGTCGAAGGGAGCCCACTCGTGGAGGTGCTCCGGGTCGGTGAGCGCCTGCCACACTTTCTCAGGCGAGTGGCGCAGCTCTCTCACCAGAATGAGCGTCCACTTCTCTCCGTCCTTCCGTATTTGCGCCCCGCTGGCCGCGCCCGGCGCGTACTGCTCGCGGTGGGTCATCTTTGTTCTCCTTAGTCTGAATGGCGTGCCAGCTGTGTGAGCTGAATCAGGTTGCCGCAGGTGTCCTTCAGCATCGCAATAATCGAGGCAGTCACGTCGGTGGGCGGCATCGTGAACTCGGCGCCACGAGCCTTGATCCGCTCGTAGTCGCCCTTGATGTCGCCGGTGAAGAACATTGCCGCGGGCAGGCCCTGTTGAAACATCGCCTGTTGATACGCTTTGGCCGCGGGGTTGCTATTCAACGCCAGCTGCAGCTCGGTGCCTTCCGGCTCCTCGGGCGAGGCAACCGTCAGCCAGCGATAGGGGCCTTGACTGAAATCGGTCTTCTTGGCAAAGCCAAGTACGTCCGTATAAAAGCGCAGGGCCTTATCTTGGTCGTCCACATACAAGGTTGTTAGTTTGATCTTCATTTCGTTTCTCCTTTATTACGATCGCGATCTGGGTCGCGTCGTCTACTCCTTGTCTTTATTTTCGTGGCCGGATTCATTCTGTCGAGCTGGCGTTCGAGAGCATCTACGCATGCGGACCAGAACTGGCGAAACTGCGCCAGCCAGACATCCAACTCTTGAAACGGTTCGGGTTTCAGCCGGTAGAGACGGCGCTGTGCGTCCACCGTGGATTCCACAAAACCGGCCTCGCGCAGCATTCGCAGGTGCTTTGACACGGTCGGCTGCGGCATACCAAGTTGACGCTCGATCTCTCCCACCGACTGCTGTGAC
>DATMZI010000068.1:0-21831 GCA_035607085.1 Candidatus Eiseniibacteriota bacterium | reverse complement strand
GTGATCACGAGATGACAGCCGTGCTGGGCAACGAGTTCGGCGGCTTCAAGGCCATCGGAAGCGAGCATGACGCGGTAGCCCGCTTTTTCGAGCATGCGGCCAACAAATTTGCGGACGCTGATGGAGTCGTCGGCGACGATGACGACGCGTTCGTGCTGAATGCGGTCAATGGCGTCGACGGGAATAGTGCCTTTGGCGACCGCGGCAGAGCCCGGCGCAAAGATGCGAGCGGCGCTGGCCGAAGACTGGAGCGCCTTGCGTTCGGAGGCGTCGGTGGCAACCATGCGATTGAGATCCAGCAGCAGGATCAAACTGCCATCGGGAGCGATGGTAGTGCCAGGGAAAAGTTTTACGCGGCGAAGATATTCGCCGAGAGACTTGATGACAATTTCGTCCTTGCCGAGGACTTCTTCGACGACCAAGCCGATCTGGCGGTTGTCCACGTTGGCGACGACCATGTGGAAGTAGCCGTTAAGGGGCTCGAGCGGTGGGAGGCCGAGGTAGGAGTCGAGACGAATGACTTCGGTGACGACGTCACGAACTTTGGTGATGAGCTTGCCGCCAATGTCTTCAATTTCGTCAGCGCGCAGGCGGCGAATTTCTTCAACGACAGGCAACGGAAGGGCGAAATGCGTGGTGCCGCAACGCACGAAGAGCGCGGGCGAAATGATCAGGGTGAGAGGCACGCGGAGAATGAACTTGGTGCCGACACCGGCGGTGCTCTGGATTTCGATTTCGCCGTTCAGCTGATTGAGGTTGGAGCGGACCACATCAAGGCCGACACCGCGGCCCGCGAGCTCTGTTTTCGCGACCGCCGTCGAAAAACCGGGATGGAAGAGCATTTCGCGGAGTTCGCGCTCGGTTAGCTTTTCGGCGGTTTCCTGCGAGACGATGCCGCGATCGACGGCGGCTTGCTTGACGCGCTGGTAGTCAATGCCGCGGCCGTCGTCTTCGACTTCTATGTAGATGTGGTTGCCGCGATGATAGGCGCGCAGGGAGACGCGACCAGTTTCGGGCTTGCCGGCGATGGTGCGACCGTCGGGAAGCTCGATGCCATGCGCGACGGAGTTGCGAACGAGATGAACGAGCGGATCGGAAATCTGCTGAATGATGTTGTTGTCGAGTTCGGTCTCACTGCCAAGGAGGTCGAGCTCCACGAGTTTGCCGGTGGAGCTGGCAGCGTCGCGGACCGCGCGCGACAGGCGTGAATAGAGAGTGCCGATAGGAACCATGCGGGCGGCGGTGATTTCGTCTTGCAGGTGGTGCGCGAGTTTAGTGAACTCGTCGATGTCCCCCTCGACGCGACCGATGAAGCCGCCGAGTTGCGAAAGCACCTCGTTGACGTCGGCGGAAATTTCGGCCATGGAGCGGGAAAGGATGTTGACGTCGTCGTAGCGGTCCATTTCGAGTTCGCTGAACTCGGACCAGAACGACGTATCGCCAGCCGCAGCGCTAGTGAGCATCTGAGGCGTGGGGGAACTGTTTTGCGCGAGCGGACCGCGGCTGGATCCGATGCGGTTGAATTCGTACTTTTCCTGGAATTCGGCGACTTTGCCCTGCAATCGCTCTTTGGAAAAACTGAGAGTCTCGCGGAGGCGTTCGAGTTCAGCGACGCGGCCGACCATCACGGTACGGTTGATCACGAGTTCGCCGACCGTGTTCATCATGCGGTCGAGACGAGAGAGCGCAATGCGGACGGACTTGGCGGCAGCGGCTGGCGCTGCCGCTTTTCCGGACTTGGCGGACCCGCGCTGCGACGCGGCATCGGTGTCGCTGGAATTTTGAGGCGCGGAAGCGGCCGATGCGACGATGTCATCGGCTTCGGCGGGCGCCAATTCGGCAACGCGATTCAGCAGGGAATCAACGCCGGTGCGCATCTGAATTTCGTCGGGCCACTGCTTGTGAAGGGTTTTCTTGAGGACATCGACGGATTCGAGGCAAAGATCGATAACCTGGGCGCTGGGTTCCAGTTCGCCGTCGCGGAGCCGGCCAATCAGGTCTTCGACGCGATGGGCGATTCCGCCGAGCCGCTTGAGGCCGACTTGAGCTGCGGATCCTTTTACGGTGTGGATGGCGCGGAAAAGCTTGTTGATTTCTTCAGGGCTATGATTGGCTTCAAGCGAGAGCAGGCAGTCGCTGACGATTTGCAGATGCTCTTCGGCTTCCGGTTGAAAGAATTCGAGAATTTCTGACGCGACGTCGTCGTCTTCCGGCAGCGAATCGAAATAAGAGCCGGTTGCTGCAACCAGGGATTCCTGCCCGTGCGACGACTCGGCAACGTTCTGCTCGGCTTGCGCATACGTGAGCGGTGCGGGTTCGGCAGGAAAGGCGAAGCGATAGCGTTCCTTGAAAACGGAAATGTCGTCGACAACTTCGTTGCCGGTGTCGCTGATTTCGAGAAGATCGGTTTCGAGAAGGGAGATGCCATCAGAGAGGAATTCGGTCAGCGGACCGTGCAGGTCTTCGCCGAGGGAAGCTTGGGTTGCGTACTGAAAAACGTGAGCAAGCTTGGCGGCGACTTCGGAAAAGTGGGGGAAGCCGTAGCTGGCAGAAGTGCCACTGAGCGTGTGGGCCGAAATGTACAGGCGCTCGAGATCCTCGCGACGTGGTTCGATTTCCTGGAGTACGCCGATGTACTCCCGCAGATATTGCAGGTGTTCGGAAGCTTCCTGGAGGAAGATCTCGACGGATTCGCGATCGAGCGGCTGACTCACGCGCGGCCCTCCGAAACGAGCTCGGCTTTCTGAGCCTCTTCCGCAGTGGGCTTGCGATAGAGAATGCAGTCATTCAGCACGATGGCCTGGAATTTGAGGGGCATTTTGGAAATGGATTCGGAATGGCCGAGGAAGAGATAGCCACCCGGCTCGAGAGCATTGTAAAAATGCTGAACCAGTTCGCGGCGGCGTCCCTCGGAAAAGTAGATCAGCACGTTCATGCAGAAAATGACGTCCATTTTGCCGACATAGACGCCGTTATTCAGATTCATGTGAACGAAGCTGACCATTTTGCGGAGGCGGGAACGAACTTCCTGGCCGCCGTCGACCGGCTGGAAGTAAGCGGCGAGCTGTCGTTCACTGACGCTGGTAAGGCTGCGGCCGGTGTAGACACCGCGCTCGGCTGTTGCGAGAGCGTGGCGGCCGATGTCGGTGGCGAGAATTTCGACGTTCCACGCATCGGAAAATGAAATGGCGTCGGCGACGGTGATGGCGATGGAGTAAGGCTCTTCGCCAGTGGAGCAGCCTGCGCTCCAAATGCGAAGGGAACGGGGATTCTTCCAGAATTTTTTGATGTGCAATTCGGGAAGGATGCGCTTTTCGAAAGCTTCGAAGACGCCTGGGTAACGAAAGAACGAAGTTTCTTGAGTGAGCAGTGACTCGAGCAGATCCTGAAATTCGAAATTCGTTTTGCGGATAGAGCGGAGCAGGTCGGTGCCGCGGGCATGGCCTTTGCGGAGCATGTGCTCGCGCACGCGAGTGGAGAAGAACCGCTCCCGCGATTCATCGAACCGGATGCTCGTGCGCTCCTCAATCAGCATGCGGATTTCACTCAATTCGTGTTCAGTCAAACTCACTGGGCCGCCCTTGCGCTCGATCGTTGGTTCTGGTTGCTTGCCTATTTTGCTTTCAGGGCCACAGCCCCTTTTCTCCGTGGGGCCTAAACGCGGGGGCTAGAGCCTCCGCATTCTGAGAGAAAACCTTATCGGAGTACGGCGATGGGAACGTGACGGTCGTCGTGCTGGTCGGCCAGTGGTGCGCCAAGCGAGCCGGATTGCTTTTGGGCTGCGCGGAATTGCGAGAGAGCCTCGTTGAGCTGATCGGAAAGCTTGACCAGCTGGCTGACGGTTGCGACGGTGCCCCGGGTGCCTTGGGAGGTCTGGCGTGTAATGTTGGAAATGATCTGCATGGCGTGTGCCACCCCTTCCGTGCCGCGCACCTGCTGTTTGGAAGCGAGAGAAATTTCCTGAACGAGTTCGGCCGACTGGCGAACAACACTTGAAATCGCGTCGAGAGCGCGCCCGGCCTGATCGGCCAACGTAGCACCGGATTCCACTTCCTTGGTACCTTCTTCCATGACGACGACGGCTTCGTTGGTCTCGGCCTGAATGGCTTTAATGAGCGCCGCGATGTCCTTGGTGGCGCTGCGGGAGTGTTCGGCGAGCTTGCGGACCTCGTCGGCGACGACGGCGAAACCGCGTCCAGCTTCACCGGCGCGAGCCGCTTCGATGGCGGCATTGAGCGCGAGGAGGTTAGTCTGTTCGGTGATGTCGTTGATGACATTGATGATTTCCGAAATTTCGAGAGAGCGATCGCCGAGCGATTTGATCTTCTTGGCCGTGGCCTGAACGGAAGAACGGATGCGCTGCATACCTTCGAGCGTGTCGCGGACGGCGCGATTGCCCTGTTCGGCGGCGTCGAGCGCGCGACGTGCGGCTTCGGCACTGGCTTCGGCGTTGTTGGAAACCTGTTTCATCGAGACCGTTAGTTCTTCCACGGCGCTGGAAGTGTTGGTGATTTCCTGGTCCTGCTGGGTGGCGCCGGCCTGCATTTCGTCGGCGGCGACCAGAATGTTGTTGGAGCAAGCGGTGACTTCCATAGCGGCTTTGCGGACACGCTCGAGAACCTTGGTGAAATTGTCGAGCATGTAGTTGATGGAGTCGGTGACGTTGCCAAGGGCATCGTTGGTGACCTTGCCCCGCAGGGCGAGTTCGCCGCGAGCGACCTGATTGATGACGGCGAGAAGTTCGGTGATGCTGCGCTGCAGGGACTCGGTAGCTTCCTGGTTGCTGTTAGCCTTGGAAACTTTGGCGACGGCGCGGTTCAGATTTTCCGCGATGAAGCCGAGGTCGTCGTTGGACTGGACGTCGGCGCGCGCGCGGGGATCGCCGGCGGCCAGACGTTCCGAGAACTCAGCCAGATGGTGGACAGGCGTAATCACTGCGCTACCAAGGCGCCATGCGACAAACGCGCCGACAGCGAGCGCGAGGATGAAAGCGCCGACGGCAGCGCCGCTCGACCCGCTCGGAAGCGAGGCAAAGTCAAACAGAGAATTGCCGTTGGCTTCGCGGCCGGCATGAAAGGCCAGGCCAATGACGATGAAGAAGGCCAGCCCGTTAACGAAGACCAGCGTCCAGATGGTGGAACTCAATCGCGATTTCATCACTGCCTCCAAAACTCACCAGCGGGCGGCGCCAGCGTTGCTCAACACCGCCTCACAAAGATTAGATCGACGGTCCCGGAAAATTTTCCAGAAGCCTCGGTAAATCCAAAACCAGAGCGAGACGATCGTCGTGGCGCAGCATGCCCACGCAATGCGGAACGTTTTCCGGCGCTTGGCGCAACATGTCTTCCGACGTGACGGAGTAGGTGCCGACGACTTCGTCCGAAGCGATGCCGATGCGAATGTCTTCATGGTGGCCATCACTGCGAAGCGATGCGACCACGACGTGCTTGGGATGCAGGCCGGGGCGACGGCCCTCCGTGATAGCGATGTCGATCAGTGGAACAATCGCGCCGCGCAGATTGAAGATGCCGAGCATGTACCCTGGGCCGAGTGGAAGCTTCGTGACGATCGGCCATTCGAGAACTTCTTCGACGTCGAGGACGGGCAAGCAGAAGCGTTCGCGACCGCTGCGGAAGACGCAAAATTGCGATTCTGCGGGGCGCTCTTCGAGCGGACCGATAGCCTCCAGCATTTCTGCGGTGTCGGCGTCGGGCGGAAGCGGTTCGAGTTGGAAGTCTTCGGTCACGTGGTTTAGGCAAAGCGGCGGACAGCCCGCAAGAGTTCGTCCTTGGTGAAAGGTTTTGTTACGTAAGCGTCGGCGCCCTGCTGTTCGCCCCAGTACTTGTCGCTGGCGGAGTCTTTTGAGGTAACGAGAATTACGGGAATGGCTTGAAACTCCGAGCTGCCTTTGAGTTCGCGGCAAACCTGAAAGCCATTGCGGTCGGGCATGACCACATCGAGCAGAATGACGCTGGGCCGAACGGTGGTGATGGTTTCCTCGACGCGAAGTGGATCGTTGAGGCCGACAGGCTGATAGCCTTCGTGTTCAAGGAAGCCCTGCATGAGCTTCACCTGAGCCGGTGAGTCGTCGACGATGAGCACTTTCTTCAGCACGAGCAGAATTCTCCGGAGAGTTCTCGGAAGCAGGAAAGTGCACGTCTGCGGCCATGTTTGCAGCTGGGAGAACAGGTGTGTCGAAAGCAAGGAAGTGCCGTTAAATCATGGTGTTAGCGCGAGACGGGCGCACGGGTCGAGAGCTCGGCGTCGGAGTCCTGCGTCTCAGGCTGAGATGCAGTCTCAGCGCCGCGAATCTCGCTATCCAGCGATGAGAAACGCTGCATGATCTCGTGGAGGCGGAGGCTCATGTGGTGCATGGTCTTGATTTGCTGCAGAGACTGGGCGCTAAGCTGGCCGGGTTCGAGCAACAGAAGTTCAGCGTTGCCAAGCAGGGAAGTGAGGGCGTTGTTGATGTTGTGCTTCATGTCGAGCATGTAGCGTCCGAGCGTGGCGTCGCCTTCGCTTTGCGCGGCACGGGCGAGCGCCTGGTAAGCTTCGCGGCTGGCAGCGGTTCGGCGCAGGGATTCGCCGGCAACCACAACAACGGTTGGTATACAGTCGTCATGCAGGGGGACATGGAGCAGGCGAGGGTGACCAGACCGCAGTTGATGGATCTCGCTCGCCTGGGCCGAAGCGCAGAGGATGGTCGCCAGCTTGGCGGGGAGATAGGGAACGATGCGCCGGAGCGCGCCCTCGGCAACAGGACCGATTACCGCCAGGTCACAGTTTTCCGCTTCCGGTGCTGTCCAGATCTGGCTGTTAAGCACGGTAAGAGACGGAGGATGACGCTCGGTGCGCCAGCGAGCGGTCAAGCCGAGCGCGAATTCGCTATCGTCAGTGAGGATGAGGACATGGGGCGTTTGCAAGGGTCGGTACTCCGAAGGTCGCTTTCGATTCATAGCTGCGCACTGGGCAGCACATTTACAACTGTTCGGCCTCATCAATTGCAGAAACCAGGCGCTTGGCGCTTATGCCGAGGTTGACGGCGGCTTCAGTATCTTTTGCTTGCTTGGCGAAGTCGACGCGTTCAAGCAAGCGACTGACTTCGACGCGAGCGACGGTGAGAGCGCGGTCGAGTACCGTTGCGTTGCCGGTTTCTCGCGCCGACTCTGTTGCGGCGGTAACCAAAGCGCGAGCGACAACGGCACGGCGGAGATCTTCCGCGGACGGTCCGTCCTCGCTGACGAAAGCCGCGACTTCCCAAGAGGACATGAGGACTCGCGCAGTCCCGAGGCGGATGGTAGTCATGGAGCGTCCGCGCGAGGGCGGCGCCGCGATCAGCTGCTCCCAGATTTGTTCCATACAGCCTTCGAAATCGAGAGTGGCGGGAGATTCGCCCTTGGCGGAAAGTTTTGTCGAATCCGCCGCGAGAGGCCGGGTGGATGTTGATGATGGCCGGGCGAGGGCACTGGCGTCAGTTGCGGCGGTGCGCTCCGGGCTCTGCCGAGCCGTCAGCTTATCCAGCGCGCGTTCCAAATCAGCACGTAGGCCAAGCAGCTTTTCAAAAGCCTGATTGACCGTTCTCTCGGTGTATTCCTTCTGGAAAGGTTGCTTCCAGTCTTCCGCGGCTTGCCTGATTCTAGTGATGGATTCGTTCGCGGAGAAGCCACCGCGCTGGCCGTCGAGGAAGCGGATTCCGTTGGCCTCAAGCTGCATAAGGCCGGAGCGAATGGCGATGAGGTCGGCGTGCATCAGCTCGATAAGCGTACGGCGCAGAAGGAAATTGAAGCGAATGAAAGCAAGAAGCGCGGAAGGATCGTAGAACATGCCGCCGGCGGATTCTTTGACGCGGCGGCCTTGCTCGATGAAATTGGTTTTGAGCATCTCGCGGAGACTTCGGAAACCGCGGAGGGACTCGATCATTTTTTCCAGCGGCTCGCACCATGCGAGCGGCGTGGCTTCGGTGTCACCCAAGACCGGGCGCATGACTTGAGCGGCATCGGCGAGCTCGATCTGCTTGTGGTAAATCTTTGGAGGAGCGCATAGCGCGAAATACTGCACGAGAAGGAAGTCAATTTTATCGCGATCGGTGTTGTTCTTGGCAGTCTTGCGGAGATGACGGAGGATGAGCGCGCGCAAGCCGCTTTCGCTGGCGTTGAGCGTGGTCATCTGAAGCAAGTGGCGCAATTGATGGACAAGGACCCGCTGGTCCATGGAGTTGACCCAGTTTTGCACTTCGGCGAAAAGGTCAGAGTCGGCTTTTGCGGGAAGGTTCCGGCGGTCCGGGCCGAAAGGAATTTCGAATTCGAGATGGCGGGCCAGCGCGAGGTAAATGGGAAATACGGAGCGCAGCTCTTCCCATTGTTCCTGACGGGCGATTTCACCCTTCACCGCGCCGGGCAGCTTGAGAGTGGCCAGCGTATTGTTCACGGCATCTTCATCCAGGAAAACGGTCCGTCGAGAAACTCCACGGCTACTGCGATTTTGCCCTCGTGATACTGCACTGCGACCACTTTGCCTTCGACCCCATACCCGCGATCGTTTTCCAGATGCACCTGGTCTTCGAATTCAAGAGGGAGCCTGGAAGTGAAGATAGCTTTTTCGGCACTGGCGAACTCGACGACGACAGCTTCGCGAACGGAGACAGAACCTGGTCGCGACCGTGTCAACAAAGCCGCCATACCGGCTGGCCGAAGGTCCGCAAAAAAGCGGGCCAGGTGCTCCGTGCAGGTCAGTTCGGCTTCCACGACTGTTGCGCCCATAAACTGTCCACCCTCCGCCCGTTGTTCTCGGCCGTGACGTGCTGTCAACTGAACCAGCCAACGCGTCGCGCTCGAGGACACACACCGAGTGGAGAGGAAATAAGCACGAAGGGAACCAAAGAGGTTGCAAAGTGAACTCCGTTGAAGGCCATCAAAACAAATGGCTTAGAAATTTCCGTCGGTACTCGGCGGGCTCAGGCGTCTCAGCCTGACACGCGGGCGTCTCATCGCTTTCTTATGCGGCCGCTGTTTGTCGAAACGCGCAAGGCTTCGGGTTTTTCGCTTAGCTGGAAGCTGAAACGACTTCGGCTGAACCCCTGCGCGGGGAGATGTTATAGCGCTTGAGCTTGCGGTAAAGCGTGGCACGACTGATGCCGAGCATGCGGCCTGCGAGCGCTTTGTCGCCGTTGGCCTGCTCAAATACTTTGAGAATGGTCATGCGCTCCATTTCTGCAAGGGCGGTGGTGGAAAGAGAACTGCTTTCGACGGGGGCACGTTGTGACGAATCGCCGCTTTCAGTGCGTATTGCGGGAGGTAAATCGGCGACGTCGATGATTTGCCGGTCGCCGAGAGTGACCGCGCGGGCGACACAGTTTTCCAGTTCGCGGACGTTGCCCGGCCATTCGTATTGCAAAAGGCTCTTCATGGCGGCGGGAGTCACCTGCAGATTGGTGCCGGGTGCGTAGCGATTCAGGAAATGATGGACGAGCATGGGGATGTCCGAGCGGCGTTCGCGGAGCGCCGGCAGATGGACGGTGACGACGTTGAGACGGAAATAGAGGTCCTTGCGAAACGTACCTTCGCGGTAGGCAGCTTCGAGATCGCGATTGGTGGCAGCGATGACGCGAACGTCCACGTTGATTGGAACGTTGCTGCCAACGGGGCGAACTTCCCGTTCCTGAAGAACGCGAAGGAGTTTCGCCTGCATTTCCAGAGGAAGTTCGCCGATTTCGTCGAGAAAAATAGTGCCGCCGTTGGCGGCCTGAAACAGACCGGCCTTGGTCTTGATGGCTCCGGTGAAAGCTCCTTTTTCGTAGCCGAATAGCTCGCTCTCCATCAGCGTCGGGACAAGGGATCCACAGTCCACGGCAACAAAGGGAGTTTTCGCCATAGCTCCGCGAAAGTGGATGGCCCGGGCGACAAGTTCTTTGCCAGTGCCGCTTTCGCCCGCGATCAGTGCCGGTGTGCGTGTGTCCTTTAAACGGGAGATCATGCGCAGGACGTCCTGAATGTTAGCGGAGGCACCTACGATACCGTCCAGGTTGTCTTCGGTATTCACCCGATCGCGCAGAAACTCGTTTTCGGTGACGAGGCGAACTTTTTCGGCCATGCGCTGCAGGAGCAGGCGCATTTTTTCGACGCGGAACGGCTTTTCGATGTAGTCGTAGGCACCGAGTTTCATGGCGTCCACGGCCGACTCGATCGAGCCATGGCCGGTCATGATGGCGATTTCCGTGCGCGGGAAAAGAGACTTGGCCTGTCGCAACAGCTCAACGCCCGATTGCGAAGGAAGTTTCAGGTCGGTAAGGACGAGGTCGGGAGCTTCCTGCTCTACGCGGGACAACGCTGCTTCGGCGCTTTCCGCCTCAGTGCAGGAATAGCCCAGCGAGCTGCCGATGGTCATGCAAAGCTTGCGGATGCTCTGCTCATCATCGACTACCAACAGCCGCACTTTTAGCGAGTCGCTCATGGTCTCCCGAAGGTGCTCTCCACAACTGAAATGAGTTGCTGTACGCGAAAAGGTTTTTCGATACAGGGAATACCGCTGCCAGCAAGAAGCGCCTGAGTCTTGCTGTTAGCCGTGTCGCCGCTGATGAGAATCACGCGCTGCTGGAGCTCCGGGCGGTGCGCGCGAATCCAATCGTGCACTTCCGCACCGTTCACCGCACCGGGCATTCGAATATCGGAAATGACACCTCCGAAGCTGGTTTCCGCAAGGCGTGCCAGGCCTTCCGCGCCGGATGCCGCGGGAACGACCGTGTAGCCGTGGCGTTCGAGGGCTGCACGGACAAATGCGGTGACGGAGGGCTCGTCTTCGATCAGCAGAATCGGGTTTGTCGCTGGGGTCATCGCTGAATCACCTGCCCGCGTGTTTCGCGGAAGCACTTGCGTGCTGTGCCGCAACCGGAACGCGGATGAAAAATGTGCTGCCTTCCCCGTCGCTGTTGTTCCAGCATTGAATTTCGCCGCCGTGGGCGCGCACGATTCCGTAACAGATACTGAGGCCGAGTCCGGTACCTTTGCCTGTCTGTTTCGTGGTGTAGAAGGGGTCGAAGATGCGTTCGACATCGGCGATACCCGTACCGTTGTCGCGGATGGTTACCTCGACCCACTCCCCGCGATGAAGCGTTTGCAGATGAATTTTGCCGCGGCGCCCCGATTCCTCAGTAGCGTCATAAGCGTTGTTCAGAAGATTAAGAAAAACCTGCTGGAGCTGCTGGGCGTCGCCTAAGACGGTAGGCAACTCTTCGTCGTAGTTCTCGATCACTTCCACGCCGTGGCTCACGAAGTCGTAGCTCCGCAGCTTGGTGGTTTGCCGAAGCACCGCATTGATATGAGCAAGTTCGCGTTTGACCGGCCGCTGCCGCGCAAAGCTGAGCAAATCCTGGACGATGTCCTTGGTTCGCTGGGTTTCTTGCAAGATGATCTGGAGATCTTCGCGGGCATTGTCTGGCACTTGCGGGTTTTCGAGGAGCAGGTCGGTAAAACCGAGAATGGCGGCGAGCGGATTGTTGACTTCGTGCGCGACGCCCGAGACCAAGCGGCCGATGGTGGCCATCCGTTCGGCGTGAGCGAGTTTTGCCTGCATCAGGGCCGCGTCGGTTATGTCGGTCATCACAACCACGACGCTGTTGACAGTGTCCTGCTCGTCGCGCATTGGGCTGAGACTGATAGAGAAGTGTCCGAGGGTACCGTCGCTGCGCTTGGCACGCAGTTCGAGATTTTCTACCTGTTGGCCATGCGCCGTAGTTTCTAGAGCCGAGTCAAATTCCTGGCGCTGACCCGAATCCACAAGATCCACTAGACGCCGCCCAATGATCTCATCCTGCTTATAGCCAGCTTCGTAGCAACGGCGGTTGGCGTAGCTGATGAGGCCTGCGGTGTCGAGCACCATGATCATGCTTTGTGTTGCGTTCAAGATCTTTTGGTTGAAATCGCGTTGCCGCTGCAGCTGCGCCTGAAACATCTTTTGCTCGGTGACATCGAGCATCAATCCGCGGAATTGCCTGATTTTCCCGTGAGAATCGCGTACGGCCGTAATGTTTTGCAGGGTATGCAGTAGCCTGCCATCCTTGCGGCGCAGAGTCTCCTCATGATTGCGCAAGACCCCGGTCTTTCGCATCGCAGCGAGCAGACGAGAGCGGGCGCCAGGCTCGGGATAAAGGAAAGAACCCACGTCATCGCGAAGCAGTTCTTCGCGCGAAGAATAGCCCAGCATGCGGACCATGGCGTCGTTCACGTCAAGGAACCGTCCATCGGGGGTAGCGAAGAACAGTCCTTCCTGGATGCTGTCGTACAGTTCGCGATAACGCCGCTCGGCTTCGCGGCGGTCGGTAATGTCTTTCAGTACGTGAATTGTACGAGTGTCCTCTTCCGCTGTGCCGGTGGCGCGGGAGGTTGAGACCAAATAGATTCTCTCCGCCGAGGAAACGATGTGTTCTTCCTTGTTGAGCCCGGCGTTCAGACAAAACGGGCAGGGAAGGTCAGAATCGCCCGGTGCGAGTTGGCGCAACCTGCTAACGGGCTCGCCGACGAGTTCGACCGGTGGCCGGCCGAGACAATCGGCAAGCGAGCGATTCGTGCGCACAATCTTCCAGGAGCGGTCATGAACCACGATGAAATCGCTGATGGCATCGATATCCTGGACCCACTGGCGCTTGGAACGTTCCAGCTGCGAGAAACGGAGGAAGTTCTCTAGCGAGAGCGCAGCATGACTGGCCAAGGCAGTAAGCAGCTTCGTTTCACGTTTGAAGATGTCCGGCGAAGCGCCATAAACGCAGATCGCGCCAAGAGGATCACCACTGCTTGCGCGGACAGGGATTACGAAAAATCTTGGCGCCTGTGCCCCGGATTGGCCGGCGTAGCTGCCCACCACGCTCTTTTTTTCGCGGATTGCCTCGGCAACGCGCGACAGTACTGTTGGTTCGTCAAGGCCGAAATTTGTTGCAGGCGTAGCGTTGTGTAGTTCGGACAAACCGCCGCCGAAAACAACAACTCCACACCAGTCGGCGGACAGAGTGCGGGCAACACGGCGCGAGAAATTGTCCAGGAAATCCGGCAAGCGATGGAAAGTGGCAGCTTCGATGGCGAGCTCGATGAAATCGTCGGCGCACAGGGACTCCGCGCGATGCCGACCAGGCTTCGCAACCGACCGAGGCAGGCTCCGGGCCGATTTGGATTTCCGCTGTCTCAAGGTCAAGAGGAGTGGAGATGTCGTCTCAGGATGAACACATCCACGCACACCCACGCTAAACGGCAATCTCATTGTGAGTCAATCGCAGATCGAAACAGTGTTGCTCATGACGCTACGCACCTGGCCGAGCGGACAGGTCAAACGTCTCAGCGTGAGACCTGCGCGCTGCGATAAGCGGACTGTGAGACGAAAGCACATCTGCCGCGCGAAAAAAATGGAAACTCAAAATAATCAGCAAGTACCGCATTTTCAGTGAACTCGCGAAGATTTCTGAAAGGTTTGAGAACTCGTTCGAGCCGGGCCGATGCTGGCACCTGACGTGCCTTTCCTACGGCGGGGTAGTTTCCGAACCTGAGGAGGAATTCGCAATGAGATCCCGCTGGACCCGGCTGGCTATGTCGGTAGCGGCTGTGGCCCTATTGGCGTCAGGCGCATCCGCACAGCAATCGAATACGGACGACGGCAAGCGCAAGGTCAAAACGAAGACTTCGCCGATGTATCCCGAACTAGCGCGCCGCATGAACGTTTCCGGCAAAGTCAAAATCGAAGTGATCATCACCCCGGACGGCCACGTGCGCAGTTCGCGCGTGATCGGGGGCCATCCCTTGTTGGTGCAGTCCTGCCAAGACGCCGTGAAGGAATGGAAGTTCCTTCCGGCGCCGGAAGAAACCACGCAGGTCATCGAGTTTGATTTTCGCGGCAGCAACTAGCCGCTGACAGATCACGGATTTTTCGCCCGCACGCGGGCCGTTTGGGGAAGCGGAGGTTTTTGGCAATGAGTATCGGCAAGAAGTTATACGCGGGGTTCGGAATGGTTTTGGCCATCCTGGCCGTGGTGTTTTTAGTGAATCTGTACTCGGCGCTACGGACGCGATCGTCGCTATCGGATTCAAAGATCGCGCTAGACGGTCGTCAAACCATTGAAGACGTGCGGCTCCGGATCATGGACAACCGGCTGGCTCTTAACAACTTTCTGCTGAGCGGCGATCCGCGCGACGAGGAAAGGGTCAACAAGGGCACGGTCGACCTGGCTGATGCCCTCAAGCGCGGTGAAGCGCAGTCTTCTTCCGATTCGCTTCGCACTGCGCTCATTCAGGTGGAGAGCACCGAGGCAAGCTGGTCAGACAATTTCGCCAAGCCGCTGCTGGCCAAGCGCCACCAAGTCGATTCAGGAGACGCCACGGTTTCCGATTTGCAGATTTTTTATTTGCAGAAGGATCCGGCGTCATGGCTGACGAAGTCTTCAGCAGTTCTGAGCCAGACCAGGGACGATATCAAGAAGACGTCCGAGGAAGCGTCAAACTCCGCGGACAAAACCGTAAAATGGAGCGCCCTCACCTGCCTGGTCTTCACACTGCTGGCGATCGCGATCGGCGCCGTCGTGGCATATCTAACGGCAAAATCCATCACCCAGCCTCTGACGCACCTGATTACGGTTGCCCGCGAAATTGGCGATTCGGGTGACCTGGACCAGAATATCGACATCCACCGCAACGACGAAATCGGCGCTCTCGCCACCACTTTCAACAACTTGGTCGCCTACTTGAAAGAAATGGCTGGCGTTTCGATGGCGGTCGCGGAAGGCGATCTGACTGTCGAAGTCGTGCCGCGTTCCAAACGCGACACGCTTGGCAACGCATTCCTGCGCATGTCGCACGGATTGCAGGAAATTGTGCGCACTACACGGGATTCCGCTGGACAAGTCTCGGCTGGATCGAACCAGGTAGCGGGTGCGGCGGATGAATCGGCGAAGGTCAGCGTTCAGGCTTCCTCGGCCATTGAAGAAGTGACCAGCACGATGCACGAAATGAGCATCAATGTGCAAAACGTCGTGAAGAATACGCAAGTGCAGGCTTCCAGCGTCGCGGAGACGTCGGCTTCCATTGACCAGATGGTGACTTCGATTCAGCGCGTCGCGGATACCGCCAAAGTGCTACTCGATATTGCCAACCGTTCGCGGGAAGAAGTGGTTGTAGGCATTCAGACGATGGAGAAGACCACAGACGGCCTCAATCGCACCAACAAAGCCATCCAGTCCTCGGCCGAAATCATCAACGTTCTCGGCCATCGAGCTGACGATATCGGCCGGATCATCGAAGTCATTGACGATTTGGCGGAGCAGACCAACCTGCTCGCCTTGAATGCTGCTATTGAAGCGGCACGCGCCGGCGAGCACGGTCTTGGCTTTGCCGTGGTGGCCGACGAAGTGCGCAAGCTGGCGGAAAAATCCACACAGTCCACCAAGGAAATCGCCGACCTGATCCAGAGCATTCAACGGGAAGCGAAGCAAGCAGTCGAAAATATGGACCGCAGCACGCGCATCGTTGAAGAAGGGCTGAGCCTCGGCAACGACTTGGGCACTGCACTTCACAAAATCTCCAACGTGGTTACTGAGGTTTACAAATTCTCGCAAGAAATCGGAGCCGCAACTAACGAACAATCGGTCGGCTCGGCGCAAATCGCCAAGGCCACAGGCCGACTGACGGAGATTACTCAGGAAATTAATTCCGCCGTGGAAGAACAGGCCTCCGGCGCGCAAGCCGTTGTCCGTGCAATGGACAAGATGCGCGAGTTGGTGCAGCAGTCCGCGTCCAGCTCGACAGAACTCTCCGCCGCCGCCGAGCAAATGCTGAAGCTTTCACGCAACTTGCTGGACAGCATGGATCGCTTCGTACTGGATCGCGCGGTGCAGGCCAAGGCCCGGCGCGACTTTTCTTCCAGCCGCCGCAGCGCGGAGCACGACAACTCTCGCGATTTGGAATACGCGGAACTCGCTCGGTCCTGAGGCTCTGGAGACTGTTTGATGGAAAAGGAACTTCAGGTTGTTGGATTTCGCATCGGGGAGGAAACGTTCGGGGTGCGTATCGGCTCCGTGCGGGAAATCGTGCGCGTGCCGGAAATCACCAGCGTGCCGAACGCGCAGGAGACCATCGAGGGCGTAATTAACCTCCGCGGGAAAATCATTCCGGTGGTTGATCTGCGCAAGCGTTTTGGCCAGATCGAAATTGTGGCTGACAAGAAGAATCGGATCCTTGTCGTGGAGCTGGATAGTAAGCTGGTAGGCTTGATCGTAAATTCGGCTTCCGAAGTACTCAAGATTCCACCCTCAGAAATCGAATCGCCTGGCTCGGTCTTTGCCGACGGCGAGTCCAGCTATGTGACCGGAGTGGGCAAACTCAAAGGCCGCCTCATCATCCTGTTGGACATCAGCAAACTGTTGCGCCGACCCGAATTCAAGAAGCTCGAGGAGGCCGCGGAGCCTGTCGCCGTTCTGAGATAGCTGCTCTCAGGACCGGCGCCGTTACGCGCATTCGAATGGGAACGCTTACCGCACAGATTCAACTGACCGAAGCAGAGTTGAAGCTTCTGCAGACGCTGGTCTATCAGGAATGTGGCATGTTCTTCGACGAACGCCGCTCGCATTTTTTGAAAGATCGGCTGCAACGACGCCTGAAGGCCTGCCAGCTCGATTCGTTCTACAGCTACTACCGGCTGCTTACCAGCCGCGAAGGCCGCGCAGAGCTTGCACTGCTTCTTGAAAATCTTACGGTCAATGAAACCAGCTTCTTCCGGAATCGCCCACAACTTGACCTGCTGCAAAAAACCGTCTTGGAAGAACTGCTGAGGAAAAAGCAAGACCGCCGCGACTGGACCTTGCGCGTCTGGAGCGCGGGTTGCTCCTCCGGTCAAGAAGCTTACTCGGTTGCCATTCTGATTTGCGACGCGCTGGCGTACTACTATCTTCGCAATCCGCTTCCGTTTGAGATGCCGACGCCCAAGCCCCTTATCCCGCCGCCGTGGAAGCTCGAGATTCTCGCTTCAGATATCAGTTACGCCAGCTTGCGCGCCGGGCAGGACGGACTCTACAACGAGCAGCAAATGGAACCGGTGGACTACACGTGCCGCCTGCGCTACTTCGAAAAGAACGGCGAAAAGTATGCGGTGAAGAAACAGCTCAAGGAGCTGGTCCAGTTCGACTTTCATAATCTGAAAACCGAATTTCTGCCCCGCCGCAACGACATCATTCTTTGCCGTAACGTCATGATCTACTTCGATGAAGCGGAACAAAAACGCCTGATCGATAAGTTCTATAACTGTTTGAATCCAGGCGGCTATCTGTTTGTAGGCCATGCCGAAAGTCTTTTTGGCCTCACGCAGAAATTTCGCATGGTGCACGAAAACAACGGCACTGCTTACCAGCGCCTTGAGGTGAACGGTTGAACTTCAATCCCGAGGATCGCGGCACCGAGCTTCGCGCTCTCTTCTTTGAAAGCGCCAACGAACTCCTCCAGTCTCTCAACGAGTCTGGTCTGGAACTCGAAGCTCGCCCTGCGGATGAAGAAGCTATTCGAAGCGTGCGGCGCGTCGTGCACACGCTCAAGGGCGACTCAGCAGCCTGCGGATTCAGCAAGCTCAGCGAAGTCGCGCACGAACTGGAAGATATCCTGGTCCCGCAAATGGGCAAGTCGCACGGCCCTAAGTTCGCCGAAGTGGTCTTGATGGCGGCCGATTCGTTCGAAGCGATGCTCTCGGCTTATCAGCGCAACGCTGAACCTCCCAATGTCGACCTTCTACGTAGCCTAATTCGCCAGTTGCGCGATGCCCCGGTGTCTTCCGCTGTCGTCACCGGCTCAGTTACCGCCCTCCCGGCGCGTTTCGAGTGGAGTGAATACGAGCAGTTGATGATTTCCGAAGCGATACACCGTGGCGAAAACGTTTTTAACGTCGCCCTGCACATCGATCAATCCAGCGGCATGCGCGCCGCTGCATTTCAATTGATCCGCAATGTTCTGCACGGCTGTGGGACGGTTATCGCTTTGCGGCCGGAAGACAATTCCGCCGCAGCGACGGTCGAAATTGTCGAGGCGGCGCTCGCTACCTCGCGTTCGCAAGACTATCTCAGGGAAAAATGTCGCATCCCCGCGATTGTTTCTCAGGCGATTGTGGAGCTAGCCACTCACGCGACGACGGCCGAGCACGAACTTCTTGCCGACCTTCTGGATGCGCATGCGGCCAAAGTGAACTCAGCCATGGCGGAATCTACTGAGGGCACGGGCGCTGCAAAACCAGGTGCGCTGGGTTCGGCTGTGGCGGCGGTGGCGGAGAGCACCCTGCGCGTGGAAGCTGCGCGGATCGATTCGGTAATGAACCTGGTGGGCGAGCTCATTATCGGCAAGTCCATGCTCAATCGCGCGCTTACGGAATTCGACCGGACGCATTCGAAAGACCCGGTCCGCGGCAAGCTCGCCGATGCGCTGGCGTTTCAGGCCCGGGTACTGGATGAGCTGCATAAATCTGTTCTCAAGATTCGCATGGTGCCCGTCGAGCAGCTATTCCGCCGCTTTCCTCGCGTCGTTCGCGACGTCGCGAAACACTGCGGTAAGGACGTCGCGCTCGAAATCGCCGGGCAAAACACGGACCTGGACAAGGGCATTCTCGACGCTCTGGCCGAGCCCCTCACTCACATTGTGCGTAACGCGGTTGATCACGGTATCGAATCCAGTGAAGACCGCATTGCCGCCGGGAAGGGCGCGCGTGGGACGATTTATCTGAACGCCTACCACCAAGGAACGCAGGTCGTCATCGAAGTACGCGACGACGGCCGCGGAGTGGACCTCGATCGCATCCGCAAGCGCGCTGTACAGCAGGGCCTGGTTAAAGCGGAGGACGCGTCACGCCTGCTCGATTCCGAGCTGACGAACATGATTTTTGAGCCCGGCTTCAGCACGGCTTCGCAAATTACGGAAGTCTCCGGTCGGGGTGTTGGCATGGACGTGGTTCGCACGGTGCTCGATCGCCTCAAAGGCACGGTCCAAGTCATCAGCAATCCCGGGAAGGGAACGACGATTCAACTGCGCGCCCCCTTGACGCTGGCCAGTATCCAGACGTTGCTCTTTCGGGTGGGCGGCCGCCTCTTCGCCGTGCCCATTTCGTCCGTCGTCGAAATTACCCGAGTTTCCGGCGAAGAAATTCATCGCGTAGATCAGCGGGAAGTCCTGCGCCTTCGGGATCAGGTGCTCACTCTGGTTCGCCTGAATCGCTTGCAGGGAATCCACGCTGTGGACTTTGCCAAGGCCTCCAAAAGAAATTTTGTGATCGTGATCGGCGCTGCGGAAAAACGCTTTGGCTTGCTGGTCGATCAACTGGTGGGCGAAGAAGAGCTCGTCATCAAAGCCTTGCCTGCAGATATTGTCGCCAGCGATCTGGTAAGCGGCGCGTCCATCCTCGGCGACGGCACTGTAGTCCTGATTTTGAATGTTCCAGCGGTGCTTTCGCGCCTCTCCCGCGCCATTCCACTGGGGGCCATTGCATGAAGGAGAGAGTACGAGTCTTGGTGGTGGACGATTCCGCGTTGATGCGGAAGCTTATCCCCAATATTTTGAGCCGCGACCCACAAATCGAGGTTGTCGGCACAGCCATGGATGGCGCTTTCGCATTGAAAAAAATTGAAGAGCTTCGCCCGGATGTCGTCACTCTCGACCTCGAAATGCCCCGCATGGACGGCATGGAAACGCTTCGCCTGATCATGCGCCGCGCTCCACTGCCGGTAATCCTGGTCAGCACTCATTCGAAAGAAGGCGCTTACTCCACATTCAAAGCTCTGGCATTGGGTGCGATCGATTTCGTCGCGAAACCCAAGGAAGCGTCCGCTGGCCATCTCGACGCCATCGCCGAACAGTTGATCGAAAAAATCAAGGTTGCCAAACGTACGGTTGGAAAGACTATCCGGCAGACGGTTCTCGAAGAACCGCCCATGCCTGTGAAGAAAAACGCCCGCGCTGCCGTTCCACCCAACCGCATCATCACCATCGGTGTCTCCACGGGCGGGCCAAACGCGCTGCAATACGTGCTGTCCGGAATCCCCGCTGAATTTTCCGCCAGCATTCTTCTGGTTCAGCACATGCCGGAAGGCTTCACGGAGATGTTTGCTCGCCGGCTCGACGAATGCTGTGCCCTGGATGTCCAGGAAGCACGCTCCGGCGACATGTTGCTCGCCGGCCGTGTCCTGGTCTGCCCTGGTAACCGCCACATGATGGTTCGCCGCATGCCGCGTGGCGATGTTGCGGTGCTCAACGATGCCCCGCCGGTCAACGGTCACCGTCCTTCGGTGGATGTGCTTTTTCACTCCGTGGCGCAAGAATTTGGACCTATGGCTGTGGGTGTGCTGATGACCGGCATGGGCGAAGACGGTGCGGAAGGTCTCGGCGCCATCAAAGCCGCCGGCGGCTTCACCATTGCCCAAAGCGAAGACACATGTGTGGTGCCGGGCATGCCGCGTGCTGCCATCTTGAAGGGTTACGCGGGACGCATCGTTCCGCTCGAAGCGATTGGACCGCAACTGGTGGCGCATTTCGGCGGCGACCGCGCTTCCGACCGTGTGGATCGCACCGAACGGGAAAAACTGGATCGTTGCGACAAGCAAGACCGCGGCGACAAGTCCGAAAAGACGGAGAGCGGGGAACGGATCCCCACTTCGAGCGGGCGTTCGTGAAAGCGGAGCCAAGGATTTAGTAGCAAGGAATTACGGGTTCGGGGTTTGCATTTGCAAACCTCGAAATAACAAGGAGAAGGGTTATGCCAAAGTTTGCCGCACTGCTCAGAAAAGACAGCCAGCCAGTCCGCTACCTCGTAGTGGACGACTCCGTCTTCGCGCGCAAAAACATCATCAAGATGGTCGAGCTATTCGGCGGCGAAGTCGCCGGCGAGGCGGGCGACGGACTAACCGCTATTGCGGAGTTTAACCGCACCAAGCCCGACATCGTGCTGATGGATATCACCATGCCCCAGATGGAGGGTATCGAAGCCGTCGAGCGCATCGTGCGCCAGCATCCCGACGCGCGCATCGTGATGGTTTCCTCCGTCGGCTATCAGGAAAACATTCTGGCCGCGCTGCAGAAAGGCGCCAAGCATTTTGTGCAGAAGCCGGTGAAGCCCGAAGTGTTGTACGAAATCCTCCGCTACGTCTTGAGCGACGACCCGTCTGCAGCAGGAGCTCCCGTTGCTCTGGCCGGGGAGCATCGTTCATGAGAATGGATCTCATCCAGCCGTTCATCAACGCAGCGGATGCGGTCTTCGCCGAATCATTACAGGGTCCTACAAAAATCGGAGACCTCTCCATGGAAGAAGGCGCATATCGCCGCAAGGGAATCGCCGCGGTCATCGCCATCAAGGGCGACATCGAGGGCCGCATCATCCTCGACCTGGCCCCGGAAGTCGCTCGCAAAGTTGCCGCCATCCTTACCGGCGGAGATGACGCGGACGAACAGGTCGCACGCGAGACGGTCTGCGAGCTGGCCAACATGGTCATCGGAAACTCAGTCACCCTGCTCAACGACCAGGGCTATACGTTCAAGGTCTTTCCGCCCGAAATCCACACCAGCGACGAAGGTCTCGCCGGCTCGCAGGACACCGAAGCCATGGTGCTGGCCATTGAAACCACCTGTGGCAACATCTTTCTCAATATCGCCATGCACCACCTGGCACGCCGACGCCGCGAACGCGATCTCGCTCCGGTGGCGAGGTAACGCGATTCTTTCCTGACGAAAGTTGAGCCACAATACGGGTGTGCTTTCTCGTTCGGCAATATGACGCGCCCACCTCGCGTTCTACTCATCTTCACGGGAGCTTGGCTTATCGCGTCCGCCGCGCTGGTCACTC
>DATMZI010000042.1:0-17719 GCA_035607085.1 Candidatus Eiseniibacteriota bacterium | reverse complement strand
CCGTCATTGCATCCAGCATTTGCGACACGTACCACGCGCCATAGTTCGGCGGCCAATTTCCGTGTTCGGTGTACGATTCTGGCGCCACAATCCACGACACCTGTGGCAACTGATTCGCCAGCACGTCCTGCCGGAAGTTGTCAAACGGCGTTCCGCTCTTGGCGATGTTCGTTCCCGTCCGCGCTTTCTGTGCGAGCGGGCTGCTGTCCGGCGCATTCTGATATTGATGGAAGTACAGCAGCGAGTTGTCGCCATAATTGCCGATGTACGGTGCGTCGCCGGTCCATCCCCAGAAATGTGCCGCGTCCAGTCCTTCGCCGATGTCCTGATACACCTTCCAGCTGATCCCCGCCTTGTCCAGCTTCTCGGGGTAGGTGGACCATCCATACCCGGCCTCGGCGTTATCAATCACGGGACCCTCTTCGCTGCCGTCATTGCCTACCCACCCGGTCCACATGTGATAGCGGTTCGGGTCGGTCGGCCCTAGCAACGAACAAAAATACGCATCGCACACCGTAAAAGCATCAGCCAGCGCGTAGTGATACGGAATATCTTGCCGCGTCAGGTGCGCCATGGACGTTGTGCCTTTGTTCGGCACCCAGCGGTCATAGCTTCCGCCGTTCCAGGCGTCGTGGGTGCTGTTCCAGTCGTGCGCTGTGTCCTCAATAAACGTCAATCCCAGATTCGGCACATCGGGACGGAACGGCAATAAGTACCCATCTGGATGGCTCTCGTCGGGCTGGTGCCACACGCTTTTCCCCGAGGGCAGCCGCACCGCCCGCGGATCGCCAAATCCCCGCACTCCTCGCAACGCCCCAAAATAATGATCAAAGGACCGGTTCTCCTGCATCATGAAAACAACGTGTTCCACATCGTTGATTGAACCCGTCCGGTTGTTCGCGGGAATCGCCAGGGCGCGGCTAATGCTCGCTGGAAAAGCTGCCGACGCTGCAGCGGTGGACAACAGTTTTAAAAACTCTCGACGATCTGTGCTCATGCGGATTCACACCTCTCCCGATTGCCATGCCGGCAATCGTGAGCCGCAGGTTAGTCCTACCGTATTGCTCTTCCATGACGATTCAGTTTTTATTCCGCGACTGGCCCGTAGCGGCAGCCTTCGGTCTGCGCCCGGTATGGATCGACTGCGGCAAGACACGCCTGCCCGATTTCTGGTACCTTGTCGCAGCCGTATCGCCTCGATTCAGCGAAATACTGGTCACATCCAAGACGAAAGGATCGTTCATGAACAAAACCTTTAACCTCATCATTATGGTCCTGATGTTCGCCCTGGCCGCCAGAGAGGGCTATCTCATTGCTCAAAACGGTGCCAATGCCACCAACGTCATTTTCCTGCTCCTGTTCTTGGCCTTCGGCGTCCGCCGCCTGATGATGCACAATAAGCTCAGCAAGTAGCGCATCCGGAAGCCTTGCCCTCGACTGGAGCTGCCTGCCGGCCTCATACAGGGTTTTACTTTTAACCGCGACTTCGTTCCGGTAGCCTTTCTAGGTGCGCTCCATGCCCACCGAACTCGCCGGCGTTCCTATCTGGCTCCTTCTCTTCGTTGCAGCTGGCTTCCTGCTGTTCTTCTTTAAAATTGCCGGTGGTGGCGCCGAAAACCGCGAGGACCTGTCGAAGCTGCGCATCTTCTTCCTGATCGCCACAATCCTGTTCGCCATCGCCGGCATCGCCGATTTCGTTATCTGGGCGCGCCCGAGTTCGTAGCTCGACGCTGTTACGGTATCATTCGAAGGCAATGGCCCAGATCTTGGAAGGTTCCCAGGTCTCGCACTACCGAATTTTGCGCCATCTCAGTTCCGGCGGCATGGGTGAGGTTTACGTCGGCGAAGACGCGCAGCTCCGCCGCAAAGTCGCGATTAAATTCATTCGTGCCGCGGATGCGGCCGATGAGCCAACGCGCCGCCGCTTCGAACGCGAAGCACAAGCCGCTTCTGCACTCAACCACCCGAACATCTGCACGATTTTTGAAATCGACGAACACGACGGCTGCCCCTTCCTGGTCATGGAGCTCCTCGAAGGCGCCGATCTCCGCCAGTTCTGCACGCCAGGCGGAATGGAACTCTCCCAGCTTTTAAAATGGGGAATCCAGGTCGCCGACGCCCTTGTCGCTGCGCACGCCCAGGGCATCATCCATCGCGACATCAAACCTGCCAACATTTTCATCACCACGCGCGGCGATTCCAAAATTCTCGATTTTGGTCTGGCCAAGCGCGACGATCCCTCGTCCGACACCACTGTCGCGAACACTACTCTCGATCTTTCCCACACCGGCGCCGTCATGGGCACTGCCGCCTACATGTCTCCCGAACAAGTGCGCGGCGAAGTACTCGACCCTCGCAGCGATCTATTTTCTTTTGGCGCTGTCCTCTACGAAATGTCCACCGGCAGGCGCTCTTTTGACGGCTCCACGCAAGCCGTGATCTTCAGTGCCATTCTCACGGCCGCTCCGCTTCCGCCTTCGCAGCTTCGTCCCGATTTGCCGCACGACCTGGAACGCATCCTTGACCAGGCCCTCGCCAAGGACCGCGACCTTCGTTACCAGAGCGCCGCCGAAATCAAAGCCGATCTCCTGCGCCTCCAGCGCGCCATCGAGTCCGGCGCCGCCAGGGTGGAAATCCGTGAAATCGCCCGCCGCCGGTCTCGACTCGCTCTGGCAACCGCTTCCGCCTTACTCTTAGCCGCCGCAGCCGGCACTTTTGGCCTCTTCCTGCGCAAGCGTGCTACTCCTTCAGTCCGAGGCCTTTCCCGCCAAACCACTATCGCCGTTCTTCCCTTTCAAAACGCCGCCCACGATGCCAAGCTCGAATATCTCGCCACCGCTCTCCCGGATGAAGTCATCAGCACTCTCAGTTACGCGCCGACTCTCAGCGTTCGCCCCTTTAGCATGTCCCAGCGATTCTCCGGTGGTGACTCCGATCCCCAGGAAGCCGCTCACCAGCTCCGCGTGGCACACGTAGTGACCGGCCACTTCCTCAGCCACGAAGACCGCCTCCGCGTCACCGTCGAAGCCATGGACGTCGCCAAACAGGAAGTCATCTGGCGCACTTCCCTCGAAGTTCCCTCTGCGGACGTTCTGAAGCTTCACGACGACATCGGTACTAATCTCGAAAAAGGTTTGCTCCCTTCGCTGGGAATTGCAGGCGGTGAACTTTCCGCCACCAAACCTAAAAGTCAGCAAGCTTACGATCTCTATCTCCGCAGCCAGGATCCCGCCTACGACATCGAACACAACAAGCAGGCCATCGCGCTACTTGAAAAATCCGTGGCACTCGATCCCGGCTATGCTCCCGCCTGGGTCGCCCTCGGGTCTCGTTACTACACCGAAGCCGACGCGGTCGCAGGCGGCGACGCAGTGCTCCAGAAATGCATCGCTGCCCTCGAACGCGCACGTCAGCTTGATCCGAATCTGCTCAGCGCCGCCACGTGGTCTATCGGCCTCGGCAGCCGCGTCAATGGCGGCCTCGAATCGAGCTTTGCCCAGCTTCAGGAATTGGCTCGCAAACGCCCGCGTCGCGCGGAGCTCCATCTTCTGCATTCGCAACTTCTTCGTACCATAGGCGCGCTCGATCGCGCGGCAGAAGAATGCGAAATCTCCCACCGCCTTGATCCCGATTTGGTCGCCGACTGCGCGGTTCCGTACATCTATTTGAACGACCTCGCAAGAGCGCACATCGAGCTCGACCGCGCCCCCGGCGAATTCAGCTCGTTTTTGTTGGGACACGTTCTGCTGCGTGAAGGTAAGGTCGAACAAGCGTTGCCAAAGCTCAAAATTCTTCCCGCTGGAAGCAACTACGAAGTAGTCCGCACTTGCTGGCCCAACTCATCCACGCCGGGCTGCGATCGCACCATCGCGCAATCGCTATCTCAATTTCTGCAACTTCCTGATCCCGATGCTTGGTATTTCGGCGCCGCCCTCTTCGCGTGGCTCGACAAGAAAGAAGCCGCTCTTCACTTGCTCGAAGCCGACGCCAAGCGCAATTTCTGTGTCTATCCCGCCGTGGACCACGACCCCATGTTTGACAAAATCCGCCAATCTCCCGAATTCCAATCCGTCCGCCAATCCGCCATCGCCTGCCAGCAGCGCTTCGTCACCTACTCCAGACTGCAAATCGAATAGCCGCCGCATCCGCACAGGGTCACTTGGTCTTATCGACCATCACCGCGCCGCCTTTCATCACCCACTTCACCTTATCCACCACCACCCCAATATCGGCCGTGGGATCCCCTTCCACCGCCGCCAAATCCGCCAAGTACCCCGGTGCCACCGCTCCCAACTCATTCCCCTTCCCCAACAACTCCGCCGCATTCGTCGTCGCGGCCCGCAACGCCTCCTGCGGTGTCATCCCAGCCTTCACAAACCACGCCAACTCCCGCGTGTTCTCGCCGAACATGCTGTAAACGGCATCCGACCCCATCGCAAACTTCACTCCCGCCCGATGCGCCTTCCGCGCCGTCTCCAGGTTTCGCGCGATAAATGCCTGCGACCGCGGCTCAAATCCCGGCGCATACCCGATCTCGCTTCCGTTCTCCACGTAGTAGCGGTTGTGGTCAATCGTGGGCACATAATACGTCCCTCGCTTTGCCATCTCCGCAAGCGTAGCGTCGTCCATATCCGTTGCGTGTTCCAGCGAGTCCGTTCCCGCCCGCACTGCATCCCGCGCTCCATCCGGCCCATATGAATGAATCGCAATCTTCTTCCCAAACTGATGCGCGGCGTCCACTGCCGCCTTGATCTCTTCGTACCCATAGGTTTGAAACCCGCTGGTGTCGTTATCCGTTCCTGTCGAAGCGAACATTTTGATCACGTCCGCTCCCGCAGCCACCTGCTGCCGCACCGCTCGCAGCACTTCCGGCACGCCATCCGCGATGCCCCCCGCAGGCGGCGCTCCTGGCGCGGAGTTCGAACCCTTGTAGGCCGTGCTGGTTACCGACAATCCATACCCGCACACAAACATCCGCGGCCCAATCATCTCGCCAGCATTGATCAAATCTCGCATCGCAATGTCCATGTATTGGTCCGAGCCCAGATCCCGCACCGTCGTCACACCCGCTTCCAGAGTGCGCATCGCGCCCTTCCGCGCCACAAATACTTCCACCGCTGCCGAATTGTTCGCAACCTGCTTCAGCATCGACACGTTCTGTCCCGATGCGTTCCTCAACCCTTGGTCCGCATACAAGGTCATATGCGTGTGAACATCAATCAGCCCTGGCACCCCGTAATACTTCGTCAGGTCCACTACTTCCGCCTCAGCTGGAATCCGCTTGGCATCGGTAGTCACTTCACGCACCCGCTCTCCGTCCACAATCACAATTGCGTTCGTCCACACTTTCCCTTTCCCGTCCCACAACTTCCCAAACTTCACCGCCTTCACTTTCTGCTCAACATGCTGCTTACCCTCCTCGGCAGCTTTCTCCTGTGCGACCGCACTCCCCGCCATCCACCATGCGCAAATCAACGCACACAACGACGCCACCATCGTTCGGATGTTCACAATGCGCTCCTGGACTTTCCCGCTAACTCCATCTTTCCGCACAATGTTCTAGCCGACCGGGCTCCCCCTGTCACGTAGATTTATGGTCACGCAGATTTGTGTAACCCAGATTCATGGCTTCGCGCATTTACCGTCAGGCAGAACCTTCCGCGAACCGCCGTCACGACTCGCGAAATCTACAGTGGATTTGCAGCTTGTTGAACGCCGCGACCGGCGACAACCTCGCCCAGGAGCAATTGCAGGCTTCCAAGAAGGACGACGTCCTCAGCACGCTGGGTACCGCTGTGACCAAACTGCGCGCCAAACTAGGAGAGTCGCTTGCCTCGCTGAGAAAATTCGACAAGCCGCTCGACGAAGCCACCACCTCCTCGCTGGAGGCTCTCAAGGCCTACACGGAGAGCGCTGCCTCGCGCAGCAAAGGCAGCGAAGCTGGAGCTGCCACTGTTCAAACACGCTATCGAACTTGATCCGAACTTCGCCACTGCGCACGCCATTCTGGGTACCTCCTACAACAACCTGGGCCAGGTTGATCTCTACGAAAAATATTTGAAGCAGGCTTTCGACCTCAAGGATCGCTCCAGCGAACGTGAACGCTTCTATATCGCCGCGCACTACTATGACTCCATCGGTGACATCGACCAGGGATGCAAACCTGGCAGTTGTATTCTCAGACCTATCCGAATGACGATATCCCCACCTCCAATCTGTCGGTTCTCTATGCCCGCCTCGGCGACTACGAAAGCGCCTTGAAGTTTTCCCTGAAGGGCATTCAGCTGGCGCCCGATTCGAACTACGGCTATCTCAAAGCAGCCTGCGCCTATGACGGTTTGGGCCGCTTCGAAGAAGCCAAAGCCATCGCCGACGAAAGCATCAAAAAGTGGGCGATACGCCCATTCGCTCACACCATGCTATTGAACACCGCTATCGCTCAAGGCGATACCGCCGCGGAAGAAAAGCAGATGGCCCTTGCCGCAGAAGACACAAGTGACATGATTCGTTTCGTCTGGCCCGCACAGGCCGGCCGCGGACAGTTGCAGAAAAGTCAGGAGTTCCTGCGAGAATGGGAAGAAGCCTCGCGTCGCGCGGGCCCCTCGGAACTCACTGCCGCCGCCATTTGCAACGAAACGCGGATGGAAGTACTGCTTACCGGAAAGAGTAAGCAGAAGTTCGATCCATCATCGGTTCTCGCTGTTTCCAATCCGCCCGACGTGAAATCTTGCGTCGCGACCACTCTGGCGCTTTCTGGCCGAGAGTCCGAAGCCGTTCGCCTGGCCGATGAACTCGCAAAGGCGCGACCGCAGGACACCTGGTATCGCGCCATGTGGATTCCCGCCATTCGCGCGCAAATTGAGCTCAACCACGGCAATGCCGGGAAAGCCCTGGAACTGCTCGAGTCTGCACAGCCCTATGACAACGCCTACCCCACCATCCGGCGCTTGCGCGGCCAAGCGTTTCTCCTGAACCGCCAGTTCAAGGAAGCCGAGACGGAATTCCAGGCTGCGATAAAAGTTGAAGCCCGACGGCAATCAAGACCCCGGCGCCCGGCTGGCACAGCTCGATCTCGCCAGAACCTACGCCGCCCAAGCCGATTCCAGCAAAGCACGCTCCGCTTATCAGAATTTTCTCGCCTCCTGGAAAGATGCCGATCCGGCCCTGCCGCTATTAGCCGCCGCCAAATCCGAATACGCAAAACTCCAGTAAGCCCCTGCTGCTTCCCAAACCACGTCAGCCTCCAGCGCCGCTTCACCACTGGTGATTCCGAAATGGCATTCCGAAAGTGCCGGCTTTTCCCGTTCATCCGATCTGTCAAGAAGGATTAGGCTTCGGACAGCCGGAGCGTTTCCTTGAGTTTTTCTGTTAACATCCGTCATGCCCTTGCTCCCTACCCAGATTGGCGGCATCCCCGTCTGGGCGATCCTGTTTGTCATTGCCGGAATCCTGCTTTTCTTTCTCAAGACATCCGGCGGCTCCACCAATCAGGACAGATACCCCACCACAAGACTCTTCCTCTACATCGCCGTCATCTTCATTTTCGTCGTCGGGTTGTTCGACTTCGGCCGCTGGGCCAGCCTTTGGTAAATGCGTCTAGGACTCTCGCTCTAGGTGCCCGGAGTCGATTTCGGAACCCGGGTTTTGGTTCACCCTGAGAACCCGGCGTTGTTCGGGAATCGAGCCGCGGCTAGACCGCACACACCTCCAACTCGACCCAACCGCCGGCCGGGCGGGCCTTTTGCCGTCATTTTCGCCAGTCGCCCGGGGCCGGAAAATCCGCCATAGGCAACTCAGCCAGATGCCAGCGGGTCATAATCGGAAACCCCGACGCGCCCGCCCCGTCCTAGTGCTTCCGTCCTAATTTGGTGACAAACTTCGATTTTCCGTCCCTCACCGTTGACTTCAAGAACCCAGCTTGTGGTCAATCCGGTCCAACCTATGGATTCCAGGAAATGATTTTCCACTAATTACATTTGTTTCCTGGCACTTTCCTGTAGAAACCGTTACAATCCTCGAAAATGTCCCGGTTGCGCCTCGCATTTCGCTCTTTTGGCGCGGAAGACTCTCTCTCGGCCTTGTCACCGCGCTCCTCCGTTCGGCAATGCAATTGCCTTTTGTCTTCTCGAGGTTTACAAAGTTGAACCCCCAGGCCCCGGTTGCCCAGCCTTACCGGAACTGCTTTTGGTTCCGTGCCCCCCTGCTACTGCTCGTCCCAGCGGTACTACTGGTAACATTTTTCGCGGTTCGCCACTCGCGCCGGCAACGAGCCACCCCTATGAGCGCTCCGGTTTTGTCGCTGCAAACCAACTGGCAGCCCGCCTTCGATCTTTCCGCCTCCGCCTCCCCCACATCGCGCCGCACCGTGTTCCCCTACTCCGTCATCCCCGGCGGAGTCCGCGACGCCGGTGAACTTCACGCCGCAGCGGCCACAGACCCTGTCGTCGCGGAACACTATTCCGATTTCCGTGTCGCCCGCGCCCACACGCTTCGTCTCGATCGCCCGACACTGATGTACGTTTCCTACCGCATGAACAATCATGTGTACTGGACGCGGTATCGTATGACCATTCCCGCCGGCGAAACACTGATCTCCGATGGCGAAAGCTACGCTCGCGTTCGCTGCGGTAACCGCCTCTCCCCGGTCGCGGTACTTCCGGTATCCATCGCCGAACCGCCTTCGGAAAAACTGGAGAACCCCGACTTCGTTCCGCCGCTCCTCGCTAACCTCATGCCCGGCGAAGAGTTTGGCTCGTTTCCGCTTCCCAACGCTTTGTCGGGACCACCCACGCTTCCCGGCGGGCCAATCGCGTCTGGCATTCCGCCCGTCGGATTTCCGCCGATTCTCCCGCCGGGTGTAACGCCTCCTGTCGGCACTATCGTCACTCCGCCTCCCCCGGCGGCCACCCCCGAACCGGGCTCGCTCACGCTGCTCCTGTCTAGCGCATTCGTCTTCGGCGCCCTGTGGGTCTTCCGCCGCAAATAATTTCTGCGCAAATCATTGCCTGGAACGAATCCCGCTGCTGCTCTTTTCGCTTTCCTTTGCAGAGAGAGGAAACGCTCCTTTCCTTGAGCAACTGAAGTTAGCCTCGCCCGTTTTTGCTCGCGTGTTTTCTGAATTTCTAAAAATCACAAGTCTCTGAGCAACCGGTTCCCGTCCGCCGCGTCTATTCACGCAACGGAGAACCCACTTCATGTACCGTTTACTCGCCGTTTCTCTGGCTCTGTTGTGTCCCGTTGCTCAAGCGCAAGACCCGGCAACGCCTCGCGAGGACAACGCGATGTTTCGCGGCAATCCCGCGCGCACCGGTGTTTCCAGTGCACCAGGCACAGCTGCATTTCACAAGGTGAAATGGCAGTTCCAGGCCAAGGCGCAGATTCTGTCTTCCCCGGCGGTCGTTCGAAACACTGTCTACTTCGGCTGCAATGATCACCGCCTCTACGCGGTGGATCTGGAAACGGGCGCGAAGAAATGGGAGTTCAAGACAGAAGGCCGCGTTCTATCCAGTCCAGCCATTTCCAATGGCCTTGTCTATTTCCTGAGTTACGACAGCAATTTCTACGCGGTTGACGCGGCAGCGGGAACCCTGAAGTGGAAATTTAAGACCGGAGGCGAACGCCGCTTCATCGCCAGGCATCTTCACGGCATGGAGCCTGCTGCTGAACCGGTTCCAGACCCCTTTGACTTTTATCTCTCCTCACCGGTGGTCACCAACGGCACAGCGTACTTCGGCTCGGGTGACTCAAACGTGTACGCGCTCGATGCCGCAACTGGCTCGCTGAAGTGGAAGTTCAAAACCGGCGAGGTGGTCCACGCTTCGCCGGCGTTCTCGGACGGCACGCTGTTTGTCGGAAGTTGGGACACCTATCTCTACGCGCTCGACGCCGCCACCGGCAAGGAAAAATGGCGCTTCAAAACCGGTGAAGATCATGAAACTTACAATCAGACGGGCATCCAGGCGTCGCCCGCTGTTTCGGAAGGCGTGGTGTACTTCGGTTGCCGGGACTCCAAGTTTTACGCGTTGGACGCGGAGTCCGGGAAGCAGCTCTGGGCCTACAGCAACAAAGGGTCGTGGGTGATCAGTTCCGCCGCGATCAGGGATGGAAGAGTGTATTTTGCGACGTCGGACACCGGGCTGCTCCACGCGCTCGACTCAAAAACCGGCGGCGAACTCTTTACTCTTGATTTTAATCACTGGCCGATGTTTTCGTCGCCCGCCATCGCGGGCAACATGATGTATCTGGGCTCGCACCGGGGGCGTTTGCTTGCAATCGATCTCTCCACTCAAAAAGTTGCGTGGTATTTCGAAACCGAGGCCGCGAAGAAGAACGGATCGGCGCTGACCACTGACAAAGGGACTCCGAATTACGAAGCTGCGTTTGCTGATAATTTCTACGACGACATCGTCGTCGGCCTGCAAAAGATGCTCTCCATTGGTGCGGTGCTTTCATCGCCAGCGATCTCCGGGGATACTATTCTTTTTGGCTCAACCGACGGCAATCTCTACGCCATCCAGTAGTTCTGTGTGCTTCACGTTTTCCTTTTTTTCCCAATTGCCCAGCATACGGCTCCCCTGCTTACTTTCTGGCGATACAAGGCTTTCAGGTTTGTTAGGCGACGCACGCACGCTGCTTTTCTCGGTGGGACCTCTGGCGGGAAGCGCGCTGATCGGTGTCGTCTACCTGGCGCTGTTGGCCTTTTTCATGCGACTGCTGCGAAATTCCGCTTCCTCGCCTCGGCTTATGTTGCGGAAGCAGATGTGTTCGCAAGCGGTTTTCTTCTTGCGCTGCTCGCGCTCGTCGCGTCGCGGCCATCCACCGGGCAGCTTCCTCAGGGTTGTGGAACGCGAACTTGGCGGACGTCGCTAGTAGCGGTCCTCTTGAGCCCAGCGCCGAATTTCGTCTTCGACCGAGAAGCGCGTCTCGGAATCCTCCGCGTAGCGCGTATCCAGCGCGAAGGCGTGCGCCTTGAGCGGTACGAGAAAGTACGAGCGCGCTTGCAGGAACCCGACGACAAACAGTTCCGCGAATCGTTCCACGCCTAGCAACTTCACCTGCCCCGCATGCACCAGTCCGTGAAACAGATCGCGCCGGGTAACCTTCTGGTTGAATACCACAACGTCCAAAAACGTTACCGCCACCTTGTGTGCGATGTCGGGAAGATTCTGAATCCCCCGCTCGCGTGCTTCTTCGTAAAACCACGGATTGTCCACACTCCGGTCTTTCAACTCCACGATGCGAACCCGATTCAGCAAGGCTGGCGAGAAAAAACCAGCCAGCTCACTCTTCGAATCTTCGCCCAAGGGATGTCCAACCGCGTAATACAAGTCTCTTTGCATTTGCAGGTACAGCGTCACCTTGGCGATCGAGTCCTGCACCAGAGGATCGCGGCGGAATGAAGACAAGCGCGCGGCGCTCTTTGCCGTTGCTGTGTAGGGCAGTTCTCCGTCGATCGGCCAGGTCGGAGGTTGCTGGCGCACCCGCGCCATCTGCTGCACGGACCCTGCTGGTAGTGGCCCCGAAATGTCCCCCGATATATTGTTGCTTCCCGACCATTCTCTTGCTGCGGTTCCCCCGCCTCCCTCCGGTAGTACCCCCAAATGCTTCAAAATCTCCGAAAGTCGAGTTTCACCCTTCTTGTAAGACACAATCTTCCCTTTCCTTCTGGACAGCACTCTGGCCATCTGTTCATTGTCGAATGGCGATACTTTAACATCGTTACTTGTACGTCGTCAATATAAAAAAGCAACCCAAAATTGAACCCCTGCATCCCACCTCATTGAGGCTGTGGTGACCCTTATGTGGCCCCGTAAAGGAAGTTTGTTGCTCGGCAAATCGCTCTGTGCTATCACTTACACACTGTAGCTTTTACCTCGTATTTATAACAAAGGGACCTCATGCCGCCTCATGCGGATCAGCAACTGGAAGAACGCATACTGAAAGCCGCGCAGCGGTTGTGGCGGGCCCAGGGCGAACATGGCCTGACGTTACGCGCCGTGGCCAAAAACGCGGGCACGACTACTCCCACCGTCTATAAGCGCTTCCGCAACCGGGAAGCACTCCTGGTGGCCCTGGCCACGCGCTTCCGCGATCAGCTGAACGAAGAGTTGTTTGCCACGAAAACCCTGGAAGAGATTCCCCGCCGCTATTTGGGGTGGGCGGAAGAGCATCCTCACGAATACCACCTGCTATTTCGTTCGTGGACGGACATCTTCCATCCGGATCTGCCGCGTCCAGGACGCATGTGGTTCATGCAGCAACTCGCTCATCGCTATGGCGGCACACCCGATCAGTACGCGCGTGCCTTTACGGCACTTTTTCTGCTGGGCCACGGGGCGGCAGACTTGCTAACGACTACTACAGACGAGATGGCGCGCGAAGAGATTCGCTCGCACTTCCTGGCGTCGATCGATGCACTGCTCAAGAACACGGATATCCTGAAAAACTGATGCTGCGGATGGCAAAGGATCAAAATCCAATGGCTTGGGCGGTGCCTGCACTATCCGCATTATTTCGGGAACGCGATCACTTGGTAGGCTTTGCCGACATTCGCGCCCACATCCTGGGGAAACGTGGCAGTAAATTGGCCTGCGTACTTCGCTACCAGCGCTGCGGACACCTTTTTCTTCGCTTCGTCCAGAGAAGCTCCGGCTGCATATGCGGCCGAGGTTTGATCCATCAGATCCTGGAAGTACTGCTTCCATAGTTCAAACTTCTGCTTCCCTTTCATGACATCGCCGTGTCCGCCGATGGCGTAGTCAAAGTCCAGTTTTTCGGCTGCATCGAGTGTCTTGATCCAATCGTAGGGATAGCTGTCGCCCATAAAGGGCGTCCATCCGTGCAGTGCATCACCACACACCAGCACCTTTTCCTTTGGCAGGAACACCCAGACGTCGCCGTCGGTGTGGCCGCGGCCCAGCCACAGAATTTGCACAGTACGGTTCGAGCGATGGAGAATCAGACTGCGGTCAAATGTGAGCGTGGGCAGGGTGACCTGCATGCTCCGTAGTTCGGCAAAGTACGCCTCTGCTTCGCTCAAATTCTTGCTGATGGTTTCCTTTTGCTCAGCGCTTGTAGCTTTCGCGAGGTCAACCTTTAATTGCTCGATCTCCTCCGGCATGGTGACGATTTCGTGCTTTACGCGCGGAATTCCCAGGCGCTGAATGTTATCGCGCGTCGCTTCCGAGGAAATAATCTCGATTCCGGCGGGCCACGAACTCGGGTACGCCTCGTTGCCCTGGTAGTGGTCCCAATGAAAATGGGTGTTCACCACGTAGCGCACAGGCTTGTCGGTCAACTTTTTGATTTGCGCGATGAGGGCACGCGCTGCCGAAGGCTTTGAATGCGTATCCACGACCAGTACGCTGTCGCCCAGAAAAATGATTACGGCGTTGCAGTTTACCTTGTAAGCCGGTTTGGAAATTGCGGCGTAGACTCCATCGGCTAACGGCTTGATGTCGAATAGGTCCTGAGCTGCCGCACACCTTCCCGCCAGCAACGCCACCAGAAGAGCCACCATCGCCATTGCTCGTTTCATCAAACCCCCCGCCATACCGTAAATTTGGCCAAGAGCCTACCACATCTCTCCGGCAGTTGGCGGCAGTTGGCGGCATTCGGCCGGGTTCTCATTGTGGTAGCCTGTTTCGCGTTTGATCGCCCCTTGTCGCGGGCTGCGGAGTTTCTTCTCATGAGTTACATCGACGCTAATCTCGTCCCGGGCGAAACAGTGGTATATCAAACCCGTCTCCATTGGATGGTGATGCTGGGCCACCTCCTGTTTGCGTTGTTTATCCTGGGGCTGCCAGCTGCCATCCTGTTGTACTACGCACGAAAGGAAGAAGGCCAAATGTTGCCGCAAAACGAACACCTGTTGGTGGGTGGCGCAGCAGTGTTGCTGATCGCCGCCATTGCCGTGGTCATTGCGGGAATGGTGCGCCGCAACGCAACGGAGATGGCCGTCACGACCCGCCGAGTGGTGATCAAAACCGGAATCGTCGCCCGGAAAACCAACGAGATGCTGCTCGGCAAAGTGGAGAGCATCGAGGTCAGCGAAACCGCGGCGGGGAGAATGCTCGGCTACGGCACCATCGTGGTCATCGGGACGGGCGGCACCTCGGAGCCATTTCACAAAATGGCGCGACCTCTGGAATTTCGCAGCCAGGTGCAGCAGCAGATCGAGAAACTTCAATGATGGGCGGCCGCCCAGAAAATGCGCAAGCGAAGCGCTGGCTCGGATTCGGCGACCGCTGCGTTCCGGAACTAGTGGCCTTTTTGAATGGTGCTGTGTCTCGCGGGCAATTGATCTAGAAACACCAGATATGCCGCCACCAGCCGATATGTCTGGTAGTAGTCATCCAGCTTGATTTCCGTCAGCTTGTCCTTGCTGGTGTGCAGGATGTGCTGGTCCCAGCTCTTTTGCGTCAGGGAATGTACGGTGATGCGAGGGATTTTCTTTTCCGCGAACTGCTCTGAATCGCTGCTGCCGACTTGTTCCACGTTGACCCCGCTCGCCGGCAGCTCGAGCCGCTTCGCAAGGTAAGCTATCGCGCCGGAGAGTCGTTTGTCCGAATGGCTCTCCCACACTTGGGTTGGTCCGAGCCCCAGCGTGTCCATATTCACCATCGCGTCGGTGGCGGCGATATCCTCTTTGCTCATCTGATGGACGTAAGATCGTGAGCCGATCTCGCCTTCTTCCTCCTCGGTAAAACCGACGAAAATGTACGTGTGTTCCCGCTCCACGGCCTTCACACTTTGGTATAAGGAAGGCAGCAGCGACGCGCCGCTCCAGTTGTCCACGACTCCGTCACCCTGCGAGACTCGATCAAAGTGCGCTCCGACAATTAACCTGCGATCCGTTTTTCCGGGCAGTACACAAATTACATTCGGCTGCTTGCTGCCCTTCACTGCTTGCTCCGACAAATGCGGTTCGTCGCATCCGGATTCCTGAAACAATCGCTTCAACGTCGCTTCGCGCTGTTGGTTGTCTCCGCCGTATTCCTTCAGCCGTGCATTCACGACGTCTTGTTTAACTGTCGCGTATCTTAAGACATCCGGCGCTGGCCCTCCGATGTTCGCGGGCGGCAGCAGCAGGAGCGCTGTAACGGCGGCGACGCCCGACGATTGCAGCCTGATCATTTTCATCAGTCCTCTTTTGAGAGTTGCATCATTCTGCCGTAATCCAGTCCCGCGGTTTCAGGACCGAACCCGCATCCCCGGCCTCACTGGTCCTTGATCCCAGGCGCAGGGAGGGCAAGGTCATGAAACCAATTCGGCTCTCGTGAATCCAATTGGATTAAGGCATATTCTATGTCTGCATCAGGATTCGCAACGCTATCGCCCTTGGAGCATCCGTTCGGCCACATGGATGAGCTCGCCAAAGTCGCCGCCCTACCCCTGACGGGAGAAGCCGATCCCGTTCCTCAGTCGTTGCTGGTGTCGTTTCCGGAGCAAGCGAAAACACTGGGGCTGCTCTACGACGTCAGCCGAGAGCTTACTTCCATTCTCGACCGGGAAGAACTGCTGCGGCGAATCACCGAGCTGGTTAAAAAGCTCGTGAACTATGACGTTTTCACGGTCATGCTGTGGAACGAGAAAGCGCAAATGCTGGAAGGCGTTTTCGCCAAACACTATGAGGATTCGATCCCGTCGCGGTTCCGGGTGCCGCTCAATCGCGGAGTCACCGGCCATGCCGCAGCGGCTCGCAAGCCCATTCGTCTGGACGACGTTCGGCTCGATTCGCGATACATTGATTGCGAAACCTGTGAAAAAGTTCATTCAGAGCTGGTTGTCCCTCTACTCTTGCAGGATCGCCTGATCGGCGTGCTGGACCTGGAAAGTTCCCAGCTGGCCGCCTTTACGGCGCAGCATGAACGCATGCTGGTTGCACTGGGGCCGTTTATCGCCATCGCGCTGGAGAATTCGCGGCTTTATCAGGACGCGCGGGAAAACGAATTGCGGCTGCAGAACGACCTTGACACCGCACGCGAGATTCAGCTGCAGCTCTTGCCCCGCGGCGCGCGCGAAGTACCCGGATTGGATATTTCCGCGGCCTATGTACCGGCGCGTGAACTCGGCGGCGATTTTTACGACTTTCTTCCCTATGGCGAAGGCCGTTTGGCGTTGGCACTGGGCGACGTTTCCGGAAAAGGAACCGCGGCGGCTCTGTATGGTTCGCTGGCAATCGGCATGCTGCGCGAACACGCCGTCGAAAATACGGCAGCGCCAGCAGTAATGTTGGCGATGCTGAACCGTCGGTTGCATGCCGCGCGGCTGGAGGCACGCTTCATTGCGCTTACCTTTGGCGTGTACGACCCGCTGGAGCGCACCTTGACCATCGCCAACGCCGGTGGCACGCACCCTTTGTTGCTGCGCGGAGGCCAGCTCTCTGAAATCCCGGTGGACGGTATCCCCCTAGGCCTTTTCCCCGAAGCCGAATATTCCGTTGCAACGCTTGACCTCCGCGTCGGCGACATCATCGTCTTTGCTTCGGACGGCATTCTCGAATCGGAAAATGCCAAGGAGGAAGAGTTTGGCTTCGATCGGCTACGGGCGCTTCTCACTTCGCTGCCTAGCGATTGCACCGTGGACGATATTGCCGGCGCTATCCTCCGCGCCACCGACGAATTCGCGGGGTTCGGCAATCCCGCTCACGACGACCGCACAATGCTGGTGGTCCGGGTCACGCCAGATTCTCCGTCCGATCTTCCCAAACTACCCGTAATTTACTGAACATTTGCTCAGTGCGAGCCTACGGCAACTTCCGCAGTAACGGGAGCGGAAGTTGCGATCTGCAGCAGTTGGGGATTCTTCAGCAGCGGCAGCCACTTTTCGCGCAACGCTGCAAATTCAGGAAAATTCTTCTTGGCCACGGGGTCCGACGGCGGCAATCCCAGCCTTTCAAAATTCTTGTACTGTCCTTTCTGCAGAATACGAAAATCCAGATGCGGACCGGTCGAGAGTCCCGTGCTGCCGACCAATCCGATTATTTTGCCGATCTCCACGTGCTGGCCCAGGCGCACCAACATTCTGGACAAGTGCAGATACATCGTTTCATAGCTGTTGGCATGAACGATCTGCACCATATTCCCTTCGCCGCCCTTGCGTCCTGCAAAGGTCACCCGGCCCGCACCGATCGTTTGCACCGGAGTTCCAATCGGCGCGCCATAATCGGTGCCCAGATGTGCGCGGTAGGTTTTCAGAATCGGGTGGAAGCGCGCGTTGCTAAAATGCGAAGTGACCGGCGCGCCGAATTTCAGCGGCGAACGCAGAAACGCTTTTTGCAACGACTTGCCCTCTTCGGTGTAGTAGCCGGGCTGCCCGGCGGGATCGTGATAGAGCAGCGCCTGATATCTCTTCCCGGCGTTTTCGTATTCGGCGGCGAAGATCTTACCGTAGCCGGCGGTTTGCCCGCTGGGGTAGCGTTTTTTCTCCAGCAGGATGCAGAAGGTATCGCCGCGGCGCGGGTCGGTGTAGAAATCCAGATCGTAGCCGAAGATCTGCACCATGCGCATGGCCAGTTCGGCGGATTCGCCGGTTTCTTCCACCGCGTTGAACAGCGAATCGTCGAGCGTGCCGCGCACAGCGACAATTTCCACGCGGGCTGGAATCTTCGCAACCTTCGCGGAGAAGCCTTGCGCCTGCGGAACGATTTTCAACATGCGGTCGGCGTCAATGCGGTAATCAATTTCGCGAAGTTGTCCTTCGACGGAGCGGCCAACGG
>DATMZI010000030.1:0-20722 GCA_035607085.1 Candidatus Eiseniibacteriota bacterium | reverse complement strand
GGCGGCAACCGGACGGCACGGCGGCCCCAACAAATCCGATAAGTTGGACTGCACAAGGGTTCTTGGCTGCTTGGTCTTTGCAATCAATGGTTGTAAATCTGTCTCAGCTTAGACATTGACGATCAGGTTGCTGAGCTTAATGCGGGCAAGAAAAGGCACGGGCCGAATGTCCAGAGTAGCGCGACGCTGGATACAAACGTGGTAATTCAAAATATAATAACTTGACACCGTAAGAAATAGCGCGTAGCGTTGCTCTTGCAAACTGGCAGAGCGACTAGGTACGGGGCTGTTTCGCCTCCCATTCAGGTACTTTCTTTCCACTGTATACCGCCTTCGTTTACTTTGCTCTTATTTGCCGGGCTCAGGCCAAATTTTTCTAAAAATATCGACAATTAAAGAGGAAGGTTATGAAAAAAATATGGATGTGGTGTTTGATCGGCGTGCTCCTGCTGGGGAGCGCAGCACGCTCGCAAGCCCAGCAGAACGGTACGACTGAGAAAGCAGTGGCGGCACTAGAAGAACAGTGGCTTCAGTCACAAAAGACAAATAATTCCGAGCAGCTGGTCCCGCTGCTGGCCGACAAGTTTGTCAGTACGGAGATTGATGGAAAGGTAAACAGTAAAGCCGAGACGATCGCGAGAGCTAAAGCGACTAAATACGAAAACGCTGAGTATACAGACTTGAAGGTAACGGTATTTGGCGACACCGCTATTGCGACGGGCGGCTTCAAAGGTAAGGGCACAGATGAATCGGGAAAGCCCTTCGAAACGTATGTGCGCTGGACAGATACGTGGGTGAAAATGCCGAGCGGAAAGTGGCAATGCGTCGCGAGTCATGGGTCAACAATAAAGACATAAGCACCGACATAACGATGCATCGAAAAAGGCCGCTTCTTGTAGCGGCTTTTTTTGTCCACATGCCATGATTCATTCTTGTGTGAGGGCTAGCCGGGAGCGTCGGCGCGCTTTGGCAGGAACCCCTCCACGAGGTGACAACAAACAGCAAATGCTAGAGCAAAGTTCTCGAGATGCTTTACCGCGCCGCATGAATCTTGAAGGTCATGTCTGAATTGGTGGACGATTGCTTTAATAGCGCCGACTTTTGGCCCTGCAAATACTCTATGAAGAATGCATCTATATATTCTCTAAGAACTCGAAGTAGATCAGCCGCGGACTGTCGTTGTTGATAAGATTCGGCCTCAAGATAGTCCCAATCTTCCACACTGCCGTGTCTGGCATGCAGAAACCCCAGTTCATAAGACGGTTCGCTGCGGTTCCTCAAGAATTCAGCCGGCGTTGGCCCGGCCCGCTCCAACCGCACCCATAGTAGCGGTTGCCTTAGCCCGCGAAGATCCTCTGCTGAGACAGGACCATCAACATTCGCGCAAGCGGCAATGCGACGGTCGATCTTGCACGCAGTGCTAGCAGCACCAAATCCTGAGGAGTGACCGATCACACCGATTCGTGATACTTGAAGCTTTCCGACAAACGTGCCATTCGGGTCGCCAGCATTCAATTTTATAATTCGGTCGATGACAAATCTGACGTCTTGGCCATAATAGTTCAGGATATCCGCAGGACTCTGAAAGTGGTCTTCCGTCGGCTCGGTAACTTGACCATTTGGAAGGGCGATGCGCCCCATGTATGGGTGGTCGATTCCAAATACCGCGAAGCCGTGACTCGCCAGATCTTCAGCAATCGAAGTATATTCTGTGCGTGTTCCTTGCCATCCGTGCGAAAACAACACGACAGGAAAGTGTCCGCTAATTAACGGATTTTCGCCTAAATAAGCGTGCGTCAGAACTCGGCTGGCAACTTCTACATCCTTAGGTTCCCAAACATGGCGGTAGGCTTCAAGTTTCGCCACATATGGTGCTGTCGGTTTTTCGCTAGTTGCCACCGGATACCACACCTGCACGACGAGCTGACGAAACTCTCCTGACTTCTTGGTTGCCTGCTCTGGTCGCGAGCTATCAACCCATTCATAAATCATAGTTCCAATGGGAAACGGGCCAGTGGGTCTTAGCAACTCGATTTTGTCAGCTGCAGAGATCGCCTGAGAAGAGACTGAGGGAAAAGGTGCACCCTTCACCGACGAATGGGTGTGCGGCGACAGAGTCGGCTGACAGATCAGGACGGCAAATACGCTGATACCTTTGATTGACATGGCTGTTATATGTACGCGGATGGCGGATAAGAAGTTCGGCATTTTTTCCTCGAACCGTTGAATTGACCGGCCTCAAACTTCGTTGGGGTGAAGTGCCTGATTGGTTCGGGTTACCGGACATGTTCGGTCTAGTGCGGACTTGGGAGGAAGAGTGGAATAGAATGGCGCAGAAAGGGGTAGGAGGAGCCAATGCCGACGATTGAGGGGAAACAAGCACGGGCTTGGATTGATGCTTACGTTAAGAAGGCGGGGAAGCTTGAGACCGTGACGAAGGCGGTACGGGCACTGCTGAAAAAGACGGTAAAGGGCGGCGAGGAGTACGTGAATCCGTGGAAGATTCCGTCGTTTGATTCGAACGGACCGCTGTGCTGCTTCATGGCGGGTAAAGAGCACGTAACGTTCGCGTTCATGCGCGGCGCGGCACTGCCTGACCCGGAGAAGCTGCTGGAGGGAACAGGGAAGGGCGTGCGACACGTAAAGCTGCGCAGTGTTGTCGAAGTGAAGAGGCCGGAAGTGAAGAAATTGATTGCAGCGGCGGCGAAGCTGAATAGGAAGGACCCACCTTCGGGGATGATGGTGGGAATGGAAAAGAGGAAAGCTAAAAAGAGAAAGAGGTAGATGTTGGGAGAGTGCTGAGGCATGGCGCACTCCCAGGCACGAGAACTGGTAAGGCGATTTACCGAGGCTGGGCTTGAAGATATTTTTCAGACTGTGGTCTCGGTAAACTAGAGGCCCCCTCGGATAAACTCGCTCCTTCCAGTCGCCGAAGAAGTATTTACTATGGACTTTCATTTTTATAAAAAGCGAAACCGGTAAGTTGGTTCCCAGTACGCGCGAGAGACTGATGTCAGAAATGGCAGCGGCAAGCCCGATGTCCAGAAAGCGGTGTGCAGACGATACGTTGAGCTCACCAAAAAATCCGGTGGGCCAAGTAGGCCAATGCTGGTCCTCCCGGAAGAAGCGAAGTGATTGAGGCGCCACGCCTTAGCGTAAGTTTCTCTTCTTTCGCAACCAGGAGCTCGCGAGTTCGATCCTTCGGATTTATTTTACCGATTACGGCGTTAACAGAACTATGAGAACAAATCCGTCGTAACTACCTATCGCGGTGATATAGACTAGCGTTTTTAGAACATTCCCCTGCGGTATCGAACAGCAGGACTCGTTTGTGGAAAACTCGCCGTCCTTTGCAAATAGGACTCACTGTTGGCGTGCCGCATTTGCGTCTTCTATCATTCCACTAATTCTTATATGTCTCTTATTCTCGCCCAGGGCCGGCGCGGCCAGTTTGGATCTTGCCAAGATTACGCGCTACGAGCTGCGCGTGCGCATCCAACCCGCCGAGGAGCATCTAACGGCAAGCGTCCGGCTCACTCTCTCTAATCCAACCGCCTCGCCACTGCGCGATATTCCGTTTCTGCTGTACCGTTTGCTGGCCGTGGACGCAGCTGACGATGAAAAAGGCGAGGCGCTCGCGTTCCGGCAAGCGGTCGTTGCCATGTCCGATGAGAAGAACTGGCAGGTGAACTCAGTGACGCTCACCTTGCGCGAACCGCTGCCGCCTGGCGGCACGACGCGCATCACGCTCAAGTACAGCGGCGCGATCTTTGGTTACCGCGAGGTGATGGGTTACGTGCGGGATCAGATCGGGGAAGATTACACGCTACTCCGTCCGGACGCGCTGGCCTACCCAATGCTCGCAGTGCCATCGTTCCAGAGCCTCTCCACAGCGTACGACACGCTCTTCGCTTACGACTTGGAGATTACCGTCCCGAGCGGCACGGTCGTGGCATGCGGCGGCCTGCCGGGCGGTGTGTCTGTCGGCGAGGGCATAGCGATATTTCGGTTTACGAGTCGAGCGCCGACGTGGCGGATAGATATCGCTGCAGCAAAGTTTAAAGTCCTCAAGAACGACGTGAGGAATCTGGTTGTCTACGCAATGCCGGAAGATGAAGCGGGAGCTAGGGACCTTCTCCTGAAGGAGATGCAACGCGTAATGGATTTGTACACATTTCTGTTCGGGCCCTCGAAGAAGGCGGAAGCTTACACGGTGATAGAAATCCCTGACGGCTGGGGGTCGCAGGCGTCCGATTTCTACATCCTGCAAGCGGCGGCGGCCTTCAAGGATCCCAAGCGTGTGCACGAGCTATATCACGAAATTGGACACTCCTGGAACGCGAAGGCAAAACCCGAGGTTCAGCGCACGCGCTGGTTCGACGAGGCTTTTGCCTCCTATTTCGAGGCACTCGCCCTGCGCGAATTCGAAGGGCAGAAGGCCTTTGATGATCGAATAGCAGGGTACCGCGAGCGCTTCCGGACGGAAGTGAAGAAGGAATCGAGCAATGCGACGACTCCCATCGCGGAGTACGGAAAACAGGGGCGTGGTGAGAATTCCTATACAAAAGGCGCGTGGTCGCTGTATGTCCTGAACCAAATTGTGGGCGACGAAACATTCAACCAGATTATCCGAACGTTTCTGGCAGAATTTTCGGATCGCCCCGCGGGTTTCAGTGACTTTCAGGGCGTGGCCGAGCGCGTCTCGAAGCGCGGTTTATCTGCATTCTTCAAAGAATGGATTTTCGGCGCGGAATCCTCGGTACTTCTGATGAGCGACGCGTCCGTTCAGCAAATCGTCGATAGGTATCGCGAACCCGCTGCGGGGAACTGAGGTTCCGATGACACAGGAGCAGAGACCGGATGCTCTTGCGGCGGCTAGGGTCGAAGTGCTGTGGAAGGCAATTTATTTGCTTTCAGCCAGAGGGCGTCGCCAACTCCTGCTTAGTTTGAATGTATAGCTTGAAGGAGGAGCGCTTGGTGTACAAAAGCTGAACTCACCGGACGCTGGCTCAGAGACACCAAGGAGGCTGCATTACACCATTGTGTATATTACTATTTCTTGAATACAACTTCCGTCCCTTTTCGAACTAGATCGGCCAAATTCGCCGCGTCCCAATTCGTCAGTCTGACGCAGCCGTGTGATTCCGCATGTCCAATTCGCCCGGGCTCGGGCGAGCCATGAATCCCATAGTGAGGCTTGTTAATATCAATCCATACTGTGCCCACTGGATTATTTGGCCCCGATGCAACCTTCGCCTTGGCATTTTGAGGATCGGCGTCCCAAAACAAATCCGGGTTGTAGCTATAGGTAGGATTTCGCACTACGGAGATTACCCTCCATCTCCCTAATGGCAGTGGGTCGTGCTCGCTACCGCTTGTCACCGGAGCGTAAAATACCACACGCCCTCTCCTATCGAATGCCGCGAGAGACGAAGTCCTTTTCGTTACCACCACTCTGGTCGCACCGTTCGGCTGCGGCCCGGTCTTGCGATATCCGCACTCTGTGCCATCCGAATTGAGCACGTTCGGCACTTTCAGTTGCTCTCCCGCTGCAAAGCTCGCACCCGGATTCAGACTTTGCAGCAGCGCTGGTGACGAATGAAACTTCTCACTCAATTCTTCCAACACCGATGTATAAAACAGCGCGGGTAGCTCCGCCCGCTCTATCATGTCCTCGGGAATCACTTCAGCAAACGGGCCCGTGGTATCTTCGGCGGTGATCGTGTAGGTGACTAAGAGTCTAACCTCGCCATGACATAGCTTTTTCAATAATATCGCTCGGGCCCCTGGACCGCTCGCAATCCGATGCGCTTTTGCAAACGCGGCAAGAGCTTTCCGGCTGTTTGGGCCGCTCTTCCCGTCAATCTCGCCCGGCGAAAATCCTGCCCTATCTACCAGTACCTGGATCTCTAGCTCGCCTGCCTTCCCGATTATTTCAGCATCTAACTTCCGCTGTCCTCCCATCACGCTGAGCAAACCAGGAAAAATCAGCGCGCCCGCAATCAAACCCCTTGCGATCTTGCCTTTCAATTTCACGATGCCTTCGCAAAGCAATACCTCGGAGCAACCCTTGTTACGCCGTAGCGCAGTACCGTTGACGCCAATTCGCAGTAGCCGGCGGGCAAGCGAGCCAACAAAGGTTTCTCTCGAGGAGGTCATTTAGCCCGAGCCCTGAAGGTCCATGTTAAACGCCTAGGCATAGTTCCTCTGGCGAGCCCGGTCGCCCGCTTTGCAACCGCGAAAGCAACCGGGCTGTTCCCATAATCATTTACCGCGGGTCCTGCGCCGGACGAGTGTCTTAACGGCCGACAGAGAACAAGGGCAGTCGGGCCTATTGATTCAATTTGACGAGCTTGTCCGCGAAGTCTGTTCTTTCGCTTGCGGGCGGCGGTTCGAGAAAAGGGAGGCAATTCCCGCCCGAAACCCCGCACCTAATGCACGGGCCTCGTGCAGAGGTCTTTTAACTGTGCTCTCGAACAGCTCAGCAACGTCTTCCATTGTCCTCAGGAATTGACAAATAAGCTCATCGAGTGCGCGCACCCGTATTCGACCCCTCTCGAACAGTTCCTTAGCCATTATGTCGGCTTGCTCGGCCCGCTCGTCAACGATGCGCCCAATTTCTTCCAGCTCACGATCAACGCGCCCTACCGCGCGCTGCGCTATTTCCAAGAATCCATGCGCACGCACCGCCAACGCCGCTAGAGGTTTTCGAGCCCTATAAATCAATACTGCAATGCCCACGAGGACCACGGTTTGCAGAAGTAACACAAGTGCCATAGCCGCTAGAATTAACGTTTGCAGGGATTGTTCACTCATTCTTTCTTATCACCAGCGGCCAGGTCCAGTTTGCCGTCCAGTCACTCGGTATTCGTTCGCCCGTTGGCTTGACGCTATTTCTGCGAAAATATAGTCAGAGCCGTAGGTTCTCCGGTGCTCATGTTGCATACTGCCCGCGTCGCGAACCTAATCTATCTGCATACACATGAGTAAACTCCGCTCCAAAGTAGAGAATCAATGCTGAGTAATATATCCATGCCACAACGACAACCAATGAGCCCGCAGCTCCATACGCGGAAGCTGACACACTGGTCCCGATATAAAACCCGATGACGAGTTTTCCAGCGGTAAACAACAAGGAGGTGAGTGCAGCTCCAATCCAAACGTCACTCCAGGCAATCTTGGTGTTGGGCAAAAACTTAAAAATCATCGCAAATAGAACGGTGATAAAGAACAGAGAAAGAAGAAAATCGAGGGATGCAAAAACTACCGCCGGAATCGGCAGCAGGTCCCCAATGTATTTCGTTGCTGCAGCCAAAAGCGCGCTCAGCAACAGCGATACCAGAAGCAAGAAGCCAATGCCGAGCACCATTCCAAAGCTGAGAAAGCGCGCTTTGATGAGGTTTTGAATGCCAGTTTCGCCGGCGGGGTTCACATCCCAAATGCTGTTGAGGGCATCTTCAATCTCACAGAAAACTCCGGAAGCACCCAAGAACAAGACAACCACGCCGATCATGCTTCCGATGACTCCGTGCGCGGGCTTGCGAGCCGATTGAATCATGTCCTGAATGGCCCTCGCACCATCTCGCCCTACGAGTCCCTGGATTTCCCGGGCAATCTCACCTCTCGCGGCTTCTATCCCAAAAGCTAGACCGGCGATTGCAACCGCGATAATCAGAAGGGGAGCCAGCGAAAAAATGGTGTAGTAAGCGAGCGCTGCGCCCATCCGTGGAGCGTTGTCCTTGCTCCATTCCGAAAAGGCGGCTTTGAGTAGTCCAGAAATCGCCTTGGGACTAAGGAACAAACGCAGCCCACATCCCGCTGCGACTGGCAGTCTCTGTTCGTCTGCTGGCGCGGAATTACCTGCCGGGCCAGCTTCAATGGAGTGGCTCTCAACGTTGAGGGGACTCGCGGACGTCGAAACCATGTACTTCCTCACGCCATAGGCGGTTAAGACCCCGTCACTAGCGGGAATTATCGTCCGAAAGCATTAATCGAGTCTTCACTCGATCTCTGCATCTCGACAATTAAGCTCGAAATTCTCGTCGCCCGATGAGGCGCTGACCATACCAGCGATAATGGATGCCGAAGCGGGTTTGCAAGTAGCGTTAATTCTGATTCTGAAACGACAGACCAAACCTGCTCAGGTGTTTACATTATTCAGGGGATTGCCGCTGCCGGAGGGTCACCTAGACTTGGTGGCACCGGTCGCATACGTCGCTTCCGGCAGCGTTGCCTAGGTTGGGGCCCAGATGAATTTTCAACGGCCGGCACGCAATTTCCGCTTCGGTGGCATTGCTCATGTCATCCATTCCCACCGGCGCGTACTGCGAGCGTTAGTCTATGCGCAGCTGGGTCATGCTGATTCTCGCCGGGTTCGGGTGGCCTTCTCACGCTGGGTGCCAGCAGACCAGCGACCCGGGTGCTTATGAAGGCCAAAGAGTTGCATCCGTGGAGATCGTCGCGAATCCGAAAATTTCCGTAGAGTTCTTGCGACCGCTAGTCCAACAGCGAGCGGGTGAACCCTATGTGACCTCGAAGGTGGCTGGCACGATTTCCACTCTTCAGGCGACCAGGCGGTTTAACAAAGTAGAAGCCAGCGTAAAGCCAGATCCCGGCGGGCTGCAGGTTACGTTCATTCTCGAACCTGCGATTTACTTTGGACTTTTCGAGTTTCCAGGTGCGACGAAGCGCTTTTCTTACAGCAGGCTTTTGCAAGTCGTCGACATTCCGGACCGCACACAGTTCAAACAGGATCTCGTATCGATGGCTCAGGACAATCTCTATCAATTCTTTGCTTCTGAGGGTTACTTTCAAGCCCAGGTTCAGGTGCAGGTCCAGATCGATGAAGGTCACATGCTGGCCACTGTGGCGTTCGCGGTCGATTTGGGGAAACGAGCGAAGCTGGGAAATCTGGACATTCGCGGGCCACAACCCAGTGAGGTCGATCGTCTCCGTCGTGCAACGCGTTCACTCCGGGCCACCGCAACGGGTGCTTCTCTGAAACCTGGCAAGCCGTACACCTCAAAACGAATCGATTCCGGCATCAAACGGATGAAGGGCACCCTCGCCAATCAAAATCGCCTCGCGAGCAAGATCCATCTGGACCACCCTGACTACCACCAAGACAGCAACCGCGCCGACCTGGTGATCGATGCCAGACCCGGCCCGATCGTAAAAGTACACATCAAGGGCGCAAAGCTTTCCCTGTTTCCCTTCCTGCGCGACCTGCGGATGAAGAAACTGATTCCGATATTTTCCGAGGCAGCCGTCGATCCCGACCTGGTGGAAGAGGGCCGGAGGAATCTGGTCGATTTCTTTCAAAGCAAGGGCTACTTCGACGCAAAAGTCACTTCGAATCTTCAAGACAACGATTCGCAAGTCGACTTGGCCTATACCGTCGACCGCGGATCCCGCCACAGGGTGGCGAACGTCGAGTTTCGGGGTAACCAGCATTTCGGCAAGGATGAGCTTGTCCCACAAGTCAGCGTCAAAGCTCACCGCCCTTTGCCGCTCTCCCGCGGGAAGTTTAGCAACAAGCTGCTCCGTCAAAGTGTGAGCGCTATTACCGCGTTCTATAAAAATCAGGGCTACGAAGAGGTGAAAGTCGACGCCGATGTTGTCGACCGCGAGCCCAACGTTTACGTCACTTTTCAAATCGTCGAAGGCTCGCAGACACTGGTGGAGACCCTCAGCATTGAGGGGAACACGAATATGCCCCGGTCCACTCTGTCGCCGAAAGGAGGCCTGCGACTCAGACCCGGCCAGCCTTTTTCTCCGAAAGCCCTGGCCGACGACCGCAGCCACATCATGGCCGTGTATCTGGACCAAGGTTTTCTGAATACGGAGTTCGACTCCAAAGTCACACGTTTACCGGAAAATGCTCACCTAGTAGCGGTGACGTACACGATTACAGAGAGACAGCGGGTACACGTAGACGAATTGGTTCTGCTCGGAAACAAGACGACCCGACCATCCTTGATCAAGAAGACCGCAAATATCAGGCCGGCAGCCAATTTGAGTCAACGAGCTTTGCTGGCGGGCGAGAGCGCGCTGCACGACCTGGGTGTATTTGATTGGGAGAGCGTGGACTTTCGCCGCCCGATCACCCAGCAGACGAATGAGGATGTGCTGATCAGGTTGCATGAGGCTGGCAGGAATGAGATTACGTATGGGTTTGGGCTGCAGGTAGCTCGCCGCGGTGGAAACATCCCCTCCGGTACGATCGCCCTGCCGGGACTTCCCCCGATTACAAGCGGGCCATCGAATTTCACTGCCGAGGAAAAGACTTTCGTGAGTCCTCGGGGATCGATCACATTTACCCGTTACAACCTGCGTGGTCTCGCAGAATCCGCGTCCGTTTCCTTGTTACTCTCACGGCTGGATCAACGCGCCCTCGCCACGTATACCCAACCATCCTTCCGGGGCTCGAGCTGGAGTTCGCTTGTTAGCGCATCGATCGAGCGCACCACCGAAAATCCCACTTTCGAGGCGCGTCTGGCGGAAGGCTCATGGCAACTCGAGAAGCCGCTCAACAAAGATAAAACACGAAGAATTCAACTCCGCTATCGCTTCGGCAAGACGATCCTGTCCGATTTGTTAATTCCTGGATTGGTCTTGCCGCAGGACCAGAGAGTCCGCCTTTCGACACTTTCCGCCACCTGGATTCGCGACACCCGCGACAAACCCTTGGATGCGAGCCGCGGTTTCTACCAGACTTTGGATTTCGGAATCACCCCAAAAGCTCTGGGCTCGAGCGTAAACTTCGCACGTTTCCTGGGGCAGAGTTCCTACTACAGGCCGTTCGGCCCGACAGTCTGGGCAAACAGAATTACCTTGGGCCTGGCCAAGGCTTTCGGCAACAGTGACGTACCCACCAGTGAAAGTTTCTTCTCCGGAGGGGAAACCACTCTTCGCGGTTTTCCTATCAACGGGGCCGGGCCTCAACGCACGGTACCCGCGTGCAGCAACGCTGCTGACCCGGCCACTTGCGTAAACCTCTTGGTACCGACTGGAGGCCGTCAGCTGTTCATCTTCAATTCAGAATTGCGTTTTCCTTTGCGCATCAAAGAGGGGTTGGGCGCTGCGGTTTTCTATGATGGTGGCAACGTCTACCGTGCAATCAACATTAGCCATTTCCTTCAAGACTACACAAACACGATAGGCGTGGGGCTTCGCTATAAGACCCCCGTCGGCCCTATTCGGTTTGACATTGGACGCAACCTGAACCCTGTTACAGGACTGAAAGCTACCCAGTTCTATATCACTCTGGGACAGGCTTTTTGAGATCCACATAAGGTGCCGCTATGGCGTGGAAACGAAAACTCGGTTGGATAGCAGTGGCTCTCGTGACCAGTATCGCGCTCCTCGGCGTGACCGGGTACCGCGTCCTCCGCAGCTCGAGATTTCACGGATACTTGCTCGTCCAAATTGAGAAGCAGGCAAGTGCGACCGTGGGAACGGAAGTCCGGGTTCAGGATTTTGCGCTCCAGCTCCGTCAGCTCACCGCCGACGCCTACGGAATAACAGTGCGTGGAAACCAGCCGGCCCCTGCGTCCCCGCTGGTGCAGGTGGAGCATCTCAAGATTCGTCTGAAAATTGTTTCGCTGCTGCGCAAAAAGGTTGACCTCCGCGAGATCGTCCTTCGGCACCCAGTGGTAAATCTCCAGGTCAGAAAAGATGGGACCACGAATCTTCCGATAATTCCGAAATCAAATGGCAACACCTCTACGAGTCTGTTCGATCTCGGCATACAGCACGTTCTGCTCGAATGTGGCGAGGTCTATTACAACGACGCCAAAATTCTTCTAGACGCCGACTTGCACGACCTACAGTTCGAAATCAATGCCGCACCAATTGGAAAGAGTTACGACGGCAGCCTTTCCTATCAAAACGGGAGGATTCTGTACGGAGATATGAAACCCCTTCCTCACGACCTGACAACGAGGTTCCACGCGACACCTTCTGAATTCGAACTCAAGCCTCTATTTCTCAGAGTGGCTTCCTCCACGATCGAATTGAAGGGTAGTGTATGGAATTTCTCTCAACCGTCCGCCGTCGGGTCCTACAACATTACAATCCATCCGCAAGATGCTGCGTCCGCTCTTCAGAATGCTTCGCTTCCTGCCGGTGACGTCACCTTGACCGGCTCCGTAAGATATCAACAACAGGACAATTTGCCGCCGATCCGCGCACTAGCTCTGGATGGTGTCCTGCGTGCCCACGAGTTAACGGTCAGCACAAACGATCTGAACGCGGCGGTTCGCAATATCCATGGTGAGTTCCAACTTCTCGATGGAAACCTGGATGTTCACGGATTGCAGGCTGACCTCTTAGGTGGACGCCTAACGGCGGCGGCAACGCTGCAGCATATCGATACCAACTCGATTGCCAAGGTCCATGCGTCCGCGCAGTCGATTTCCGTGAGAGCGGCCAATGCAGCCATGCGAAGCTTGCGTCTCGATCCCATGCCCCTAGATGGACAGATTAGTGGAATCGCCGATGCGGCATGGACGGGTAGCATCAAGAACACTGCAGCTCGTTCGGAAATCACCCTGAAAGGTGCTCTCACCACAGCGCGCTCGGCACCCGTCCCTGTCGAGGGTGCCGCCCACCTAGACTACGACGGCCGGTCTGCGACGCTGACAGTCAAAACATCACTTCATACGCTTCAAACGCATGTCAAAATGGACGGAGCTCTCGGCACAACCCTCAATCTGGAGGTACAAGCGCGCGCGGCAGACCTGTCGGAATTAGATGCTCTTGCCACGGCGTTCCAGGTTACTCAGGCTAATCAAACGGCAAATACGTCGCCGCCCTCCGCGATGAATCTCGGTGGTGCCGCCGATCTGCAGTTACTCGTCGACGGCAATATGAAGGACCCTCGCATCCGAGGCCAATTAGCCGGGCGTAATCTTGAGGTCCAGAATACCGAGTGGAGGAGCTTGGAACTTAGGCTGCACGCCAGCAAATCCGGCATCTCGATCCAGAACGGCTCGCTCCGGGATGCCCGCCAAGGCTATATCGAGTTCGCTGGCAGCTCTGGCCTTTCGAACTGGCATTACTCGCCGTCGAGTCCGATCACCTTTGAGATGACTTCGAAGGACCTGGCGATCAACCAGCTGCTTAAACTCGCCGGACTTGACTATCCCATTTCCGGTGACCTTTCAAGTGATCTGTCTATGCATGGTTCTCAACTCAACCCAGTGGGAAAAGGAACAGTAAGGCTGACCAAAGCCATAGTATACGGGGAGTCGTTGCAGGAGTTGTCGATTGAGTCTCACGGAGACGGCGACTCGCTCACCTCTTCCTTGCACATGAACTTACCCGCTGGCGCCGTTAAAGCGCAGCTCGTCCTTTACCCGAAGCGCAAGGGTTACGAGCTCGAACTCAACGCTCCTGGCATCAATCTAGCCAAATTGCAGGCCCTACAGGGAAGAGGCCTCGGAGTGGCCGGGTTTTTAAGGTTGAACGCGAACGGACGCGGAAAATTGAACGATCCGCAGTTGAAAGTTACCGCGCAAATTCCCCTGCTAAAGGCACGCGACGCGAGCATTTCTAACATCAAGACCGACATGGACATCGCTAATCACCAGGCGAACTTGCTGCTGGATTCAGAAGTTGCGCAGACCTTCCTCCAGGCCCGCGCGACCGTGAATCTCAGCGATGGATATGACATACGCGCAACCCTGGATTCGAAGGATATGCCGATTGAAGGCCTTCTTGCCCTGGGTGGGTCCAGCAAGCACAACGGTCCGCACGGCGTCGTGGAAGTGCATGCCACCGCCGAAGGTCCATTGATCGACAAAAACCGGCTACAAGGACAGATCGTGATTCCAACTTTGCAGGCTGAGTACCAGGGCTTTCAGATCGCGAATGCGAACCCAATTCGTATCCATTACGCCGATTCCATCATCGTGCTTGATCCAGCAGAAATTTCTGGCACCGGCACAAACCTACGGCTGCAAGGTCAACTTCCTCTGGTAGGCAGTGCCCCGGTGACGCTCTCCGCTGCTGGTACGGTGGATATGCGGGTCGTGGGTCTCTTCCAGCCTGAACTTCAAAGTTCAGGAAAACTGCAAGTCGATGCTCGCGCCAACGGCCCAACCGACCATCCAACGGTCCAAGGGCAACTGCGTTTAGAAAATGTTTCGGTGATGTCCTCCGATGCACCGGTGAGCCTGCAAAACTTCAATGGAGTCCTCGACGTGAGTAATGACCAAATAAGGATCGCGCAACTTGCCGGCGAGTCGGGAGGCGGACAGGTTTCCGTGCGAGGGCTCGTCAAGTATCGTCCACAGCTCCAGATGGATCTCGCACTTCAAGCCAAGAATGTTCGCGTCCGCTACCAGGATGCGATTCGGACGGTTCTGGGAGGCGACCTCAGCCTGCTCGGCACAAGCCAGGGAGCAAATCTGAATGGCCGTGTACTCATCGACAGCCTAAGTTTTACTCAGAATTTCGATTTGGCAACGCTGGCGGGCCAGGTCCAATCGGGACCGGAGTCCTCTCCCAGCGAGGGCATAGCCAACAGGGTCAAACTGGATATCGCGGTACAAACCGCTCGCGATATTAATCTCACGAGCAGCGCCGTAAGCCTCCAGGGACAAGCCAACCTGCACGTGGTCGGCACGGCTGCCGATCCCGTCATCGCCGGGCGAACAGAGTTCACGGCCGGCGACATATTCCTCATGAATAAACGCTATCAGATTGAACGCGGCATCATCGAATTCTCAAATCCAAATCGCACGGAACCCGTACTCAACTTGCGGCTTACGACCACCATCAACCAATACAACCTCAGCCTAACGTTTCGTGGACCGCTCGACAAAATGCAAACCAGCTACATCTCCGACCCTCCCCTGCCGACAGCCGACATCATTAATCTCATCGCCCGGGGTCAAACCACCCAACAGGCTGCGGCCTCACCGTCCAACTTCGGAGCTAGTTCGCTTCTGGCGCAGGGTGCGGCGAGTCAAGTGAGCGGTGGAGTTCAGAAGCTCGCCGGTCTCTCGAGCTTGTCGATCGACCCGACATTAGGCGGAAACAACTCCGATCCTGGCGCTCGTATTGCAATGCAAAAGCGAGTTACCAACAACTTCTTGTTCACCTTTGCCACCGACGTTACTTCCACGCAACGCGAGCTCATCCAGGGCGAATACCAGTTCAACAAGCGCTGGTCCGCTAGCGTGACGCGGGATGAAAATGGAGGGTTCGCCGTCGACGGTAAATACCGCAAAAGGTTTTAGCTCGCCACATGGAAACGATCTCAGAAGGGGCTGCAACCTGACACATCCTCAGAAAGTCAGGCCATTAAGAAGGGTGAGGTCGTGCGGGGTCGCAGGTCCAACTTCTCCTCTGCGTTGCCGTTCTACGGCTACCACTCCCGCTCGCGGCCATCCTCAAGACTTCGGCTGCGGATGCGTCGTCGTGTCTCAGCCGCACTGACGAAAGGCTATACCATCCTCCTCTGCTAATCCTGGGTCGTCAGTGACAACTCCTCCCGCGAGATCACCGCGCGCGCGACACTGCCTTAAGGGTTCCGCTCGCCACGCGCGACTTCACCGCGTAGAAAAGCCCGCGCTGCCGAACATGCTCGGCACATCAAAGAAAGACTCGGACCCGAAGGCCCGCGCCCAGAGGAGACGCGTCTTAGGTGTTCGGTACGATGTGTTACTTATGTTCCCAATCGCTCATCCTAAAGGCTTGCCGTTTGTTTCGCTCTCTGCCCGTTTTGCCCCTCGTGGGAACTTTTGTGCGGAGCCCATCCCGAAATTCGTGTCGTAGCAGTTGACAGCCTTCCCCAGAGGGAGGAAACTTTCCACTTCCATAGTTCGTCTATGCAAAGAGAACCTGATGAAAGAAGCTAAGACGAAAGGCAAGAACGAGCTGCTTCCGGGCACGCTCGAGATGTTGATTCTGAAGACGCTGTCGATCGAGTCGATGCACGGCTACGGCATCGCGCAGCACTTCCAGATGCTGTCGGCGGACGTGCTGACTATCGAAGAGGGATCGCTGTATCCGGCGCTGCAGCGGATGCTGGTCAAGGGATGGGTGTTGGCCGAGTGGAAGATTTCGGCGAACAACCGGCGAGCGCGCTTCTACACGCTCACGACTGCCGGGAAAAAGCAGCTCGGCGTCGAGGAATCGCGATTCTCCCAGATGTTCGGCGCGATCATGCGCGTGATGAAGACGACGTAGTGTCCTGACTGTCAGGAGGGTGCCGTGGGTTCTGTGCTCCGACGTCTGCTGTTCTTCTTCCAGCGGAAAAAGTTCGATCGGGAGCTGGAAGACGAGCTGCGCTTTCACGAGGAGATGAAGGCGCACGCCCTCGCCGACGCGGATGGCATGAGCAGCGACGAGGCGCGGGCGGCCGCGCGGCGGCGGATTGGCAATCCGCTGCGGCTGCGCGAACAGTCGCGCGAACCCTGGATGTTCGCGACCGTCGAAACGTTCGCGCAGGACGTGCGTCACGCGTTGCGATTGATGCGGCGCGATCCGGCGTTCACCGTCACCGCCCTCGCCACGCTCGCGCTCGGCATCGGCCTCAACACCGCGATTTTCTCCGTCGCCTACGGCGTGCTCTGGCGTCCGCTGCCGTATCCCAATCCCGATCGCCTCGTGATCGTCGCGTCAGCGCAGCAGACCGAGACGGGCCCCAGGTCATTCTCGACCTGGGCGCCCGTGTCGTACGAGGCGCTGCGCCCGCGCGTCACCACGCTTGATCATCTCGCAGCCTACGCCTCGATCGACGCGCCGCTCACCGGACGCGGCGAGCCGTTGCAGGTGCGCGGACTCGACGTGAGTCCGAATTTCTTCGCTACGTTGGGCGTCAAGCCCGCACTCGGCCGCGCGTTCCTCACCGACGCCGCGGCGCCAGACGACGATCGCAGCGTGATCGTCAGCGATCGGCTGTGGCGCACCTCGCTCAATGCCGATCCGGCGATCGTCGGACAGTCCATCATCATCGACAGCCTCCCCCGTACCGTCGTCGGCGTGCTGCCCCCGGACTTCAGCTTCAGGCCAGTGGTCAGGAGCGGCGCGCTGCCGGAAGCGGACATCTTTCTGCTCAATCGCTGGCCCGGCGACACCGGCAGGGACGCGTTTCTCTTCCTGCTGGGCCGCATGAAGTCAGGCGTGACGCAGGAACGCGCGGAAGCGGAATTGACGGCGCTGGTGAACGATTCGTCGATCGTGCCCGCCGGCGCACTCGCGCCCGAAGGGGCACTCGCACCGAACGTCCGCATACGTGCGCGCGCGGTCGGCTTGCAGGAGTACGGCACGGAGTCGGTGCGCACGCTGCTGCTGATCCTGCTCGGCGCGGTATCGTTCGTGCTACTAATCGCCTGCGTCAACGTCGCGAACCTGCAGATGGCGCGCCTCACCGCACGCCGCGCCGAACTGTCCGTACGCATGGCCCTCGGCGCGGGACGCCGGCGGATCGCGGGTCAGTTGCTGACGGAAGCGGTCGTGTTGTCGCTGCTGGGTGCGTCGCTCGGCGTGATGCTCGCGCAGGTCGCGATCGACGTCACGCTGCCGCTCGTGCCGCAATTCGCGCTTCCACGCCTTGGCGGCATCATGATCGACGCGCGCGTGATGGCGTTCTGCCTCGGCTTATCGCTCTTCTCGACTCTGCTGATCGGCTTCGTGCCGGCGCTGCGCGTCAGCGGGGCCGCGTTTGGCGAAGGCCTCGCGCTGCACGCCGGCGAAGCGCGCACGACGGGCGACCGTCAGGGCGAGCGGTTGCGAACGCTGCTGGTCGCCGCGCAGATCGCGATGACGTTCGTCCTCCTGATCGGCGCGGGCCTGCTGATTCACAGCTTCGTGCGTCTCACGTCGGTGTCGCCCGGCTTCGAATTGAGCGGGCGCGACGGCGTCGTGCAGACCGTCAAGGTGACGCTGCCTCAACACCTCTACGACGAGCCCGAGCGCATCCATGCGTTCGCACGCGGCGTGCTCGATCGCATTCAGTACCTGCCGGGCGTGAGGGCCGCGAGCCTGATCAACTCGCCGCCGTTCGGCATGATGTTCATCCGCGGCGACTTCGGCATCGAGGGTCAGCCGAAGCCGACGCTCGATGCCGGCAAGCCGAAGATCGACGCGGGCTATTTCAAGACAATGGGGATTCCGCTGCTGGCGGGACGCGAGTTCACCGCACGGGACACGGCGGGAGCGCCGAACGTGGCGATCGTCAGCGAGCGCATCGTGCGCGAATACTTTCCGGGTGGTCCGGGCGAGGCGCTCGGCCGGCGCGTGCGCTTGAGCGATCCCGGCGAGTGGCTGACGGTGGTGGGCGTGGTCGCGGACATCCGTCAGATGGGACTCGATCGGGAAGTGCAGCCAATGATCTACGTGCCGTTCCAGCAGGAGCGCGGCGAGCCGTTCCTGCTGCGGTTCGTGTCGTTCGTCGCGCGCACGACCGCACCCGCCAGCGTGGTCGAAGGCATTCGCGCGGAAATTCGCCGCGTCGCGCCCGATCTGGCGATCGAGAGCACGGTGACGATCGACGAAGCGGTGGCGGCGTCGGTGGCACCGCAGCGTTTCCGGATGTTGCTGCTGGTACTGTTCGCGATGACCGCGACGCTGATCGCGACGTGCGGGATCTACGGATTGATGGCCTACGCCGTAACCCAGCGCCGCCGCGAGATCGGCGTGCGCATGGCGCTCGGCGCCGAACGCCGCGACGTGCTCCGCCTCGTGCTCACGCGCGCGCTCCGCATCGTCGCCGCCGGCCTGATCGTCGGCCTCGCCGGGGCCGCTGGCGTGACTCGCGTGCTGCAGACGTTCCTGTTCGGGGTGACGCCGACCGATCCGATCGCGTTCACGATCGTCACGCTGCTGCTGATGGGGGTGGGACTGATGGCGGCATGGCTGCCCGCGCGCCGCGCGACAAGGATCGACCCGTGCGCCGCGCTGCGCGCGGAATAGCCGCGAACGGAAGTGACCCATCAGTGATGGGCGTGTGATTCGTGTTGCGGCACGTCGGGGTCGGCAAGCCACGCCGCGATGCCGTCGCGGAACGCGTTTTCAGTGAACGAGTGGAAGTGCAGCGTTGCCAGATTCACGAGCGGCGGAAGGTGAAGGAGTATTCGCCGGAGAACTGCCAGAAAGACTACTCTTTCGCTTCCGCGTAGTTGTTCATCGCGTAGTCATTGCGAATCCGCCGGTCGAGAAGCACTGCAGAAAATCTTCTCCTAATTGGGAAGGACTGGATGATGCTGGCCGTGTAAATCGTGCCTATCGACGGTTCAGCGAGTAGTACGCAACGTGAAGCGCTGGTGGGAAGGGATCAGCCGCTGCGGGACCGCCACAGGACTGCTGGAAGCAGAGAAGAAGTACCGCCGCATCGGGCTATCAAGAACTCCTGTTGCTAAAGGAACGCCTGAATCCATCGCGCATTCAGCGGAAGGAGGTCAGAACAGCGGAAGTCGCTCGAACTTCGATTGCAGGAAGACTTACAGTGCCGAACGTCGAGAGCCGCTGCAATCAACTAAAACTCGGACATCCTCGTTGAATTTCCTTGCGGAGCAGATTATTGAGGTGGACGCGAAACATCGAGTCACACCTCCCGCGTTTCGGAACTCTCATATCTCTTTCACTCGCTTTCCCAATTTACAGATTGCCAACGCCCATCCAGTCACCCACAATCGCTTCACCCTTGCCGTGTGCGATTGAACTGAATTTTACAAACGTTCAGCATACTCATCCGGCATTCATGCCGGAGTAAATATGCGGCGACTCTGCATAGCTTTCTTGGTTCTCTCCTGTTTTTCCTGTACGGGTTGCAACGTCAAAAGCGTTGAAAAGCTACTCGGTTTGGGCGGAGGCAAAAAATCCGTGGCCGTCGTCGTCGATCCCAAAACGCAAAGCGTCGTCGTTGCGACAACCCAGCAATTCACCGTCACCGTTACAGGTTCCACTGACATGACCGTTGCGTGGAGCGTTAGCGGCACGAATTGCTCCAGCCAGGATTGCGGATCCGTTTCCGCCGCCGGACTTTACAGCGCTCCCACGACCATTCCGGATCCGGCTCTTGTCACAGTCACTGCGACAGCCAACGCCAATTCCGCGGATTCCGGCACTGCTGCCGTTACCATCGTCGCTGCACCGGCACCTGCCTCGGCCATGCTTCGCGGCATCTACACTTTCCTGCTCGCCGGCTCGGACATCGAAGGCCCGCTTACCATCGGTGGAGCTTTCGAAGCCGATGGTTCCGGCCAACTTGTCAACGGAAAGGTCAGTCTCTGCCGCCGCGAATCCCCATGCTCCGATCAAGCTTTCACCGGCGCCGCGGCTCCCACCGACGACAACAATGGCACGTTCGCCGCGGACATTCTTCCCGCTTCCACCTTCACATTCTCTCCGGCCCCAAACAATGTCCTCAAACTCGAACTAAGCGGCCCCCGTAACCTGCGCGCCTCTGGCATCCTCTGCCCCAATGCAACCTCCGCCGACAACTAACTCGCACAAATTGATGCCCGATGATGTCGTGAATCAAACATGGCGCCAAAGTGGGTAAGCGCTTCGTGGAGCTTTATCGCTGAGGGGCTTACGTGGGAACTCTATGCCGACACACACCCCTGGGCATACTCTCTCATCGAGGTCTTCAAGATGAATGACCCGTAGAGCAGTCTCGAAAAATACTCGTCGATGACCCGGAGACGATCCAAGAGCGGCCCAACAACATGCGCGCAGTCAGTGAGAAGTTGCCGAAGAACGGCCCCAA
>DATMZI010000029.1:0-67236 GCA_035607085.1 Candidatus Eiseniibacteriota bacterium | reverse complement strand
AAGCTCGGTGAAGGAACGCGCGGAAGCCCGGCGATTGCGCGCGAGCGTAGGTAGGGCGCGCAGAATCTTTTCTACGGGAAGCTGAACGCCGATGACGCCGGTGGAACACACAAAAAGTTCTTGTGGCACCATCACCATGCGGCGCGCTGCTTCTTCGTTGGTTCGCAGCGAGACCACTTCGCCTTGTTCGCCTGTGGCGCAATTGGCGTTACCCGCGTTGACAACGACGGCGCGCATACGCCCTTTCGATTCGCGAAGATTTCTCTTGGAGAGGGTGACGGGCGCGGCGACTACGAGATTCTGGGTGAATACAGCCGCAGCGGACGCGGGCACGTCGCTCGAAATGAGCGCAAGATCGAGCGCGCCGGTTTTCTTGAGGCCGCAGGCTGTAGCCGCGAAACGGAAACCCTTCGGCAGAGCGGATTCGGGCGGGGCCTGGGTCATTTCGCAGAGGCTTCTTTCGGCAGACGGTTTTCGAGATTGTCAATAGCCTCCCGAACGGAGTCCGGAGCGGTGCCGCCCGAGACTTTCTTGGAAGAGAGCGCAGCTTCGACCGTCAGGCTGGCGGAGATGTCTGCGTCAAACGCCGGACAGATCTTGCGGAATTCCTCGAGCGGTAGCTCCGTCCAAGTCTTGCTGTGCTGTTCGGCTTCTTTCAGAAGCTTGCCGACGAGATCGTGAGCTTGGCGAAATGGAATCCCTTTGCGAACCAGATAGTCGGCGGCCTCAGTGGCCAGCAGCGACGGATTTGCCGCTATGGCAAGCAGGCGATCATCGCGAAATCCAGTGGCCTTGATGGCGCCCGCTGCGACGGCGAGCATTTCCGCCACCTGATCGTGCGCGGAGAAAAGAGCGTCCTTGTCTTCCTGGAGGTCGCGCTGGTAGCTGCTGGGAAGCCCTTTCAGCATCGTGAGAAGAGCGACCAGTGCGCCGGTGATCCGGCCGGTCTTGCCACGAATCAGCTCCCAGGCGTCGGGATTCTTCTTTTGGGGCATGAGGCTGCTGCCTGTCGAATATTCATCGGGAAGAATCACGTACGAAAATTCCTGCGAGGCGAACAGAACGAAGTCTTCGGCTAGGCGCGAAAGGTGTGTAGCGATTCCCGAAAGCGCGAAAAGATAATCTAGCGCAAAGTCGCGATCGCTCACGGCGTCCACGCTATTGACGGTGATTTTGGAGAAACCGAGTTGGCACGCGATGGCGGCACGATCGATGGCAAACGAGTTACCGGCAAGCGCGCCCGAACCCATCGGACAGGCGTCGGCGCTGGCGGCCGCGCTTTGCAGACGTGTTATATCGCGCGTAAAGGTTTCGGCGTGCGCCAGCAGGAAATGCGAAAGCAAGATCGGTTGTGCGTGCTGCATGTGGGTCATGCCAGCCATGGGGACACCGAGCTTAGCTTTGCCTTGCGCAAGCAGCCCGTGGATGAGTGCGAGCAAGCCACGCTTGGTTTCCGCAGCGGCATCAACTACGAATAGACGGAAATCTGTGGCCACTAGTTCGTTGCGGCTGCGGCCGGTGTGCAGCTTCCAGCCAAGCGGTCCCAGTTCCTCAACGAGGGCCTTTTCGACGAAGTGGTGCACGTCTTCGGCATCGGCGCCAAAGGAATCGATCCAAGCGGGATCGGATTCGGCCCGCGCGGCAATTTTGTCGAGTGCAGCCAGCGTTTGCTTTACTTCGTCCGTAGTGAAGATGCCGATGGGCGCAAGCGCTTTGGCCCAGGCACGGTCGACCGCAATCTCGTAAGGCAGCAAGCGGCGATCGAACGCGAAGGAGCGTTGGAACGCATCGAAGCGCGCATCCGGTGCACGTTCAAAGCGGCCGCCCCAGAGTTTGCTGTCTTTGCGATCGGACATTCTAAGAGAGATTCCTCGCTGCGCTCGGAATGGCGATTTTCATTTCAGGTACGAAGGCATCACGAGTTGCCGCCCTCGGCCTTGGCTTTCGGACGGACGGTGACCGGCAGCGCGAAAAGGTTGATGAAGCCTTCTGCGTCCTTAGGGTTATAGCGCCCCATGGTAAAGCTGGCCAAGTCTGCGCGATAAAGAGAGAAGGGCGACTTACGGCTGGTGACGTTAAGCGTGCCTTTCCACAGCTTCAGGCCAACGCTGCCCGTGACGCGCTGCTGCGAGACGTTAAAAAAGCCGTCGAGCGCCTGCCGCTGCATGGAGAACCACACGCCGTTGTACACAAGTTCGGCATAACGCACGGCGAGAGATTGCTGCAGGTGCGCGGTTTCGCGATCGATAGTCAGGCGCTCGAGTTCGCGATGCGCCGTGACGAGCAGCGTGCCGCCGGGAGTTTCGTAGGCGCCGCGTGACTTCATGCCGACCAGGCGATTTTCCACCAGATCGGTTCGGCCGACGCCATGGCGCGCCGCGATGGCGTTCAGCGAATTCAGCAAATCGATCGGGCCCAGCTTCGCGCCGTTCACCGAAACCGGAGTGCCCGCTTCAAACGCGATTTCGACTTCTTCAGATTTGTCGGGCGCTTTTTCCGGTGACACCGTCCATTGCCACATAGCTTCGCTCGGGGCGTTGGCGGGATCTTCGAGCTCGCCGCCTTCATGGCTCAAGTGCCAAATGTTGCGGTCGCGGCTGTAAATATTTTTCTTGCTCTGCTCGATTGGTACGCTGTGCTTTTCGGCATAGGCGATAGCGTCTTCCCGAGAGTCAATGTCCCATTCGCGCCAGGGAGCAATGATTTGCAGATTGGGTGCGATGGCTTTGTAGGCCAGCTCAAATCGCACCTGGTCGTTGCCCTTGCCGGTGCAGCCGTGCGAAAGGCCGTCGGCGCCGAGTTGCAGCGCGAGTTCAGCCTGGCGTTTGCCGAGAACGGGGCGCGCCATCGATGTGCCGAGCAGATACGTGTGCTCGTAGACGGCGCCCGCACGCAGCGTCGGCCAGATGTAATCTCGAATGAACTCCTCGCGCAGATCCTCGACATAAGCGGTTGAAGCGCCCGTGGCGAGAGCCTTCTTGCGGGCCGCTTCCAGATCCTCCTGCTGGCCGACATCACCAATCATGGCGATCACTTCGCAGCCGTAATTTTCCTTGAGCCACGGAATAATGATGGAGGTGTCCAGACCTCCGGAGTAGGCAAGAACTACTTTCTTTGGCTTCGGTGCTGCTGTTTTCACAATTCCTCTTTCTGGTTTTTGTTTGCGCAATGATCGCGCAAGGAAATTTGCCCGACCGCTCTTAGCGAAACAGCGTGTGCAGAATTGCCTTCTGCACGTACATGCGGTTTTCAGATTGATCGAGTACGACGGATTGCGCTCCCTCGAGCACATCGGAGGTGACTTCGTAACCGCGATGCGCCGGCAGGCAGTGCATAAACGCCGCGCCGCGCTCGGCCAGCGCCATCAACTTGCGATTCACCTGATACGGCTTGAACACTTCGCTGCGGACTTTTTCTTCCGCCTCAAAGCCCATGCTGGTCCAGGAATCGGTGTAAACCGCCTGCACATCTTCGACCGCTTCGCGCGCATCTGTGAACAGCTCGATTTTTGCTTTGCTTTCTTTGGCCACGCGCCGTGAATCCATGACCACGTCTGCGTCCGGAGCGTAGTTGGCCGGCGTGGCGACCCTCAAGTTCACGCCGAGCCGGGCACCCAGATAAAGCAGCGAATGACAAACGTTGTTTCCGTCGCCGACATAGGCCAGCTTCAGTCCCTTCAGTGAGCCGAACTTTTCTTCCAGCGTGAAATAATCCGCCAGCGCCTGGCATGGATGAAACCGGTCGGACAGCGCATTGATGATGGGAATCTCCGTAGTCGCCGCCATTTCGTCCAGCACGCGCTGTTCGTACACGCGCGCGACAATACCCTGTACCCAGCGCTCCAAATTGCGCGCTACGTCTGCGATGGACTCGCGCTCGCCGAGCCGCGCCTGAGTGTGATCGAGAAAAACTACATGGCCGCCCATGCTCTGGATGCCGACCTCAAACGTCACCCGGGTGCGCAGCGACGGCTTTTCAAAAATCAGCGCAAGAAACTTGCCGCGCAGCGTTTCCGCATAGCGCGCCGGATTGGTCTTGATGTCCGACGTAATCGCGAGCAGCTCGCGCGAATGAGCGGGGCTCCATTCCGCTCCGGTAAGGAGATCGTTGGTTTCCTGGGCTGGGATTGCCAGTGTGGTCGTTGCCATTTTCACCTCGAGACTGACGCCGCGGACCTGGCCACCGGCGACGGAACCTTCTTTTCAGAAGTCTCCGTCGCCAGCGCCACTCGCGGGGTTTGAGACAAAACGTTTCCAAACAGATTCAGAAATTCACGTACTTGAGCTTTGCCAATCAGAAACGGAGGCAGCACGCGAATCGTAAAATCGTGTGTGCAATTGATGAGCAGACCCTGCTTGAGCGCTTCCGCGACAAAAGCGCCCCCTTCGACAGAAAGCTCCACGCCGAACATGCAGCCCTCTCCTCGAATTTCCTTGATGAAATCGAATTCCGATTGCAGCTTCTGCAGGCCGGCGCGCAATTCCTCGCCACGCGTGCGGACATTCTCGAGTAAATCTTCAATAATCTCCAGGGTTTCCAGCGCCGCAGCACAGATCATCGGGCCGCCGCCAAAAGTGGTGCCATGCACGCCGGGAGACACGCGCGAGGCGACCGTTTCACTGGTCAAAATTGCGCCGAGCGGGAGCCCCGCTGCCAGCGGCTTGGCGACTACTGCAATGTCTGGCTTTGACGAAAATTTCTGATATGCGAAATACCGGCCAGTGCGGCCAAGCCCGCACTGAATTTCGTCGGCAATCAGCAGCGCGCCGTGTTCGGTTGCAAGCGACCGCGCGCGCGCCCAGAACTTTTCCGTGACCGGATAGATTCCGCCTTCACCTTGAATCGTTTCCAGGATCACCGCGCAAACCGTATCGTCGAATTTCCCCTCCAGGTCGGCGATATCATTAAACGCCACAAATTCGACGCCCGGTACTAGTGGAGCGAAAGGCAGGCGATACTTCTCCGTGGCCGTAACGCTCACCGCTCCGAAGGTGCGGCCATGAAACGAATTTTGAAGAGCAAGGATGCGCGTTTTGGGCTTTCCGGAGGAAGCTGAGCCCGCTGTAGCCCGCCCGCACAAGCGCGCCAGCTTCAGCGCACCGTCAATTGCTTCCGTACCGCTGTTGGCAAAAAACACCCGGCTGAGACCCGACCATTCGGCTAATTTTTTCGCCAGCGGCCCCTGAAACTTGTTGTGAAAGAGGTTCGAGAAGTGGATCGCATGCGCGGACTCGCGCCGAATCGTCCGCACAATGCGGGGATGCGCATGGCCCAACGCATTGACAGCAATTCCGCCCAGAAAATCCAGATACTTCTTCCCCGTCGAATCAAAAACGTATGCGCCGCGACCGTGCGTGAAAACAACCGGCGGCCGCTTATACGTCGGCAACAGATACTGGTCGGCCGCGGCAATCGCCTCGGCAAACTTGCCGTCCTTGCGTCTGTGCAAGCCTCGCGAAATCGACGGGCCCAACCGGTTTTTCTTGAACTTGCTCATCACGCAGCCGAAAGCGCCGCGGGCGCGCTTATCGTAATAGGATGGCGCAGGACGCGCGTGCCCGGAGCTGCTCCAAAGGAAACGGCGCTGCTAGCACCCACTGCCGCCAGCAAACCGCCCGGTACAGTGCCGCCGACGATATGGACGCCGGCCACGCCGCCTTCAAGCGCGCGCTTCGCCGCTTCCAGCTTGAGCACCATGCCGCCGGAAACCACTTTGCTCTGCACCAGCCGCTCCATCTCATCACAGGCTAGAGCGGGCAAAATTCGCTCGCCATCCAGCACACCGCGCACGTCGGTCAAATAAACCAGCTGATCCGCGCGCAAGTATTCCGCGCACGCCGCGGCCATATGGTCGGCATTGATGTTGTAGAGTTCCCCGTCCGGCCCAAGCCCAAGGCACGCTGCCACGGGAACCAGCCCGCTATTCCAAAACGACTCGAGCAGTTCAGTGTTCGCGCCGGTCAAATAGCCGACGTAACCCAAACTGCCTTGCACGTCATTGTGTACCAGCGGCTCCGCACGGAAGCATTCCGCATCTGCGGCCGAAATTCCGACTGCTGGCCGGCCGGCTGCAGTGATCGCGGCCGCCAGCTGTTTGTTCAGGAGTCCGGCAAAGACCATCACCGCCACATCTCGCGTCTCGCGATTCGTCACGCGCAAGCCCGCTACAAATCTGCTCTCGATGCCCATGCGTTTCAGCGTCGCCGTAAACACCCGCCCGCCGCCGTGCACCACCAGAATTTCGTGCCCTTGTTTCGCCAGTGTAGCCACCTGCAGCGCCAGTGACTTCACCGTTTCCGCATCTTCCAGCAAAACCCCCGCAAATTTTATGACCATTTTCATTGCAGTCCCGTTTGCTCCTCAATTCCCAAAAGATGATTAAGGTTCTGCACCGCCTGGCCAGCTGCGCCTTTACCCAGGTTGTCCAGGCACGACACCACGATCAACCGTCGCCCGCTGGCATCCAATGCAAAGCCGATGTCGCAAAAGTTGGTATGCGTCACGTGCTGCAACTCCGGCAGACTTCCCGACTTCCAGACGCGCACCATCGACCGGCCGGCATACGTCCTGCGATACAACGTTTCTACGGCTTCTGCCGTTTGCGACTCGCCGAACGTCACATAAATCGTCGAAAGAATTCCCCGCGCCAGCGGCAGCAGGTGCGTCGAAAAAATCACCCGTTCTTCGGCCAGCCCTGTGTGTTGCAGAATCTCGGGTGTGTGACGGTGCACAAATAAGTTGTACGCCTTGAAATTTTCGTCCAGCTCGGAAAATTGCAGGTCGCGACGCAGTTCCTTTCCGGCACCCGTAGCTCCTGACTTGCAATCGCACACCACCTGCGAACCCTCGGCGATCCAACCCGCATCCGCCAGTGGCTTTACCGCCAAAATCACACTTGTCGCATAACAACCCGGATTCGCAATCAGCTGCGCCGAGGCGATCTCCTTCGCGTAAAACTCCGGCAATCCATACGCCGCTTCCCCCAACCACCCAGCATGCGGCGCCGGCAATTTGTACCAGCGCGCAAACGTCTCGGCCTCGCGAAACCGGAACGCCCCGCTCAAATCCACCACGCGCATTCCGGCTTCCAGCAAACCCGGCGCCAGCTCCGCCGAAGCTTCATGCGGGGTCGCCAAAAAAACCGTGCCCGCTCCACTTCCTGCGATTGTCTCCAGCGACAAGTCCTGCACAGGCGCTTGCCCCGATCCGCGCAGCCGCGGAAACAACTCCGTCAGGCAATGGGCACCCTGCGGCTCGCGCACATGAAAAGTCAAAGCCTCCGCCGCCGGATGCTGCAAGAGAATCGTCGCCAGCTCAAAACCCGTGTAACCGGAGACACCTACCACCGCAATGTTCCTTGGATTTCTCATCCTATGAAGCGCGGCTGCGCAACGGGCGGCTCACGAACGATTCAATCTTCTGTTGCAGCGAAGCGCGCTGCTTCTTGTTCGGCGTGATGATCAGCACGGTGTCGTCGCCCGCAATCGTTCCGGCAATTTCCGGAAATTTTGCTCCGTCCACTGCCGCAGCCAGGGGTTGTGCTCCGCTCGGCGGTGTTTTCAGCACCAGCAAATTCTCCGCCGGCCGGATGTCCAGCAAAAATTCTCCGAGCGCCCGCGCCAGCGGCGCCAGCGGCGCCGCTTCTTCCGCGAGTCCCGCCGTCTGCCGGTAGCCTTCTGGCGTCTTCACCAGTTTCAGCTCCTGCAGGTCACGCGAAAGCGTCGCCTGCGTCACCCGCAGCCGCTGCGTCGACAGCCGCCGCCGCAATTCCTCCTGGTTCGCGATGCGTTCCGCGGTCACCAGTCGAAGAATCTGCCCATGTCGGAATGTCTTAGCGCTCGCCATATACAAATGCGATTCACTCCACTGTATAAAAATACAATCGACTGAATAAAGTTGTCAATACAATTCCGCGGTCATCGAGCCCGCGCCGATCACTCCGCCCCTGCTTACGACCAGCACACATCCGCGGCGAACGCGCTGGATTTTCGTGTGTCCTGTGGCTACCTTTATGAATAGCCACCACATGCCCACTTCCTGCCACATCGCAGGCTGCAAGAGCAACGCGCCTTACGCACTCGAGGAGCAGAAGCTCTGCGTCCTCCATTACACGTTGTCTCTGGAGTCGAGTTGTTCGGAAATGCGCCGCGAAACCGCGCTTGGCAACGCTCCGCACGACCGCCAGCGCGAAATCATGCGCTTCATCACGGAAAGCGGCGAAAAACTGGCGCGCGTCGCCACCAGCGGCATGGCTCTCACCGACGATCTGAAAGCCCGCATCCTCAGTACTTTTCTCACTTTGATGAATCTGCGCGAGAACCTCGACCGTGCTTCCATGCGCACGCCACCGGGCCGTAGCGGCGTCTTGCGCTGATCTTCCGCCACCCCACCGCCGGCTCGACTACACGACTCTCACGCCCCGATATAGCGTGCGTACAACGAACGCGCCACCGCGGGATCCGCCGATCCCTTCAAGATCGCGCGCCCGTCGCCAAACACCGTCATCTCATACGGCGGCACACTGAATTTCAGCAAGAAATCATTCTGCCGTACCGTCAGCCCCGCCGCCGACAGATTCGCCTGCAACGCCACCAGGTCCAGTGCCCGCCTTCGCTCATGAATCTGCACCGAGTCCCGTCCGCACATGGTGATATGCGGCTGGGCTTCGCCCTCCAGGTAGGAAAATTCGCGGCGCGCGCACGCTCGGCAGTTCGCGTTGCGCGCCACCCCCACGGATTGCATCCGCCCACTCCACACGTCGCAGGAAATCAGCCGGCCGTGCAGCTCGCCGGCGTGCCCCGACAAAAATTTCAATGCCTCCGCAGCTTGCAGTGAAGACACCAGGTTCACGGCCGGGCCCAGCACTCCCACCCTGTCGCACGTCTCTTCCAGCAGCGGTCCCGCATCGGGAGTTTCCATCAGGCAAGCTAGACACGCGGTCTCGCCAGGACGGATTGCAAGCGTGACCCCATAACTCCCCACCGCAGCTGCATAAATCCACGGCCTGCCCGCCTGCACTGCATAATCATTCAACAGGAATCGCGTCTCGAAATTGTCGGTTCCGTCCAGGATTAGCTCGAATCCGCCCAGCAGTTCTTCCGCATTCCGTGGCGTGATGTCCGCGACCACGCCCTCGATTCCAATCTCCGAGTTCAAAGACCGCAGCTTGCGTTCCGCCGCCACCGCTTTCGGCAGGTTTTCCCGCGCGTCATGTTCATCAAACAGCGCCTGCCGCTGCAGGTTTGACGGCTCCACAAAATCGCGGTCAATCACGCGCAGACGTCCAACTCCGGCCCGTGCCAGCAGTTGTGCGGTTGACGCTCCGATGGCCCCGCCGCCCGCCACCACCGCGCTCGACCCCAGCAACCGTCGTTGGCCCTCTTCTCCCATCCCCGAGAAGAGCATTTGCCGAGAATATCGCTCCCACGCCGGGTTACTTCTCAGGTGACTGCCCGCTTTCGCTCGCTGCTCGCTCACCCCAAGATGATAGCGCCAAAGCGCCGGGCTTTGACGTGCGTCCCGGTCGCGTTCGAGATACCCAAGCGGGCAACGCCCCTGTGCTACCCTTCGTCTGAGCAAATTGGGGGCATGAGGCCGGATTGTGTGACATGGCGGTGCGGCGCGGTACTCGCGGCGCTCCTCTGCGGAGGAGTGCCTGCCAGTCTTTGCGGGCAGCAACAGCCATCTCCGGCGCTCGCTTCGGAGCAGTCTGCGCTTCTTCTTACCGAATATCGTGCAGTTACTCGGGACGGTCAGGTCCTGCGCCTCGCTGGAAATCCCATCACGCTCGAGATCGGCAAGCCCCTGGACCCGGGGCAAGTCGCTGCGAGCCTCAAAGCCCTGTATCGTTCCGGAAAATACTCCGACATCCGCGCGGTTTCACAGAAAGTGGACGGCGGCGTTCGTGTGGACTTTGTTGTTCAGGAAAATCTGTTTTTCAATCAAGTGATCCTTCTCGGACTTAAGGCTCCTCCGACCGAAGCCTCGGCCGCCGCGGCCATGCAAATCACGCTCGGTGACGTCTTCCGCAAAGAAACCCTCGACGACGGTCTCGAGCGCCTGCGCACCCGCATGCAGGAAGAAGGCTTCTACAGCGCCAAGCTCGACGCCGAGCTCCGACCGCATCCCGCCGAACACCAGATGGATATCCTCGTGCACGTCCAGCCGGGAGCCCGGGCGCGTGTCGGCATCGTGCATCTCACAAACAACACGGAATATCCCGATGCAGAAATCGTCTCGCGCCTCAAGATGAAGCCCGGTGCCCTCATCACCAGTTCCCGCATCCAGAACGGCACCAACCGCATTCGCAAATTTCTGGTTAAGAAGGGCCATCTCAGCGGGCGTGCCGCCATCCGCCGAGGCGCGTATGACGCCGCAAAAAACACCGTTGATTTCACACTCGACGTGTCGGAAGGCGCTCGCGTCAAAGTGGAGGTCACGGGGGCAAAGCTTTCCGGCGGCGAATTGAAAAAGCTCGTTCCCATCTATCAGGAAGGCTCTGTCGACGAAGACCTCCTCGAAGAAGGCAAGCGCAACATTCGCGAACGTCTGGAGCGCGAAGGCTACTTCGATTCTGACGTCGAATACACCGCTGCTGTGCGCGAAGTGCAGACCAAACTCTGGCATGGCGAAGAGCAGGTCATTACCTACAACATCGAGCGTGGCGATCGCCACAAGTTGATTGGCATCGAAATCACAGGCAACCGTTACTTTGGCGACGAATTGCTTTCCAGCCGCCTGCAGATTTACAAAGCCGCCTTCGGCTCACGCGGACGATTCAGCCGCCGCATACTCGAATCCGATCGGCAATCTATGGAAGGACTCTACCGTTCCAACGGTTTCGCCGCCGCCACGGTTGTTGCCCAAGTGGACGACAACTATCAAAAAAAGGAAGGCAATATTTTCATCCGCTTTGTCATCAATGAAGGCGTGCAAACTCGTGTCGGCGATTTGCGCATCGAAGGTAATCGGGTCTTCGGGAAGGAAGAAATCTTAGGGGTCATCGCTTCAAGCCCCGGCCAGCCATACTCCGATGCCAGCGTCGGCAGCGACCGCGCCAACATTCTGGCACTGTACTTCAATGAGGGCTTTCCCGAAGCCACCTTCGAGTCCAGCGTCGAACCTCTCAACGCGCAACCCGCGCCGGTAGAAACTCCAGCGAACGTCTTGCAAGAGAAATCGGGTGAAACCCGCGCTGACAAAAAAGTGGCCCAGCTTCAGCAAGACGCCGTCAGCCTTATCTACAAAATTCACGAAGGCCCGCAGACCCACGTCGGTCGCGTCCTTCTCACCGGCTACGATCACACGCGCCCCAACGTCATTCAGCGCGAAGTGCAAGTCAAGCCTGCCGAACCGCTCCGCGAAGGCAAGGTTGTAGATTCCCAGCGCCGCCTTTACAACCTCGGCGTCTTCAATCGGGTCACTATCTCGCCACAAAACCTTGCCGGCACCGATCCCGAAAAAGACATCGTCGTTCTGGTCGAAGAAGCCAAGCGTTACACCGTCGCCTATGGCGGCGGCTTTGAAGTGCAGCGCCTCGCCAGCACCACCGACCCCACCGGCGGCGAAGTACAGGCCGCGCCGCGCGGCATCTTTGAAATCAGCAAACTCAACCTTACCGGACGCGCCGATTCACTCTCGTTAAAACTTCGCGGCAGCACGCTGCAGGGCCGGGCAGTTCTCGGCTACAGCGCGCCCAGCCCTTTCGGCGATCCCAAACTCACCTTTCAGGTTACCGGGTTTGCCGAAAGAACTCGCGACATTAATACGTTCACCGAAACCCACTACGAAGGCTCGCTGCAGCTCACCGATCAGGAATCCCACGCCACCACACTTCTTTTCCATTACAGCTTCCGCAAAGTTCTCGTCTCCAACCTCAATATTCCTCCCGAGGAAATCCCACTTTTCCAGCAACCCACCCTCGTTTCGCAGTTCAGCGCATCCTGGGTGCGCGACACCCGCGACAATGCCGCCGATGCCACCAAGGGCTGGCTCAACAGCGCCGACTTTGGCATCGCTGACACCTACATCGGCTCCAGCGCCAGCTTTCTTCGTTTCCTCTACCAGAATTCTTCCTATCATCCGGTCAAACGCCGCTTCAGCTTTGCGCGCTCGGTCCGCATAGGCGTCTTGTCTCCCTACCGCGACACCATCTCTCTGACCTTTCCCGCGCCTACCGTCGAACCTGTTCCTCGCGTCATCCCGCTTCCGGAACGCTTCTACGCAGGTGGCGGCGCTTCTTTGCGGGGCTTCGCGTTGAACCAGGCTGGCCCGCGCGATTCCGTGACTGGTTTCCCCGTGGGCGGTCAGGCGCTGCTTATCCTCAATCAGGAATTCCGTTTCCCCATGCATCTGCCCTGGGTTGGCAACAAAGTCGGGGGCACGCTGCTCTACGACGGCGGCAACGTCTTTAGCGAGTTCAGTAAGATCAACCTTCATTGGAAAACTCCCAAGCCGGTCTTCGACCCCGCCAATCCCAAGCAGTGTCTGTTCAACTGCACGAACGAACTGAACTATTTTTCCCACACCATCGGCGTCGGCGCGCGTTACGCTACTCCGGTCGGCCCCATTCGCGTGGATCTGGGCTATCAATTGAACCGTCCCAACTTTGTTATCCCCATCGCGTGCCCCGATGGCACCACACCCGCGACTTGTCCGACGGGCTCGCTCGGTTTCAAGTCCACCAAGCTTCCCGGCTTGCAGGTCTTCTTCAGCCTGGGGTCCAGCTTCTGATGCGCGCCGCGCTTCTAAACCGGCCTGCCGCTTTCTTCCTGGCTCTAGTTCTGTGCGCTTCTTCTTGCGCCTTTTCGCAGGAGTTGATCGACCGGCTCGTTGCGCGCATTGAAAACGACGTCATCCTTCTCAGCGATGTTCGCCTGCTTTCCCACTACCAGTTGCTGGTCGAGGGCAAGGCGGAGAGCGAGGCGGAAATTCTGGACCGTCTGATTGACCAGTGGATCGTGCGCAGCGAAGGCAACGCTGCCCGCACGCCGCAGCCCTCGGACGCGGACATCGATCGCGCCGTGCAGCGCCTCGTTCAAGGCTTCTCTTCCAAGCAGGATTTTGACGCGCGCCGCAAACTCGCCGGGCTCACGGAAGCCGACGTTCGCCGCGTCACCGCCGACCAGCTCTTTCTGAACAGTTATCTGGATTCCCGCTTCCGCCCCACCGTGCAGGTGGACGAACAGGCTATTCAGGATTTTTATAAGAATGCCCTGCTGCCCCGCGCCCAGGCCCGAGGTACCACTCCGCCGACGTTAAACGCAGCCCACGATTTCATTCAGGAAGCGCTGATCCAGCGCGGCATCAACGAGCAGGCTGACCGCTGGCTCAAAGAAAGCCACGCCCGCCTTCGCGTCACTAAAATGCTCCAGGAGAGCCACCCTTGACGACGCAGCAAACCATCCGCCGCAAGTGGAGATGGCTGCGCCGCGTCGCCTGGGTGCTGGGCATTAAAGTCGCGCTCATTCTCATCGCCGTAGTCGTTTTCTTCGGCACCGGCACCGGTAATCCTTTGCTTCGCCGCTTGGCAATCAAGCGCATTAATTCCATCACCGGCGGCCAGACCGAGATCAGGAACTTGTCCATCCAATGGCTTTCCATGAGCGTCACCATCAAGGGCTTCGTCATTCATGGCAAGGAGCCTGCCGGAACTGATCCGCTTTTTTCCGCGGAAGAGATCCGTGGCGGGCTCAAGATCGATTCCTTCTGGGGCCGCAAAATTTCTCTCTCGGAAATCGTGGTTCTCCAGCCGCACGTTCATATCCGCGCCGAAAAAGATGGCACAACCAATGTCCCTCCGGTTCCCCGTGCATCCACTCCTGCTTCGAAACCACTGCGCGAAACTCTTCTCGATTTGAGGGTCCGCCGCTTCTCTCTGACCGACGGTTGGGTGCTCTACAACGACGTCAAAACTCCTTTGGCTCTCGAAGGCAACGATTTGCAATTGAATTTGGATGCCGGTGGCAGCATGGACCATCCACTCTACGCCGGCAGCGTGCAGTGGAAAAACGTTCTCTTCACCAGCAAGCGTTTCCTGCCCGTTCCGCTCAGCGCCTCCGCCAAGTTCACTTTCTGGCGCAACGGCTTCACCATCGAGCAAGGTCAGTTCGGCGTCGGCACGTCCCGCATTGACCTGCAAGCGGAAATGTCCGATTTCTCGGCGCCGCAATGGAAATACCGTTACCGCGCATGGGTGAACCTCGCGGACTTCCGCAAAACGTTTCGCTCGCCGCTCACTCCCTCCGGCAAAGTGGACCTGCGCGGCGAAGGTACATTCGCGGGCGGCGAACTGAAGGGTACCGGTAATTACAACGGTTCAGAAATTCTTCTCAGCTACGACATTCTTCACCAAGGCGGCTTGCGCAGCACCGGCGACTACAAGATCGACAAAAACGGCCTGGATATCTTTAACTTTGCCGCTTACGCTTTCGGCGGTTCCGTCAATGGCCGTGTCACCATGAAACTCCCCGGCCTTGAATTCCGCGCGCAAACTCGCGTGGACGGTATGCGCATCGCAAAAATTCTTCCCGCCATCGAACACAACGGCTTCCCCATCGACCACTTGCACTGGGATTCCATCCTCGCAGCCGATACTGTCGAAACCTGGAAGGGGGCCTTCGAGCATTTCCAAATTTCCGGTCAAACCGATTGGACTGCGCCCGACGAAGTCGCTCCCGGTCACGTTCCCGTTACCGCGAACTGGAAGTTCAGCTACAAGCAGGATCCGCAAATTCTGACGCTCGAATCCGCGCTGTTCGAAACTCCACAAAGCCGTATCCAGGCCAGCGGCACGCTCGGCCATAACGACTCCATACTCGAACTACACGTCCGCGCCGACCAACTCGAAGCCTTCAACGATCTGATCCAGTCCATCGAAGAAGTCGTTCCCGGCACACCGGAAGAAGTGGTTCCGCGCATTCACGGCGCCGCCAGCTGGGATGGAAGGATGAGCGGTCCGCTCGGCGGCCCTACCTTCACCGGCCACGCGCGCGGCGAGCGCCTCGCCTACGGCAAATTCCACGCCGACTCCGTGGAAGGCGATGTCACCTACTCGCCTCGGGAGGTTTCAATCTCGCATGGACACATGCAATATGGCGCGATGCGCGCCGACTTCCAGGGCAGTCTGGATCTTGATAAATGGAGCTTTCGCCCGGAAAACGAATGGACCGCCGAAGCCAGCGTCGAAAAAATCCCGCTTGCCAGCATGCTCGCACTGGTCGGCGAAGAATATCCTGTCGAAGGAATACTCACCGGACAGTTCCATGGCCGCGGCACGCGCCAGGAGTCCGCGGTTACCGGTCTTTTCGATTTGGCCGACGGGAAAGCTTACGGTTTTGAATTCAATCGCTTGCGCGGCCAATTGAACGTGCAGCCCGACGAAGCCCACATCAGCAACGCGGAGCTGCGCGTCTTCGCCCCCGGAAAAGAAACCGGCGGCGCCGGCATCATCACCGGAAGCCTCGGCTATCAATTCTCCACTAAGAATATTTCCGCCGAGTTGGTCGGTGCTGGCCTGCCGCTGCGGAACATCGAAAAAATTCAATCTGACCGCCTGCCAATTTCCGGCCAGATCTCCTTTCACTTGAAAGCTTCCGGGCCGTATCAGGCACCGGTCGGCGACGGCTCCATGCGGGTCGTGGATTTCCGCGTTGGCCAGGAAGTGATCGGCAGCTTTGACGGCGAATTGCACTCCGACGGAAAAATCGCCAAGCTCGATTTGCATTCCGCCATGAGCGGCGGCGGAATTTCCGGCGGCTACACTCTGGGCTTGACCGATCCTTATCCGCTCAGCGGCAAAATCACACTGCAAAATATCGCGCTCGATCCCTTTCTGTTGACTGCGCTTCATATGGAACACATCAGCGGTCATGGCACCGCCGATGGCGAAGTTTCGCTCGAAGGAAATCTCCAGCATCCGGAAAGCTTGATCGTGGATGCAAAATTTTCGCGGCTGCTGATGAACTACGCCAACGTGCAGCTGGAAAATACCGGCCCCGTTCACTTCCGTTCGTCGAAAGATGAAATCACCATTGATTCGGCAACGTTCAAGGGCACCGACACCAACCTGCAGCTCGCGGGCAACGTAAAGTTTTCCGGCCGCCGCAATCTCAATTTCAATTTAAATGGAGCGCTCGACTTGCGGCTGCTCAGCGGCTTCGTGCCGGGCCTGGATGCACGCGGACCGGCGCAAGTGAACGCCGCGTTTGAAGGCACTCTCGATCGCCCGCGCATCACCGGCAAAGTGCACATTGAAAACGCACAAGCGCGCGCCGTTGATTTTCCAACCGGCCTCAGCAGCATCAAAGGTGACCTGATTTTTGACGCCTCGCGGCTCTATTTTGAAAATGTCACCGCGCAGGTCGGCGGCGGAGCATTGAATGCCAGCGGCAGTGTGTATTACGCCGATCGGCCAATCCGTTTCGACATCACCACACGCACCGATGGCGTGCGCATCCGCTACCCGGAAGGAATGAGCTGGCAAGTCGCGGGAAATCTGCGGCTCACCGGTACCCCGCAGGGCGGACTTATCTCCGGTCGCGTGCAAATCGAACGCGTAAACATGAGCGGCGGCCTCGAAACGGCTGGCAACATCATCGGCGGCGGGGCAGCCGGCGCGAGCGCGGCGAGCAGTTCGCCTTTCCTGCGCAATCTGCAATTCGACATCGAAGCGGTGTCCACTCCGGACGCGCGCATGGAGTGGCCGAGTGCGGAGTTGGAAGCGGAAGCGAATCTGCGCGTGCGCGGCACATGGGACCATCCGATTCTGTTGGGACACATTCATGTCCTTTCCGGCGATTTGTACTTCCACGGCAGCCGTTATCGCGTGGCGCGCGGCGATTTGAACTTTGCCAATCCGTTCCAGTTGAATCCGGACGTCAACGTGGAAGCGACAACGACGATTCAGCAGTACGAAATCACGCTGAACTTCAGCGGCCCTGCGAACAAACTTTCTCTTTCGTATCGATCCGATCCGCCGTTGCCCGGCAACGACATCATCACCCTGCTCGCGCTGGGGCAGACGAGTTCGGAATCGGAAGTGCGGCGCGGAGGCACCGGAGCCGGGGCGCAGAGCGCCGGTACCGGCGCGTCGGCGTTGTTGTCGGAAGCGATTTCGAGCCAGGTGGGCGGGCGCCTGGAAAGACTTTTTGGCATAACGCGCCTTCGTGTCGATCCCGGGCTGGCCGGAGTCGGCTCGACGGGCTCGGAGCAAAACGCTGCGGCGCGGATTACTGTGGAACAGCAAATCGCCCGCAACCTGACGATTACCTATGTGAGCAACGTGAGTTCAACGCAGCAGCAGGTAATCCAGGTGGAGTACAACGTGAATCGCAACGTCTCGATCGTGGCGCTGCGGGATTACAACGGGACGTTCGGGATTGATGTGAAGATCAAGAAGCGCTTCGACTGAAGGCCGCCTTCCATTTGGGAGCGACCGAGGAGCGAAGATGCAGCCACCCCCGGACGGTCAGAAGCGTAAACGAAACCAGATAGCGAATGTCGCTGACCCTGCACTGGGCGGGTCTTGTTCTTTGCTTTCTCGGAGGTTTGTGGATTACCGTTCTCGCGTGGCAGCGCGGGATTCTCTGGGGTTTGGGTTGTCTCTTTATTCCCGTCATTCAGCTCATTTATGCGGCGCTAAACCGGCGCGAAACTAAATCGGCGTTTTTCTCCTCCTGGCCGGTTTTGTTGTGCTTATTCTTCTGCTGTAATTTTAGAGTTGCCGAGCGTTGGCGGCGACTCCAGCGACAAGCGGCCGCCACAAAAGCTCTGTCGTCAGGGTTGGGAGGAGTCGGCGGAAACTGGCTGATTCGACGCCGGTTTCTGTTGAGGCTGAGTTGAACCGTTTTGGCTGCGGCGGCGGTTGGAAAAGGGGCGCGGATTTTCGCCGGCGCTGGGGTATTCGGCTCTTAGATCCTGCCAGGCTTGGCGCGCGGCTTGGGTGCTGGCGGTGCGAGTGGCGAACTGGACGTCGCGGTTGATTTTGGGGAGTTCGGAGGCGACCTTCTGGCCGAGCGGCGAACCATAAAATTCGAGCAGGCCCTTGATTTCTTCATCGGAGAAGTGCTTGTCGTAGATTCCGACGAGCTCCTCGTTCACGGCATTGGCGTCAAACTTTTTCTGAAAATTAGCGAGATAGTTGTTGCTGAACGCCTGCGCGCGATCGCTGTTGGCGGACGTTTCCATCACCTTCTGGCGGTATTGTTCGGTGGCGTTACCGGCTGCGTCCTGAATGGCATCTTTTGCCCCTACCAGTTCGAGCAGTGAGCGGATGTCGGCTTCCTTGGCGGGATCAATGGATTTCGTGAGAGCGGTTTTCGCGCTCGATTGTTCGGAAGCTTCGACAGGGGAATTGGACGCGCCCTGGATGGCTACCAGGAAGGTTCCGACATAAATTACGATCAACGCGAGAACGGCTTTCATGACTGCTCCTCTAACTGGCGGCCCGCAAGTGGAACCCGGACCCGTAAAGCGCGGCGAGGTGTAGGGTCGCCGTGACGTTGGTATTGTCGGAGATTGATTCGCGGTTGGGAATTTGGGCGAAGGTACAGTTTTGCGGAGACGGTGACTGTACGGCAGGACAGTGCAGAAATTAGAGGTTTCAGAAGGCGCAGAGAAACGGAGAACCAGAGAAAGAGAACGGAACTAACGACCCGCCAATACGGATTGCGAGTGGTTAGGTTTTGCAGCGGGCGTTTGCTACGATGCAGCGCCATGAAAGATGAGCACGCAGCGGCCGCGGAAACGCAACATCTGGAAAAGCGGGAAAGCGGCTTGAAGAGCAAGCTGTCGCCGCGACAGGTTGCGATGATCGGGCTGGGCTCCACGATCGGAACGGGATTGTTTTTGGGCAGTGCGATCAGCGTGAAGCAGGCCGGGCCAGCAGTAATCCTGAGCTTCGCGGGAGGCGCGCTGATTGCGCTGACGGTGATGTGGGCACTGGCGGAAATGGCGGTGGAGCACCCGGCGCCGGGTTCGTTCGGGTTGTACGCGGAGATGTATTTGCACGCGTGGGCAGGCTTTGCGGTGCGCTACACGTATTGGCTGTGCCTGGTGATGGTGGTGGGCAGCGAAGTTGTGGCGGCGGCGATTTATTGCGAATTCTGGCTGCCGCACACGCCAGCCTGGCTGTGGATCGCGGGTTTTTCAATTGCGCTGGTGCTGATCAACACACTGAGCGTCGAGGATTTCGGAACGATCGAATACTGGTTGGCGATGATCAAGGTGGTGACGATTCTGGCATTTCTGGTGCTGGGAGCGATGCTGCTTTGGGGAATTGGATTTGCGCGGATCGGAGTAGCCAACTTTACGGCGCACGGCGGATTTTCTCCGAACGGATGGCGCGGAGTGGGCTTGGGCTTGGTAATGGCGATTTTCAGCTACCTCGGACTGGAAATTGTGGGCACGACTGCAGGCGAAGCGGCCGATCCAAAAACGGCGGTGCCGCGGGCGCTGCGACGCACGCTCGGTTGGCTGGCGGTGTTTTATTTGGGCGGGCTGGCGGTCGTGGTGGGCATTGTGCCGTGGACGGAGATTGGGCTGGGGCAGAGCCCGTTTGTGCGGGTATTCGAGCGAGTAGGGATTCCAGCGGCGAGCCACATCATGAATTTCGTGGTGCTGACGGCGGCCCTCTCGAGCGCCTTGTGCAATTTGTATTTTACAGCGCGGTTGTTGTTTTCGCTGGCGCGAGGCGGGTTTGCCCCCCCGGGACTGGGAAGACTGAGCCGGCGCGGAATGCCGGTGGCCGCGGTGCTAGCCTCCAGCGTCGGGCTGGTGGTGGCGCTGGTGCTTTCCGAAATATTTCAGCGGACCGCTTTCATATTCTTGATTGGTGTGGCATTTTTTGGCGGACCATTTATCTGGCTGATGACGCTGGCGACACACATCGCATTCCGTCTAAAAGTAGCAAAAGAAAATCGCGCGATTGTGAAGATCGCGCCTCTGGGATTGTGGAGCAGCGTTTTGGGAATTCTCGCGCTCCTGGCGGTGCTGGCTTCGACTTGGTGGATTCCCGATTTTCACGTGGCGCTGCTGGCGGGCCCGCCTTGGCTGGGGTTCCTGACGGTATGCTACTTTATCTGGAGAAAATTTCACTCCAGCAAAATCGCTACCGGAGCGGGCCCCGTTGGATAAGAGCATGGATAAACCGATGGATAAATTGCTCAAGTGGCGCCAGGAATTCCCCATCCTGGAGCGAACTACGTATCTGATCAGCAACTCGCTCGGCGCGATGCCGCGCGGCGTTCGTGACAGCGTGAGTGAATATGCGAAGGCCTGGGGCGAACGGGGTGTGCGCGCCTGGGAAGAGGGCTGGTGGGACCTGGCCGGTAACGTAGCGGATCAGATTGCGCCACTGATCGGCGCGGAAGCGGGCGAAGTTTCGCTGCACCAGAATGTGACGACGACGCAGGCGGTGATAGCGTCGTGCTTTGATTGGCGCGGGCCACGCAACAAGGTGGTTATGACCGACCTGGAATTTCCGTCGGTGCAATATTTTTATCACGAGCAGCGGCGGCACGGCGGGCGGGTGGAGCTGGTGCCGAGCAGGAATACGGTGCGATTCGATCTGGACGCGTTTCTGGCGGCGATTGATGAGAATACGCTGCTGGTGCCGATTTCGCTGGTGCTGTTTCGCAGTTCGTTCATCGTAAACGCGCAGGCCATCATTGAAAAAGCGCACCGCGTGGGCGCACACGTGGTACTGGACGCGTTTCAGGCGACGGGCACGATTCCAGTGGATGTGCGCGGGCTGGGCGCGGATTTTGCAGTGGGCGGAGTGCTGAAATGGCTTTGCGGCGGGCCGGGCGTCGCATATTTATATGTGCGCGAGGATTTGCGGCAGAAATTGCGGCCGGGGCTCACGGGATGGCTGGCGCACCGGCGGCCGTTTGCCTTTGAAGCAGGCGCGATCGATCTGCGCGACGACGCGTATCGATTTTTGAACGGGACGCCGCACATTCCGGCGCTGTACGCCTGCCGCCCGGGGCTGGCGATTTTGAACGAAATTGGCGCGAGGGCGATTCGGGAAGAATCGGTGTACCTGACCACGCGGCTGCTAGAAGGCGCGCGGGCGCGCGGCTGGCGCGTGAATACCGCGGAAAATCCGGCGGAACGCGCGGGAACCGTTTCCTTGGAGTGCCCGCACGCGCTGGAAGTGAGCCGGGAATTGCTGGCGCGCGATATTTTGATCGATTACCGTCCAGGCGCCGGCATCCGGATTTCGCCGCATTTTTACAATCGCGAGGAAGAATGCGACTTTGCCCTTTCGCAGATCGAAGAAATTCTAAAGACGCGCGCGTGGGAAAAGCACGCGCTTGCCGCCGCGGCGGAGCGGGCGTGAACCGATGACCACGCCAGCTGGCGGTTCGAATCCAACGTCCATCGAGCTTTCCATCATCGTTCCGTCCTACAACGAGGAGTTGCGGCTGCCGACTTCTCTGGACCGTATCGCGGCGTATGTGGCGGGTTCGCAGCGTAGTACGGAAGTGCTGGTGGTGGACGACGGATCGAAGGACAAAACCGCGGACGTGGCGGCTTCGTATGCGGATCGCATTCCGAATTTGCGAGTACTGAAGAATGGCGAAAATCGCGGCAAGGGTTATAGCGTGCGGCACGGCATGCGGGAAGCGAAGGGGGAGGTCGTGCTGTTCACGGATGCGGACCTTTCCGCGCCGATTGAAGAAGCCGACAAGTTGCTGGCGGCGATGGACCGGTACGACGTGGCTATCGGGTCGCGCGCGATGGATCGGAGCTTGATCAAGGTGCACGAATCTGCGTTCCGCGAGTTTGCGGGAATCATTTTCAACAAAATCGTGCGCATCGTGTTGCGGCTGCCGTTTGTAGACACGCAATGCGGGTTCAAAGCGTTCCGGCGCGAACGCTGCCGGATCATTTTCGAGCAGCAGCGCATCGAGCGATTCGGATTCGACCCGGAGCTGCTGTATCTGGCGCGGCACCACGGGTTGAAGTCGCTGGAAATGCCGGTGCGCTGGTCGCATTCGCCGGCGACCAAGATCAACATGATGCGAGACAGCATCCAGATGTTTTTGGATGTGTTCACAATCCGGTGGAATGCGCTGCGGGGCTGCTATCCGAGGCTGCGGTAAGAGCGGACCGCGGCTTACTTTACCTTACAAAGTACTTGACAGACGTACTTCGACCGGCGTATAGTTTGGTTGTGCCGATTCCTGAGCCAATTCATCCGCCTTCTCGCGCTCCCATCCCGATTGACGCGCGCGCTGCCGATCATCTGCGCTATATCCGCGAAACCATGGCAAGCGCGGGCGAATTTACAGCGGTACCAGGCTGGGGCGGGATTGCCATGGGAGTTACCGCACTGGCAGCGGCGGTTTTTGCTTCGCGGCAGCATACGCCGGAGCGCTGGCTTTCGATTTGGCTGATTGAGGCGTTTGTGGCGGTGGCGATTGCCGCGCCTGCGGCGGCTACCAAGGCGCACCGAGCGAATGCGAAATTGCTATCCGGGCCGGGGCGGAAATTTCTGTTGAGCTTTGCTCCGCCGATCGTGGTTGGCGGCTTGTTGACGTTTGCGTTGTCGCGCGCCGGACTGCATGCGCTGTTGCCGGGAGTCTGGTTGTTGCTGTATGGAACGGCCATTGTGACAGGCGGAGCGTTTTCCGTGCGTGCTGTGCCGATCATGGGGCTTTGCCTGATCCTGCTGGGCTCGGCTGCGCTTTTTGTACCATTGGCGATGGGCGATCTTTTTATGGCATTTGGTTTTGGATTCGTCCAGATTGGGTTTGGGATTTGGATTGTGCAACGGCACGGAGGCTGAACGGAGTTTGCATGGCTAAGTCATCGACAATTCGAAATGAGCAGTCCGCGCGGGAGCGGTCGGCGTCAGTCGGCCCGGTTAAAGATCACAAGCGCGAAGCAGTTTCCGCCGACTTGGATCGGCTTATTCACGAGCGAATACGCTTGGGGATCGTCAGTGCGCTGGCTGTGAACCGGTCTCTTACGTTCAACGAGCTGAAGGCGCTGCTAAAAACCACCGACGGCAATTTGAGCGTCCACGCGCGCAAACTAGAAGAAGCGGACTACATTCTCTGCGAAAAGTCCTTCGACGGGCGGTTGCCGAAGACGGAATACCGGTTGACCGCGGCGGGCCGAAAAGCGCTGGAACGCTACCTGAATCACATGGAGGCGCTAATTCGCGCAACGCGCGAAGGGTAAATTTTTTTGCCTGGTTACTTTGCTGCACAAAGTTATTTGCACTGCTTCCCCGCGGCGGAGAAGGAACGTTTCTCATGACGGTTCAACAGGTCATCTTGCAGCACATTCTCAGCGCACCACCGGTCACGCCGGCGCCTTCGCTCCACGTGGCCATCATCACCGACGGAAACGGGCGGTGGGCGACTTCGCGCGGGTTGCCGCGTTCGGCCGGGCATCGCGCGGGCGCCGAAGCCAGCCGCGCGATTATTGAAGCTGCGCCGAAACTGGGTATCCACACGCTCACCCTGTTTGCGCTTTCGTCGGCCAACTGGACGCGGCCCGCCTCAGAGGTCCATGCGATTCTGCGGCTGCTGCACGAATACCTGATGGCGGAAACCACGCCTTGCATGGAAAACGGCGTGCGCATCAGTGTTCTGGGCAGGCGCGATCGAATTCCCATGACGTTGCGTCAAGCCATTATTGATGCAGAAGCGGCAACGGCGGGCGGCAAGCGCCTGCACCTGCGGTTGGCGATTGATTATTCGGCGCGCGAGGCAATCTACCTGGCGGCCTGCCGATACTACAAGGCCACCGAATTGTCGCCGGAGTCGTTTGGCGAAGTGCTCTCGGAAATCATGCGGGGAGGCACGACCGATGTCGATTTGCTGATCCGCACAGGTGGCGAACAACGGCTCTCTGATTTTCTCTTGTGGGAGTGCGCTTTCGCTGAGTTTGTGTTCCTGGAAAAGCGTTGGCCGGATTTTACCGTGGCCGATTTGCGTGCCGCGCTCGAGGAATTCTCCCGCCGCGATCGCACCAGGGGTTCGCTGCCGCAGGACGTCGCAACGCAGGCTTTCTGATGCGCTGGGTACTTTTCTGCGCTGATGAAAAACAGCCTGTTGCGCGGCAGCGACGAGGCGCAAAGAAGGCGCCCCAGACAGATGTGCCAGCATTGCTCACTAAAACCTTCTTTTGCAGTTACTTGCGAGCACAACACGCACTGCCTGCCTTCCTCTGACACTTGCGCCCTTCGCGTCGTCTATACCCTAGGAGCCGCGAATGGGAACGATAGGACTTGCGCTGCCCTGGGCTAGAATCTCCCAGGGTTCTCGGGGGTTGCACAGGCCTCTGAGTGAAAATGAGCAGCGCCAAAGGGGGCGGGTGGAGCCAACGGAAACCACGCCAGGAGCTTCCTCAACCGCAGCACACGCGCCTTCGGAGGATTCCGCCTTAGCCGCAGCCTGCCAGGCGGGCGATCTCCGTGCGTTCGAACGCCTCTACCAGCTGTACAGTTCGCGCATGAAATCCATGGCGCGCAACCTGCTGGGCACGACGAGCGACGCCGAAGACGCCGTACAAGAGACCTTCCTCAAGATTCAGCGCAGCATCGGCAGCTTCCGAAGCCAATCCAGTTTTGCGACTTGGTCGTTCCGTATCCTGATCAACACCTGTTACGACGCCAGGCGCAGCCGCATGCGCAAAAAGGAAATCTCGCAAGATGATCCCGAAAACGCAGAGGCTGCGCCACGGCCCGAGCCGCGCGCGCCGAGTGCGCATCCTTCCTTGCGGCTTGCTCTTGAGCGCGCCCTCGCGCAATTGACCCGCCAGCAGCGTGACGTTTTTTTGCTGTATGAAGTCGAAGGGATGCGCCATTCCGAAATCGCGGCAGTGCTGGAAATCAGCGAGAGCACATCGAAGAACACGCTGTTTCAGGCCAAGAAGAATTTGCGCCAGAGGCTGGAAGCTCCTCGCAGCAGTGCGGCGGAAGCCAGGTAATCCCCATGAACATTGCCTGCAAGGATCGCGAACGAATTTTTCTGGATGGCACGGCGGAAGAGTGGAGCGCGCTGAAAACACACGCCGCCAGCTGTACCGCATGCGAGAAGGAACTGAACGCCTGGAAAGACCTTTCTGTAGCGGCCAGCGAGCTCCATCAGGAATGGGACTCGGCTACGCTGTGGGCACGGATTGAGCGCGAGCTTGCAAGACAATTGGTCCCCTCGCAGCCGTCCTGGTGGAGGCACTTTTTTGGCAGCTGGAATCCGATTTCGCTGCAATGGCAAACCGCAACCGCGGCGATCCTGCTTTTCCTGTTATCCGCTTCTGCAATCTGGTTTATCCGCACGCCGGATCGTCGTCGCATCCCCGCTGACCAGGTATTTTTCGACAACCGTATGGTGCGTGAAGTGGAAAAAGCGGAGTTGGCTTACGAGCAGGCCATCGACAATCTCGATGCGCAGGCCCGTCCGCAACTCGAAAATGCATCCACACCGCTACTGGCCAGCTATCGCGAAAAGCTGCAAGTGCTGGACAGCGCGATCGCTGATCTGCAAGCCCAAGCGGGCATCAATCCCGCTAATGGCCACCTGCGCCGCCAGCTGCTTGCCATGTATCAGGAAAAGCAGGACACGCTTGAACAGGTTTTGGAGGCAAAACAACAGTGAGTCACCCGGTCCACTATCCCTCGCACTTGGCCGCTTTCCGGCGAGCCGCGGCGGTTCTCGGAATAATTGCAACGCTGCTCGCTGCTTCCGCGTTTGGCCGCGGCGCCGCGCAAAATGAAGTTACGCGCGACTTCCAGAAGACGGTCACGCTCAGTGGCAATCAGGGCGTCAGCATTGATCATCGATTCGGAAAAGTGATTGTGCGCGGTGACGGCGGCCACGAAGTGAAAATATCCGCCACCATCCGCGTGCAGGATTCGAATGCCAATGACGCCCAGGATTTTCTGCAAAAGATTCAGATCGAAGTCCGCGAAGAGGGCGACGGCGTGCATGTCCGGACCATTTATCCGGAGAGCAAGTTGCCGCATATCCGCATCGGCGGCCACTCTTCGTTTTCCGTGGACTACGATATCGCCATGCCGGCGGAAGCTCCGCTGTGGCTGCGCAACGCCTTTGGTAATGCGGAAATCACCGCCGTGCGCGGCTGGGCGCAGCTGGAAAATTCCAACGGGGCGCTTCTGGTGCGCGATGCTGGCGCGGCGAAACTGGTGAATGCCTTCGGCAAAATCGAACTCACCAACGCAGCCGGCAACTGCAGTATCACCAACAACAACGGGGCGGTGAACGTAAGCAACGTAAAAGGCACGCTCGAGCTGCGCAACCGCTTCGGCGAAATCGTGGCCTCACAAATCAGCGGTGCGGCGACGATTTCCGGAGGAAATGGCCGCGTTTCGCTGACGCAGGCGGGCGGAAACTCTTCGGTGAGCAATTCGTTCGGCGAAGTGGCGGTCCGCAACATCACCGGCAACCTCAGCGTGACCAACAACAATGGCCGCATTGATGTTGCCGAGGTGTCGGGCAACGCGGAGCTGATCACCAGTTTCGGCGCGGTGGAGGCGACGCGCATCGGCGGGAGTGCGACGATCAAGGACAGCAACGGCGCGGTGCACGTGACCGAAGCACAGGGCTTCGTCTCGGCGAACTCCAGCTTCGGCGCCGTAAAGGTCAACCAGCTTTCCAAAGGCGCCAACATCGTTACCGGCAACGGCTCGATCGAACTGAGCAACGTCCAAGGCGAGGTTTATGCGAAGACGTCGTTCGGCTCAATTTACGCTGAGAACGTCAAGGGCAAGTTCACCGCGCAGGATTCGAACGGTTCGGTTACCGCGAAAAGCGTCGAGGGGGACGCCAGCGTCTCTACTTCCTTCTCGGGCGTTTCGCTCGAAGGGATCGGCGGAAAAATTATGGTGGAGAACCAGAACGGCGCCGTTGACGTAACCGCATCGGGCGCCAGCTGCAAGGACGTCAGCATCCGGACATCGTTTTCGCACATCGGCGTTCGACTCCCCGCCAATGCTGGCTATCGCATCAAGGCCAGAACCTCTTTCGGCCGCATTAACTCGCAACTCCCGATAACGGCTACTGGCGCGATGGGCGGCGATTCGCTGGAAGGCACAATCGGCAATGGCGGATGCGCGCTCGACCTGACCAATTCCAACGGCAATATAGACATTTCGAGAGCGCCATAGCAGCGTGGACGTTGCGTTTTTACTTTCTGGCTCTGGCGAGTGGAAATGCCTTGCGAATCACGCGTGTCGCGGTCGGTGTCAGACCAAACTTCTCCAACTCCGTTTCGCTGGCCCAGGCAACATCGGTCACGTCGCCGCCAGCCACTGCTTCGCCGGAAATCCGTTCGCACAGATAATCGGCGATCACAAAATGAAAGCGCGGACGCCGCTTTTCTTCCAGCGTCGTCCAGGTTTCATCGGCACCCCGTCCAAAATTGATACGTTCGAACACTTCGATCAAATCCAGTACCCGCACCACCAGGCCGGTTTCTTCTTTCAGCTCGCGTTCCGTGCCTTCCACCAGGGTCTCACCAAGTTCTAGCGTGCCACCTGGAATGGACCACTGGCCCAGCAACGGCTCGCTGCCACGGCGGATGAGCAGCGCTCGCCCATCTTCAATCACCACACCGCCTACCCCCACAATCGGTTTTTCGGGATACTCGCGCCAGGAACCCATCCAACCCCGCTCTCTACATGTTTCTCCCCGGTAATATTTGGGGCGGCCATCCGTACGAACCAGTTGATTTCTCGGGCCGCGGTATATAATACGACGGTCGGTGGCGGTCTCGATCTTCCTGGCTCCGCCCCGCGAATTTTTTCGGAGGATCGTGCCGTGATTCGCTGCCCCGATTGTGGCGCCGAAATTGATGTGGATGAGGACGAAGTAGAGGAGGGCGAAATCTTGAGCTGCCCAGAGTGTGAATCCGAATTGGAAGTCACCCAGACGCATCCCGTCCATTTGAATCCCATTTCCGACGACCTCGACGATGAGGAAGATGAAGAGGAAGAAGACGACGAAGTCGAGGAAGAGGAAGAAGACGACGAAGAGGAAGAAGTCGAAGAGGAAGAAGAAGAGGAAGAAGAATAGGCGCAAGCCAGGCAAAGAACGGCGCTTGGCCCTTGGCATCTGCCGGGGTTTGCCCTGCATCTTATTCAGGTATCGCGTGCACATTCTCGTTACTCGACACCACCTCAGGAGGCTACCGATTCTCTATTGCGCGGTTTTTGCCGGCGCCTTGATTTGGTGCGCGACCATGCTGGGCGCGCAAGCACCCGCGGCTCAGCAAGCCCCCGCGGCGGAATCCTCCTCCAAGCAGGCGCAAAACAAGAGTAGCCATGCCAACGATTTTCTGGTGCGCGGCACGGTGTTCACCCCGGAAGGTCTTGCGCTGCCCGGCGTTGAGCTCCGCATCCGCCGCGCTTCCGAAAAAAAGTTTCGCTGGGACACCGCCTCCAATTCGCGCGGCGAGTTTGCCGTTCGCGTGAAAATGGGTGCAGATTATGAAGTGGTGGCGCGCGCTAAGGGCTATCAGGAGCAATCTCTTGCGGTGAACGCATCGACCGGTGAGCGCTTCAAGGATCTTGTCTTCCATATGCAGCGCCAAACAGGAAAGAAGTCATGACCACGCGTCGCGTTTTTCAGCTTCTGGCATTTTTGCTGGTTTTTCCGCTGTTGACCGCATCAGCCGCACACGCGCAAGGCACGAAGCATGAAGCGCAACTCAAAACCGTTCGTGGCGCGGTCCTGGACAAATCCGACAACCCTGTCCCGACGGGCGTGGTGTTCCTCAAAAATCTTCGCACCAGCCAGGTTCGCAGTTACATTGCCGACAGTCAGGGCAACTACCGCTTCAGCGGTCTCGATCCCAACTCCGATTACGAACTGCACGCCGAAAAAGACGGCGCGAAATCGCAGACGCGCAGCGTTTCCAGTTTTGATGCGCGGATGGACATCGTTTTGAACCTGAAACTTTCGCCCAAAAAGGGTTGAGCACAAGCAGCCTTTCCGGAATTTATTTCACACAAGCGAACCACCCCCAACGACCGAAGCATTGCCCCTGCTCCCTGCAAGTGCCTCCTCGCTGTTGCGGGAGGTACTTGCGTCCAGCCGTTGGCATGCCGCACCATATCTTCTTCGTCCAGGGCCACGGCGCTACTGCTTCATCGTCCTTTCACTGGATTTCCATCGGAGTGATTCGGCAGAATGTCGACAAATCCGGACGTGTTGATTATCGGCGCGGGGCTGGCCGGCCTTTCCTGCGCCCGACACCTAGCAGACTCCGGAGTTTCTTTCCAGATCGTCGAAGCATCCAACGACATCGGTGGCCGCGTTCGCACCGATGAACACGAAGGCTTTCTGCTGGATCGCGGTTTTCAAGTGTTGCTCACGGCTTATCCCGAAGCGCAGCGCACGCTCGACTACCACGCTCTGGACCTAAAAAAGTTCACGCCAGGTGCGCTCTCCTGGTTTGCCGGCAGGATGAATCAGCTCGTTGATCCCTGGCGTACGCCGGGTGGCTGGGGCGCCGCTTTCAAGTCAGACTTCGGCGCCTTTTGGGATAAGTTCCGCGTGGGGCGTCTTCGCTCCCGCCTTCGCAGCTCTTCTATCGAGCAACTCTTTCAAGATCCTGAATCGTCCGCCAGCGACGCCCTCATATCCGCTGGCTTTTCCGACGAATTCATCCACCACTTCTTCCGACCGTTTTTTGGCGGCATCCTGCTCGACAGCGAACTGAAATCCTCCAGTCGCATGTTTGAATTTATTTTCAAGATGCTCTCCGAGGGTGATATCGCCGTCCCTGCGCGGGGCATGGGTGCCATTCCCGCACAAATCGCCTCGCACCTTCCGGGCAATTCGATTCGCCTGAACGCCCACGCGGATTCGTTGCACGAGAACGAACTCTCTCTCGCGGGCGGCGAGGTTGTTACGGCGCGCGCCATCGTCGTCGCCGCCGATGGGCCGTCTGCAGCGCACCTGGTCGGCGAAGCCGAGCCCGCTTCACGCAGCGTGACTTGTTTTTACTATTCCGCCGATGAGCCTCCGGTACCTAATCCCACCATCGTTCTCAACGGCGACGGCGCGGGTCCCGTCAACAATTTTGCCGTTATGAGTCAAGTCGCGCCTTCCTATGCCCCTTCGGGCAAGTCGCTGGTCGCGGTCAGCGTCCTCGGTACCCAGCAACTCACCGAACAGCAGCTTGGCGGCTTCATCATCGCGCAAATGAAAAACTGGTTTGGCCCGGTAGCGCGTTCCTGGCGATATTTGAAGAGCTATCGCATCCCGCATGCGCAGCCGCAGCAATTTCCCGGCGCTCTTGAACCGCCGCAGCGCCCGGTGCGTATTCGTCCCGGCATCTACCTTTGCGGCGATCATCGGGACAACGCTTCCATCCAGGGAGCCATGGTCAGCGGCCGCCGCGCCGCCGAAGCTGTTCTTGCGGACCTGTCACGCTGACAAATTTGGCGATTTCGGATGAGTTAGGCGTCAAAAGACCTGGCCCGGGACCGAAAAACGAGAAAATGCCGAACCCAAGTTCTCCGGTCGAGTGTGGCTCCGAGCGCCACGTGGCCGACGTGAGCTGACCAGATTCGCGCAGCAATGCATGGGAGAGCAGCGTTCCATTGCCAGCCGTTGTGCTCCCGGAACCACGGCTACGCTGCTTTCGTTTCGTTCGCTCCAACGGACGATTTGCTTTTCAGATTCCAGGGCGGCTCCCGTCACCGGGCGCCGAATAGGCCAGCAAAGTGCCCATGGCGGCCCACCGATAAGTCACCGGCCAACGGTCTATTCGATTGATTTTAGGTAACTTATTACGGTCCTTGCGATGCCCAGCCCACCCTGCGTGCTCCCCGATTGGCAAGATTCAGTTGCGAATGAGTTGCAACAATATTCGCCATGCTTGCGTTATTGTCAACTGGGAACGCTCGAAAGAGCACTTCCCAATAGGCATCGACCCGCCAACTCATCCAAAGCACTGTTCGCTTTGCCATGCCACGTCATTCGATTGCGCCGAATGCAAATACACGCGAGACAATCCCTTCTTAAGCTGCGCTCACCTAAAAATGTTTCAACTTGAAACGATTTTCCACAAAATTTTTCTCATAAAATCGTTGGTACTATTGACCAGCGAGCTGTCCATTTGGACACTGGCTGCATGGCCCGTTATTCGGCCTTTCTAGGCCGTGCAGTAGAAGTTCAATACCGCGCCGGAGACATTTGCCTTCCCGCCTCCGGCACTTTCGTTGCCGATTCCGGTCGCTCCATCTTCCTCGAACAGCACTACGAGCAGTGCGGCCAGCAGAAAAATTTCCGCTGGGAAATTCCCTACCAGTGCATCGTCCGCCTGGAAGAGACGGAACTTCCTTTAACTACCACGCCAACGTCTTCTGCCGCGGAAATCCTTGGTATGTCGGCTCCGGCTGCCGAACCTCTCCAAGCCACCGCCGCTCATGCCTCTGCAGGATCTCCACTTGTTCCCCTCACTCGGCGTCCGGAAACCGCCTGACCTCGGCTGTCCATTTCCCTCCCATCATAGTTTCCCGCCGCTGGCCGCGAACTGTTCTGCTCGCTCCTCAAGCGTTACAATCGCCTTGAGCAATTCATCAAAATAGCTGCATCTTCGGAGGCGCTCTTGCCGCAACCCACCGTCAGCCTCATTGGCCTCGGCCTCATGGGCCGCCCCATGGGACATAATCTTCTCAAGGCCGGTTTCCCGCTCGTTGTTTGGAACCGCACTGCCTCCCGCGCCGATTCTCTGGTCGCCGCCGGTGCTCGTCTGGCCGCTTCTCCCAAAGAGGCTGCTTCGGCGGCCGACGTTCTCATTACCATCGTCAGCGATCCGCCCGCGCTCGAATCCATTCTCTGGGCCGGCGATTCGAGGACCGGCGGCGCATTCGCCGCGATAAAAAAAGGCGCCATCTACCTCGACTCCAGCACCGTCTCGCCGGCGCTCGCCCGCAAGATTGCCGAAGCTTCGACCGCTGCAGGCGTTCAATTTCTCGATGCGCCCGTCACTGGCGGCACCTGGGGCGCCGAAAAGGGCGAACTTCTCTTCATGATCGGTGGCGATGCCCAGACTCTTGAGGCCGCCCACCCTGTCCTCTCCGCCATGGGCAAAAAAATCTTCCACCTCGGCCCCAACGGAGCCGGCCAAACCATCAAACTCGCCATGAACCTTTTGTTGGCCCTTCAGGTGGACGCGTTCGCCGAAGCTCTTGCGCTCGTCACCGGCGCCGGCTTGCAGGGACAAAAACTCGTCGAAGTCATGCAGTCCAGCATGGCTCGCTCCGGCGTCCTCGACGTCAAAGCTCCCGTCATGCTCAAAGCAGATTACACGCCCAGCTTCCCTCTGCGTCTCATGCACAAAGACCTGAGCCTCGCGCTCGATCTAGGCAACCAACTGGGCGTGCCGCTTCCCGCCGCGGCCGCCGCCCGCGAAATCTACAACTCGGTCAAAGGCCAGTCCAAAGACGACCTTGACTACGCCGCTGTCTACAAATTTTGGCCGCGCTGATTTATTTTTTTGCGCTTGCGTACATTTCGGCGCCCAGGAAATGCAGCGACACGTAAGGCTCATCGCCCACCACCCAGCTGTCGTGCCCCGGCGCAATGTAAAAAACATCTCCGGCCTTCATCTCAATAACGCGCCCGTCATCCATCGCCGCCGTGGCTTTGCCGGAAATCACCATTCCCACGTGCTCCACCTGGCAACTCCGGGCGCCGGTCGCGGCGCCAACGTGCACCGACCATTTCCAACCCGGCTCGTAGGAAGCGCGGCCAATCGTCATTCCGCCGACATGCACAATTTCGAAGCGTCCTTTCTCGAAAACCCGCGCTTCGTCCGGCTCTTCGAATCTTTTTAGAATCACGTCCATCATCAGCTTGTCTCTCCTTCGACTACGGCAGGCTCAAGGTTTGTGGGCCCGCGTGCAGCGCTGTGGCGTGACCCCTCCACAAGAACTCGCCGTTCAGTCCAGACGGCAAGCTCACTTGCGCTTCTAAGCCGTTCGCCGCACGCCGGTACTCCACCTCCACCATACCCTGCGGAATCGGCATCGCCGCCTTCAGCTCTCGCAACGCGCCCAGATGCGGCTCGATTACCACTTTCTCAAAGCCTGCACTCCCCGGCCGTATACCCGCCACAATCCGCAGCAAATCAAAATTCGGATGCGCGCTCCACGCATGTGAATCCGATCGCGTAGGCTCGGGCGATTCCGCCCAAGTGGTCAATCCCAGCGAAACCATCTCCCGCCACGGCCCCATCAATTTCAAATATTCGTCGCCCAACCCGGCGCGTTCCACTGCGCGAGCCAAATAGAACCGGAAATAATAAGTGGCCTCCGTCATCGCCGGAACTTCATTGCCCGCTGAAAACCCCGAGTCACTTTTTGACAAAATATTCCACAGCACGTCCTTTTGTCGTTCGGGCGGAATCACATCCAGCCAAACACCCAAGATATTTGCGTGCTGGCTGAAATGCTTCTGCGCCGGGGTGTCTGCCAGCAATTCATATTTCTCATTCCAGCAAAGCTTCCGCACCGCATCCGTTGCACGCGCCGCGGCTTTCTCATACTTCTCGGCTACGCTCACTGCGCCAAGCGTCCGCTCCAACTCCGCTCCGTACCGCAGCGCTTCCACAAACTGCAGCGTCATCACCGCCGACCCGCCATCCTCATCCTGAGGCGGCACGCCATCGTTGAAATCCGCGCCCCAATCCACAAAAGGCCACCACGAAATCTTTCGCAGCAATCCGTCCGTGCGCTGCCGCTGCAAAAACCAGTCCAGAACCGTCCGCGTACCAGGAAGCTGGCCCCGCACAAACTCCGCACCTCCGCGGTACATCCAGAAGTCGTGCGCCATTCCGACCCACATTAGCGAAAACGTCGGAATCATCTGTACCAGCGACGAGGGATAGCGGCTTTGCGTCAGCCCATCCGGCACCCGCGAATCGTTGAACGCCTCAATCGCCTGCCGTGCCAGCCGGTCATCGCCCGCCACCGTGTAGGAAATCAGCGCCTGAATGCGGGTATCCCCGACGTACTGCAGCCGTTCCCAGTACGGCGTATCCATATAAGTGTCGTGCGCGTCCAGCCGCGCCGTACGCCAGCCGATTTTCCAGATCGGCTCCAGCGTTGAATCGTCTGCATGAAAATGCGCCTTCTCCCCAAACGGATACGCGCTGAACCAAGTCCGCATCCGCTCAATCCGCAGCGGCTCGTCATACGTCTCTAGGTCCATTTGTAGATACCGCCAGGTCCTCCAGCTCAGCGGCGAAAACTCCCGCTTGCTTTCTCCCCCCGCCGGCAGAAATTCGTCCACCACGCCTTCGATGTGCTTCCCCGCAATGTCATTCCGATTGCCCTTCTGGCCCTTGTCGTCCACCAATGCTTCCGCATATGTCAGCCGAATCGTTGCCCCATGTCCTTTGCTCACCATCAGCGCCGGATACCCCGTCGTCAGCTCGCCCTGGTCCAGCAGCACGCTGCATTTGCTGCGCGCCGGAAGCGCCATCCCCTCGTGCGGAAATTTTCGCGAAAACGCCGCGCATTCCGTACGCGCGGCTTTGCCCGCCGCAACTTCCCGCATTTCCATCGCAGGCAACCCATCCGCCACCAGTTGCCAGTTGTTCGGCGAATCCTGCTCCTCGCGCAGCGCCCCCCGCCCAAGGGTTATCGCTTTCGCCCAAGCTCCGTTGTCACCATTCCGATTCGCGCTAGTCGCCTGCCAATCAAACCGGCCGCCATCGACTCTTTCCCCAGGCTCCGCCGCGAAATATCCATTCACCTTCGCTTTCAACAACGAAATACCCATCTCCTGTTCCACGTCCCAGGTCGCATCCGTATCTGCCGCGCTTTCCACGGCCCCCTCGCCATGCAGCAAGAATCCCACCCGTTCGCTCATCTGCGCAATCGCGGCTCGTGTCCCAAAGTGCCACACCATCGCTGCCAACACATTCTGCCCTGCATGCAGCTTGGGCCCAATGTCCAACGTCTTGTACCTCCAGTGCCCCAAATCGCCGCGGCTCGGCCCTCTCCCTGCTTCCGCACCATTCACATACAAAATAAATTGGTTGTCCGCGCTCACATCCACCACGAACCGGGTTGGCGCTTCTTTCACCTCAATCGTCTTCCGAAAATGCAGCACCACCTCATCCTTCTCCGCCACCCCCGCCGCAGTAATCCACTGCGCCTTCCAATGCCTGCCAGATTCTTGGCTTGCGGCGTTGCTGGCCAGCCCCGCCGCAATTCCCGTCAGCGCCGCGAGGATCGCGCTTCTTACCGCTCGAAATTTCATTGATTGCTCCATGGCGCTACATCTTATAGGACCATCCGCTTTGCTGGCACCGACTTCAGTCCGTGCAGGGTGTAAACCCTGCCGAATCAACTCGCCTTGCCGCTGAATTGAATGCCGAGCACAAACTTCCCTACGCCGATTGCTTCGCCGCTCCTCTTGCGCTGGCGCGTAACGCCACTCTTGTGACTGCTGACTCGGAACTCTCCCGTCTCAAAAAAAAGCTCTCTCTTCTCCTGCTTTAGACACTACCCGGCCCCGCCTTGTTGTTTGCACCAACGAGGCGTTTCGCGCGGCCGGCGATGCTACAATCCGCCCACGGTTTCGGAGGCCTTTTTATGAACTACAGGATCTGCAGAATGCTTGCGTTGGCGATTGTGTCCGCGGCCCTTCTTTGCGCTCGTTCCGCTGGCCAGGAAAAAACTCCCGACTGGTCCACCGTCCAGATCAAAGTGACCAAAATTTCCGGCAACATCTACATGCTCGAAGGCCAGGGCGGCAACATCGCTGCCTCCGTCGGAGAAGACGGCATCGTCATCGTGGACGACGAATTCGCTCCCCTTGCCGAAAAAATCCAGGCCGCCCTCAAGAATCTTGGCGTCACCGACAAACCCGTGCGCTTCGTCATCAATACCCATTACCACGGTGATCACACTGGTGGAAATCCGCCTTTCGCCACCTCCGGTTCCACCATCATCGCGCAGGACAACGTCCGCAAGCGTCTGGTCTCCGGTGGCACCGCAGGAAATGGCGGCTCCATGAAAATGGAAATGAAGCCCGCCGAAAAGGCTGCCCTACCCATCATCACCTTCGAACACGACGTCACCGTCCACCTCAACGGCGAAGATATTCGCGCACTCCACTTTCCCTCCGGCCACACCGACGGCGACGCCATCATCTTTTTCCCTAAAAACAATGTCGTCCACATGGGCGACGATTTTGTCCGTTATGGCTTCCCCTTCATCGATGTAGCAAGCGGCGGCAGTGTCCAGGGCATGATTGACGGCGTCGAAAAAGCCGCGGCCCAGCTCCCTGCAGACGTCAGAGTCATCCCTGGCCACGGCGTACTCTCCAATCTCGATGACGTCCGGGCCTACGTCAAAATGCTCAAGGACACCAGCGCGGCCGTGCAGAAAGCCCTGGATGCCCATAAAACCCTGGATCAGATGAAGCAGGAAAAAATCCTCGCCCCCTGGGCCAAATGGTCCAACGATTTCGTCAGCCAGGACATCTTCATCGAAACCATCTACAACTCCCTGACCAACCACCCAGGCCAGTTCGTAAAACACAACTGACAGCTGCCGCCCTTCCGGCACGGTAACGGTCATCCCGAGCGCTGTCGAGAGATCTACGGCGGCGAAGCCATGTCGGATATAACTTCAATAGAGTCGAACCTTACGAGAATGCGCCGCTCTAGAGCCGTTGGAATAAATACTCGCAGAAAAATGGCGGTGGGGTAGCAGCAGAACCGCCAATGCAGATGCAAAAGTCGTCTTTCCGCCACCGGTTTCTTTGCTCAGGTGGTTTGCTGCGACCCCAACTTTATCACCTTCCCGTTTCGCTACGGGTCAATCGATCAGCCTCTTCAAGGCTTGGCGGTTGGCGAGAAAAATCCGATCGGCAAATCCTTCGCTGTCAGCAATCCCGCCGGCGCATTCAAAATCACCGGAATCGAATTCACCGCCACCGACGCCGTCGCAATGTCGCCATGACAACCGCCAGGAATCGTCAAACTGATGTTCGGATGTCCCGTCAGCGTCACAGTATCGGCCGGGTCTTTCGCACCGACGTACATCTGCAATTCCATGTAGATCACTTCTTTGCCGCCCGCCAGTCCGCGCGCGATCTGGTGGACGCCTGCTGCCTGCCCCGGTTCCACGACCAAAAATTCCGTCTGCACTCGTTCCGTCGCCACTTTCGGTTCGATCGTTTCGGTGATTTCATCCACCGGCAATCCCAAAGCATCCGCGACCATGGCCACCGATTCTGGTAAGCCCACGTGCTTTATGGTTCCTTCCGTCACTTTCGCGCGAAACTCCTCCACGCTCATGCCCGCGCCAATTTTTTTCTGCAGTGGCAAACGCCGCTTCGACGCGTCCACGATGCGCAGCGCTTTCGCGTGTTCGATGCGTTGCGAAACCGCCGCCAGCGTGATCACCAGTTTGTCCATCACGAATCCCGGATTCACGCCGGTGCCGACCAACGCAACGCCCCAGTCGCGCGCTTCCTTATCCAGTTGCTCCGCCAGCTCCGGATTCGTCCGGTACGGATACGACAGCTCTTCACACGTAGAAACTACGCAAGAACCGGCCTTCAAACATTCGATCAACTGATCCGCGACTTTTACCAGCGAGGACGAGGTCGTGTGCATCACAATGTCCGCCGCTTGCGACAATACTTCTTCGGCGTTGTCGGAAACCGCCACCCCCCATGGCGCATCGCCCGCTCCCACCACTTCTCCCAGATCGCGTCCCACTTTCGCTGCATCTGTATCGATAGCTCCAACAATTTCGACCGACTGCTTTTCCCGCAGCAGTTTCGCAATCGACGCCCCGATCGGGCCGATCCCATACTGAATCGCGCGTATCTTCTTTTTCACAAGCCTCTCCGTTTTCCCGAAAACCATCGCCGGGAGCTCACTGCAAATTCCGCTGCTCAGCGAAACCTATACGATAAAGGATTCAGCCAGTTCAGGCAAACCATTCGCCGGGATTCACGGAACGGCTATCAGTGGCTTGGCAGCGGTCTTGGAGTGACGTCGGAGTCTACCAGTTCCATAACCCACTTGATCGCTTCCACATACATCTTTTGCATTTTGGGATCGTCCCAGTTTTGTTCCAGGTGACCCAACGTTGAATAGTAAACGCGCCCCTTGCCGAACGGCTTGGCCCAAGTCACCGCAAAGTCTCCATCTTTACGGTGCACGCGCGAGTTATTCAGGTCCAGCTTTCCGGCATCGAGCCGCATCAACACTCTCACCTTGTCCCGCGAGAAATCTTTAAGCTGATAAATTTCGTCCATCCATAGGAAGGACTTCGGCCACTGCTGCATGCCTGGAAACGCGGGATCTTCCACCACAATCGGCGCCTCGAAAGTGCCCCAGGGATGTTCATCGAAATACCCGCCGACCATCTCGCCGTACTCCGGCCACTTCGTAAAAGTTATGGTCGCGCTGTGCACGCCGATGAATCCTTTTCCATCATCATGCACGAAGGAAAGCAACGCGGCCTTCTGCTCGGCGTTCATTTCCAGTTCGCCGCCGGTGTAGAACATCACGGCGTCAAAATCAGTCAGATTTTTCGCGTTGTACTCCAGTTTCTTCTTGGTCAGCGCTTCGGTATCGGTGCGAATCGTAGTCGTCCACATTCCATTCTCGCGGCCCAGGCGTTCGATGGTCGCCATCGCATGCGACACCGCTTCGTGGCGGTACCCTTTTTCTTCGCCGATGATCAGAAGATGTTTTTGCGGCTGCGAGGCACTCTGCGCCGGGCAACCATGGCTAGACGCAATCATCGAAAGCACCAACAGGAGAATCCTTCGCGCTGTTTTCATTTCTCCTGCTCCTTAGCGTCCTGTGAGGGAGATTGAATATCTTCGCACACGAAAAAGAGTTGTATCACATTCTGTGCGAACAAATTCCGGATGCGGTTGCCTTCTCGGACCAAAACCTGTGGCGCGCGCGCTGCTCCGGATTCATAATGTTTGTGACGACCATTGCGGACTCCCTCCAGACGCTTGGCCGCAGATCCACGGAGGCACACATGACTGCACGCAAACTCACCGACGACGAAATCCAGAAACTGCTCAGCAGGATACCCGGGTGGCGCGCGGTGAACGGCAAACTGCACAAGACCTACGAGTGCAAGGACTTCAACGCCGCGTTCGGCAACATGACGCGCGTCGCTCTGGTTGCCGAGGCCATGAATCACCATCCGGAATGGGCGAACGTCTGGAACCGCGTTTCGTTCGATCTGGTGACGCACAGTGTGAAGGGCATCAGCGATCTGGATTTTGTCCTGGCCGAAAAGATTGAAGAAATATTCAGCACGCAAACCGCCAGTCGGGCCACGTCAGGAACCTGACGAGCGGTACCCGATGACAGAATTCGCTTTCGGCACTCTAACCCAAGCCAACGCCGGCAAAACTCCGATCGGCGCAGCATGATCGGCGCCCACCAGCCGAAAAACAAATCCCGCGCCTGGCTGGCCATAAGTTTTCGCTGGGCGGCTGCTCTGGTGATCCTCGCGATTCTTTTTTATTTTCTTCCTGTGGCCCCGCTGCGCGCCGCCCTCGCTCGTGTCCCCCCGATTCGTTTCGCCATCATTCTTGTTCTGTATTTGTGCGCGCACGCCGTTGGAGTTTTCAAGTGGCGCATGGTCGTGAACACCGCCGGTTCCCAGCTCGATCTTTCCACGAGTGCACAGTGCTACCTGGGGGGACTGTTCGGCACGCTCTTTCTTCCCTCGATCATTGGCGGCGACGTTGTGCGCATGGCGGTTGGCTTGCGGCGCAGCCCGCGCCCCGCCGCCGTCCTCGCGGGAAATGTTGCCGATCGTTTGCTCGACCTGGCGGCACAAGCGGCGCTGGTTCTTCTTGGGCTGCTTCTTCTTCCCGGATCGCTGCCGCCGCAATTCGCTGCTTTAGGACACAAGATTCTATTCATCGGCGCGCTGCTCGCGGCGACAATTCTGTTTCTGCTGTTTTCCCTGCGTAAACCGTTGCTCAAAGGCCGCTCGCATCGTTTTCGCCGCAGGCTCGCGCGCTTTCGTCACGGGTTCCACTCGGTGCAGCGCCAGCCGCAAGTGGTTATTTTCGGCTGGCTGCTGGGCGTGGCCATCCAGGGCACGTTTATTTTGCTGAACGCGCTGCTGGCGATTTCGTGCGGACTGTTTCTGCCCTTTCGAGTCTGGCTATTTGCCTGGCCCTTGGCAAAGCTGGCGGCGCTGCTGCCGTTGACGCAAGGCGGCATGGGAATCCGCGAAGCCGTTCTGGTTGCACTGCTGTTGCCATTTGGCGCGACGAGTTCGGTGACCCTGGCGTCTGGATTGATCTGGGAAGGCATCATCATCGCCGGCGGGCTAATCGCGGGGCTGTTTGCATTTCTGCTGCGGCACTTCGTTAGAAACAATTAAATATCAAGTGGCAGCGACGAGCTGCTGTATCGCCGCGCTTCAGTAGATTGGCGCTGCTCGTTCGGGAATTACGCTACCTGTCGGTGAACGAAATCCTCGCCGGCTGGCATAAAATCCCGCCCAACGAATTTGCGGGACGGCCGTTGCAGGGAACTATTTCCGGTTGACACCAAGAAAGTGGCCGCACGGAATTCTCGAACTCCAGGCACTCAGGTTTGCGCTGCGCTTGCGCGGTGGAGGCGGTAGTGAATGGCGGGCGTGAAAACGAGTGACAGGACCATGGAGCTCAGCAGGCCTCCGATGACGGTGATCGCAAGAGGCTTGAGCATTTCAGAACCCGCGCCAAGGCCGAGGGCGAGCGGGAACATGCCGGCTATGGTGGCGAGAGCAGTCATGGCGATGGGACGAAGCCGGCGGCGGCCCGCCTGGATCATGGCTTCTTCGGCGGAGAAGCCGAGACTGCGGAAGCGTTGATCAGCGTCGAGAAGCAAGATGCCGTTTTTGGCCACGATGCCGACGACCATAATAATGCCCATAAATGAGGCGATATTGAAGGTCGTGCCGGTAATGAGAAGAGCGCAGAGCGCGCCGAAGGTGGAGAGTAGCGCGGAGGCGAGGATGGCGGCAGGCGCGGAGAAGCTGCGAAATTCGAAAAGCAGAACGATAAAGAGGAACAACAGAGCCAGGACGAGTACTTTGAGCAGGTCGCGAAAAGATTTTTGCTGCTCCTGATACGTGCCGCCGTATTCGACTCGGATGGACGAAGGCAAGTGCAAGGCGTTGACAGCTTTCTGGACGGCGGCAATCCCTGAGCCGAGACCGACACCTTCCAATTTTGCGGTGACCTGCATGAAACGCTGCGAGTTTTGCCGCCGAATTTCCGTTTGTCCGGGATCAGCGACAAGCGCGGCGAGCGAACCGAGAGTGGCGGTCTTGCCGGTGGCGCTGATGATGGGAACGTTCAGCATCTGCTCGAGAGAAGCGCGAGCAGAGTCCGGGAAGCGAACGCGAATGGGATAAAGGCGATCGTGCAGAACGACGGGCGTGGCGGCGGGTTCGCCTTCGAGGATTGCAGCGGCGTCGGTGGCAACTTCTTCCGGTGTGAAGCCGGAACGGGCGGCGGTGGCAGCATTGACCTGCAACGTGGCGGCGGGCCCGCTGATCGTGTTCTCCACCCCATTGAGAACGTCCACCACTCCGTTGACCTTCCCGATGGCCTCGCCGACACGCGGAGCCGCATCGAGAAGCGCCTGCGGATCCTGGGAATACAGTTTGATCACCACGGGCTCTGGCTCATTGCTGAGGTCGCCGATCATGTCCTGCAGCACCTGAACAAACTCGACGCGGGTGGCGGGTTCGGTCTGGTTGATCTTCTTGCGGACGTCCTCCATGACCTCCTCGATTCCCCGATCGCGTTTCTCCCTGAGCTTCACGGTAAAATCGCCGCGATTCGCTTCGGTGACGGCAGCCAAGCCGAGTTCCATGCCGGTGCGCCGCGAAGTGTTTTCCACTTCGGGGGTTGCTTTTAGAATGCGCTCGAGGTGCTGAAGGATGCGGTCGGATTCCGTGAGAGAACTGCCGGGCGGTGTCCAGTAGTCGAGGATGAATCCGCCCTCGTCCATTGCGGGAAGCAGATCGGTTTCTAGGAAGTGATAGCAGACCACCGAAAGCGCGACAATCGCAGCGGATCCGGCAATCAGAAGAATCGGACGGCGCAGGATGCGCTGCATCACGCGAGTATAGAAATTGACGATGCGGCCGAAAAATCCGGAGAGGTGAGCCTCTTCGGCCTCGAGCAGCGCCTGGGTGTCGAGGTCGGTGGAATCGGAAGAACCGGATGGGGCAAGTGACGGCGAGGCTTCTTGTTTGCCGCGAAGAAAATATTGGCTGAGCGTGGGGGTCCAGGTCATGGCCAGGAAAAGCGAAACGAGAAGCGCGACGGTCATGGTAATGGCCAGAGCGCGAAAGAAGGAGCCGGTGACGCCGGCGATCGAGATGAGAGGGAGAAAAACGACGATGGGCGTGATGGTGGAACCAAGCAGCGGAACGGTGAGCTCGTGCAGAGCGCTGGCGATGGATTGATGGCGGGACTGGCCGGCGTCGCGGTGGAGGACAATGTTTTCCAGAACGACGATGGCGTCGTCAATCACCAGACCTACGGCGGCAGCAAGGCCGCCAAGGGTCATTAGATTGAAGCTTTGGCCGAAGAATTTGAGCGCGACACAGGTAATCAGGAGCGTAGCCGGTATGACCAGGCCGGCGATAGCCGACGCGCCCCAGTCGCGCAGAAACAGAATGAGAATGACGACGGAAAGAAGAATGCCGATCAGGACGGCATCACGCACGCTCGAGATAGCATCGCGAACGATCGTGGATTGATCGTAAAAAGGTTCCAGGTGAATGCCGGGCGGCAGAGCGGGACGGAGCTGCTCGATTTGTTGATGGACTTCGTCGGCCACGGCAATGGTGTTGCTATCCGGCTGGCGGTTAACGCTCAGCAGAACGGCGGATTTGCCATTGGCTGTGACCATGGTATAGACCGGCGCGACCGAACGCGCCACCGTGGCGATGTCGCCGACCCGAATGGGAACGCCGGCCGGAGAGCTCTTGACCACGATCTGGCCGATTTCGGATGCCGAACGCACCTGACCGCTGACCAGGCCGAGAACAAGCTGGTGATGATGTTCGAACAGGCCAGGAGAATCGATGAGGTTGGTGCGGCGCACGGCGTCGAGGATGTCAGCGACGGTAACGTTGGACGCGACAAGACGTGCGGGATCAGGAGTGACTTGATACTCGGGAACGCGGCCACCTTGAATTATTACCGAGGCCACGCCATCGAGGCGGTTGATGCGCGGCTTGATATCGTAGGTAGCGATTTCCCAGAGATTGTCCTGCGAAAGAGTGTCGGAAGTGAGGCTGTACCCGATGATGGGAAAAGTGGCGAAGGTAAGACGATGCGTTTCGACTTTAGCCGTCGTAGGCAGCTCGGCCTGCAAGCGAGCAACGACCGCATCCACACGCTGAAGCGTGAGCACCATGTCGTTCTGCCAATCGAAGAAAAGGTCAACTTCGGCCGATCCGCGGCTGGTGATGGAAACGACGCGCTGCAGGCCCGGAACATTGTTGACCGAGTCTTCGATGGGGCGCGTGATGGTAACCAGCATCTGGTCGATCGGCATGACGCCATTGTCCACGCCGATGACCACGCGAGGAAAATCGGTGTTGGGAAAAACGGAAACGGGGATGCTGAAGGCCAGATAACCGCCGACCAGCGCCAGGCTGGTGATCAGAAAAAGGATAGGGCGGGAAATTCTCTGGAACCAGAAGACGTGTCGATCGCGAACGGGCAGGGGAGAAGAGACGGGAGTCTGGTCCGCCACTGCCGCTACTCCTTTTCCGAGCCGGAAGAGGATTTTTCGCCGGCCGTTTCAGAAGCTGGCGAGGCAGAAGAAGAGGCGTCGATTCTGATTCTAGTTTTGTCGGGGAGAGCATAGCCGCCGGAGGTGATTACGGAATCGCCGGCGGAAAGGCCTTTGAGGATTTGCGTGTCGCGGGCGCCGCGGAGTCCGAGTTGGACAGGCGTTCGGTGGGCGACACCGTCTTTGCCTGCGAGCAAAACGTAAGAACCGGATTCCTGCGATTCGAATACCGAATTTTGTGGAACGAGTACGGCATTGCTGGCGGTGGCGGCAGTGATGGCAACTTGCACGCTCATGCCAGGCTTCAGGGCCGCCGGTGGCTTCGACGTTTCGACCCAGACCTCGATGGTAGTGCTGCCGGGGTCAAGAGCCGGGCTGACGAGAGAAACTTTTGCGGGAACCGGCTCGTCCAGGCCGGTGATTTGAATCGTGGCATGATCCCCGACCTTGAGCGTAACCGCCTGCGACTGCGCGATGTGAGACTTAGCGATCAAGCGGCTGGTGTTCATCACCGTAAGCATCGGCTGATTGGCGGACGCCAGTTCGCCGGGGAATAGTGGGCGATCGGTGACGACTCCGTCGATCGGGCTGCGAATCTCGGAGTAGCTCAGCTGCGCTTCGGCGCTGAGCAATTTCCCTTTTGCGGCGGAGAGCTGGCCGCCGGCGGTCTTGAGGGCCTGCTGCTTGCCGATGCGGCGCAAATCGTCAAGCGCTTTTTGCGCTTGCTGGTACTGGCTGCGCGCTTGGATCAGCGCGACTTCCGCAGCGTCGAGGTCGCGGCGGGGAAGGGCGCCCTGTTCGAACAGTTCCTTGCGGCTGTCGTAGATTTTTTGCTGTGCGTCTTGGGCCGATTTTGCGCTGGCGGCATCGAGCTCGGCTTTCTGAATTTGCTCCGGCAGACCAGCGGCCGTCGAGGTAACGTAGGTCGCTTCGGCTTGTTCGAATTCGCCCTTGCTTTGAATCGCGGCCGCGGATAGATCTCTATTTTCCAATACGGCCAGAAGCTGGCCTTTGCGAACGCGCGCCCCGCGCTGTACCTGAAATGTTTTGATCGTCGAAGTGATTTTTGGCGTGACCACCGCTTGCTGAAGCGGGAAGACTACGGCCTCGGCGCTTACGGTCTGGGAAATTTCACCGACCCGCGCAGAAATTACCTGAACGGACACTTCGGGTGTGACTTCCTCCTCTTTTTTGGAGCACGCCGAAAGGAACGCCAGGGCCAGCGCAAACGTCGCCAGCGCGCATCCACGAATGCGTGAAGAAGTTTGCGTCATGGGTTGGTGAGCACTCCGGTAAGCGTTTGCAGGTTGGCGAGAGCGACGCGGTAGCGAACCGCCCCGTCCTGATAATTGTTGGCTGCTTGAACGAATGCAGTTTGCGAGTCCACCACTTCGAGCACCGTGGCCTCGCCGCCTTTGTAGCGTAGCGTGGTCAAACGCTGGCTTTCTGCGGCGAGTTCGGCCGAGCGTTCCAGGCCGGCCAGTTCGTTCAGCGAAGTTTCGGCTTCGGCGTAGAGGGAACGGATTTCAGCGATCAGCTTCCGCTGCGTGTAAGAGAGTTCGGCCTTGGCTTGTTTCTGCTGAAGCTGGGCCTGGTGGATGCGGCTGCGCGTGGCGCCCCAATTCCACACTGGAAGATTCAGAGAACCCAGCGCGGACGAACCGAGATTGCTGAGTTTTTGGCCGTTCACCGTGGAGCTCGCAGCAAATTGCGCAGCGTCGATTCCGTAGAAATAGTCGAAGCCGAGGGAGGGGAGATATCCGGCGCGGGCGGCCGTAACGTCGTGCTTGGTCATGTTGACCGTTTCGAGAGCAGCACGCAGATCGGGATTGTCTCGCGCAGCCTGCTGCTGAATTTCCTCGAAAGTGGGGAGCGGGGCAGAGGCGTTGAGATTTTCGGTGAGCACAAAATTGTCCTGGAAATTGGGAAAAATCAGCACCGCAAGGTCGAGGCGGGTATTTAAAAGTGCAAGTTGCGCTTCTTGAAGCTGCCGGCGACGCTCCTGCGCCTGCAATTCGGCTTTGATCGAATCGGAATGGGCGACTTCGCCGCCGTGTTCGAGCTGCTGGGTCAGCTGGAGGAAGCGGTCGCCTTCCGCGGCGGCGCGGCGTGCGGATTCCAGTTTGTTTTGCGCCGCGATGGCGGCGAAATAACTCTGCACCACGGTGACCACCAGTCCGCGCGACGCGATCTCGGCTCTCGCGCGGGCCACTGCAGCGGCCGCCGCGACCCTGCGGTACACGGCCACTGCCGCAGCGTCAATCGATTCGTGCACGTTGCCCTGGCTGATGTATTCGTGGACCGCGTTGTTGGCGATAAACCGCACGCCGCCAATCTGATTCGCCTGCGTGTAGAGATATTGGTTGTTGTAGGCGACTTGCGGCAACAGAGCGTCGCGGGCTTGCGTCCGGTCCTCGTGCGCGGAACCGGCCTCGGCGAGCGCGGCTTGATAAACGGTGCTGTTCGCGCGTGCAAGGTCAATCGCTCTGGAAAGAGAAATTTGCGCGGGTTCGGCGGCGCTGGAACTTGGCGGTAACGTGGAAGCAGCAGCCGGAGCTTGCGGCTGAGGCGCCGCGGGCTTCTCCTGGGCAGAGACGCGCGCCTGCGTAAGCGGCAGCACCGCGAACCAGCAAAGAGCGGTGATCAATTGACGATGCGGCAGGTGCACGTTGGCCATCATCCGATTCGTGAAGAAACAGTCGTGCGGGTCCAATCTAGCCAATGCGAGTTAAATCCAGGATTAACCGCGAGGTCATCAGATAACGGTTGCTGCAGGCAGAGTTACCGTAAATACGGTACCGCGGGTATCGGAACGCGTGAGGTTGAGCGTTCCGCGATGAGCTTCGGCAATCCACTTGGCAATGGAAAGGCCGAGGCCGGCGCCGCCCGCGGAATTGGTGCGGCTGCGGGCTTGGTCGGCGCGAAAAAATCTTTCAAAGATACGGGTATGAAATTCCTCTGGGATGCCGGGGCCATTGTCGGTAACCGCGATTTGCGCTTCGCTGGTCGTCGAAGAGCTTGCAATCGTGATTCTTCCACCTGCTGGCGTGTACTTGATTGCATTGTCGAGAAGGTTGAGCAGCATGCGCGTCAGCAAGGATTCGTCGCCGGAAAACGGCAGCTCGCCGCTGGACTCGACGCAAAGCGTGATGGCTTTGGCGGCCGCCAGGGTTCGCACCGAGTGAGCGCATTCGGCGATAAGTTCGTCGAGGTAGAGCGCGCGGGGCATGATGGGATACTGGCCCGCGTCGGCGCGTGAGAGCGTGAACATGTCTTCGACGATGCGGGCCAGCCGGCGTGCTTCCTGCTGCAGGATAGAGAGCGATTCGCGATACTCGCCGGGCGTACGCGACGGATTTGATAAAGCAACCTCCGATTCGCCTTGCAAGATGGCGAGCGGAGTACGGAGCTCATGAGATGCGTCGGCAATGAACCGGCGCTGCCGTTCGAAGGCAAGATCAAGGCGATCCAGCAGGCGGTTGAAGGTCGCCGCAAGGCGCCCGAGTTCGTCCCCGGGATTTTGCACTGTGAGCCGATCATGCAAAGTGGATTCACTGATACGATCCGCGCGCGCCGTCATATCAGCGACAGGCGCCAGATTCTTTCGCGCTAGGAAATAGCCGCCTGCCGAAGCAAGAACAATCGTGACCGGAACCAGCCAGCCTAGCGTGGTTCGCAGGCGCGCGAACAGTTCGCTTTCCGGGTGAAGCGAGGCCAGGATCACCAGCTGATAAGCTGTTTGCGCGGCCTTGAAGTTGCGGACGTAACATCGCGTGCCGCCGCGTTTGCCTGGGAGTGAACGAAACGGATCTTCTTCCGATTTCGACGAGGCGACGCAGGCCTGCAGGATTTCAGGCGACATTTTCGGATTCGGTTCCGTGCGCCGAGATTCTCGACTCGCGGTCGGGAGCTGTTCAGAGTTCAGCAGAAGTCGGCCGCCGGAAAGAACCGCGAACGCATGGCCCGGATACTGATGCTCGAGCATCGATTGCCGCGCGGCGGCTGCCACATCATTTGCCGGAGTGGCGTCGCTAAGCTCGGCTTCCAGCGTAGCGAGGAACGAGTCGGCCAACTCGACCAGGCCGGAGTCAGTGCGCGCCATCACGTTTCGCTTGACGATCCAATAAATGGCCGACGAAAGCAATAGCAGCGTGCAGGTAAGCACCCCGGCATACCAGAGAGTCAGCCGCGCCCGTACAGAGTTAAACATCGTGCCGCTTGCCGTGGGACCTGTTTTTCCCACGCGTAGTGGATGCGGATTCGGACGTATCCGCAGTGTCAGTGTGCTCTCCAACCAGACCGAGCAGGTAGCCGGCCCCTCGGCGCGTGTGAAGAAGCGGAATTTCTCTCGCACCATCAATTTTACGGCGCAGGCGATTAATGTACACCTCGATCAAATTGGAAAACGGGTCGAACTGTTCGTCCCACACGTGTTCGGCTATTTCGGCGCGGCCGACTACACGATTCGCATTGCGAACTAGATATTCGAGCAACGCATACTCTTTGTGCGTGAGGGGAATATTGCGGCCGCCCCGGCTGGCGATCTGCCCGGCCGTGTCGAGCGTCAAATCGGCAACCTGAAGCTGTGCGGGCTTGAGTTCCGCCGGACGCCGGAGCAGCGCGCGCATGCGAGCCAACAGTTCGCGGAATTCGAACGGCTTGGTCAGATAATCGTCTGCGCCATGGTCCAGGCCGGCAACCCGATCTTCGACGGCGTCTCGCGCCGTAAGCATCAGGACGGGAATTTTCTGCCCGGCCTCGCGAAGGCGGCGGCAAACCTCGAATCCACTGAGCCCGGGAAGCATAACATCGAGGATGATCAGGTCGTAGGGGTTGATCTCAGCCTGTTCAAGCGCCTCGTTGCCGGTGGCGACGGCATCCACCGCGTAGGCCTGCTCCTGCAGACCCTTCACCACGAAATGCCGGACGCCGGAATCGTCTTCTGCTACAAGCACGCGCACCAGCGCATGATACGCGAAATCGGAGACAGCGGCGGCGCGGAGACGTCGGCAGCACTAATCTTCCGCGTCGTCCGTCTTGGCCGGCTTAGCCTCTCGCGGCGTTTGAAAGCGGTAGCCCACCCACGGCTCGGTCAAAATCAGTCTCGGCCGCGCCGGATCGCTCTCGATTTTTTTCCTTAGTTGATTGATCATCACTCGCAGGTGTTCGGGCTCATCGCCATAATCCGGCCCCCACACAGCTTGCAGGAGTCTCCGGTGCGTGATCGGCTTGCCCGCATTTGCGATCAGCTGGCGGAGCAATTCGAACTCTTTGGGCGTCAGGTGAACTTCCTGCCCCTTGACCTTCACCCACCGACCCTCGAAATCGACTGCAAAATCTTTAGAAGAAAACGTTGTCAACATTGCGGCCGGAGTCCGGCGACGCAGCGCGGCGCGCATGCGCGCCAGCAATTCCGCCATTCCGAAAGGCTTCACGACATAGTCGTCCGCGCCGGCGTCCAGCGCCATCACTTTGTCGCGTTCGGCGTTGCGCACCGTGAGCATCACGATCGGCACATCCAGCGTGCGGCGAATCTCCCGGCAGGTTTCCAGGCCTCCGATCCCGGGCATGTTGACGTCCAGCAAAATCGCGTCAGGAGTGGACTTGCGCACGGATTCCAGCGCTTCTTCTCCCGTACCAGCCTCAAAAATCGTATAACCCTCGGCCGATAACGCCGTCCTTAACACCCGCCGTACCTGCTGTGCATCATCAACAATGAGGATCTTGGCGGAACTCACGGGCGATCCGCCCCTTCGCGCGCCGCGGGCAACGTGAAGATAAACACTGAACCGTGATTGAGTTGTGAGGTCACTCCGATGGTGCCTCCGTGCGCTTCCGCGATGGCTTTCGAAATCGGCAAACCCATCCCGGTGCCCTGGATGATCGCGCGCTGGTCCTTGCCCCGGTAAAACTTGTCGAAGATCAATCCTTGCTCCATCACGTCGATGCCGGGCCCGTGATCCGCGACGCTGAAGGTGACCGTGCTGCCGTTATTTTCCGCTCCCACAATAATCGGCTGGTCGCTGCCCGAATACAGGCTCGCGTTCTCCAGCAGATGCACCAGCACCTCTTTGGCTCGCGGCAGATCGGCTCGCACGGGCGGCAGGCCTGGAGGCAATTGGATGCGCACTTCGCGTGCCCCCAGCGATGTTTTGCAGGAAATCAGAGCCGTTTCAATCAGTTCTCGCGCCGAGACCGGCCGGAATTCCAGTTCGATTTCGCCCGCCTCCAGCATGGACATTTCCGAGGCATCTTCCACCAGTTTGTTCAGCCGGTCGCATTCCTGGTTCATGATTTCCAGCAGCTCGCGCTGCTCGGCTGTATCCGGAGGGCGCGCCGCGAGCAACGAAGTCACCGAGGCTTTTATTGAGGTCAGGGGCGTGCGGAAATTGTGGGTGATGGAATCAAGCAGCGCCGATTTCAGCCGCTCGCCCTGGCGATCTGCCTCCGTACGGCTCAATTGCTCCACGGCTCGTGCACGTTCGATGGCGATGCCCAGCAGCGTGCCGACCGCCTCCAGCGTTTGTCGCGAAAGGGGGGCGCCGGAAATTCCAAAACTTCCGATGGACTTCATGCCGATTCGCACCGGGCCATAACAAAAACCGCCCGCCGCATCCACAGAAGGCTCTTCGCGTTCGTATGCCATCCGCAGTTGTTCCTCTTCCAACTGCAGCGTGCCGAATCCCGAGCGATAGAATTTCTGCTTGTCCGCCAGATATAGGCTCGCGGCTCCGCTTTCGAAAGCGTCCACGATGTGATTCGGAATCGCGTTCATCAGCTGAATCACGTTGCCTTCGCCCAGCAGTTTTTGGCTGAACGAATACAAGTGTTCAATTTCCCGCCGCCGCCGGTTGGCCACATCGGCCTCCCGCCGTATGCGGCTGGATAGGCGGCTGCCCGTGATGGAGGTAACCAAGAAAGCGATTAGCGCCACCCAGTTTTGCGGGTCAGTGATGGTAAATGTGCCTACCGGCGGCAGAAAAAAATAGTTAAACGCCAGCATCGCCAGCACGGACATGAATACCGACACGGTCATGCCCCACACCGCGGAAACTGCTAAAATTGCCAGGAGAAACGAAAACGCCACGGTCGTCTGGTTCACGTGCGGCAGTTCTTTGCGGAAAAACACTGTAATTCCAGCGACGATCAGCAAGGCCAGAAAGCTTCGCGGTGTTCGCCGCTGGATCACGGAAAGCATGTGGCAATTCTAGCGCAGTCACTGCCGTTTGCAGGTTAGGGAAGCGTAAGTGACCAAAAACCCCGAAGAATGGCTTGCCGTCGCCTCGCCGCCGGAAAAAGCGCGCGGCGCCTTCAAACTTTTTCTCGGCTACGCCCCCGGCGTCGGCAAAACCTTCGCCATGCTCAGCGAAGCGATTCGCCGCCACAGTCGCGGCGAAGACGTGGTGATCGGTGTAGTCGAAACGCACGGCCGCAAGGGAATCGAAGAACTCGCCACGCAGCTCGAATCCGTGCCGCGCAAGAAAATCGAGTACAAGGGCACCTTATTCGAAGAGATGGATCTCGATGCCGTCCTGGCTCGCAAGCCGGCCGTCGTCCTGGTGGATGAACTGGCCCACACCAACATTCCTGGCAGCAAAAACCGCAAACGCTACGAAGACGTGCAGTCCATCCTCGCCGCAAAGATTGACGTGATCTCCACCCTCAATATCCAGCACATCGAAAGCATTTCTCCGGTCGTCCGCAACATCACCGGCATCACTGTCCGCGAAACAGTTCCCGACTGGGTGCCCATGACGGCCACGGAAACCGTCATGGTGGATCTGACTCCCGAGGCCCTGCAAAACCGCCTGCGCCGTGGGGATGTCTACATGCCAGCGAAAATCGAACAGGCTCTGGGCAATTTCTTTCGCCGCGGCAACCTTATCGCTCTTCGCGAACTCGCGCTCCGCCAGGTTGCCGAACAGGTCGATCGCAGCCTGGAAAATTACATGGCGGCGAAAGACATCCAGAAAAACTGGGCTGTGCGCGAACGCATCGCCGTGTGCGTCAGCTCGAATCCGGCGGCTCAGTATCTGATCGCGCGCGCCGCTCGCATGGCCCGTCGTCTCGACTCCGAACTTTACGTAATTCACGTGGACACTGGCCGTGATGATGCCGACCCTGGTAAGAAGGCTCTCGCTGCAAATCTTCGCTTCGCGGAAAATCTTGGGGCCAAGGTGGTCCAATTAAAAGGCTTGAGCGTGGCTGACACGGTCGCGAAAGTCGTACGCGAAAAGCACATTACCCACGTCATTTTTGGCAGATCCGTCGAACACGGCTGGAAAAAATACCTCTACCTCTCCGCCGCCCATCGCTTCCTGCGCGAGTCTCCCGAAGTGGACGTCCACATCGTCACTCAAGAAAGAGACTAGCCTGTCTCCGGCTTTGCCTTCTGGCTCAGAAGAAGATTTACATCCTCCATCGTCGGCATGGACGGCTGAGCCCCGGCTCGCGTAACTGACACCGCGCTCGCAGCGACCGCGAAGCGCACACTTTCTAACGGCGACTTGCCCGTCACGAGTCCCACCGCAAAAGCGCCGTTGAACGCATCTCCCGCCCCCGTGGTGTCCACGGCAGCCACAGCGAAGGCATCGATCTGCTGGCGAAAATCCTTGGTAGCCAGACACGCGCCCCGCGGACCCATCTTCAACACCAGGCCACAGCCGCACCGCTTCACCAAAGCGTCGACTATGGCCGAAGTATTCCCACTAGCAACAGCAGTCTGCGCTCCCGCTAAGCACTGCGCTATTTCAATTTCGTTTGGCGTCAGCCAGCTCGCTTGCTCCAGCAACTCCGCAGGCAATGCCCTTGCTGGAGCAGGGTCCAGGATCATCGGAACGCCCCAGCTGGCGCAGAGTCTCCCCAGGTGCTGCACCGTCTCCAGTGGAATTTCCAGCTGCGTGAGCACAACGCCCGCCGTGCGTATCCTGTCGGCGTTCTCATCCACGTCTCTCGGCGAGACCAGCGCATTGGCCCCCGCCGTGACCACAATGGCGTTCTCTCCGCTGGGACTAACCGCGATCACCGCCACCCCTGACGGACCTTGGCAAATTTGCACGCCGGAAGTGTCGACCCCACTTTGCGCCAGTTGCGTCCGGAGGTTCTGGCCGAACGCATCGGAACCGATACGGCCAATCATGTGAACGGGATAACCGAGCCGTGCCACCGCGACAGCCTGATTCGCTCCCTTACCGCCAGGATGCATTTGGAAGTCGCTGCTGAGAACCGTTTCTCCCGGGAGCGGAATGCGTTCGGCGCGCGCAACAAGGTCAATGTTGATGCTCCCGACCACCACGACCGGTTTACGAATTGTCGCCACGACTCACCTGGCTATGCAAGGGCAGTACACAGTGCGGCTTTCCAACCGGCAACATCGAGTGTCCAGCACACCCGCGTCTTCACTTGTGCTTGCAACGCCCATTCCCACTGACTTCTGTTTCGCTCGTCGCCTGCCACATCCAGCCGGTCAACCACGGTCATTCCCCGCGTCAGATCGCTTGCCGCTTCGACGTCAACGTAGTGCATGCTCGAGAAGGTGCATAGTTCCGGCTCGAGAGCGATCGCCATAGCTATCGGATCCGGGAGCGAAATTCCCAGTTCTCCGGTTTGCACGCGATACGCCTGGGCCGCGACGCTGTTGCAGCGGATCGCAAATTTCGCCACTGGTGTTTGCAATGCCTGGATCTTCTCGATGTCGGGCTCATTGAGCGCCGCTCTACCGCGGCACAGATGCCATCCCACCATCTCGAGGGGCAGTCCGGCTCGGAAGACCATCTTGGCCGCTTCCGGGTCCACCCAGATGTTGAATTCGGCGGCTGGCGTAACATTCCCTTCGCAGCACGGCGCGCCGCCCATCACAATGCAACGACCAATTGCTTTGCCAATCTCGGGTACTTTGCCCATCGCCAGGGCGAGGTTCGTCAAGGGCCCCAAGGTGACGATTTCGATTCCCGGATTTGTTAGGACCGTCTGGATGATCGCGTCTACCGCGCGAGTTGGGTCCGCACGCCGCGACGCCGGAAGGTATCCGTGATCTCCGAGGCCGTCTTTCCCATGAAACCACTGCGCGGTCACAAGATCTCGCACCAGTGGCTTGGCCGCACCGGCGTAAACTGGAGTCTGCGCCCCGCACAGTTCCACTGTGTACAGGACGTTCTGCGTTGCTTGTTCGACACAAACGTTTCCCGCAACCACTGTGATCGCCGCTACACGTGCGTCCGCAGATCGCAGCGCCATTATCAGCGCCACCACATCGTCTGAACCGCCATCGGTGTCAATCAAAAGAGTACGAGTCATGGACGGTTCAAGCGACTGCTGCTGTGCTGCCCCGCACAATCAGTTCCGGCTCCACCACAATGTTCTTTGGATACTCAGCGCTTTTCGGCGAGTTGATCCTCCGCACCAGCGTTTCCGCCGCGGTCATGCCCATGTGCCGTAACGGCTGGCGAATCGTCGTCAGCCCCGGGTTCTGATAGGCGGCGCTTTGAATGTCGTCGAACCCGATCACCGAAACGTCTTCGGGAATTCTGCGCCCCGACTCGCGCAATGCGCGGATCGCGCCCAGCGCCGAAATATCGTTGAATGCGAACAGTGCGCTGAACGCTTGCCCGGTCTTCAGAAGTTTGCACGTCATGTCATAACCCGGCTGCGGCGTCGGTGACTCGCTCTCCAGTTGCACCGTCAGTTTCTCATCGACTTGCAGATTCAGCTCGTGGGCCGCGGTTCGAACCGCCTTCCAACGTACTTCGGTGTCCGAACTGAACGCCTGTCCCTTGATGAACGCAATCCGGCGATGGCCGAGGTCGCTCAGGTGATCGAGCGCCAACCGCGCCGCGCGGCTATGATTCAGCGAAATATTCGTCACACCGGCTGCATGCTTATGTCCGGAGACAGCCACGATCGGCACGGAACTTCCCGGCTGGCACGGCGTGTCCACCAGCACCAATCCTTCCACCGCGCGCTGTTGCAGTAAGCGAGGATATTCTTCAATGAGATCAGCGCGATGGCGATGGCTCACGACGAAATAGAAATACCCTTCCTGCAATAGGTGGTCTTCCACGCCCGAAAGCACCAGCGCCGCATATCCCTCGCTGATCTCCGGCACGATCACGCCTACCGTAAAACTCCGCTGCTGCCGCAGCATCCGTGCCATCACGTTCGGGCGATAATTCAGTTCGCGCGCGGCAGCGCGCACACGTGCCTGTGTGTGGTGTGGAATGGACTTCGCCGCGGGTGACCGGTTCATCACCAGAGAAACTGTAGCCACCGACAAACCCAGGTGCTCGGCCAGTTCGCGCAGGTTCACCTTGTGCTCGCCGCCACCCTGCGCTCCGCCGCCTTGGTCCGATTTGCCGCGTGACATGGCTCTGTTGGTTGCGTAGTCTGTCACAGGCTCCGGCATTCCGGCAAGCGCACGAACGTATCAGCTCGGCTGCCGAAAGCAGGCGGTTTCCGCCCTGTTCTACTTAGATAAATCGATTTACTTCTGCGTTTTGGTGATTTATGCTTTTCTCAGTTGGGGGTGCTGGCCTATACCGCCCTTTGCGGCCCTGGCTGGTTCCTGTATTTTTCCCGCTAGCGCAATTCCACCCATCACAAAGGCGGTTTACGTCACTTATGAAACTTCGCGCAGTCTGGTCACCCTTGTTTAACGGTCACGGACGTTTTCTTTCGCCGAGCGCCTTCCTTCTCCTTGCGATGCTGTGCTTATATCTCGGCTTGCCAGCTGTCCCGGCGCAAACGCCAAAAGCTCCGGCCGTCTCGAAAGTTCCCGCAAAAACCTCTTCCCAAAATCAGCTAAGCCTGCCGGCGATCGAAAAACGAGTTGACGCGCTCCTTGCCAAGATGACTCTCGAAGAAAAAATCGGCCAGCTCGTTCAGTATTCCGCCGGAGCCGCCACTGGTCCAACTTCCGGTCGCACCGACGACAAGGACATGATTCGCAAAGGCCAAGTCGGTTCGCTTTTCAATGTCACCGGAGCGCGCGCCACCAACGAATTGCAGCACATCGCCGTCGACGAATCCCGTTTGCACATCCCGCTGATCTTCGGTCTCGACGTCATTCACGGTTTCCGCACAACCTTTCCGCTGAACCTCGGCCTTGCCGCAACTTGGGATCCTTCCATCGTGGAAAAAACGGCGCGCATTGCCGCGCAGGAGGCTTCGGCGTCCGGCGTGCGCTGGACTTTTTCGCCCATGGTGGATATCGCGCGCGATGCGCGCTGGGGCCGCATCTCCGAAGGCTCCGGCGAAGATCCATTCCTTGGCTCGGCCATGGCCCGGGCCTACGTGCGCGGTTATCAGGGCGAACACCTTGATGCCCCGGACAGTATCGTCGCCTGCGCAAAACACTACGTCGGCTACGGCGCCGCTGAGGGCGGCCGCGATTACAACACCACGGAGATTTCCGAACACACGCTGCGCGAATATTATCTGCCGCCATTCCACGCCGCCGCCGAGGCCGGCTCCGGAACATTTATGAGCGCATTTAATTCGCTCAACGGAATTCCGGCTTCCGCCAACCCCTTCACTATCAAGCAAATTTTGAAAAAAGAATGGGGCTTCCAGGGATTTGTAGTCAGCGATTGGACTTCTGTCAGCGAAGTCATGGCTCACGGCATCGCCATTGACGGCGCCACGGCGGCCCGCAAATCGTTTCTCGCCGGCGTGGATATGGACATGCAAAGCAACCTCTATCACCAGAACATGCTGAAGCTGGTGCAGTCGGGAAAAGTTTCGCAAGCCGTAATCGACGACGCTGTCCGCAGAATTCTACGCGTGAAATTTGCGATGGGACTTTTCGATCATCCCTATACCGATGAAAGTAAGGAATCGAGCGCCTTCCTGCGTCCGGAAAGTTTGGCCGTCGCAAAGACCGCCGCAACCCGTTCCATCGTTCTGCTGCGCAACGAATCGGTTTCCGGCGCGCCATTGCTTCCACTTTCCGCCAAAGCGGGATCGATTGCGTTGATCGGGCCGTTGGCCGATGATGCCGGAAATATGATCGGCTCGTGGGGCGGACTTGGCCGCGGCGAAGACGCGATCACGCTGCGCCGAGCGCTTTCCCAAAAACTCGGTGAATCGCGCGTACACTACGCGAAGGCCGGAACTTTTCTGGATGCATCGGATAGCGATATCTCTTCGGCGGTAAGCGCCGCGCAAAATTCCGACGTTGCGGTGCTGGCGCTCGGCGAAGACGCCCCCGTTATGACCGGTGAAGCCGCATCGCGCGCGTGGATCGGCCTCCCCGGCCGCCAGCAAGAACTGCTTGAAAAAGTTGTCGCCACCGGCAAGCCCGTGGTGCTGATTCTTTTCAGCGGACGGCCGCTGACTTTGCCGTGGACATTCGAACATGTCCCGGCTGTGCTCGCGGCTTGGTACCCCGGCGTGCAAGCCGGCAACGCGCTGACCGATCTTTTGCTCGGCGACGCCGCACCCACCGGCCACCTTCCGCTCAGCTGGCCCCGGTCGGTGGGTCAGGAGCCGCTGTATTACAACGCGCTGAACACCGGCCGTCCCGCAACCGATCCCGATCATCCGGCGGAAAAGGGCGAGACGAAATTTATTTCACGCTACCTCGATGAAAAGAATACACCGCAGTTTCCGTTTGGCTTTGGGCTGACATACACGAGTTTCCGTTACGGCGCGACATCTGCGAGCGCCAAGGAAATCTCGCTGGGTTCTTTGCGGCAAGCGCTCGCCGCAAAGAGCAAAGCTGCAAAAGTTGTCACCGTCAGCACGGAAGTCACCAACACCGGATCGCGCGCCGGAGAGACCATGCCGCAACTTTATGTGCGGCTCGACGGAACCAGCATCGCGATGCCGGTGCGGATGCTGAAAGGATTCCAGAGCGTTACGTTAGCTCCAGGCGAATCGCGCAAAGTTACTTTCGACCTGAGTGCGGAGACGTTTGCGTTTTGGGGCGCGGAGGATACATTTGGTGTCGAGCCGGCGCGTGTGACGCTATGGGTTGCTCCAAGTAGCGCCGAAGGCGAGCCGACCACGCTGAACATTACAGAACGATAGGCCGCGATTTTTTGCCAACTACTACCTGTGGTTCTACTTCTCCTTGAGGCCTTGGCCTTCGACGATGGTGATGTAACGATCGGCGGGGAGATCCTTGAAGGTTTCCACGCTGCCGTTGGGTAGCGGCCACTGGACATCGAGGCGATCGACGCGGGAGTTTGCGCCGAGGCCTAACACCATGCGCGGATCGTGCGATGAGAGATAGCTGCCGCCGCCTACTTTCATTTGCGTGCGTTTCAGATTTCCGGTGGTCCAGGTGAGTTTTGCGCCGATGGCGTCGGAGTTGGCCCTCTTTCCCACAAGTTTCACGCCCAGCCAGTGATTGCCCGCCGCGGCGCTGTTCTTCAGAAGAACCGGTGGTTCGCCGTTCATCGAAATCAACACATCGAGCGCGCCAGTATTGGTGAGATCTCCAATGGCCAGCCCGCGGGCGGCGAAACTCTTGTCGAATGCCGGACCTGCGGCTGCACTTACGTTTTCCAGAATCTTCCCGTTATTGTGAAAGAGCAGTAGCGGCTCTTTGTACTGCACGTGGCTGGAGTGTTCTTCGATACGGTCGTCGGGATGACCGTTGGCGATGAAGAGATCGAGATTGCCGTCGTTGTCGTAGTCGAAAAACTTCAGTCCCCAGCCGCTCATCAGGCGCGTGGTGCGGCCCAAACCCATGGGGCCGGCGAGATCTTCAAACGTCAGATCGTGATTGTTTTTGTAGATGGAATACATTTCCTGATCGACGTTGGTGACGAAAAGGTCCTGCCAGCCGTCCTGGTTGAAGTCGGCGGAGTCCACGCCCATTCCGGAACGTTCGCGGCCGTCCTGGCTGAAGGCGACGCCCGACTGCAAGCCGATTTCCTCGAACTTTCCATTTTTCTTATTCAAAAAAAGAAAATTCTCGACAGTGTCGTTGGCGACAAAAAGGTCCATCCAGCCGTCGTTGTTGATGTCGGTGGCGACAACGCCCCACGCTTTTCCTAGAACCTTGCCAATGCCGGATTCCATGCTGACGTCGGTGAAAGTGCCGTCGCCATTGTTGTGGAAGAGCCAGCTGCGCGCGGGAGTGTAGACGCGAGGAATGCAGTAGTAGCGCTCTTTGGTTTTCTCGTTGCCGCAAAATTTGTTTTTGCTTTTGTCGAATTCAACGAAGCGGCAGACGAAGAGGTCGAGTTTGCCGTCATTGTCGTAGTCGAACCAGACGGCGCTGGAAGCCCAGCCGGGCGCTGCTATGCCGGCTTTTTCCGTCACGTCGGTAAAGGTTCCGTCGCCGTTGTTGCGGTATAAAATACTGCGCCCGTACTGTGTGACGTAGAGATCGGGGAAGCCGTCGCCGTTGTAGTCGCCAACGGCAACGCCCATGCCGTAGCCTCCAGCAGCAACGCCGGCTTTTTCCGTTACGTCAGTGAAAGTTCCGTCACGATTGTTTTTGAAGAGCGCGTTGCGCAGCGGCGGATCAGGCGCGAAGAAATCGCACTTGCCGCTGTTGACAAGGTAGATGTCCATCCAGCCGTCGTTGTCATAATCGAGGAAGGCGCAGCCGGCTCCCGTGGTTTCCGGCAAATAGTATTCGGACGAGCGGCCGTTGACGTGGCGCCAGTTGATGCCGGTGACGGAGGGCGGCAGCTCCTCAAAAAGAGGCGGTGCAGGCGGGATGTGAGGAGCGAGTCCAGCGCGGGACGGAAAAACGCGCAGACGCGTGCCCGCCGCGCCGAGCGACGCGGCAAGAAGGCGAAGGAAGTGGGCGCGGGAGAGAGTGGTCATTGCGGGCAGGCGATGCGGGCTGAGATCGACTGCAAAACCGAAAGGAAAGGATGGGCGGGGCGCGCTGCAAAATGGGTTGCGGCTAACGAGGTTGAGCCCACCCCCATTGTTTTTGCGCCAAGAGTGTGCAAGGGATTGAAAAAGAAAGGGTTGACGAAAAATCTTGCCAGTAGAGTCCGCAAGAATATCGAAAGAAGGGGCCTAACGGGTGCGGTAGAGGTGGGAGCAGGCTGGGTCTCTATGTCCTTAAATGATATTGACATTAGCGTAAACCGATGTCGACAAAATTAGAGCTCCGAAAAGCATTTTACCCCAGACCGAGAAAACTGAGCGGGTGGGTAGGAAAAGGATGGACGAGTGACGGAGTTTATGGCCTAGGCGGAGGCCGTGTGGCTTGCTGCTGGAGTTTCTCGGAGAAGGCGAAGGATTGGTCGCCGTAGATGCCGGAATCTGTGGCTTCCTTTTGAGCTTTTTGGGCGGTGTTGAGGCGGACAAATTCGGCGCGCATGCGTGCGGCGTCGGCTTTGCGGCCGAGCCTGGCGTAAGCGTTGCCGAGAGCGAAATATACTTGCGCCTCTTTGGGAAAGGCCCTTTGCGCAATCTGCAAATGAGGAAGGGCTTCCGCGGCACGGTCGGTGTCGACGCAGAGCAGGCCAACCAGGTAATGAGCGAAAGGAAGCTGCGGACTGAGCTTGAGAGCCTGCTCCGCGTACTTAACACCGTTGGCAGAATCTGTGCGGTAGAGGACGGCGGCGATTTGCAAAAGCGCGCCTACATGCCGCGGATCGTTTTGTAGCTGCTTGCGAAATTCTTCAACGGCTTCGTCGGCTTCATGAGCTTCGAGAAGGAACCTGCCAAACGCATAGTGCAGGTTTGGATAGGAGGGGTATTCACTGGCGACCGATGTATAGATCTGTTTTGCCGCGGCGAATTCCTTCATGGTGCTCAAGGTTTCCGCGCGACCGACACGTTCGACAACGTCTCGTCCAGGAGTGCCCGTCACGGGCAGACTTACAGGCGGCATGGTGAGCACGGCCATGCCCATGCCCAGCGCAACTTCGTCGGATCGCACGCCGTCCTGAACGAGAAGAGCGAGATTGCTGGCAGCGTCACCGAACCGGCGCAGCCTCAATTGTGCGCCAGCCAGCTGATACAAGACGACGTGTTGGAGTTGGCGATCGTTCTGTACGCCTTGCTGCTGCGCTAGGGAAAGATTCTGGCGGGCGCGTTCGTCCTGTTTGAGTTCGACCTGACAGAGACCCAGCATGGCGTGGGCGGTGCCATTCTCGGGCTGAAGCGCAAGGAGCTTGGCGAAAGAAGCGGCCGCGTCAGCGTAGTGGTTCTGGTCGTATTGCAACGTGCCTAGGGACCACCAGCCTTCGGCCCAGCGCGGGCGGAGCGCGAGGGCTTTGCGGTAGAGGGTGGCGGCGTCCTCGAGACGATTTTCCTCGCTGGCTGTCCTGGCTTTTTCCGAAAGCTCTCGAAAAGTCGAGGCGTTATTCTGCGAAATCGCGAGCGAGCTGCAAAGCGAAACAAGAGAGGCAAGCAGCACCAGCCGCGCAATGAGACGGTATGGCTGAACTCGGGACGGATGGGATTTCTTCGGCGTCGTCATTAGCAAGGAGGCAGCCAGCTGGGACCACGCAGCCTCAGTGTGGCGTTGTATCCGGTTTTGAGTCGGTCTTGGCGTCGCTCTTTTCGACCAGTTTCTTGTGGAGGAGCATTTCGCGTTCCGCTTCCTCCTTGCGACCGGTTCGCACATATGCGAGATAAAGCTGATAGTGGCCGGCAATAGCTCGCGGGACTATTTTCGCATACTGTTCGAGTGGAGGTATGGCGTCGCTGAATCGGCCCGCGGAATTCAAGGAGGTGCCCAGAGACAAGAGGGCATCCGCGAAGTTTGAATCCAATTTCGCCGCCGCAGTAAAATGCGAAATGGCCGCGTCCCACTGCCCGTGGCGGCGGGCGATTTCGCCGAGCCAGAATTCCGCCGCGGCATTGACAGGATCAATCGCGAGTTCCTGTTCGAATTCCTTTTTGGCGTCTTCTTCGCTGGTGGGCGACTCCGGCTGCGAGATGGCAGCGTGACCAAGGCGATAGTGGATACCGCGGAGAGTCGGGTGCTCCCGCAGAATTTGCCTGTAGATGTCCGCTGCCTGAGCCCACTTTTCCTGTGATTCGAGGGCTTCCGCTTTCAACTCTTGGGTTTGGTAGGAATCAGGCGCGGCGATCGTAAGCTCCTGGGAAGCTCGCTCGGCCATTTCGAGAAAAATCTGCGAGGTTTTGTAGAGAACTTCGGGATCGTTAGGAAAGTCCCGCTTCAGATCAAGCAGAGCATTCGCGGTCGCGCGGTCATCCCTGCGGCTAAGCCCGCAACGCACGGTGGCCATTAGAGCGCGGTACTTCAAGTCTCTTTCGGCGGCCAGCCCGGCCAGCCTCTGCAGGAGCGGCAAGGCCGCTTCGCACTGTCCTTTGGACGCGAGCCCGATGGCGCGTTCCAATGAAGCCGGGTTAGAGCCGGTGCGATGTGCGGTGTCGGGAGCACGAGCTGATTGCGAGAAACCAGGCACCGTGGCCAAGCCAAGACCAAGGAACACACGGCCACAACGGAAGAAACAATTGAATGAAATTTTCGTGCTGGCCTCCGCGCGTTGTGACGTTTATACACCGGCGCAGGCGCGACGGAAATAGAATTTCGAGGCGAATATTCGAAAAAAAGAGAAGCTGCCAACCAGGACGATAGATCCACAGTTGACAGCTTCCTAGGGTGCGAGGCTCAGCCGGGGTTAGAGACTGGCCTCCGGGTTAAAAGCTAAACCTGGCCTGCAACTCAATCACACGAGAGCCGAGGGCACTCTGCGATTGGCCAAAGTGAGCATCATTGATGTCGGCCTGGATTCCGTTGGACCAGACGTTGGGGTTGCCGTTGAGATTGAGCTTGTTGAAGAGGTTGTAGAAATTAGCGCGGAACTCGATCCTGCTGTTCTCGCCAATAACCTTCATGTTCGGCAAGCCAAAGGACTTGCTGAGCGTTGCATCAATTCCAAAGTATCCGGGACCGCGGAAGGAGTTACGGGCGATGCCCGGTGCGGTCGGCACAGGACCGAAACCCTGCTGGCCGCTCGGGCAGAGCGTTGGGTCAGGATTGGGAAACAGGCACTCGAAGAGAGTGCCAGGAACAACGGTTGGAGGCGTGAATAACGCGCTGCCGCCACCCGCATGAGGCACATTGCTACGGTAATCCGGGGCGAATCCTCCCTGGAAAGCCGCAGGCAGATAAGTCCCGTTGCCAGCGTTGCCTGAGGAGCCGCCAGCAAACTGGCCGAAGCTGTAAACGGGATCAAATCCGTTCCCGATATCGGATGCTCCCTGGAAGTTGTACTGCGGAGTCCAGGGGAAGCCGCTATGCAAGTTCATGATGCCTGAGATGGTCCAGCCGCCCGCAATTTTCTCAAGCCAGCCGTGGCTGCCCCTAAAAATTGTAGGAGACCAAACGCCGTAGACTTTGAATGCGTGAAGTACATCGTAATCGGATGTGGCAAAGCCGGTCGCCAGATTCCACTGGTAGAACGGTCCGGCATAAGCGTTAGAGCCGGAATCGACTCCGTGGCTGAGGCGGTATTGCGCGCTGAGCTGGAATGACTGGCTGAAGTTGTGCCGAAGCTCGGTTAGCAGCGCATTGAAATGCGCCGAGCCATCGTCTGCATAGTACGTAACGCCATGTACGACCGGATTGAACGCCAATCCTGAAACCGCGCCAACGTTGTAGAGGTTGTAGTGCTGAGTAAGGTGGCGGGTTGAACTACCCTGATAACCAAAGGCTGCTACCCATTGATGTCCGAGATCATACTCGCTGCCCAGGGTGTAATGATACGTGTAGGTAGTCGGCCAAACTGCGGGCAGGCCGGTCAAGTCTACGCAGCACTTGGTCGGCAGATTGTTTGAGTCGAAGGTTTGAATAGTGGCCGGATTCGAGGCATATCCGTTCGGATCATGAACGTCCGCGGGGAAACTATTGATGTAAAGAATGTTGCTTCCCGTGAGGGTTTGACTGTTGCTCACAAAGGGCGGGTTGAATCGAACGTCCAAAGTGTTCGACTGGACTACGCCGTTGTAAGCCATGCCGAAACCGCCCCGCAAGACGAGCTTCCCTTCGAGATCGGCTCCGCCAATGGATCTGGGAGTCCAGGCAAAACCGAGCTGGGGACCGAAGTTGGTCTTTTGTGCCTCATATTGGCCCCCGCCGGTACGCAAACTCATGTCCGTAAAGAAGTTAGAGCCGCTGCCAAATTGCACGGTGGCGAGATTGCCATTTTTTTCGGAGACCGGACCGAAATATTCCCAACGGAGGCCGGCTGTCAGTGTCAGGTTCGGCTTGATCTTCCAGTTGTCTTGGAAGAATGCACCCACAATGGTGGAGCGCAAATCTTTGCGGAGGGCCGAAGGTACACCGGTGACCGGATCGAATTGCCCGTTCTCACTGATGGGGGCATCGTTCAGGAAGTCCCAAATATTGTTGAAGGTATAGCCCGGGCGATCCGACCAGAACGGAGCGTCCACGGAAAGGAGGCGGGTGAATTCAGCACCCATCTTGAGAGTGTGGGCGCCATGAACTTTCGTTAGCACATCCTTCGCGGCATATGTCCACTGGTCAAACCCATTGAAGGATCCAACCCCGAGGCCCTGGACGGCGATTCCTCCAACGGCGAACGATCCGATTTGCGGCAGTCCCCACGGGGCGTCTGGATTGCTGGCCAAGTCCTTTTCCATCCAGCCTGCCGCGTTCACACGCACTTCGTTGACCAGGGTAGGAGCAAACGTGTGGTCCCAAAAGACAGTTGCGGCGCGGTTAGTGTAATCGGAGTTGAATGTGTTCATCAGGCGGCTGCCATTGCCATTGAGGCCATGGCTGGTGTTCGGCACGTAGTACATGCTGAAAGCGATCAGATCTTTTTTGGTGAGATTGAAATCGATGCGGCCGTTGTACTGCTTGTGGCTGCTGGTGCTGGGATTAAGAATGTTCTGGACGAACGCGATATCCGCAACGCCGTCGAGGCCGTTACCGACACCGGGATTGCTGTTACTCTGGAAGGTCGAGTCGTGCGTACCGAGAGGCGAGGTCAGTGGGCTTCCAATGTCCAGTCCCTGGCCCGCTAGGAAGTGGCAGTTTGGACCTTCGACCAAGCCGACATTGGCGCAATCGAGAGTTTGCCCATTCAGAGTGTCGGTCTGCGAACCACCATTGGGACCTGCGCCTGGAAAGTTATAGAACGCGGCGGCGTTGGTTCCCGGAGCGGCCGAGCCACGTAATTCTGAAGTCTCGTACCAGCCGCTGCTGGTAGTGCCTGCGGCATTGTTGTCTAAGGTTTCATAGGAGAAGAACACGAATAGCCGGTTTTTCAGGATGGGTCCGCCGATGGTGCCACCCCAATCGTTGAACCGGTTGTTATCTCTCGTGACTGCGTTGGCGTACCCGTTGTATTTCTGATATGCGTTCAAGCCGGGGCGGTGAGCCTTGAAAAAGAAGCTGCCATGATAGTTGTTGGTGCCGTTCTGCGAAATGATCTGCACCTGCGCACCGCTGTAGCGTCCGTTTTCTGCGTCGTAGTTGTCCGTGACGATCTTGACTTCCTTGATCGAGTCCTCGTTTGGCGTGATCACGGATGATCCGCCCCACGTGACGCTGGTAGTTCCGACGCCATCGATCTGGTAGTTGTTGCTGCCCACGCGGGCGCCGTTAGCGGTCACTTGACCGCCGTTCTCAATCTTGAAGATGCCATCCGTGGCTCCGCTGCCTGCCATGCTGCTGGAAGGTAGGTTGTTGGTGCCACCGCCGGCGGCTTGCGCGCCATCGCCGAATGCTCCCGGAGCGAGCTGCAAAAGTTGGAAAGGATCGCGGCCAAAGGAAGGCAAGGATTGAATCTGGCGGGAGTTCACCGTTCCTTGAAGGTTGGCGGTTTCCGTGTCGATGAGAGGTGTCGAATCCCCGCTGACCGTCACCGACTCGGTGGCTGTGCCGACTTCGAGCACAAGATTTAGGCTGTTAGCCTGTTCGGAGATGACTCCAACGCCTTTGATTACTTTTGTTTTGAATCCGGTCTTTTCGACGGTGATGGTGAACTTGCTGGGCGGAAGCGCGTTGAAATTATAAATACCGTTTTCGTTTGTTTCCGCCTTGTAAGTCTGCCCGGTCTCTTCGTTCTGCAACGTTACCGTCGCCGCAGCGACTGTTGCGCCTTGCGGATCGGTGACGGTCCCCTGGATGGATGCGCGGTACTGAGCCGTTGCCCTCGGCGCGAACACATAGAGGCATGCCAATAAAGCTAGCCCGTAGGCCAGCATTTTCCCCATTTTCATTTTCAACACCCCTCAAAAGTCTGCCGGCAAGGACCCCCGCCCCTGCCAACAGCGGCTAAAACGGTTAAGTACTACTGTTCGGCAATATAGTGATGTAAAATCCGGTTGTCAACGATTCTTAATTTGGATGCTTGTTCGAACCAGACCCGCCGCAATGCTCGTTTGTCGCCAGTTTCCTAGCGCAGGGTTGTGTACTTGATGGCCGGCAGATTGCGACCGTTCGCTGTCTGTTGCCCCTGTTTGGAGAAACCGAACCATGCTCGCATTCGTTACTAGTTCGCAAACGCCCACTGTCCTCGAACGGATTCGTTCGAAGCCAGACTGGAGACGAGCCGTGACGGCGAAGTTCGTTATCGCTACCGCGATCGGCTCGGTCTTGCCACTGCTACCGGCGGTTGCGCTGGGGCAATCGTCCTATTATCGGCACACGTTTTTTGATAACGGGCCGCGTGATGCCAGTTACTACTACTCCGCGGGCAAGGCGGTGCCGCCGAGTACGCTCGAAACGCGGGGCAACCGGCTGCCGCTGGATGCGTCAACATTTTTTACAGCGCCGAACTCGGTGAAGGTGACCTGGGAGTCCAAAGCCAGCGGGGCGTGGGCGGCGGAGATCAGCGTGCTGGTTTTTCGTAATCGCGACTATCACTTTGACGGAGACACACTGGCGTTCTGGGTGTACTCGCCGGAAGGGATTCGCGCGGCGGCCATGCCGAATCTGCGCTTGTTGGACATGGCGCGACAATTTTCCAAGCCCGTGAAGATAGGGGACTTTTCCGGAGACATTGCGGCGAAAAAGTGGAGGCTGGTGAGGATTCCGTTCGGCAAGCTCGAGACGGGGTCGATTCATCCGTTTGATCCGCGACAGCTTAAGACGATGATTTTTGAGCAGGGCGCGGCGGACCGGGTGGCGCATACGTTATTTGTGGATGAGATTCGGATCGAGAATGCGAAGGCGGGAAACTCAGGCGGCGGGAAATCAGCGACGTTGGCGGCGCCGGCGAATCTGAAGCTGCGGGCGTACGAGCGACACATTGATTTGTCGTGGGAGTATCCGGAGGCGGCGAGTGCGTATGTATGGCGCTGGGTGATTTACCGTTCGACAGACGGGAAAGAGTTTCAGCCGATCGGGATACAGACGCCGGGGATTCGGCGTTATACAGATTTTTTGGGGAAGGTCGGGGAGACGAGATATTACAAGGTAGCAGCGTCGGATGTGGAATATCAAGAGTCGGCGGCAACGGCGGCGGTCTCGGCGGCGACACAGGCGATGAGCGATGACGAGTTGCTGACGAT
>DATMZI010000019.1:0-14104 GCA_035607085.1 Candidatus Eiseniibacteriota bacterium | reverse complement strand
TTTGAGTCTGAAGAAAACTGCATTGGGTACGTCCAGAATCCAGGCACACTCGTGCCATGAACTCGGAGTGCCACAGGATTTCTGACTGTGACTTCGTAGCGTTCTGGATTTCAGCCCGCGGTCTATGGGCCCACTTCGCTACTTCCACATTTCCTCTCAGCAGGTCTTCCGGTAACGCGATCATGGCGTTAACCCGCTTCGATTTGCGTCTCACTGCTTCAGGTTCCCAGGACGCGGATTTGGGTAGCACCGGGCGGTGCTTAACCTGCAGAATTGGTTGTCAACTGTATTCGGGAGACTCCTACCACGCGGTGACCTGCGTGTTCCACAACGAACAGAGTCGAGCGGAGAGGAGATTACTGTCGCGCATGAGGGTGTATAATCCCTCGAAACCTACTGCTGATATTCTGTTTTTGGAGGATGGGGTGAATCGTCGGCGATTCCTGCGCACGACGGCCCTTACCGCAACCTGCGGTGTAATCTCCGGGTGTTATCGAGCCCGCCCCCGAGCAGCGGTCCCCTTATCCGGAAACAATTGCGATCTTGCGCCTGTGCTGGTGTCTCCCGACCGCGAGATCAGGACCGTGGTCGGACTCCGGCCGTACCGTCCATCCGGATTCGTGGTCAGAGCGGAGAAGCTCGGAGAAAAACTGCTCATTCATAATTACGGTCATGGTGGTGGGGGCATTGCGCTGTCGTGGGGAACGTCGCAGATGGCAACGGAGTTGCTGCCGGGGGAGCCACCTTCAGCTGTTGCTGTGATCGGATGCGGTGCGGTGGGTCTAGCCACGGCGCGTCTTTTGCAAGATAGAGGGCTGCGCGTAACGATTTACGCGAGCGAGCTGCCTCCGAATACTACGTCCAACATCGCTGGCGGCCAGTGGTTACCTTACGACGTATTCGAGTTCGGGAAGCAGAGTGCGGCCTTCATGGACCAGTTTCTACGGGCTACGGAGTGTGCTTACCGACGGTATCAGACGCTTCTGGGCGCGCGGTACGGAATCCGCTGGATGAGGAATTACTCACTGCGCCACCACCAATTTGACGAAGCTGACCTGGAGGGAATGCGAAGTCCAATTCGCAAGTTCATGCCGGAAATGCGTGAGCTATCGGAATCGGAACATCCTTTTTCGGGATATCAGTACGTGCGGCAGTACGACACCATGCTAATCGAGCCACCGATCTACCTGAACGCGATGCTGACTGACTTCCGGATTGCCGGCGGCGCGGTGCGGATGGTGAAGTTTGAGCACGTCATGCAGCTCCAGCAATTGACGGAGCCCGCGATTTTCAATTGCACAGGCCTGGGTGCGCGGGCGCTTTTTGATGATCAGGAGCTGACGCCGATAAAAGGACAACTGACCGTTCTGCTTCCACAGGCCGAAGTGAATTACCTAGCGCTAATGGAAGACGATCTCTACATGTTTCCGCGCACCGATGGGATCCTGCTCGGGGGTATGTTTCAAGAGGGGGAATGGTCGCTCAGTGTGGACGAGGCCACGAAGGCCCGCGTCTTAAGAGGACATGCGCAGTTCTTCGAGGGTTTTCGGCGGTGTCCTCGGGCCAGTCTGAAAGATTTCCAGCCAGAGCGCGTGTTCGGAACAAATCGGAACAACCTGGCTGTATAAACACGCTATCGATAGGTCGCCGCAGTTGGCGTATCGATCCGAGCTACCACGCTATGACTCCCGCTTGGTCGGCAAACCGGAAATGGCTTAACGATCGGGTGATCATCCGGGCGGCGTCCTGAAGGGTTGGCGCGACCCGATCTGAGCTGCGCCCGTTCATTCGCTTCTCCAATTCCATCAATCACCGGGGAAGAAGTTGTAATTGCTCGCACACGGAGCTGGCCTGGCTTACGGAAAGCCGCATCCGACTGCCTTGCGAGGTAGTTCGAAATTGGCGGTATGAATCGCCCAACCATACTTTTTAGCTGTCGCTTCGAAGACTCGCCTGTCCTGCGGCTCCAAGCACTTTACTTCTGCGTCGTGGCGATCCTTCAGTTTCAGATTCCACATGAACTGGTTCGCAGCGATTTCTGCTTGGGTGCCGATCAGACGTTCTTCAGCGGCAACATGGGAGAAACTGAAACGATTGTTTCGAAAACCATGACATGTGAGACGTAGCTGGTTTAAAGCTTCGGCTACCACGAATGCGGTTCTGCATTTGACGTGCTGATGGGTAGGGCTGCCTTCTACCGATTGGCGTTCTTGGGCTTGGACCCTTTCAGCCACCAATTGCCCTGATACCTGCCGCTCTGCCAGAAACCCGCGACGTCCTTCCCGATTGTGCGCGCGAGCATGCTTTCGAACGTCTCCCCTTTCGCGTCGGGCAAGTCTGCGTCCCAGACACCTCGAAAGGACTGGCCCTGCGCGGTCTCCGCCCGCCAGGTGCCGTGCCAGTGCGGGCCCGTTCGTTTTGCCGACCATGTTCCCTGGAGGACGAGATCGTTTGCATCGTTCACGAGCGTCCAGGATCCCTGCGACTCGTTCGGACTGTGCGGAAGCGTCTCCGCCGACCACGAGCCATGGAAGGTTGACGGCCCTGCGGTTGCCGCCCACGTGCCGTACCGCACCGGCGCTGCGTCCTGAGCGAGCGTACCGTGAGCTGTGAGAAGCAGCGCCACGAGTAGCAAGTGCAGTTTGCGACGTGAAGTCATTCGCGATCCAAGCTCTGACAAAATCGTACTTAGGCGACATTGTATGCCGAAAGAGAGATCTTCGGTTGCTGCGGAACTACATCCCTGTCGAAGTGTCGCTCTCCCCCGAAGTCGTAAAAGTTCGCGCGTTGATTCGGAAAAATAGCGACACGTAAGGGCCATGTTCTGTTTTCCGGATTCTATTGCACATCCATAATACTTATCTTTTTCTTGTGTCAGGGTAGGGCAGAGCTGCCCGTAGCGTTGCCCGTAGTATTCCGCCGAAAATCAAGTCCCGCACCCTCGCGCATCATAAATTTATGGCACGGAAATTGCGTGCGACTTCGAGACTGAAGAAAAAACATATTGGTGCGACGTCGAGTCCGTCCAGCTCCCTTTTATTTCCTTCTATCAGGTATCCAATACTGAATCGCGAACGTGACGATAGTGGTGATCGCTGTGACGATTGCAGGTGTCATGTCCTGCTGTGTCCAGGTTTTCCAGTGCGGTTCGAGGAATGCAGTGATGAGAATCGTCGCGGCACCAGCGAGGACTCCAGCACTGACCTTCGCAGTCGGGGCCCAGTAGCCGTAGCCTCTCCTCTGACGCGTTATTGACGTCTGCAATGTTGCTTGGGCGATGGCGGCCATATAGTCTCTCCTTGATGCCTGGTCTGCCCGTCTCTGATTGCAATCCCCATTCCACAGCTTCGGGGGAAGACCGAGCGCAAGAAGAGCCGCAGAATGAGCCGAATAGTCCATTTTGCGCGGAGTGAACACGCTTTGTTCTTGAAACAGGGTCCTGCGAGATAACCGTTCGGTTAATCGGTCTATCGATTCGGTTAGTGATCACGGCGCAAGGACTCCGCGCGCCTGGTAACTATTGACTTTCCCCTTTATAGAACGCCCTAATCCGAAAAGTGGCGCAGAGGTTGCGCTGGTGCAGTGCCTTAGCCGATAAGACTCCGACCGTAGCGGAAGTAGCGCAAGTAGCGTACCGCTTAATGTTAAAAAACCTGGCCACTATATATTCTTAGTACATTAATCTTGACAGCATCAATACCGATAGTAGCCGCTACTTCCGCTACCTCCGCTACGCCGCTCTCACCGATGTATACCTTTCGCAGAGCTTGTCGAGGCGCTTCCGGGGAATCTTGTAGGCACGTAGAACGTGAGTTCCAATCCGAACTCTGACGGACCGAAACCCTAGTTTTCGCAATACGGCCTGCGCCTGAGCCCTGGTTCCTATACTTGAGATTTCCTCTTGGAAAAATTTTAGAGCATCGTCCGTCCGCAGATTCCAAGTGTCACGTTTAGATGGAAAGTGTGATTTCAGTAGTTCTACGGCCACAACTACGGCGTTGGATTCTTCCTCTTCGTCACTTCGTTCTGTGGCTATGGATTCTGCACCTTCAACCAACTTGGATTTGACCCAGTGTGGCAAGACGCTGGCAATCGCGAAAAGTGGCTCGAGAATATCTTTTGCTCGGTCGTCAGAGTCACGAGGTACAGCGAGGGCATCGCGGTTGCAGTACGACCGAATGATGCGAAGTGCATCTCGCACCGCCCACGCGTCGAGCTGTTCTCTTAAAGGTTCCTGGAGTTCAAACATTCCTGGCATAAATCGCTCCACCTTCTCGGATTGCCTCTTTCGATGGAGCAGGATTTTGATGCAACGGTCCTGAAGAGTTGTCGGGAGATTATTGATTCCGGCGATCACCTTCGGACAGTAGATGAAGAACTTCTTGATTCGGAAGTCTTTGCTCTTGCCAGGCACAGCCCTCATAACAACGCCCTGGCTGTTGTACGAATTTAAGACCGCAATAACGTCTGACCGTTTCTGAGGGTCAAGGTTGTCGACTTCATCAAGCAGCATGGTTCCCCCAACTGCCGACGGAAAACGAAACAGCACCGCGGGAGTAGGCTCGAGTTGGGGTTCGGTAGCCTTATGGCAAACGGACCACAGTACGTTTAATAGCTTCGACTTGCCGGAGTGGGTGGTCGGAGAATTGAGCCAAAGGTGCCCGTAGCAAGGAAATTGCCTATGGAGATAAGTTCCCATCGCCCATAGCGTCACAAGAACGGGCTGCCACGCCAATGTGAAGTGAATTTGGCTCTTCAGAAATCTGTAACACTCGTTGAAAACGCTTTCGGTTGACCATTCATTCTCCGCGGCTGCAACTCGCTCGCGAGGGAACCTAAGTATCACCTTGTTTGGCGATTTGATTTTGAGCTTCTTACAAAACCGATGGATGTTTCCATTTACCCCGCATCGAGTCGAATGGCACGTCCAAAGGCCTGTGCTTAGATTGACCGAGAAACTCGGGCGGCGGTCATGATGAAACGGACATAGACCCGACGCCTCGACGCCGCCCCCGAGAATGACAAAGCGTTTTATGTGAGTGGCGAAGAAATTCGCATAGAGCTTTGTGCTGTCGTCAGTGTTGTCCTTACGCTTATTTCCAAGCTCGGCGGTTTTTTCACCAGGGCACCATATACGCTCGAGAGTCTTAAGCCGGAACCGATTGTGTGGAAACACTTCGTAACGCACGAGTCGCCCGTATTTTTGGTTTACGGTATTAGGCACACGCATTAGACGTGTGCGACGAGCCGCAGCCGGGTCGGCTTTTAACTTTGCAGCTAGACTTTTAAGAATCAGCTCCGCTCGTTGCGACTCAATCTTCTTTTCTTTCTTGAGACAAAAATAAACATGCAGTCCCTTTCCCGACTTCACGATGATGGTTGGCTCCGGCCCAACTTTGCGAATTCTCTTTAATGCTTTTTTCCGTGTCGAAAAAGGCTTGCCGGTGCCTACATCAATGTCTGCCCAGAAACAATTGAAGACAGGCGTTTTCGGAAGCGTATGCTCTTTGTTTTGGGTGTGACTTTCTTGGCGAGGCACCACCGTAAAATCAACGTCACAACCTCGATTTCGGCTCGACCATTCAATTTCCTCCCACGCCTCTTTAACCTGTTTCTTGCTGCGACAGAAAATCTGCTCGACGACTCCATCGGTATTGCGAACTCGCACCTCGATGTCGAATTGGTGGTTCTGGATTGTGTCTTGAAAAACAAGGTCAAAGAAATCTGAAGGGAACGGCTGCGTGTGTATATGCATTGTTTCTCCTCGCCGTATTTGGTGCTAGGACGGACCGGACTGCCCGGCGAGGTCGCTGACGCGATGGAAGGAATTCCAACAGACCGCCCCGTCCTTTGCACCTAAATGTATTTACTTTCCGTCTTACAAACTCGTGGTGCCTACACACCCCCAGACTCGGCGTCACGCGAATATCGCGCGAGCTCTAGCGTTTTAAGCCAATACCGCCGATTTATATGAGTGTGTTGGCCCTGCAGAGTGAATAACTTACCTGGAATCAGTGAGGCCGAGCGGTTCGACTCCCCCCGCCTCCACCAATTTTAATGCCTTTGTAGTCAATAGATTACAGCACATTTCTGGCATGTATGCGTTCCAGATGAGTTCCAACTACGTCCCAGTACTGGAGGCGGGGGGCTGGGATCACCTCCCCTTCGCTTAGTTCTGGGTTCCTTCTACCGTTTTTTTTTAGGGAACGCGAGCTGATTTGCACCAGCGAATTCACTTTTCCGCGCCTTTGCTTGCATCCGGCGTTGCTCTGCTTTCCTAGCATTCGGGGTTATCTGCGGTAAACCCTAAAATGATTAAATGGAAGGCGCTCACCAATAGCCCGTATGCGTCCATCGGTGATAGTAAGCGAAGCGTTGCATTTGGATTGTGTGGAGGTGTGTGTGCGTTCCTTTCGTTGTGGTGTTACGTCCGTTTTGACGGTTTTAACTTTTGTGTTGGTCTTTGCGGTCGCTGCTAGCGCGCAGCAGATTGATCCCAAAACGTATGGCGGGATGAAGTGGCGGCTGATCGGGCCGTTTCGCGGCGGGCGCGTGGTGGCCGTCACTGGAATGCCGAGCCAGCCCAACACATATTATTTCGGCGCGGTCGCGGGTGGAGTTTGGAAAACCACCGATGGCGGCCTCACCTGGGATCCGCTCTTCGAGAAGCAGCCTGTCTCGTCCATCGGCGCCATTGCGGAGGCGGATTCCGATTCCAACGTGATTTACGTTGGCACCGGAGAAGCGTGCATCCGCGGCAACATTTCTTTTGGCGATGGCGTCTACAAATCCACGGACGCCGGCAAGACCTGGACGAATGTCGGCTTGAAAGACACGCGGCACATCGGCGCCATCATCATTCATCCAACAAACCCGGACGTGGTTTTCGTCGCGGCTCTCGGCCACGCTTATGGGCCGAACAGCGTGCGCGGAGTCTTTCGCACGCGCGATGGCGGCAGGACCTGGGAAAGAGTTCTCTATCTGGACGACCGCACCGGCGCGATTGACGTCGTGTTCGATCCCCAGAATCCGCATATTCTTTTTGCCGCGATGTGGGAAGGCTGGCGCACGCCCTGGACGCTGAATAGCGGCGGCGCAAAAGACGGCCTCTACCGTTCGAACGACGACGGCACGACCTGGAAGCGCCTGGAAGGAGAGGGGCTGCCAGAAGGTCCGCTCGGCCGCATTGGCGTGTCGGTTTCGAACGCGGATTCGAACGTGGTCTACGCGCTCATCGAGGCGAAAAAAGGCGGCTTGTATCGCAGCGATGATGGCGGCGCGAAATGGTCGCTCATCAATGACGATCACCGCTTCCGCCAGCGTGCTTGGTATTTCACGCACGTCTGGGCAGATCCTAAAGATTCGCATCGCGTGTACATCGCCAACACCGGCTTGTATCGGTCCCTCGACGGTGGGAAAACCTTCGAACGTCTTCACGCTCCGCACGGGGACCATCATGCTCTGTGGATTGATCCGAACGACCCAAATCGCATGATCAATGGCAACGATGGCGGTGCCACCATCTCCGTGGACGGCGGCAAGAATTGGTCCTCGGATAACAATCAGCCCACCGCGCAGTTTTATCACGTAGCGGCGGACAATGATTTTCTTTACCGTGTCTATGGCTCGCAGCAGGACAGCTTTTCGCTCGGCATCCGCACGCGCAGTGACCGCGGCTTCATCGATCGCGGCGACTGGGACCACGTCGGCGGCGGGGAAAGCGGCTACATCGTTCCGGATCCGCGCGATTCGAATATCGTTTACGCCGACGACGAAGGACCGATCTTCACGCGCTTCGATCGTCGCACCAATCAGGCACAGAGCATTCAGGAGTGGCCCGAAGATCCCGCCGGCTATTCCGCAGCAACACAAAAATACCGTTACACCTGGACCATGCCGATTGTCATCTCTTCGCACAATCCGGACGTGATTTATCACACCTCGCAATATGTATTTCGTTCCAACGATGCTGGGCGAACCTGGAGCACGATCAGCCCGGACCTGACGCGCAACGATAAGTCCAAGCAGCAGGATTCGGGTGGTCCCATCACGAAAGACCAGCTCACGGTTGAGTATTACGATACGGTTTTCACGCTCGCGGAATCCCCGAAGCAGGAGGGCTTGCTGTGGGCTGGCACCGATGATGGCTTGATTCAATTGACGCGCGACGGCGGAAAGACCTGGGCCAACGTTACGCCGAAAGAAGTTCCTGAATGGGCGATGATCAGCCTCATAGAAGCATCTCCGTTCGAGGCAGGAACGGCCTACGCCGCAGTGGACGCGCACAAGCTCGACAATTTCAAGCCGTACATTTTCACGACCAGGGACTTTGGCAAAACCTGGACGAAAATCATTGCTGGTTTGCCTGACAATTCTTATGTTCACGCGGTGCGCGAAGATCCCACGCGGGAGGGATTGCTCTACGTCGGAACAGAAACGGGCATTTGGGTTTCTTTCAACGACGGTATGAATTGGCAGCCGCTCCAGCTCAATCTTCCGAGCACGCCTATCCACGACATGGTCGTACACGACGACGATCTCGTCGTCGCTACGCACGGGCGATCGTTCTGGGTGCTCGACGATATTAGCCCGCTGCGGCAAGCCTCCACTTCGATCGCTGCGGAAAACACGCATCTCTTTGCGCCGCGCACGGCTTGGCGCACACGGTTTGGTTATTTGAACGACGCCGGCGAAATTTCCACGTCGGCGTATCGGCGCCGCTTTGCCATCGCTGAGAATCCGCCCGCTGGCGCGATCTTGTACTACTACTTGAAGGAGGAGCAGAAACAGCCCGCCAAGCTGGAGATTCTCGATGCGCAAGGCAACGTCATCCGCGGATTCAACAGTGAGGAAAAGAGGACGGAAGAAGGAGCCGCGGACTGGGACCGTGACGCTCCGGAAGAACATATTCCGGCCAACACGGGCCTCAATCTTTTTAGCTGGGATTTACGCTACGAACGCCCGACAAAAATTCCGCAGGCGGTCTATGACCTATACGAGCCCATTGGACCGCTTGCTCTGCCGGGAACGTATCAGGTACGGCTGACCGTGGGAGGCAAAGCGCACACAGCGTCATTCGAAGTCAAAATGGACCCGCGCGTTCGAACTTCCGCAGAAGATTTGCGCAAGCAGTTTGACTTGATCCTCAAGATACGCGACCGTACGGACGAAATGAACAAAGCCATCATCGCGATTCGCGATCTTCGGGAGCAGCTAAAGGCACTCGAGAAGCGGCTCGGCGCTTCGAAGAGCGACGCGAGCGGTCCGCCGAATCTGGTCGTCGCAGCTTCCACCGATTTGCGCAAGAAAATCGCCGCCATCGAGGAAGAGCTGATTCAAGTCAATGGCAAGTCCAGCGAGGATTCAGCAAACTATCCCACGAAACTTGAAAGCAAGTTCGCGTATTTACAGAACGTGACGGATAGCGCGGACACCGCACCGACTGGTGCGGAGCTGGCCGTTTTTGCGGAGCTTGATGAGCGGCTCGAAACCCAGCTCGCCAAGTGGCGCGAAGTGCTTGCGAAAGACGTGCCGGCACTCAACGAGGCTATGCGCAAGAACAATGTCCCGTCGGTTGCGCCAGGGGCTACCCCCGCAAAATAATGGCGGCGTCTCATCCTTAATTTAGTCAAGCAGGGCTGAGGCTGAGATTCGCTTGATAACTAAATATCTCGCGTTCCAGATACGTTCCAGTTAGGCGCAATTTTGCCGTTTTCTACGTTTTGAGCGTCTCGAAAAATCAATAAGTTCCGTATTTTCAACAGCGCTGATTATTCCGACTCCCCCGCCTCCACGGCTTAAGGCATTTGTAATCAATAGATTCCAGACGTTCTCAGCATGTGCGTCTGGCATGCGACCAGCGACGTATAAGGCTTTGCGGCCTCTGGCTTTGGTGTGTAGCCGGTAGCCGCTCCCTCGGTTCGCTTCAGCGCCACACCAATTGGCACTGACCAGTGCGCGTGTTGCGAACAATCGGAGAAGTGAGACGCGGAGGAGCACCGATCCGTCGATCCGACTCCGATTCTTATTCGGCGAACTGGCACCAGTCCCGCGAGCTTGCTCCGTCCTCCGCCCATATGGCGCATTGCCGCCGCAGACTCAGTCACTCCGAGCGCAGCGCTTGCACAACATCGACGCGCGCAGCGCGCGCCGCGGGCAACACTGATGCGACAACCGCGACCACCATCAACACGAAGGCTGAAGCGATCACCGGCAAAGCGCCGGGCATTTTGACCTCCACAAAAAAACGACCCGCCAATAGCGCTAACGCAAACCCAACCAAGGCGCCAGCAATCACGCCAGCACCCGCCATTGCGGCGCCTTCGCCAATAACACGGGTCAAAAGGTGCCGGGGTTGCGAGCCGATTGCCAGGCGAACGCCGAACTCACGGGTGCGTGCGCTCACGGAAAATGCGAGCACGCCCGCCACACCCACGATGGCGATCGCCAAAGCGACCGCTGCGAATCCGCCGAAGACCATCGTGTTCAGCCGATCGGGAGTGAGTACTTCGGCGCGAATGTCTTCGAGCGTAGCGGCGTGCTCGACCGGCTGATCGACCGACATTTCGCGCACGACGCGGGTGACAGGCGTGACCAGCGCGTAGGGATCGATGCGCGTGTGCACGAACAGCCGCCCGCCAAAGATGGCCACGCCGTTGTCAGAAAGATTGTCCGGCACCTGCCCGAACGGATGATAGATCGTGAGCGCCGCGCCCGGGACCACGTGCTGGTCATCCACATCAGCGGCGATCCCGACAATCCGGCGCGGCCCTTTGCTCATGCTGATGAAGTCCATGACCGGGTCGGTCCACATGATGTGCCGATTGAGGGGATCCTGGCCGGGGAACATTCGCTGCGCAGCACTTTGGCTGATGATCACCACAGGCTCGCCCCCGCGCCGATCATCGTCGTTAAAATCCCGGCCTTCAACGATGGGCACGCCTAGCGCCGCGAAAAATCCCGGCGAAACCGCGCGAAACTGCGCCAGCGGATCTTCTTCATGGCTGCCTTTCACGTGACCTTCGCCCGTGAATTGAAATCCTGGGCCGAAGCCGCCCGCATCTCGCCAAGGTACGGTGGTCCCTACCGCGACTCCATCCACTCCCGGCAATTCCGCGATGCGGCGCAGCGCGTCCCGATGAAAATTGATGATCTGGTCCGCGGTCTTGCCATAGGACATCACCGGCATATTTATGGCCAGCACCCGGTGCATGTCGAAACCGGTCTGCGTGGCTTGCAGCGTTAGCAGCGTCTTGATCAGCATGCTCGCTCCAGCCAGCAGAATGAACGAGGCCGCAATCTGTGTAATTGCGAAGATGCGCAGGCGGCGGCTCGTCCCGCCAGTGATACGCACTCCGCCGCTGCTGAGATTGAAGCCCTGCGACGTGCCCGCGGCCGGCAGCCGGGGAACAAACGCCAGAAGCACAGCCGCCGCGATAGCCAGGCTCGCGCCCAGCCAGAGCATGCTCGAGTCAATCTTCAAGTCGAGCGCGCGTACTGAGAAGCGCGAAGCATACCGCGCCAGGATGTTCACCATCGGACTTGCGCTTATCACTCCCAGAATCGCTCCTGCGCCGCAGAGCATCAGGCTCTCCGCCAGCAGGAGGCGGCGCAACGTGCCCGCGCTTGCCCCCAGAGCGGTGCGCACCGCCAGCTCTCCTTCGCGGCGTACCGTCCGCGCCAAAATCAGATTCGCCACATTACAACAGGCGATAACGAACACCAGCCCGGAGGCCGCGAGCAGCACCAGCAGCACGGTACGCGCGCCCGATGTGATCTCATCGCGCAGCAGCTTGGCCTCAATGTTGAATCGGCCGCTCGCCGGGTACGCTTCGGGGTGATCTTTCGTCATGACCGAGTATGCCGACCGCAACTCAGCGCGAGCCTGATCGAGAGTAGTTCCCGGAGCCAGGCGCCCAAACAATTCCGTCATGCGATGAACGCGGCCGGTGACCATAGTCGCGGAAAGATGATGCGGGCTGGTTACAACGTTCGCGATCAGTTCGGTGTCCGAAGGGTAGGGAACCGAAGGCTCGAGCACACCCACGATCGTGGCAGTTCGCTCGCTCAGGCGAATCTGCTTGCCGATCACTGAACGATCGCTGTGTAGCACCGTGGTCCAGAAGCGGTAGGTAAGCACCGCGGCGCCTGCGGCGTTGGGGCCATCATCGCGCATGTCCAGCAGGCGGCCGAGCACAGGGCGCAAGCCCATGACCTCAAAGTAGGTGCCGCCCACAACGCCCGCGCGGACTTCCCGCGGCTCGCCTAGGCCAATCATCGTGAACCCGATGGTCGAAAAGTCTCCAAACTCGCTGACCGATTTTACGCTGGCCCGCAAGTCCTGGAGTTCGGGCACCGAAAAACCGTTGTCTTCCGCACCGATGCCAGGGGCGCTCTGCCGAATGTAAATCAGGCGATCTTCGCCGCGGTTTACAAGCGGCCGCAACAGGACACCGCGCACAAGAGTAAAGATCGCCGCGTTGGCGCCGATTCCGAGAGCCAGCGTCAGGATGACTGCGCAGGCCAGCCCGGGAGTGCGCGCCAACGAGTTGACTGCAAATCGCAGATCGCGGACAAAGGACATGGTTAACTCCTATTTCAGCATTCCTGCCAAGCTTAGACGCCACATATTCTTTCACGTTTCGACATAAGCGACGCGGTCATCGAACCTCAGGCCGTCTTCAGCGAGCGGTGCTCTGTCGCCGTCGCTGCTCGCTTGCCCTCATCATTTCGTTCAAGTCGGCCGCTGGCCGAATTTCGAAAATGCTGCCGTACTTCAGGGCTGGATGCTGCGACATGAGCTGTACCGCGTGATTCATATCGCGCGCCTCAAGGACGAGAATGCCGCCGAGTAGTTCTTTGGTTTCGGCGTAGGGACCGTCCGTAGTTGCGACTTTGCCGTTCTTCCAATACAGGGTCAAGGCGGTTTCCGGAGGCTGAAGCGCTTCTCCACCAGCCCAATGCCCGTTGGCGCGAAGATGGCCGTCGTATTCAAAGCAGGCGTCGAACATGGCGTGTTGCTGGCTCTCGGTCATGCTTTCGTGTTTGCCTTTGTCGTAGTATCCCAAACAAATGTATTTCATGGTCCTTCTCCTCCGGAGGGAGCCAGCAGCACAGCTTACGCTGGATCGTTCATTCTATAGTCGTCGCGCACAGAAAAAATCGACAGCAGACGTCGCTCGCCGATCGCGAAGTGAACATCCTCGCGTTTCAATCCTTCCCGATCGGGGGGAAAGCGTGACTCGACTCATCGTAGACAATCCGTCGACAGCCAAGACGGTGCTGGACAGCGAGCAGCTGACATACGTGGAGGCAGAAATCGTCCAAGCTAAACTTCTGCACCGGTCCGGCGAGATCGCGCGAATAGCATCCCGATTGGGGGAGGCCAACATCAACATCAATTACGCATACTGCGGCTTGGAGCCCGGTACGAACACGCCTCTCGTTTTTTTTGGCGTCACGGAAGTTAGCAACGCTGCCCGGGTTCTTGAGCGCGCCGCAGCCGCTGCAAATTCTTAGACATTGAAGACTTTCAAACGTGTCTCACGGGAGCGGTGCGTCTCGGGCTCCCTTTATTGCGTCGACGGCGTGATTCGATTTCGATTTCGAAATCGAGAACAGCGAAGACTCTCGATCACGACTTCTGATAAGCAGTCTCCCAAATCCGAATTTGTCTCGGGGCAACGCTTGGTACACCCAGCTTTTCGAATAGTGCTCCCTCGCGAACGCTTTCATGAATGATTTCGTGCAGTGTACTCCATTAGACCAAGAGCAGTGCCGAGACAAACGTCAGCTACTTGCTTTCTGATATTTGTCGAGCTGAAATTTCCCGCCGTCAACGTAATTCTTGTTGGTCTCGATGTAGGTTCGCCATTTCTCTGGCAGATCATCCAGCGCGAAAATTGCCGTCACCGGGCACACCGGAACACAGGCCCCGCAGTCAATGCACTCAGTGGGATCGATGTGCAGCTGAGGTACTTCATCGAACGTCGGGCGTCCATCGTCATAGGTGCGGCTCTTAGCCGGATGGATACAATCCACCGGGCACACATCTACACAGGCGGTATCCTTTGTTCCAATGCAAGGTTCGGCGATGATGTAGGCC
>DATMZI010000194.1:0-3065 GCA_035607085.1 Candidatus Eiseniibacteriota bacterium | reverse complement strand
AGAATCTTTTCCGCATGCTCGGCCTCGCCCTTGCCGGAGCGGGTGACGCCCCACACGCGCACGCCGAATGCTTGCGCGCGTTTCGCTAGTTCTCGGCCGATGGAGCCGTAGCCGACAATCAGCAGAACGCAACCATTCACTTCCGTGAGATGCCCCGGCGGCTTGTCCCACAAATCCTGCTGCGACCACCTTGCCGCATCCTGAAAACGTACGGAGTCGGGAAAGTTGCGTGCGAGAGCAAGAACCATTCCCATTGTATGTTCCGCCATGGGCACGGAGAAAATCCCGCTGGGATTGGTCACCGTCACGCCGGAATTGCGCAGCTCCGGATACATGAGTTGCGAAACTCCCGCCGCGGTGGAGTGAATCCACTCAAGACTTTTCGCATGCGCGAACTGCTCGGCGCGGAGTGATGCACCAACGAAGATGTGCGTATCGGGAAGTTCCTGCGGCAGGGTGTCGTAGTCGGGCAAATGCACGACACGCATGCGTCGCCAGCGCTCGCGAATCGTCGCAGCCAGCATGGGCTTGGCGCACCATTCGCTGAACGGATGCTTGACGCAAACCACCAGCTTGGTGTTTTCAGGCTTGGGAAGAGTCATCCGCAAGTTCTAACGGTGCTTCCACCATGTCCGGCCGGCGTTCCCCGGATTCGAGGCGGAATCTGGTCCTGAGCACCTCGGTGGCCTCCTACTTTGCCACAATTCGCAGGTCGCTGCCGGTCATTTCGGCGGGACAGTGCTGGCCGAGCAGGCCGAGCAGTGTGGGGGCGATGTCACGGAGCGCGCCGCCGGATTTTAATTTTAATTTTTCGTTTTCGGTGACCAGGACGAACGGAACCGGATTGGTAGTGTGGTAGGTGTGCGGGCCGCCGGTCAGCGGATCGATCATGGTTTCGGCGTTGCCGTGATCGGCGGTGATGATCCAGGCACCGCCGCGCGGCTTCAGAGTCCGGAAAATCTTTGCCAGGCCGGCATCCACGGTTTCGACGGCCTTGATGGCGGCTTCGAGTTTGCCGGAGTGGCCAACCATGTCGGCGTTGGCGTAGTTCATAATGATGGCGTCGAATTCGCCTTTTTCGATGGCTTTCACGACGGTGTCGGTGATGCCTTCGGCGGACATTTCGGGTTTCAGATCGTAGGTGGCGACTTTTGGAGACGGAACGAGGATGCGCTCCTCGCCGCTGAAGGGTTTTTCGACGCCACCGTTGAAAAAATAAGTTACGTGCGCGTATTTTTCGGTTTCGGCGGTACGCAAGTTTTTGTAATTCAGATCGGCGAAGACTTGCGCCAGGATGTGTTCGAGTTTGTCGGGCTTGATGACGGATTGCAGCCAAAGCCAGTTTTTGTCGTACTGCGTCATAGCGACGTAGAAAAGATTTTTCGGGCGCTGGGGATCGGCGAACTTGTCAAACTCGGGCCCAGCGAGAGCGTAGGTCATCTGGCGAGCCCGGTCGGCGCGGAAATTGAAGAAGATGACGGCATCATTGTCTCGAATTGTGCCAACGGGCGCGGCGGACTGGCCATGCCGCGCTTCCTGCGTAATCACGACCGGCTCGACAAATTCGTCGGTGACGCCGCGCTGGTAACTTTCCTCGAGCGCGGCTACCGGGCTGAGGTTCTGGTGCCGCGCTTGACCGTGCACAAGCGCGTTGTACGCGAGCTGAATGCGCTCCCAGCGGTTGTCGCGGTCCATAGCGTAGTAGCGGCCGACCACGGTGGCGATTTTGCCGACGCCGAGTTCGCGCATTTTTTGCTGGAGCTGCTGGATAAAATCGCGGCCGCTGTGCGGAGGAGTATCGCGGCCGTCCATGAAGCAGTGGACGAAAACGTTTTCGACTTTGTGCTGTTTGGCGAGTTCGAGCAGCCCGAAAAGATGCTGGATGTGGGAATGAACGCCGCCGTCGCTGAGCAAACCAAGGAAATGAAGCTGACGCTGGCGGCCATGCTCCATCGCTTGCTGGAATAGCGGGACTTCGCCGAGCGACTTGTTGGCGACCAACACGTCGATTTTGGTAATGTCCATGCGGACGACGCGGCCGGCGCCGATATTCATGTGGCCGACTTCGCTATTGCCCATCTGGCCGTCGGGAAGGCCGACAGCGGGACCGGAAGTTGCAATCAGCGTGTTGGCGAAATTCTGAACCAGATGATCGTATGTGGGCTTGCGCGCAAGGGCGATAGCATTGCCCTCAGTTTCGGCGCGGTAGCCCCAGCCGTCGAGCACGGTCAATACAATGGGTTTCGGTCGTTTGGTCATAGCAGATCAGGATAGCATTGCAGTTTTCAGATTTTGAAAGAAAGGCGCCCGGCCTCAGAAAGCGGCCGCTACAAGGAAAATTCACGGAGAGCGACGAGGAGGCGGTCGATTTCGGTCGCGGTGTTGTAGTGGACAAGGCCTACGCGGAGGACGCCGCCAAGTTGTTCTACGCCCAGGCGTTCGGTGAGGTTGAGGGCGTAGAAGTTGCCGTCCCAGGTGAAGATTCCGCGGTGGCCGAGAAACGTGGCGACTTCGGTGGGGGTTGCCTTGGCCAGGCGGAAGGAAACCGTGGAGCAACGCTCTTCAAAACGTTTTGCATCGGCGATGCCGAAAAAGCGCAGTCCCGGAATTACGAGAAGACCTTCGATCAAGCGGGCGACGAGCGAGCGTTCGTAGGCTACGGTGGAACGGTACGCAGCCAGGAGCGCGGAGCGGCGGTTGGTACAGGAAGAATCGCAACGGCGGCCGAGTTCGGCAAGGTATTCGACGGCGGCGTGAATTCCGGCGATGAGCTCCTGCACCTGGGTGCCGGTTTCCCAGCATTCAGGAACGGTGTCGGCGGCGGGGCGGACTTTGTAGGGCTGAAACTTTTCAAGGAGCTGCTTTTTTCCGTAGAGTGCACCCATGTGCGGTCCGAAAAATTTGTAGGGTGAGCAGACCAGGAAATCGCAGTCGAGGGCCTGGACGTCGATGGGGCCGTGGGGAGCGTAGTGGACTGCGTCAATGAAAATCATGGCGCCGACGGCGTGCGCGAGTTTTGTGATTTCGGCGACGGGATTGATGGAGCCGACGGCATTCGAAGCGTA
>DATMZI010000184.1:0-59894 GCA_035607085.1 Candidatus Eiseniibacteriota bacterium | reverse complement strand
CGCGGCATGTGGAAGCAGCAACTCGATCAAGAGTCCTCCACCTCAACAACAACACTATACTGTCACCGTCACCGGAACGTCAGGGGTGGTCCAGCACTCCACAGTGATCTCGGTCACAGTGCAATAGATCATTGAAGTCTCAAAATTGACCTGATCAAGTGCATCGGCAAGGAATCAAACAGTCTCGGAGCCGTGGACGAGGGTTTGGAGCACTCTCAGAAGAATGTATACACGGAGTATGTCGATCCCAAAAGGGACGAATGGTCAACGAAGATTTTGCCCGCACTGAAACGAGTTCCTTTGAAGACGCTCGTGACAACGTGTAAGGGTCGGCCGTCTCGTAGCACAGTCATCGAACTGCGGGCAGGTCGCAGCCGACCTCATCAGAAGACACGGGAATTGCTCGTGGGCATTCTCAAAAAGCTCAAACTGATTTGAGCGGGGGCGCACAGCCAACTATTTGTCTCTTACTGTAACCATCCAAGATAAGGACTCTTTTATTCCTGTCATTTCTAGCAGTTGTTGCCTCTTCAGAGCGTGCCAACATTGCAGCCCGCGTCAGGTAGCCAGGTCAAATTCCGCCAGCCTGTGTCACGCAGGTGCGCTAACAAACCTTTGAGACGTGGTTGTGGGCATGGAATCTATGAGCCCCCGGGTACTCAGCTTGATGTTGGTGAACTCGTTGAGCGCAGCGCTGCTTTGGACTGGCTGCGGGCAGAAATCCGCATACCACCAGGAACCGCTCTCTTCGGCCCCAGTGCCCACCACCGTAAGCGAAGAAAAAAAGCCAGTCAGCAATAAAAGCGAGCTTGCGCCGAATGATGGGTTCCAAGCGACGAACGAGAACCATGGCCCGGCGCCTGCAGCTTCGGTCACTGGAATGGTGTGGATTCCTGGTGGAGCGTTCTCTATGGGAGCCAATGAACCGCCGGATATGGACGACGTGGGAATGAAAGCAACCCTGGACGCGCGCCCAATTCACCGGGTGTATATCGACGGGTTCTTCATGGACAGAACTGATGTTACGAATGCCCAATTCGCTAAATTTGTGAAAACTACGGGGTACGTAACTGTGGCAGAGCGCACTCCTCGTGCCGAAGATTTTCCGGGAGCCCCGCCCGAAAATCTTGTAGCGGGCAGCGTTGTATTCTCACCGCCCAATCACCCGGTGCCCCTCGACACTCAATTCCGGTGGTGGGCGTATGTGAAGGGTGCTAACTGGCGCCATCCTACAGGACCCGACAGTGATCTTCGAGGAAGAGACAACTTTCCCGTCGTCCAAGTCGCTTTCGAAGACGCGCAAGCCTATGCCCGATGGGCCGGAAAGCGCTTGCCAACTGAAGCCGAGTGGGAGTTTGCCGCACGGGGCGGCCAGGCTGGTAAGCCTTTCGTGTGGGGAGACTCCTTCCGCCCAGACGGAAAGTGGATGGCTAACACCTTTCAGGGCCATTTCCCCAACACCGACAGAGCTGAAGACGGCTTCCAGGGCATCTCACCAGTCGCGCACTACCCACCGAATCCCTATGGTCTGTACGACATGGCCGGCAACGTGTGGCAGTGGACGAGCGACTGGTACCGCTCCGATTACTACCGGCAGTTGGCTTCCATGGGCGGAATTGCGCGCAATCCGCAGGGGCCTGACTTGCCTTACGACCCCGACGAGCCCACCGAAAAAAAACGCGTGATGCGCGGGGGTTCTTTTCTCTGCACCGACCAGTACTGCTCCCGCTACATCGTAGGAACCCGTGGGAAAGGGGAAGTCAGCACTGGCACAAGTCACTTGGGCTTCCGCTGTGTGAAAGATGCGCGCGCCACGTCCTGAAGAGATTCAAGGGCCCACGACGAAAGTTCTGGGGGAGGCAAGATGAGGAAACATCAAATGCAAAACAAATTGTGGACATTCCTGACTGTTGCGCTTCTCCTTACCGCGGCTTCTTGCGGTAAGAAGTCATCTTCTAACGAGTCTACCGCAACGCAGCAGCCGCCACCGACGCCAGCTGTATCCGAAGTTCAGCAGCCAACGGAGGCGGCAAAACCGCCTGAGGCTTCAGAGCCTGTGGTAGTTCCTGCCGGCACGATCCTAACCGTTAGCCTGGGAACGGCTCTGAGTTCTAAAACCAGTCAGCCCGGACAAGCCTTTTCGGCAACCGTTGCTAAGCCCGTAAGCGTGGGCGGACAAACTGCAATCCCAGCAGGTTCGCCCGCGGAAGGGACGGTGCTTGATGCCAAGAAACAGGGCGCGTTTAAGGGTGAAGGAACGCTTGCCCTGAAGTTGACGAGCGTCACAATCCACGGTCACAACTACCCGCTCAGCACCAACACCTTTGCTCAAACTGTCAAAGGAAAAGGCAAGCGCACGGCGAAGTCCGTAGGCGGAATTGCTGCCGGCGGCGCATTGAGCGGAGGGTTGGCAGGTGGAGGTAAAGGAGCCGCCGTGGGTGCGCTGGCGGGCGCGGGCGCGGGCCGTGGCGGGAGGTACGGGAGGCGAAAACGTCAATCTCCCGGCGGAGACAGCGTTGAGTTTCAAGCTGCAAGCACCGCTGACGATTCAACCTGAATAGCAGTAGGTGCTCGCCGCCTTTTCGCGGGAATCTCCCTGACAAGGCCAATACTGCGGGCCGGACAGTGCTGACAAGAACCTTTGCGACTCGAAGGTGGGCTGAAGGCACGGAACCGACTCCCGCCCTGCGCGACCAAATTTGTTGCCCGCCAACAAGGTTAGAGGAGGACTGAATGCAAGCGGATAATTCCCAGAAAAAAAGTTTGAAACAAAAGGTTGCTCATGAATTCAAAGAAGTTGTCATCTTGACTGCCTATCTTGCCTTTTTCTTTTCCGCCCTGGCAGCCCACAGCATGTTCTTGCTGGGCAAGTTTAAAATTTCGTATTTTGCGTTTGGGGCCGCTCTGATCAACGCCGCGGTCATCGCCAAGGTGATTCTCATCGGAGAGGCCTTGCGTGCTGGCGCCAGGTACGAGCGGAAGGCTTTATTTTATTCAGCCCTATGGAAAGCGTTTGTGTTTGGATGGCTCGTCTTTGGCTTTCACCTTGTTGAGGAGATGATAAAACACTTAATTCATGGACAAAAAGCGGTTGAGGCGTTTCATGAGATTCACTTGGACGAGCTGCTCAGTCGGACGGTCGTCATCATTGGCACTTTTGTTCCCCTTTTTCTTTTCCGGGAACTGAAACGTGTCATGGGCGATGATGCTTTTTGGAATCTTGTTCTCCATTCACCTTCAACCTCGAAGGCAAGCCCTTCGAAGGTTGGTGCAACGTTCGGCCTCTAACCTTGTAGACGGAACGAACCGACCACCGTATTACTTTCCGGTCATCAGATCACACTCTTTGAGTGCTCGCGTCGTTCAGTTGGGTTTGAAGATCGGCTTTCGATATAGTTGGCGTTCTCCTCGCCTGAGCACGAGCGATGGATTCTATGTTGTAGAATAATCGCGATTATCATATGAGGCGTTGCGATGAGTACGAAACGCAAGACCCGCAAAGAAGAACCCCTAGGTATTTCGTTCGCGCTCATAGAGTCGAAGCTTGATCTGAGAAAGCCAAACGTTCACTGGGAAAAACGACGGGCGCAGGGCAAGAGTCTGCGGCGGAAGCAACCGCGCGAGCTTCACGCCAAGTGGTTGCCGGCCAAGAATCGCCCGAGTCCGCTTGAACTGATCGATGCCAGCAATCGAGGACGCCAGCAACAGTTTGTTCCCCTTAGGATGGGACGCATGGCTGCGACTCCTTTTACCTTTTTCCGCGGAGCCGCTTGTGTCATGGCGTACGACCTGTATCGCTCACCAGTAAGTGGCATAAACGTGGTGTTGGACGGGGACGCTCATCTGAACAACTTTGGTCTGTATGGCACGCCGCAACGGGACGTTGTCTTTGATCTGAATGATTTCGACGAGACGACAATTGGACCATGGGAATGGGACCTAAAGCGATTAGTGGCCAGCATCAACCTAGCCGGTCGCGAGAATGGTTTAAACCGACGCGAACGTGCCAATTCCGTGATGCGGTCCGTGTCAGGTTATCGGACGAACCTAGAGCGACTGCAAAGCATGGGCCTACTGGACGTTTGGTATTTGCACGCGTATCCAGGACGTCGAAATCCGCTCGAAAAAATGGACCGAAAGACCGAGGCGATTTTGAACAAGTCGGTTGAGAGAGCCATGCAACACACGAATACGAGGCTCCTCAACAAGACCGCGGAACGCGGAGCGGAAGGGAGATGGTCGCTGCGGCAGGATCCACCCATTCTTACTCCCGTTGACAACAAAACTCGTGAAAAGATAATCGACAGCCTCTCCGACTACGCGAAAACGCTGCCTCCTGAACGCCGATACATGCTCCGCCGGTATCACGTAGCGGACGTAGGCCATCGGGTTGTAGGAGTTGGTAGCGTTGGGACGCGGGCTTACCTCGTCCTTCTGTTTGGCAACGGGGATGATGATCCGCTCTTCCTGCAAGTGAAGGAGGCCATTATGCCTGCTCACGCTGTCTACTTGCCCCCACTTCCCCCCGAATATTCTCACCAGGGGAAGAGAGTCGTCTATGGAGAGCGCGTTCTACAAGCGTCCACGGACGTCATGCTTGGCTGGACACAGATAGATGGCCGACCTTTTTACGTCCGGCAAATGAAGAACCTGAAAGGGTCGGTTCCGGTAGAAGTTTTAAGCGGAACGCCGTTTGACTTTTATGCCTGGGGTTGTGGTGCAGTCTTGGCCAGAGCCCATACGCGAGCAAGCGATGCGGCTCTCATTGCCGGGTATTGCGGCAGGTCGGACGCCCTCGACACTGCCCTTGCGGAATGGGCCGAAGCTTACGCCGACCAAACTGAAGCTGACCATGAGGTTCTGCGCAAGGCAATTAAGTCCGGGAAAGTACAGGCGATGAAGGAGAGCGAATCGTAACTCGTGGGGAACCAAGCGCACAGATGCCGGGAACTCTCCTGCTGAAAGATTACTCGTCCCACTTAATTGCTACTACTATTTGGGCTTTCCATCTTCTTCATCGCTTCATCAATAGCCTTTTTCATGCTGAGAGTATCTGCTCCCTGGCTCGGGGGGAATTCATTGAGGCTCTTGAGATGAGCGGCGAGAAACGGTCCCGCTCCCGTGGGCGCCCATAACTTCTGAGCCAGAAATAACCTCCCTGCATAGCCAAATTCCTCAGAGTTGGGTGTGACTTTTTCCATCGGATCCATCAGCAGGTTTACGACATAGGGAACGCTCGGATAGCTCTTCGGATCGAACCAATTGCCATGCATTTTCACGCCGATGTGCATCTTCCAACCATCAACACGCACGGCCATCAAATCCGTTTCGTCATAATAGAAAATCTCGCGTCGCGCAGATTTTTCCGTTTTCCCCGTCCAAAGGTCGAGATTGTTGTAGCCATCCAGATGGACTTTGTAGGTTGTGTCGCCCGCCTTGTAGCCTCTAAGCAAATCCTCCTTGAGATTCGGAAGACCCGCGGCTGCGGCGAGCGTAACAAACAGGTCTTCATGATTCTGTATACCGTTTGAGACGCGGCCCGGAGGAATATGGCCCGGCCACTCCGCCATGCAGGGAACTCGCACGCCGCCCTCCCACGTCGTGCCTTTTTCGCCTCGAAATGGCGCATAACCACCGTCGGGCCAATACATCAGTTCGTTGCCGTTATCGGTGGTGTAGATAACGATGGTGTTGTCGGCAGCGCCGAGCTCTTTGAGCTTGTTCAGAATGGCGCCAACATGCTCATCGTGTTCGATCATCCGCGCTCGCACAACGTCCTGTTCGGCGCGTCCTTCGTCTACTGCCTTCTGGATGTATTTCGGATTCGGGTGCGACCATACATGGATGGCTGTCGAATTGAACCATACAAAAAAGGGTTTACCCGACTTTCCGACCTTATCCATCCACTTCAAAGTTTCTCCGAGCACTTCCGCATCGATCGTTTCCATTCGCTTCCGGGTGAGTGGTCCCGTGTCTTCTATCTTTTGGCGCCCAACGCGTCCGAATTTGGGGTCGGTCGAGGGATCGTCGACGTTGGTGGCCCAAGAGTGCAGCACGCCTCGCGGCCCGAATTTCTGCTTGTAGGCAGGATTCTTCTGGCCAGGGTAATCGAGTTCTTCCGGTTCTTCTTCCGCGTTCAGGTGGTACAGATTGCCGAACCACTCGTCAAATCCGTGAACGGTTGGCAGAAATTCGTTGCGGTCTCCCAAATGATTCTTGCCGAACTGCGCGGTCGCGTATCCGAGAGGCTTTAAGACTTCGGCGAGGGTAGGGTCCGTTTTCTGAATACCGCGAGTTGATCCTGGTATGCCCACTGTTGTCATACCAGTACGAATCGGTAGTTGACCCATTAGGAAGGCGGCTCGACCTGCAGTGCAGCTTGGCTGGCCATAGTGGTCAGTGAAAAGAATGCCGTTTTTGGCAATGCTGTCGATGTTCGGCGTCCAGCCCAGCAGCCCATGGTTGTAGGCACTCACATTCCAATAGCCAATGTCGTCGCCAAAAATAACAACAATGTTCGGTTTGTTCGCCTGCGCAGTGGTTACCGTTGGCAGACAGGCGAAAAACAGCGCAACCACCGAGACAAAAATTGTTGAGATCATATGATTTTGCAGTCTCATCGGCCTTCTCCCCCGACGGAAACGAAGATTGGACCAAGGAATCCGGGCGGCCCGATTACATTAATAACTTTCAGCCTGACTTCCAACTGTAAAGATTGGCAGGCTGTTATAGGGGACGCGTTTGAATGCTAACTCCATCACTCCCTAATTGAAAAAGGCACTTTTGCGCTAGTCAAACACTTCTAGCGGTACCGTAACCGGGCCGCTCTCCATTGCACCAAAATTGTGCAAAAAAGACCGGTTTTGCTCTCTCCTATCCCCTATCCCTCCAACGCAGTGACGGGCGAAAGTCAGGTGGCAATACTGCTCGTGATGCGAGGGTGGCGGCTAGAGGAACTGGTCTCGGTACTGCTCAGGGTGCTCCACCACGCGGCGCACGGGATTCGTGAATCGCCCGCAGTAGTGTGCACCACAAAAAAAAACAAAAAATGGAAGTGGCCATCGCAGGCTGAAAGGCGTGCCCGCGTACGCGTGACCCTCGCGCCGGACAACTCGAGCCTCGATAGTCCACGGGCCGCATTAGACATGGCGAATTGCTACTGGCCCCCGTTCCTGGTGGCGTCCGCTGGTACTATTGGGGTGCTATTCGCGTTGTTGTCTGATGCCGAGCGGTGCGGAGCACTGCAGACAATGACTCCTGCTAAAGTTGCATAAAAGCAGGTTTTTCGTGTGGGTTCGCATTCGTGCTCGACGCTGCATGACGCTCAGGACGGCTTTGAAGGCCGCGAAGGTCACCGGACCCCTTTCGCCTCCGCGAAAAAGTATCGTTGCTGGCCGGAACTTCTCACAAGCAATCGAGCCACGCGAAACTCGTAGTGGGATTTTCAGTGAGGTGCAACCCGGGAGGCTACCTTCCAGCGTGCGCCGGTACCGGCACAGAAACCTGCGTCGTGCGGATCAATGCCGCCACCAGACTAAACAGTTGCGGCGCAGTGCACACCTCGTAGTACACGTGCTCGGACCCTTTGCCGATCTTTCCGTCCGAGGCCAGCTCCCGCGCCGCTCCTTTCCGCAATACCAGCAGCTCAACGCTGTCTCCCATTGGCACTTCCCCATAAAACAGCGTCACCGTTTCTTTTCCCCACGGCAGGTCCAGCTTCGTTTCTACTGACTCCAGCGAAATTTCTTCCGAGAGCTTCTGAAACCCTTCTTCGTTCAGCTCAATTCCGTTGCGATTGTAGCGCACTAGAAATTCATCCAGCTCTTCCGCGGAAGCCCCTTGCATCGTCTGCAAGAAATGAAAAATCGAAAAGCTGGATCGTTGTTCGGCTAACATCCGGCGCGCGAGTTTCGTGCATCCCGACAATCGGTCCGAAAGATTCAGCGCCTTCGAAATCATGATACGCGAATCGCCGTCCGTCCAGTAAGCCGGCGCTGATCCCTGAAACGCCACACCCAACCCCAGCTCCAAGGCCGGCAAATCTGTCTTCGCCGCACTGTCGTTGTACGAATTGCAGACGGTCAGGATCTGCCGCGCGAGCACGCACGCTTTCGCCACCGGCCGCGCGTATGCCCGGCTCGATTCCGTCTCAAAAATCGCCAAAATGATCGCGTCGCCCTCGATAAACACCTTTTTCGCCGAATACCGGTCGAGCAGCTTCTTCACCGGTTCGTGCAGGTTCAAACTGAAGTGCGAGGCCGGATTCAATCCCCTGGTCAACAAATCCTGCGTCATTCGTGTGGACCCACGCACGTCCGCCTTGATAATTACATGCGAAACCACCGGATCCTGCTGCGTTTTAACCTCATCCTGCAACACGCATTCGTAAAGCCGGTTGTTTAGTCGCGACAAATCCCGCGCCTGTTCTGTCGAAACCAGGTTCACGCGTTCCATGCACGTCGTCAGATGCTCGGCATCACGCAATTCCCGGCGCAAACGCAAGAAGTCCGTCACAAACCTCAGTACCAGCCCCTGCATCTCTTCCCGCGAATATCGCCGAATCTTTCGTCCCAGCTCTTCAATAGGTTTGGCCGACAACTGTTTCGCCGGCACCTGCTTCAGCATCTGCTCCACCCGTTTCAATTCGTCTTTCGAGACCACCGCTTTGCGCAGCTGCTGCAAGTGCACCGGCGGATGATATTGCGCCGCGATGCTTCGAATTTCGTAGCCGGCGAGAACGTGGTACAGCACTTCCTGCTGCTCCATCCGCTCGACGAGCCGCGTCAGCAATTGCGAACGCTGTGCGCGTAGCGATTCCGGTTCCGCAGCGGGATCAAACAGTTTGCTAGCATTCGTCGGATTGTTCAGATAGTTGCCGAGCTGTCCGTGATGGTTCTTTAGAAAGAAGTCCAGCTTCTGTCTCGCCCCTTCCATCTGCGGGCCAAACTCTTCCAGCTTCAGTTGCTGGTGCTTTAAGCGAAGTTCGATATCGTTCAGTGAAGCCTTGATATTTCCCACATCGCCTGAACCCAAAAACTTCCCCAAAAATCCGTCGCCTCGCTCCAGTTTCTTGCGGTGCGCCTCACGCTGCTCTTCCAAATTCGCAATTTCGCCACGCATCACCTGCACCTGATCGAGCACCGCCTGGTGCTCGCGCTGCGCTTCCACGAAATCCGGATCATGCGCGATCGCCACACCGGCCTGCTGCAAAAGCTCCTGGAACAGCGCGTCCATCGCTTCGAAGCGATCCGGGTCGCGCACGTAATTTCCCAGCAGCACAAAATGCTCCAAAAAGTAGGAGTCGTCCTTCCCGCCATCCAGGAAAATCAGCCGGTTCTTCAATAGTTCGTAGTACGACGCAAAATCTTCCCCAAACAGTGCCCGCCTCGTTTTGCAAACCACGTTCTCTTCGGCGTCAACCACCATTTGTGCGACCTGCTGCCCCACCACTCGCATTACGCTACGTCGAGCCGACTGTAACTCCGACAATTTCGCTTTTAGCGCGTGCGCCTGTTGGCTTCGTTCAAAGTGTTCGCCACGCTGCCGGATCCACTCTTTGCCTTCTAATATGATGTTGGCGAACTGGTTCCCCAGTTCCTGCGTAATGAACTTCAGTATCGCTAGCCGGAACAGCACGTCGATTTCGATGTTCTTGTAAAATTTGGCTTGTGTAACGGCGGACAGCAGGAGCTCGCTCAGCAGCCTGCGGAATCCCGCACCGTCAATCGTCTTGGCGTTCTTCAGCTCCATTCCCGATATAAAGCTCGACGCCGTGTGCTGCCGGATCAGCTCAAATAAATAATCCCGAGCCGCTTGCGCAAATTTCGGGCTCAAATAGACGTCATGATGGATGTTGTCGACCCCAATGGCCAGCGTTCCCATCGGCAGCGTGAGGTTATAGCTGGTCAGCTCGATACGGGGAGCTGCGTCACCACTGAGATTGAGTACGCTTGTCGACATCGCGGTTAAGAAGGGGCATTTTTACGCTAACAGCACGGTTCCGGCAGGGCAACCAACCCGACGTACCGCGTTGCGTTAGAGTTAGCTTTGTAGCGGCCGCTTTTTCGTTTCGCTAAAGCACGGTAATGCGCCGCGCATCTCCGCCCAGATGCTCCAGCCGGATCCGCATCTCCGGCCACGGCGACGGCAACGGAAACCGCTCCGACCATTCCAGGATCACCACTCCTGGCTCGTTGAACAGATCTTCCATTCCCAGTGTCTCGAAATCATGAAAGCTTTCGATGCGATACAAATCGCCGTGAAACACCGGCCGCGAAGCCTTTTGGCCATCGCCATAGCTGTGCAGCAGCGTAAATGTCGGACTGGTCACGTCTTCTTCCCGCGCCGCTCCCAACCCGCTCACGATCCCTTTCGTTAGCGTCGTTTTCCCGCTCCCCAAATCGCCCGAAAGCAGCACCAGCACAGGCCCCTTCAACCGCGCAGCAAGCTCCCTTCCCCACGCCGTCGTCTCCTCCGCCGAATGCGTCACAATCTCCTCAGCCACCGCGTCGAATCTCCTCCAACAATTCTTGTCGCGCGTACGGCAGCGCCCGCGCAACCTCACTCGCCACCATGCCCGACGGGTCAGCATCCTCCACCAGCGACTCCGCCGCACGTCCATGCAACCAAGCGCCTAACGCGATCAGCCGCAGCCAGTCCCCGGTGCCGAATTGCGCTGTCAGCCCCGCCAGCACGCCGGTCAGTACATCTCCCGATCCGCCTTTGGCTAATCCCGCGTTGCCGGTCGTATTGATAAAGATCTGCCCGTCCGGGCCGGCCAGCACCGTGTGAAACCCCTTTAGCAGCACGTGAGCGTTCCACCGTTTGGCTGTTTCCCTTGCGACCCCCACGCGATCCTTCTGCACTTCCGCCGTCGAAACTCCCAGCAGTCTACCCATCTCTCCCGGATGCGGAGTAATCGTCAGGAACTGGGCTTTGCGCTTGCGCAGTTCGTCTCCGTTTCCCGCAAACGCGCTCAACGCCGCCGCATCAAGGATCACCGGAACCGCCGCCCACTGCGTCAGCGTCCAAATGAATTTCTTCGTCCCTTCCTGTAGCCCGAGTCCCGGCCCGATCGCCAGCACGTCCCGGTCGTGAATGATTCTCTCCAGCTCAGCTTCGCCGAAATTTTCCGCGTCAATGGAGCCATCTGCTTTCGTAGGCAAAGCTCCCGTCATGTATTCCGGCTGCCCCGCTGCAACTACCGGCTGCACCACGTCCGATGTCGCGATCGTCACCAGCCCTGCGCCAGCCTTCAGCGCTCCCATTCCTGCCAGCACTGCTGCCCCCGCCATCCCCGGCGATCCCGCAACTATGGCCGCATGACCGTACAAACCTTTGTGCGAATCCGCCGGGCGAACCAGCGGAAAGTTCCTAAACTCCTCGGGCCCAGCCCAGCGCAGCGTGCTCTTGCCCGCTTCTTCCACCAACTCGACTGGCGAACCTATATCGCGCACCAGCAAATCCCCGCCCAAGCCCGCGTCGCGCGAAATCAATTGACCAATCTTCGGCGCGGTAAAAGTGACCGTCAGATGCGCGTGGACCGCTGGCCCTGCTGCGGCCCCCGAATCCGAGGGCAGCCCCGAAGCAATATCCACCGCCACAATGAGTGCAGGAACGGCGGCTGTGGCGTTTCTCGAAAAACGGTTTAAATCCTCGATCGCTCTTGCGGTTAGCCCCCTGGCCGCGCCGCGCAATCCCGTTCCGAGCATGGCGTCAATCACAATTTCTGCCGAGCGCAATCGCACGAACGCGTCGCTCCAGGCGGATTCATCCGCCACAACCAGCGTTTCCCCGCCCGCTTGGTGCCATCGCTGATAGTTCAGCGCGTTGTCATCCCGTAGCTCCGCGGGCGATCCCAGTAGAATCACGGTCGTGCGCCGGATCTCGTGCCGCAAATGCCGCGCCGCCACAAATCCATCTCCGCCGTTATTGCCCTTTCCGCAGAGCACAACGATCTGTCTCACCGGCGCAAGTCCGCGCGCCGAAATCTGCCGGAAAATCGCCTCGGCCACCGCCGCGCCGGCGTTTTCCATCAGCTGTGTTCCGGCAGTCCCATAACGTTCAATCGTCAGCCGGTCCACTTCCCGCATTTCCGCCGCTGTCAGTGCTTTCATAAAGGAAGGATATTTACCGAGCTTGCAGGCCTAAGCCATCTCTTTCGTTTTTCGAATTTGGCTTTTCCGTTTCCGGTTTCCGGCTACAACATCCACCCGCCGCTCACGTTCACCACTTGCCCGGTCACGTACTCTGCTTCTTCCGATGCAAAAAACGCCACCGAAGCCGCTACATCTTCCACCGTAGGCGGCCGCCCGATTGGAAACCGCGCGTCGCGCAGTTTCCGTGCCTCCTCCAGGCTTAAATCCTTTTCGTCAATGCTCGAAGGATTCACCACATTCACCGTGATCCCGTTCTTCGCTTCTTCCAGCGCCAGCGAACGCGACAGCGCCACTACCGCAGCCTTTGCCGCGGCATACGCCGAGATCTTTGCCTGACCGAACGCGCGCTCCGCCCCCACGGCGCCGAGGTTCACAATGCGCCCCCATCGCCCCTTCCGCATGTGCGGTAGCGCCGCCCGGCTCATGAACACCACCGACATCAGGTTCGAAGCAAAAATATCCTGCCAATCTTCCAGCGAACCTTCTGCTAGTGTCCCCCACCGAAAATCGCCCACATTGTTTACCAGCACATCCAGCCGCCCGAACCGGTCCGTCACGGTCCTCACAAACTGCTCGCAACTCGCCGCACTCGTAATATCCGCTTCCACGGCCACGCAATCCGCGCCCGCTGCCTGCAATTGCCGTAGCGTATTTTGTGCCGCCATCTTGTTCGCGCGGTATCCCAAAGCCACGCGCGCCCCGTCTTTCGCCAATTTCAGCGCAATCCCGCGCCCAATCCCGCGCGTCCCTCCCGTGATCAACGCAACCCGGTTGCGTAGCGCCATTCTTTTTCATCTCCTGAAGTTCCGCCGCAACTTCAACATCCCGCAAATTATATCCCACCATCATTTCCCATTTGTTCTGTTCTCTCGCTCGAAGCTCAACCCTGAACTTTTGAACCTCTTTCCCTGCTTTTGACCTTCAACCGTAGGCTGCTGACCTCTTTTTCCACACTCCAACCTACCTCATCCGCGCTACCACCACCGTCATATCATCCGCCTGCTCCGGCGTTCCCGCCCAATCTTCCACCGCCTGCATCATCCCCAGCGCAATCGTCCTCGGCGTAGACCCGTTCAGCCGCATCGCCGCATCCTTCAGCCGCGTAATCCCAAACTCTTCCCCATACACATTCTCCGGTTCCACCAAGCCATCGCTGTATCCGATCAGCACCGCATTCGGCGGTACTGTCTCCATTCCCTCCACAAACTCGTAGTCCTCGAACACCCCCAGCACCATCCCGCCTTTATCCAGATAAAATGCCTGGTCCCCGCATAAACAAAATGACGGCAAATGCCCCGCATTCGTATACCGCAGCAGTCGCGTCTCGCTGTCATACACGGCGATAAAGAACGTCGCAAATCGATCATCCGCCGTATTCCTCACCAAGTGGCGGTTCAGCCGCGACACCAATTCGGCTGTGCTCAGCGTATCGCTTCCCGGCGCCAGCAATTGACTCCGCAGCGCCGCCTGCAAGCTTGCCATCAGCAGCGCAGCCGAAATCCCCTTCCCCGAAATATCGGCAATCGCAATTGCCACCTTCGTTGGGCTCAGCTCAATAAAATCGTAGTAATCTCCGCTCACCATCCGGGCCGCTTTGCAAATCGCCTCAATTTCCACTCCCGGCACCAGCGGCACGCGCTGTGGAAACAGCTGGTTCTGCACCTCGCGCGCAATCGAGATCTCGTTCTCCAGGCGCTGTTTCTGCTTCTGCTCCTCGATCAGGCTCCGAATCGAACCGGTCATCAAATTGAACGACTCTCCCAAAATTCCCAATTGGTCGCGCCGCTCGATCTTTACGGTGTGTGTCAAATCCCCTTCCTGCACGTGTTGGGTCGCGTTATACAACTTGTCTATCGTTCCAGTAATCGCCCGCGTCAGCACAATTCCCGTCACCACCGCCACCACTTGCAGCAGTAACAACAGCGCCGCAATCAGCTCAAATCCAAGTACCTGGCTTCCGCTGAACTCTCCGAGCGAACTGAAAATTCGTCCATTCAGAGCGGATGGCCTCGCCCTGAACGACGCAAACACTGGCTGTTGCGATCCGGCTTTTTCTCCCGGCTCCAGGTAGGTCGCATCCAGCTTCGAAAATCCTTCAATCGTCGGATCAAACCAGTAATTCGCAGCCTGTATTGCCCGGTGTCTTGTCGCAATCCTCTCGATAAACCGGTATCTCTCTCCGCCGATCGGCACCGTATTGTTCACGTCGCCGTCCGTTGCCTTTTGTAGAGCGGTCACCGTAATCGGCCCCAGATCTGGCGCCACCGTCTCCAGAAAATCCGGTGTCACCCGCACACTTAACTCGATCACCTTTCGGCCCCGCGGCGATTCCACTTCCTTCATCGCGATCAGGTGCATCACACCCGATGACTGCACTACTCCCGTAAACTCCTTCGCGTTCGGTCCCGCGATCCGCGACAGCCTCCTGGCATCCGCATGAAACTCAATGTTCAGCCCGGGCAGTTCTTTCGAATACGCCACGTGGATCTGCGCGTCCAGCGCCTCCTCCAGCACCTTTTCGGGGATCGACGCCGGCAGCGTTTTTTCTGCCGCCGCAATATTTGCCGCCGAATCCGCCATCCGCCCGAGCCGCCCGTGCATGTCTTCAAACAACAGGTATCCGCCCAGCTGCGAATACAGGATCTGCCCGGCCAAAGCCGCCAGCGTTACCAGCAGCAGCACTGGCACCAGCGCCAAAAACATCCCCGCCACAATCAGCCGGTTCCGCAAACTCCACAACAACCGGCTCCGTCCCCACGCAATCAACCGAAACGCCAGATACCCCGCGCTCAGCAATCCCAAGAATTTCAAAAAGCTGTAAATCCCACCGGCCAGGCCAAGCAACATCGCCGCACCGCCTAGCGACACCAGCAGCATTGCCGTCAGGTCCGGCCAGGACAACCGCCTCCACACTCGCGAAATTTCCGTCGCAGAAAGTTTCATTATGGGAATTACCGGCTACCGCCACACGACCGTTGGCCAACCCCTCACACAGCCTCACCAGAAGGATTACTTTACCCGATGCCGTGTCGCGATGACGAGCCATTCACTGGCAACTCGATCGAGGATTTCAACCTAAGTCCGACTGTTTTGGAAGCGTGGCAGGAAAAAAGGATTTGCAGACGCGTTTTTCTGATGCGTGGCAGATAAAGGACTTGCGAGAAAATAGAAAACTGGAACTGCGGCCCGCCCCTTTCAAGTAGTGTTTCTAAGAGCGTTGGTCGGGCGTGGGTGCTGCTTAAATGTTGGATTTTAAAGAAGTTAGCGAGCCTGCGCTCGGCAGGCATGGTCCGATCTAGGTTCTGCGCAGCGGGGCAAAGCATCGAGATGCGGTCGGCGGCATGGACCAACGTGCCTGGGCGACAGGGGCGCGCGGGCTTCAGCAAAGTGTCTTTTGCAAGGGCGGCGATGGTAAACAGCGCTGCGGCGGCACCACTGCGGATCGCATGTCAGTTAATTCTTGGCCTGCTCGGTCTGACCCTGGCCATCGTGGGAGTCTATGGCGTAGTTTCCTACGCAGCCAGCCAGCGCATCCATAAGATCGGTATCCGCATGGCCCTGGGCACAGGACCATGCACCGTCCTGCGCATGCTCTTGCGCTCAGGGGTCTCTCTTTTGTTGTTTGGCGTTTCGCTGGGATGCGTGTTGGCGCTGGCCGTCGGCTGGCCAATGAGAAGTCTTCTGTTCGGCATTCACCCTGCTGACCGGTGACCTTCGCCGCCGTGGGAGTCTTGCTTGGCCTCGCAGTCTTAGCCTGCTACATTCCTGCGCGCCGCGCCATGCGGGTTGAGCCCATGATCGCGCTCAGATACGAATGACGGCTTTCATCGCGTGCCAATAAGAAAGGTAATCAGGACAAATGGAGTTGGGCCGAACCCTGGTCGGCGGGCGCGTTGATATGCGGTACGGAATGACCTAAGCGCAAGGCGGTCCATGCGCTTGAGACGGAATCAATCCCGCAAAACCCGCGCGGGATCGGTGCGCGTGGCACGCCACGCCGGCAGGGTGCATGCGGCCAGCGAGGCGATCGTCATCACCGCCAGCGCCGAGCCGAAAGCCTGCGGGTCGTGCGGGCTTATATCGAACAGGAGGTTCCCAAGTAATCGGGTCAAGGCAAGTGCCGCGGCGGCACCAAGCAGAACGCCGCCTGCCATGAGCGTCAGGCCCCGCGACATCACCAAGCGCAACACACTCGACCTATTGGCGCCGAGCACCATGCGCAGGCCCAGCTCGCGGGTGTTCTGCGAAACTGCGTAGGACATCACGCCATACAATCCGATGACGGCGAGCAGCAGCGTCAACCCGCCCAGGACCCCAACTAGAGTCACCGCAACCAACTGCGGCGAAGTCGAGCGGTCCAGCTGCTCCTGTAGCGTAATCACCTCATAGGGAGCAAGATTTCCGTCCAGGGCGTGTACCTCGTTGGCCAGCTCCGTGGCCATGATTCCAGGGCTTAGCGGTGTCCTGATAAACAAGCCCGCCCCAACCGAGAAATTCTGCCGTCGAGAAACATAGAAAAAGGGCGTGGGTCTTTCGCGAACGCTCTGATATTTAGAATTCTTTGCCACGCCGATTACTCTCATCCAGCGGTCTTTGACTTTAACGCGCTCGCCAATGGGATTCCTGCCGGACCAATACTTTGCGGCCATAGTTTCATTCACCACCGCTACGAGTGCCGCCCTTTCATCGTCCGCGCGGGTGAATTCACGGCCCGAGACCAGGGGTATTCCCATGGTCCTGAAATAGTCTGGCCCCACTTCGTTGTATTGCACGGTGGGCTGCTCTTCGGGCGGGGATAGATAACCATCTACAGCAATCGGCGTCGAAGAAAAACTTCCATAACCCAAAGGCGTCACTCGCGCGAACACGGCGGAGTCGACGCCAGGCAGCGCTTTCACACGATCGAGCAGTTCGTCTTGAAAGCCTTTCGCATGGTCCGCATCATATCCCGCCGAGACTAAGTCGACGGCGGTGAACAATACCCCCTGGGTCGAAAAACCCGGGCTAGAGCCCCGGATTTTCTGAAGGCTCTCAATGAGTAGCGCCGCCCCGACGAGCAAAACGAAGCTCAGCGACACCTGGACCAGAACCAGACTCGAGCGGAACCATGCTCGTCCACCGCCTCCAACGACCCCTGCCGAATCGGATTTAAGGGCGCCGGCGAGATTGAGCTCGCCGGCCTGAAACGCGGGAATCAGTCCAAGCACCAGTGTCGCAATGAGGGAAACCCCCGCGCTCAGCGCCAGCACACGCCAATCGATGTCACCTGGCAGGTGCATGGTCACGCCGGCGCGCGCGGGGAAGAGCAATACCAGCGCGTGACGGCACCAGTGCGCCAAAAGGAGTCCGCCGGCGGCGCCAAAAGCCGACAGGATCAGTCCTTCGGTGAAAAGTTGCTTCAAAAGCCTGCCGCGACCCGCCCCAATGGCAATCCGAACTGTCATTTCATTGCGTCGCGCAAAGGACCTGACCAGAAGCAGATTGCCAATATTCGCGCACGCAATGAGCAGGACAAAAACGACGGCGACCAGCATGACTTCGAGCGTGGGGAGAAGCGTGCCCGCATTGTTGAATGGCGTTTGCCACAAGGGCCACAGCTTGATGCCGCGGCCGCGGTTGGTGCTCGGATAATCGACTTCCAGTCGCTTCGCCACGGCTGAAATCTCCTGCTGTGCTAGCTCGAGAGTCACGCCGGGCTTAAGCCGTACGTAAGCTTCAATCCACCGCGTGCCGCGATCCTCCAGTTTGTATCCGCCAGCTTCGAATAATCCTTCCATTGAAGCCGGGACCCAGAATTGCATCCCCCAGCCCACGAAAGTCCCGTAGAAGCCCTCCGGCGCGACTCCCACTATCGTGTGCGGGACACCATTGAGCCGCTGTGTCTTCCCGATAATTTGTGAATCGCCCTTGAATCGTCCTTGCCATAGCTGGTAGCTGATCACGGTCACAGGATGAGCGTTCTGCCCCGAGTCCTCGCCTGGCGCGAATCCACGACCAAGAACCGGATGGACCCCGATGGCGTCGAAATAGTTCGCCGAGACGATGCTGCCAATAGTGCGCTCGGCACGGTCCCCAATGCTGAGCGTGGTCCCCGTGATTTTGGTCACGATGAAGGAGTCCATCAGGGTGCAACTGCTCTGCAAGTCCAGGAGATCAGGCCAGGAAATAGCGGCATGGCCGGACTCGCCGCGAGCTGTACCTGTAAGAGCGAGCAGCCGCTCCTGGTGCGCTACCAACGGGTACGGACGGAATAAGATCCCCTCGACCCAACTGAAGACAGCCGCGTTTGCGCCGATTCCTAAAGTGAGGCAAAGGACCGCCAGGATCGAGAAACCCGGACTTCGGGCCAGCATGCGGAGGCCGAAGCGGAGATCTTGCAACGTGGTCTCGATCACGGGCAGTCCTCTTTGCTCGCGATAGACTTCCTTGGTTTGTTCGACGCCACCGAAACTGCGAAGTGCCTCCCGGCGCGCGTTGGAAGGAGACATGCCCTTACGCAGGTTGAACTCGATGGCCATCTCCAAATGCGAACGCAACTCTTCATCCAGCTCGTGTTCGAGCTGGCGCCGGCGGAAGAGCGCGGCGAAGCGCTGGACCAAGGTGCGGAAAGTCTCTCGCATCGGCTAGGTGGTCCTTAAGACGCGGTTGATCATGCCGGACATGCGGCCCCAACTCTCCACTTGGCGGTCAAGCTGCTTACGTCCGGCACGAGTCAAAGAGTAAAACTTCGCTTTGCGGTTATTTTCCGAAGTACCCCATTTGGAGACGACCCAGCCGCGTTGCCCCAGGCGAAGCAGGGCGGGATAGAGCGTCCCCTGGTTCAACTGCAACAAGTCTTGAGAGAGTTGCTGGATGCGCAGCGCGAGCCCGAAGCCGTGCATTGGGCCCATCGAGTTAAGGGTCTGGAGAACCAGCAAATCCAGTGTTCCCTGCAGGACTTCAGATTTTGGGAAAGATGGCATAGGTTCCTTTAGACGGTCAACAGGACGAAAACAAAGCTTAGCACATTCCTTTTGGCCATCAACAGGAGTAGTGCGGGGTGGCTCTCCGACCCCAGCCATGGCGCGAGCACAGTCACGTCAAGGCTGAGCGCACCTCACAACTAATGGGGTTGAGTTGTGGTACCAACGCAGGACTCGGAGCGCGCGTAATGTGTTCCAGCGGCTGGCCCGGCCGACACCAGTCTCCATCTGCAATGGAATATGTTCGGGATGAAGGAGGTTGAGCGGCCAGCGCCCGTTCTGGTGGCGCCGGTCCATCACGACGTCGATGGCTTCAGCGACGCGGCGGTCGGGTTTGATTCCTGCATTTCGCAAATAATCAAGTCCGCGCAAGATGTCGTAGTGCCAAAACGTCGGGAACGAGAAGCGCAGCCAGCGTTTGTCGATCACTTTGCCAGTTCGAAGCGAGCGGAACATGCGGCGCTCGAGCAGATAGTTTTCGGCCCTCTTGCGGGCTTTAGTAACGGCCGCGGATTCGCGGCCTGCTCGTTCGTATTCGAGCAGTCCTTCGAGCACGCAGATGGTGGAATGGAACGAGGAGCGCCGGCTTTTGGGTGCTTCGCAGTTCCAGCCGCCATCTTCCAGCTGCTCGCGCAGGAGCTGATCGGCCAATTTGTCGTTCGGTTCCTTGAAATAGGAGCCGATGCCGAGGATTCTTCCGTTGATGCAGGGCTCGGTTTCGCCGTGAAGATAAGGCCGGTTGTGGAGCGGCTTAAACACGAGCCGCCGGTCCACGCGGTCGATCATTTTGCGAGCTTGTTTGCTGGCGGGGTCGAGGCCGAGATCCTTCAAGACGATGAGAGACCAGGTGGCAACAAGGTCCCACTTCGGCCCGCCGCCCCAGTGGCCAGCAGTAGATTGGCGGGCAAGAAGTTGGGCTGCCCAGCCTTCGGTTGCGACCCGCGACCGCTCGGCTGCAATCGTGTTGCGGGCTTCGCCGGTGAGGTCCTTCATGACCTGCCAACGGATGGCGGGGTCAGAATCGAGAAGCCATTTGAGGTGCGCGGGCCCCGGTGCGTAATCGTGTCGCCGCATGAGTCTTTTATAGCACGCAGTGTTTAGTTTTTGAGCCCTGCCGACAGGTGGATGAAAAAAAGATTGACACTCGGTTGCGGTATGCCAAACGGGATAAATCAGGAAGGCCGTAACCCAGCATTTAAGACGACTCGCGGAGAACAGAGCGGCGAGCAGGTTGCTCAGTCTGATGCGCCTCGGGAATCAACGGCTGGCAAACAGGACCATCACGCCATAACTCCTGCGGTCTGCTTGTAACTGGTTCCCATGAGACTGTTCCACCTGGAACTGAGGCACTACGACAGGAATTAAGGATGAGTGCTTGTGGGCTAAATGGCTCATATGAGTGTTATAGACGTAGCGCCCGATGAACCAGCCCATGGTGCCGCCAACAAAAATGTCCGATGCAAAATGTCTCTGGGCGGCAACGCGGGAAACGCTGACGACTCCTGCCAGACTGTATGCAACGATACTGACAACCGGCTGGTGGTGGTACTCGTGTGCGACCAGCGAAGCGATGGACCACACCTGGATGGCATGCCCTGATGGAAACGAGGTTCCGCCGCCCCAAAAATCGCCGGGATTCTTCTCATCCGGACGATTGCGGCGCGTGACTTCTTTTAACACTCCAGCGACGATCAGCGAGTCCAGTAGCGACTCCGTACCCAGAACGCCGATCTCTCGCGCCTTGGCATGATCTTTCCACACTCCGAATCCATAGTATCCAACCACCAGGGGAACCAGAGTGTAGGATGCGCCGATCTGAGAAATTCGCCCACCCCATACGACTTGACCATGGCTGTTCTCAAAGGAATCACTAATCCGGCGATCCTCGACGATTAATGCCGCAGTGGCTGCAGCGGAAAACAGCCACCATTTCGCACTCTGCCGATCCATATGGAACGGGCTGGTGAAGATTTCTTTTTGATCGAGCAGGATGTTCAGCAGCAGCTTGCGCGCTAGCGGTTTTATCTTCTCTGTGTCACCCGGATAAAAAACGGGATCGCGCCGATCTTGCGCCGAAGATTGGCTGGACTCCGGAGACAGCGTTTGCGGCGCGGAGTTTGCAGCGAGGTCCTGAGAGCGTGGAAAACGCGCGGATTCCAGGCCCGGCTCTGCGGGCGGCCATTGCCAGGGGATCGAAGCCGCATCGATTGCGACGGAACCAGAGAAGGAGAGGTCTGCAGGGTCTGGGAACGGTGATGATCCGCTAGCCTGAGCTGCTGCGAATTGGGGAGCGCAGATTGCGCCCGCGGAAATCGCTACCACACGGACGAATTTGAGAAATGGAAAGCGTCGTTCAACGCCGAGATTGGACATTTGCACAATGTCGATGATGCGGCGCGAGTGTGTAGGAATGTCAATCAGGGTTTTGAGGTAGGAGCCACTGGGGGCCAAGGCTGAGCGCCCACGAAGCTCCCGCGGGATGATTTCAGCCTGACTAAAATTTGCGCGGGACGGGGTTTTTGTAGGAGCGATGACTGGTAAGTCCGATTCGCATTTTCAGGCGCTTATCGAATGATGCTGGCTAGGGTTTGTCAGCCATGCGCTTAAGAGTGTCACTGATTCCGGTCAAGACGATGACGATCTCGACGAGGGCCCATTCGGTGGTTCTGGAGTGAAGAGGAATCTTCGCATTGGTCTGAATATTCTTCTGTTCCAGTTGTTCCGCCTGGAATTGCCTCAAGTGCTCAATGTCAATGGCCATCGGGAGTAGCTCCTTTTGCGGTACATTGTGGCTGAACTGACGATAAACGCAAAGAATTTGTGGCAGGTCCTCGATGAGTGAGCCGGAAAGTTACATCAGTCTGCCGCCGCAGCGTCCGGTGGCTTCAAACAACGCCAGCACGTTGGTCATGCTGAACAATTCCAGGATCTGTTTGCTGGCGTTCACCACTTCCAGGCGGCAGCCTCGCGTGCGCGCCGAAACGTGGAGTGTAACCACCGCTCCGAGGCCGGAACTATCCATCATCGGAACTTCTTTCAAGTCCAGAACGATACGTCCTTTTGTCGAGCAGGCCTCGCGCATGGTGTCTTTTAGCAGCGGCACATTCTCACTGGTCAGCCGCCCAAAGCATTCCACCACCGTACAATCCCCGGACTCGCTCCGCTGGACTCGAAATCCCTTCGCCACACTTTGCGCGTCGTGTATAGCCATCCTGCCCTCCAGAGGTCCGGCATTCAGTTCTTAGTGCCAGGGGTTGTACCGCATTTCCGCGCATTTGCCCAGAGCCTCGCAGCTATTTGGGTTGGGAAAACAGGACGACGTCGCTGGAGTTGTTGCCATAGGCATACGCGAGTTGCTTGCCGTCGGGAGACCAGGCGAAGGTCCAGACCTGGCCGGTGGTGAAGTGAGTCAACTGTCTTGGCGCAGCCTGGCCGAGAACAGGATATATCCAAATGTTGGGAGTGCCGCTGGAGAGATCGAGAAAGCCGATGGAACGATTGTCCGAAGCCCAGTTGACCCAGGGATTGCTAACGTCGAAAGTGGCGGGCAGCCGGGCTTCGCTTTCGTCAGCTCCCGTTTCGGCCGAGACCACGGCAGCGACGATGTTGCCGTTCTTTCCGACGGCTGGAAATGAGGCGTGCTTGCCGTCCAACGAGGTAATCAAAACAAAGAACGCGGGCCGCCTGGTTAACTGAATGGGCGAAGCGCCGGACGCCATAGACAAGCGAAAAGGCGAAAGCGGACTGGCGGGACTCGAAGCGGCCAAATACAGAACCGATTCAGCGCCCGGGGCACAGGAGGGAGATCCCTCCGAAACTCCGTTGGTTAATTTTGTGTTGGCGCCGGACTGCAGGTCGACCTTCCAAAGGTGCATAGCTCCGTCAAAATCACTCGAATAGACAACCGTGCGGCCGTGATCGCAGACCGTCGGATAGCCGTGATAGTGGCCGTCGAAAGAAAGCTGGCGGAAATTCTGGCCGTCAGCGCCGGCGATGAAGAGGTCCCAATTGTCCGAGTGGTCGGCTACGTAGATGACGCGATTGTCGTTGGTCCAAGTGAGTCCAATCTGGCCGTCGAGACGGCCAGAAGTGATCTGGCGGGCGCGGTCGGGAGCGTCGGCGGGAGCTACAAAAACGCTGCTGGAGCGGTTGGTCTGCACGGAGGCGATGGTAGAACCGTCCGCGGACAGAGACGCGGAATAGTATTCGCTGAGATCATTGGAGACGCGGCGAGGTTTGCCCTCGGGGTAGGTGACGATCCACAACTGGCTGGGGATGCCCGTCTTTTCCTGCGCGGCCAGGAGCAGGCCGCTGCCATCGGGCAGCCAAGTAAAGTCATTGACGTTGCGCCAGGCTCTGCCCTGAATCGCTTGTTCTTGACCCGTGGTCGTGTCGACTTCAATCAGACCGATGAATTGTCCGGTTCCGCCGGAAGTGGCTAAAGAGGCCGCGATGCGGCGACCATCTGGAGACCACCGGATCGCCCTATAGCTTCCATCCGGGTAAGCGACTTTGCGCGCGGAGAGTTTGCGAGGAGCCGAGCCGTCCAGGCCGGCAATGAAGAGGCGCGATTCTCCTGCCGAGAGGTCGTCGGAAACATACGCCATGTGCTGGCCGTCGGGAGAGAAGGTGACGTTGGCAGAGGATCCTTCGACGAGGAGGCGGGGAGTGCCGCCGAGGATGGGAACCTGAAAGATTTTGCCGCCGACCTGGTCGGTGGTCTGCTGGGTGTAGTCAAGATAGGTGCCATCGGGAGTGAATGCCGCATCCACGATGCGCTCCGGGCCGGGCGGCACGATTTGAACTGGATTGGCAACGGAGATTTGGCGGACCCACAAACTGAATTTGCCATTTTTCTTGGAGATATAAGCGAGATAACGGCTGTCGGGCGATATGCGAGCGATGACGACGTCACCGGTGGAGGTGAGGCTCGAAATACGCGGGCTGATAAACGCCTTGCCGGCGAGATCTGCTCGGAAGAATTTGTTCCAGGAAAAGGCCCCTGCAATGGCGACCAGAGCGATCAGAGAGAGGGAGACGAGAAGAAGCGCGACACGAGATTTCTTAGGTTGCGAGACTGGGAGAACGTCGACGGAGCTACGCTGCTTTTCGTCAACCGCCGGAGCGCCAACGGAGCTGCTAGCGATATTTTGTGAGCCGGAATCGCTGCGGGCGCGGGGTGTGCGGCCGGAGCTGGTGTCGCGCTTGAGGCGCTTGAGATCGGTTTGCAAATCGGCGGCAGTCCGATAACGCAGGTCGCGATCTTTCTCCATTGCTTTGTCGACGATGCGGTCAAGCTCGGTGGGGATGGAGGTGTTGAGGCGGACGGCTTCAGTAGCGTCTTTGTGGAGTATGGCGTCGAAGATCGCGCCTGTGCTGTCACCGGCGAATGGCAGGAAGCCAGTGGCCATTTCGTAGAGCACCACACCGAGAGAGAAAACGTCGGTTCGATGGTCGAGTGGCCTGCCGAGAACCTGCTCTGGAGACATGTAGGAGACGGTGCCGAGGGCGCTGCCGGGGCTGGTGAGCTGATCGGAGTCCGCGCCAATGGTGGGAAGCGTGGCGGAGGCCGTTACACCGCCGACGGCGGTCTTTGAGGAGCCGACTTTCGCCAGACCGAAATCGAGGATTTTGGCATGGCCACGCTTGGTGATGAAAATGTTGGCCGGTTTGATGTCACGATGAACGATGCCCTCGGAGTGAGCGGCATCGAGAGCGTCGGCGACCTCGATGGCGATATCGAGAAGGCGGTCCAGTTCGAGTGGCTGGCCGGTGATGAGATGCTTCAGTGTGACTCCATCGAGGAATTCCATGACGATGAAGGCTTTGCCGTCCGGCTCTCCGATGTCATAGATAGTGCAAATGTTGGGGTGGTTCAGGGCGGAAGCGGCTTGCGCTTCCCTTTCGAAGCGGGCGAGCGACAGAGGATCTTTGGCGACCTTGTCGGGCAGGAACTTGAGAGCGACGCTGCGATGAAGGCGGGAATCATCGGCTTTGTAAACAACGCCCATACCGCCACCGCCGAGTCTTTCAACGATACGGTAATGGGAAATGGTCTGTCCTATGAGGGAGTCAGAGTCAGGCATCGGTGGTGAGTCAGTTTAGTTTTGGCGCGGGGGGGCGTCAACTGCATTGGCGGTAGCCTGGTTGCGGCGTAGGACAGGCGCCGCACGGTATAATCGCGCGCATGGTTTGTTCTCCTCGCGTGGTGGCCCGGGTTGTTTTCTCTTGCTTGGTATTCCTGCTTCCCTTTTTGGTTAAGGCGCAGATGACAGCGCGATGGAGCGGCGTCGTACGCGATGCTGCAAGCACAGCGGTTGCCGGGGCGAAGGTTGAACTTCACTCCGATGGCGCCGTGGGCACGGCATACCAAGCGACAGCGGAAGCCAATGGAGAATTCACCATTGCGGCGATTCAACCGGGGAGCTACGAGGTCACGGTTACGGCGATGAGTAAAACGTGGAAAGTGACGGAAGTCTTGCAGGTGAAGGCGGGAACAACGCTCGTAATGGGATTGCGGCTCGATGCCGCGGGACAAGCGGCTCTGGTCGCAGCAAAAAGCACACGATCGAAGGGCGAGGCACAGGGGAGCGGCGGGGAGCGTCTGTCGAGCGAAGAGGTTTCAAGTCTGCCGCTGAATGAGCGGGATTTCAGCAAGCTGTTGCTACTGGCTGCAGGAACGATGACGGACTCGAATGGGGCAGCGAATTTTACCCAGCAGTTTTCGGTGAACGGGCAACGCGGGGCGGCCACGGTGTTCGCACTGGATGGAGCGGACACGACCGATCCGGAGCTGGGCGGAGCGACGTTCGCCAACTTCAACGTGGACGCCATTGAGGAAGTCCAGTCGAATTCGGGCGTGATGACGGCGGACATCGGACATGGGTCGGCGGGATTCACAAACGTCATCAGCAAAGGCGGCGGAGAGCAGGTGCACGGAAGCGCGTTTGAGTTCGTGCGCAATGCGGCGTTTGACGCGCGCAATTTTTTTGACCATGCCAGTGCGCTGGACCCGCGCCGGATTCCACCGTTTGCGCGGAATGAATTTGGCGTCACAAATGGCGGGCCGGTGGTGTTGCCGCGTTTGTATAACGGGCGCGGGAAGACGTACTACTTCGGCGAGTATCAGGGGTTCCGGCAGGTCTTGGGGACGACGCAGGTGCTGGCGGTGCCGACGGCGGCAGAACGCGCAGGGATTGATACCACCGCGTTTCCAGGAGACACGCTGACCGTGCCAGTGAGCCCGGCGGTGCTGGCGATCTTGGCTGGCTATCCGATGCCGAATTTGCCGACCGGAGCATTCGGCGAACGGACTTATGCGACTTCATCTAAAGTGCAGACCAACACCGATCAGGTTTCGATTCGAATCGATCATCATTTTTCAGAGACCACAACGCTGATGGGGCGGTTCAGCCTGAACCAGGTAGACGGGCCGATCAACAATCCCGACCAGACCGCGATCAACCCGACGTTTGGCGTGAAATTTTTCGATCACCAGCGGAATGCGACCGTGCGGTTCACCAAGGCGATCACGCCGCAGCTGAGTTCGGCTACGCAGTTCGGGTACATACGCAGCACGCCCTTTTTTCCGGCTGAAAACCACACGCAGCCGGCGATTACTTTCAACGATGGGCTGTATGCCGGCTACAACAACCCGGACGGTTCAATATTTGGCTCGTTCGGGAATTTATATCAGATGAAAGAGGACATGAGTTTTACGCGAGGCACACATACATTCAAGTGGGGCGCGGAGATTCGCCTGAACAAGGATGCGACGATTTTTGGGACGAATCCGAACGGTCTGTACGCATTCGGCGGCGGCAGAGCGTATGCACCGGCGTTCATTGCGTCCGCCAGCGGGCAACACGACATTCAACCGGGAGATCCACTGCCGGACGCGCTGAGCGGATTTCTGACGGCCACACCGTTTTCCTACACGATTACGGCCGCAGCGAGCGTGACGCCGGTGGGCGACAAATTCGATGAAGCTTCAGTGCGGCGGGAAGCTTATAACTTTTATTTTCTGGATGCGTGGAAAGCCAATTTGAGGCTGGCGATCAATTACGGATTACGATTTGAGTTGAACAGCCGCATCAAAGAATCGAAGCAGCGGACTTCGATTGCGATACCAGTAGATGCGAGCGCAAAAGAAACATCGTTTTTGGCGCCGGGGGCTTCGCAGATCTTTGTGTACAACCCGCAGCCGGTATATCCGCTGGATAGAAATGGCTGGGGACCACGGATTTCGCTAGATTTTGCGGCGACGAAGCACACTACGTTGCACGCGGGCGGTGCGATTACGACCCTGCTGCCGAATTTGTGGCTGCAAAATTATGTGACCGGGGGATTTCCGCTGACCTTTCAGCCGGTGGTGACGGCGAAGCCTGGCGTGCCCGTGCCGTTCAGCGATGAGGTGGTCCCGCTGACACTGCCCGATCCGTACACCACAAGCGGGCAACTGTTGTTTCCGAATGGAGATAGTTCGCACGTGGCAGCGAATACGGTGATTGATTTGCAGCGCTATCAGAACGATCTGGCGGCGCTGACGCCAGGGCATGAAGTGCAATTGTTTGTTCCGGCGGCAATTTCGCGGAATTTCAAAAACGGATATTTGGGCACGTACACGGTTGGAATTGATCAGGACTTGGGGGCGGTGAAATTAACTGCGGCCTATGTGGGGCTGAGCGGAATTCATCTGCCGAACGGATTTTTTCCGAACGGCTACACGGGAGCGTCTCCGGAATCTGCGCCGTTCACTCAATTCGACACCAGCGGCAACCTTCTGGGAGGGTTCGGGCCGGAGGCGATCATGACCAACGGGTCGCATTCCAGTTATCAAGCGCTACAGGCGAGCACGACGATGAACAAGTCGAAAATTGGTTTGAGTTTTCAGGCGAGCTATACATTCTCGAAGTCCATTGACAACACCAGTGCGATTTTAGGCGGGCCGGCGGCGAATACCGGCGTCATTCTGCAAACGGTGCCGCAGAACCCTCGGGACATGGCGGCAGAGCGCGGGCCGTCTACATTTGATGTGACCCACGTGTTCACCCTGAGCGTGTTTCAGGCGCTGCCCTTTGACAGAGTGAGTTTTTTACAGGGGCTGAGTAAAAGACTGACTGGCGGATGGCAGATTCTGAACATTACGACGCTAACCAGCGGGGCGCCCTTTACGGTGTTTTCGGGAGTGCAACAGACAGGAGTGGGCGCGGCGGGAGCGGATCGGCCAGACCAGATCGGTAAACCGGACTTCGCGACGAGCCGGAACGTGCGCGAGGATTATTTTGGGCTCGGCGCGAACAATACTTCGTTCTTCAGCATTCCGGTTGGAGTGGCTGGCGGAACAGGGCCGAACAGCGGGCGTTTTGGAATGCTTGGGCGCGATGCGTTTCGCGGGCCGGGGTATCGCGATTTTGATTTTAGTTTGATCAAGGACACATCATTTGGGAGCCGAGGGAAGAATGAGTTGTGCGTCTTGCAGTTTCGCGCGGAGCTTTTCAACATCTTCAACATTGTTAATTTCGGGCTACCGAACAATGTGGCGCGCGGGAGCGGCTTTGGAATCATCAACAAGACGGCGGGCACGTCGCGGCAGATCCAGTTTTCTTTGAAACTGATTTACTGATGCAAAGCTGGTGGAGAGCCTCGCGCAATGGCGCGGAGAAAGACCTGGAGGAAATTGTGCGGAGATCGATGCTGGTTTACGCGGCGGCTACTGTGTGCGCAGGAGTGCTGGCAGCGGGCGCGCCGAAAAGCGCTGGAAAGTCGCAGCAAATTGCCATGGCCGACGAGCGCCGGAAAGAGATTGACGGGTTCAATGCGAAATTTCTGGAAGCGCACTTGAGGATGGATGATGCCGCGATCCTTGGCATGTGGGCGGAGGATGGAGTGAGTTTGTTGCCGGAGACGACACCGATGGTTGGCAAGGCCGCGATTACAACATTCCTCGGCAGAGTGACCGAGCAATTGAAGGGCTGGCGGATGGAAAAAATGGAGTTGGACTTTCAGGGCATCGAGGTGAGCGGCGATTGGGCTTCGGAATGGGCGCTGGAACATCAAGTGGTGAGGCCGCCGGATGACCGGCCGGTTTTTGATGGGCGCGGTAAGATGCTGCTAGTGCTGCACCGCGAAGCAGATGGAAATTGGAAAGTGAAGCGAGAAATGTGGAATCAGGGGATGAAGCCTTGAATAGATTTATGATGAGGATGCTGGCGGGTGTGGCGCTGAGTGCGGGGTTGAGTCTCAGCAGCTGCAAGAAAGAAGTTACCGCAGAAAAAACGGAATGGCCGGGGCGGGATTGGGCGCTCGGCACGCCGGCCAGCACCGGACTGGACGAGCAGGCCCTAAGTGAGCTGGACGCCGATTTGAAGAGCGGGAAATATCCGCTGGTGGACAGCTTTAGCGTGTTTCGCTGCGGCAAGGAAGTATTCGCCAGGAAGTATGAACACGACTACACGAAGACTTATGGAAAACAGGCCAAAGAGCCGGGACCGCTGAATGCGCGGTTGACAGGGCCGTACAACTATTTTGATCCGGCGTGGCACCCGTATTATCACGGCACGGAATTGCACAGCATGCAGTCCGTGAGCAAGACCGTGAGTTCGGTAATTATTGGCATTGCCATGCAGCGGGGAGACTTCAAGGCTGGCCTCGATACGCCGGTACTGAAGTATTTTGATGTTGCGAAGGTGAAAAATGTGGACGATCGGAAGCGACGGATGGCGCTACGGCATGTGCTGACCATGACCGCCGGACTAGCTTGGACGGAGGATGTGCCGTACGACGACCTAAGAAGCGATTCGAGCCTGATGGAAGCGACCGACGACTGGGTGCAGTATGTGATTGACAAGCCGATGGCGGCGGAGCCGGGGAAGGTTTTCAACTACAGCAGCGGTGTTTCGGAGTTGCTGGCGCATATATTTTTGAAGGAAACTGGGCAGGACATTGATTCGTATGGAGAGAAGTATTTATTCCAGCCGCTGGGGATCGAGCACTTCTGGAAGAAGACCTATCTGGGGATGGTCGATACCGAGGGCGGGCTGTATTTGCGTGGCGAGGACCTGGCGAAGATCGGGTATTTGTATCTGCACGGAGGAAACTGGAACGGCAAACAGATGGTTTCGCAGGATTGGGTGACCGATTCGGTGACCCCGTTTATTCAGGCCGAGGAAGACTACAGATACGGGTTCAAGTGGTGGCTGCTGCCGCGCAAGGATTCAGGGGACTTGGTATGGATGGCGAGAGGATTCGGCGGGCAGAACCTGATTGTGTTTCCGCGGGAAGGATTGATCGCGATATTTACGGGTTGGGACATTCTGGGCTCTACAGATCCGGAACATGAGTTCGTGGCGCGAGTGCGGTCCGCCGTGCGCGCGAAGAGTTGTCGAGGAGCGACCGACTAAGCACGATTATGGCGCGCTTTGCGGCTGGGGACCCGGAGCTTAATCGCAGTCCTCCGAAAGGAGCGGACCATGCGAAACGTGATTTACGGAGTTGGGATCAGTTTGGACGGGTACATCGCGCGGCCTGATGGCTCGGTGGATTTTTTGTTTATGCCTAAGGATTACTCGATGGGTCCGTTCTTCAAGCGCATAGATGTGGCGCTGATGGGACGAAAGACTTATGAAATGGGATTGAAGATGAGCGGCGGGAGCATGCCCAGCATGGGCATGAAATTTTACGTTTTTTCGCGTTCGCTCGACGTTGGTGAGCGAGGTGGTGTGACTTTTTTGCGGGACGAGGCAAAAGAGTGGCTCGGCGCGCTGCGCAAGAGAAACGGAAAGGACATCTGGCTGATGGGCGGCGGCGAACTAATGCGCGCGTTTTTGCAAGACGACCTGGTGGACGAACTTTACCTGGGAGTTGTGCCAATACTGATCGGTGAAGGGATCCCGGCTTTTCCGAACGGGTTTCCGCAGCGGGAGTTTACGCTGACAGAGAACAAAACGTTCTCCAAGGGATTGATTGCGCTGCGATATGAGCGGATTCGGAGCAAGAAAAGTAAAAGAGGGTAAGAATCTGCGGCCCCAGCGCTGGCCGCATGCGCACGCTAAAATCAAAGCAAACGTTGGGCATCGCCATGCGACAATGCACTAGCTCCGTTTGAGTTTCCTGGCGACGCGCTTGATGGATTTTTTCGCGGACGCGGCGACTTTTTTCGCGGACTTGACGGCTTTCCGTGCTTCCCTTTTACCTTGCTTGACTACCCGGCGCGTTTCAGACCTGGCTTGAGTAGCCACGCCGGCGAGGCGTTCTTTTTGTTCGCCAATGGCGGCTGCCGTTCGCTTGGCAGAGGCGACGACTTTGCCGGCGGTCGCACCGATGGTTTCGCCAGCGTCGATCAAGGTGTTGTCAATAGTGTCGGCAGGAGTCATGGGTCTTCTCCGTGGGGCGATATTAAAGCAGCGCGCATGATACGCGCAAAGGCGTGAAATCAACAGGGGGGAAATACCTGAGTCATCAGCCCCCGCGGACTGCTGCGGCCTTGACGGCGAGAAGCTGTGTATGCCACGCGCTAGAATCAGAGCACCGCGGCGGACCCAGTAACGCCGTGCCAGCCTCCCAGCAAAGGCCAGCCGGCACCCGGTTCGGGGGAGCCAGGCCGGCCGCCATATTCGCCAGTATGCATTTGCGCCACCGGGCAGGGTCCGACGGTGATATTGGAGCCGAGCCTGCCGGGAAAGGTACACGGAAATCCTGAGCTTCCGTGCGCCATGCATGCAGCGGTCCCGTGAGGCGGTTACTTCTTGAATAGATTCTCGAAGGCTTGGCGGGCGTCGAGAGGGCGGGAAGGCAGAGCTTCGGCAATAGCGGCAGCCTGCGCGGGCTGCTGGTAAGACGTGGGCGCGGTGTCTTTCTCCACGGTCATGCGGAATTCATAGAACTTGCAGGTGTTCTTACCGTCTTTCGGCGTAATGCGTTCGGGAATGGGCTGCATGCATTCAAACTTGGCGCCCGAATCGAAAAAACGGCACTGCTTGCAACTGTGCAGCTCGGTATTGCATTTGGGGCAGGTACCGTTCGGATCGAAGCCGGGGGCAAGAACGGCGCCGCAGTTGGAGCAGCGCGCGCGAGTGACGGTGCCGACCATGCGCGGCGTACGCGGACCGAGGTGATCGTTTTGTCCGCGCGGGCCGCCGGAAGGCGGCTTCTTTTCAGGTCGCGACCTTTTGTCGTCTTTTTCTGAATCGCGGTAACCGCGATGGCTGTACTTACGATCCACAACGCCTCCGTGCACAGGAAAGCCGGCGGAGCCTGGGAAAGCCGCTCCTGAACTGCAGAGTTACACCCTCGGGCCGGGGAAAAATGGGCGCTTCAAAGCTATTGATACGCTGTTCTCTGGTTATCTCAGGGTTTCTAAAGCCAACCCTGGAACCTGTTTGTCTCAGATTTTGCAAACAATCCTGAAACTTGATCCAATCGGATTGCTACACTCGGCGCGGCAATGGATACGGCTTTAGGATTTCAGGTTCAAAAAGGATTGCCAACATCCGAGAAGCAGGAGATGGGACATCTTTGTTTGTAACTCTATGGGAATTCGAAGTCAAGTCAGGAAGTGAAGAATTGTTTGAGCAGGCATACGGGCCGGAAGGCGAGTGGGTGCGGCTGTTCCGGCGCGATGCGCGGTATCGCTGGACACGCCTGCTGCGGGAAGTGGGAGCGGCACGGGTTTATGTGACGATGGATTGCTGGGAATCGCACCAGGCCTACGAGGAGTTTCGCGAAAAGTTTGCCGCGGAATATGCGGAGATTGATCGAAAATGTGTGGGGTTGACCGAGGCAGAAACTCTCCTCAATGAACTCCAGTCTTAGCGCATTTACCAAGGTCCCGGCCCGCTTCGCTCCCTAGAAATCGACAATCGGAGATACGTTTCTTCTGCCTCGCTCACAATCCGTCGGGAGGTATCTGGATGAAACCATAGCTGACTCTATTGCGCCCGGCGGCAGGTGAAATTTAAGCGAACAAGCGGGAGACGCCGGAGGCTGGCAGATCGGGCTGGAGGAATTTTTGCGGCGTGTTAGCGGAGCGAAGCACGGCTTCGGCGGCTAGGTAGCCGCTGCGGACGGCGCCTTCCATAGTGGCGGGCCAGCCGGTGGCGGTCCAATCGCCGGCAAGAAACAGGCCAGGAGTTTTGCTTTCCTGCGCGGGACGCCATTGATCTACGCCGGGCTCCGGGGAAAAGGTTGCGGCGGCTTCTTTGATGACCGTGGCTTTGACGAGTTGGGCTTCGCGTGCGGCGGGCAGGGCTTGGCGGACTTCTTTCAAGCACAATTCGATGATTTCTTCGCGGGATTTTCTGAGCAGCTCGTAGGACGCGCTGATCACCAGCTGCAGGTATTGCCCGAAATTGCTGACCGCCTGGGGCGCAGCATGCTGCCCCCCTCCACTCCGCGGATAGACAGGCTCCGTGGATCCATAGAGCGCGGTCTTGTTGAAGATCCACTGTGTTTGCGTGTCGAGCAGAGTAATAAACGGCTCGCTGGTGACCTGACGGTCGAACCAGAAATGCACGCCAGTGATCGGCGAGACTTTGAATTTTTCGAGTTGACCGAGCGCGGGATTGGCCAAGCGAATTTCCGCGGGCAACAGCTCGGCCAGTTTGTCGTGCGGGACCGCGAGGATGAAGGCATCGGCAAACTCTTCCCTGCCTCCGTCAAATTGCACCGCTACCAATACACCATCTTTAAAACACAAGCCACGCACCGGCGAACGCAGAATCACTTGGCCGTTTTTCTCTTCGATGGCCACGCGGCAGCCATCATAAAGTTCGGCGAGAGGGACGGACGGAACGCCCATGCGATAGCCCCCGCTGTTCTTGAGAAACGCTTTCCAGAAGACATCAATGCCGAAGTGGGCATCGGTGCGGTCAAGTTCTTCGTCGAGAGCACTGACCAGCACTACGCGCCAGAAACGTTCGATCGCACGGGGAGTCTGTTTGTGGCGCCGCAACCATGCCAGCATCGAAACTGGTTTTGCGGGAGGATAAGCATCTTTCGGTTTGCCACCGGCGAAAAGAATTGCGGCAAGAGCATACGCGATGGACAGTTTGTCCCGCAACGAAAGCGGCGCGAAGGCAAGGAACGAGCCGGTCATGTGCGCGGGCGCGGGAAGAACTCCAGCCTGCATAACGCCGGTGCGGCCCTGCGGATCCAGAAAAAGCAGCCGGTCGAAGAACTTGATCTTGCCCGCGGAGCCGACGCGCTTGTAAAAGTCCTCGAGGTTGGTGCAGCAGCCGAGCGTGACGTGCTGGCAATTGTCCACGTGCTCGCCATTCGGCAAGACGTAGGAAGTCGCGCGTCCGCCGAGGTACGGGCGCTGTTCAAAAAGACGTACGCGGCAACCTGCGTCAGCCAGCGCGACGCCGGCCGCCAGCCCCGCCAGTCCGCCGCCAATCACGATCACGTTTTTCGAGGACATTATCCCGTGTATGCCGCCCGAAGCGTGCGCGGGCGATGAAGAGCATTTTCTCCCCTTTGCTGAGGCGGACGCGTTCGCCAAACACGGCGAAATCGAGCGATTCGATGCGCGCGAGAAGCGCGTTGTAAGTGTGAATGAGCAGCCAAAGCGTGCCGCGGCTGTCGGCGTCGATCAGGTCGAGTAGCTCGGAACCTTCTTCGTAAAGCTGAAAGGCGCGGTCGGCTTCAAAGCGCAGCAGTTCCCGCACGCCGAGTGTGGCTTCATTTTTGCAAAAGTCAGCGGGCGAAACGTTGAAACGCGCCAGGTCTTCGTCGGGAAAATAAACGCGGCCCCGCGCCGCATCTTCCTCGACGTCGCGGATAATATTGGTGAGCTGGAACGCGAGGCCGAGTTTTTCGGCGAAATCGAGTGCACGCGACTCGCGAAAGCCAAAAATGTGGGTACAGGTTAGGCCGACGGTGCCGGCGACGCGATAACAATATTCGCGAAGGCGGTCGAAGGTGGGATAAGACTTTACGGTCAGGTCCATTTCGGCGCCGGAAATCTGGTCGTGCAGGTAGCGCGCGGGCATGTTAAACCGGCGCGTTGTATCGGCGAGCGCCGGCAGCACTTCAGCCGCCCCGTGCGGCGCGGACTGGAGCGAGAGAGCGGAGCTACCGTCCACGAAGGCACCAAAACCGCCGACCGCTTCGTCGAGGGCGGCGCGCCATTTAGCGAGGCCCCGCTGCTTGGCGGCCAGGTCGTCGCCATCGTCGGCGACGTCGTCCACCAGGCGCATGAACGCGTAGAGTGCGGCCAAGCCGTCCCGTTTCGCTTTCGGAAGAAGATAGAACGCGTAGTAGAAATTGCTGCGCGCTGCTCGCGCGATACGGTGACAGGCTTCGTACGAGCGGGCGACGGCCCCATCCAGGCGCGCGGATGGCGCGGCGCTCGGCGTGGTTAGAGGCGCCACGGTTTCTAAGACGGCCGAAGCGTGTGCGGTATGCCGCGCCCGGGGCAGAACTGCGCGTCGCTCGTGGGATTTCTTGGCGAATAGCTGCTTTAGGAGAACGCTCGCGAGCAGCCCGGCTTGTTTCACTTTGCTGATGGCGGGTCGGCGATTCAGTGTGTCGTAGCCCTGTGCGGCAATGGAGTCGAGAACGGCGATGCCGCCGCGGCTAAACATTTCCAAGTCCACGCTGAGCTTGCCTTCCACGTGTTGCGCGAGCGGGAGGCCCTGCTCGAACAAGATGCGGGTCCGAGCGATCAACTCCCGCATCAGCACGACGTAGTTCGGGCTGAAGCGCCGCGCGACGATGTCATTCTCGCTGACCCCGTGGTGGGCAGCATTGTCGAGCGGAACATAGATGCGTCCCTTCTCCAAGTCACGTCCAACATCCTGCCAGAAATTCGCAAGCTGCAGCGCGGTGCAAGTGGCGTCGGAAAGCTTCTGGCGCGCTTCGTCGCGATAACCGCAGAGGTAGAGCACCAGGCGGCCGACGGGATTCGCGGAGTGCACGCAATAGTCGAGCACCGATTCCCAGGTTGGATAACGTTTGACGGTTTGGTCCTGGCGAAACGCCTTGAGCAGATCAGCGAACGGCTGCTTCGGAACGTCTTTTGCGACAATGGTTTCGCGCAGCGCAACAAAGACGGCGTGTGAAGGGCGGCCTTCGTAACACAGATCCAGTTCGCGCTCCCACCAGTCGAGCAATTCCAGCGCACGCTGGGGCTCGGAAACTTCGTCACCCAGATCATCGGCCCAGCGGCAGTATGCGTAGAGATTGTAGAAATGCTGATGCAATTCCCTGGGCAGCAGCCACGACACCACATTAAAATTTTCGTAGTGGCGGGTGGCCAACCAGCGCGTATATCGCTGCGCAGACTCGGGCGAACAGCCCTCGGGTGGAGCGTTCTTGGCGATTTCGAGTTCACCGGGACGAAGCATCAGTAGGAAAATTTAAACACAGAAAGCGCCAAGAAGGCAGACAGCGCTGATTTTTTGACAAGAAGCAAACAGAAAAATCACGGACGGACGGCCACCTTGATTTCACCGCTACGGGCTTTCATGCGCTCGAAAGCTTGCGGCAGATCGGCCAGGCGAATCTCTTCGGTAACGAAGTCCTGCGCGGAGATGTCGCCACGGCGCACCGCTTCCAGCGCTTCGCGAATGAAGCGTGGCGTGTGATGAAAAGTTGAAATGATCTTAATTTCGGAATAGTGGATGGCCGCCGGCTCGATTTCAATCTTGGTGCCGGAGGGAAGGCCGCTGAAAAAATTCAGTACGCCGCCGCGGCGCACCATGCCCAGAGCGAGTTGCCAGGCGGCGGGATTGCCGGCGGCTTCAACCACGGCGTCCGGGCCACGCTGATCTTCGGTCAGAGCCCGAACAGTGGCAACGGGATCCGGCGTGGTGGAAACGTTGATGGTGGCGTGGGCGCCGAGCTTACGAGCAACATCGAGCGGCGCGTCGCGGCGAGCCAGAGCAATCACGCGGACGCCGCGGCGCGAAAGCATGCGCACAAATTTGAGTCCAATGGGGCCACAGCCGATCACGACGGCACTGTCGCCGGTGCGCAATTCCATTTCATGAATACCGCGCAGTACGCAGGCCAGTGGCTCGACCAATGCCGCGCTCTGATCGTCGACCGAATGCGGCACTTCCAACATATTTTCCGTGACGATACGGCCGGGGACGCGCATATATTCAGCATAGGCGCCGTTGTTAAACAGCAGATCGTCGCAAAGATTTTCCTGCCCGCGGCGGCAATGATAGCAGCGGAAACAGGGTGCGGAATTGGCGGCGACCACGCGCATGCCCATGCGCCAGCGAGCGTCCACGCGCTTGCCGATCGCGACTACTTCGCCGACAACTTCGTGACCGAACACGGCGGGCGGGCGAATCATCTTGGCGTGGTATCCGCGCTTCCAAACTTTCAGGTCGGTCCCATCGGTGAGCGCGAGTCGAACACGCAGCAATACTTCGTCGGGAGCCAGCGAAGGAACTTCGATTTCCTCGATGCGCAGATCTTCGCTCCCGTAGAGCACTGCAGCGGTCATCTTGGGCGGAACGACACGCCGCGCCAGTGCTACGACTTCATCAATGGCCGCTTCGATGGTTTTCTTTGCGGATGACGTTTTCATTCGTGCGTAATCAAGACTTTCAGAGACTTGGCGGTCGGGTTCGCGGCCAGTTCCAGCCCTTCCTGGATTCTAGCCAAAGGAAAGCGGTGTGTGACGATTTCCATCACCGGCAGTTTCTTCTGCAACACCAGGTCCGCGGCTTCCTGTTGGATGTCCACGGCCGCGCTATAGCTGCCCAGGATTTCCTTTTCGTCGATTCCCACATCTGAGGCAGGAAACGTGATCCGAGTCACGGGGTCGTTGGCGGCAAAAAGCAGAATGCGGCCGCCAGGGCGTGCCGCTGCCAGAGCTTCCTCCACCACGGCAGGATGCGCTACCGCAACCAGAACCGCATCCACCCCCCGCCCCTCAGTGCGGGCCTTGACCTCTTGCACCAGCTTACCATCTGCGGGGTCAAAAGACTCGATGGCTCCCAAACTGAGACTTTTGGCCCGACGTTCGGGTATAGGGTCGCTCGAATAGATGCGCGCACCGACCAGTTTGGTAACCATTAAAAGCTGCAGGCCGATAGGGCCGCAGCCGGCGACGAGAACCGTTTCGCCCGCGGCAACGCGGGCTTTTTGCACTGCTTTCAAAATCGTGTTTATAGGCTCGAGGAATGTAGCTTCCTCAAATGAAACGTCCTCGGGAAGAGCGATGATGCCGCGTTCCGCGACCCAGGGCATGGCCTTTATGTATTCGGCAAAGCCACCGCCGTTGGGAGTAAAGCCCGCAGTGAGGCCAGTGGTCTTGTACTGTCTGCATTGCGAGAACAGGCGGCGCTCGCAGTAGAAGCATTTTTGGCATGGGATGTGGTGAAAGCTCATTACGCGGTCGCCGGGCTTGAACTTGGTAACGCCCGGGCCGGCCGCGACCACGGTTCCGGCCAATTCGTGGCCGAAGATTTGTGGCGGTTCGACGTAACGTTGGAAGATCTTCTTGATGTCGGTGCCACAGATTCCGCAAGCGGCAACTTTGATCAGCACTTCGTTGGGGCCGACTTCGGGGACAGGGACTGCTTCCACGCGCACGACGTACTGATCGCGGTACACCCCCGCCCGCATAGTCTTCGGGATGGGACCGAGTGTTCGAAGAGATTCTGTCGCGGTCGAAGTCATACTCATCGTGATGCCGTCTCTTGGAGTTCCGGCGGAGGATAGCCGTGCGTAGAAAACGAGAGCTTCTTGATAAAAGCTTCCAGAAAATCGGCCAAGGCCTGCGCTGCCGTTTTGCTGTCGCGGCCCAGCCTGACCAGAGCTGGCAATTGCAAGGGATGCCGTGCCACGTACCGCGCCACTCCGGCAATCTTGACGTTGCCCATCTCATCCACGGCGGTATCGATAATCGCCGGCATATCGTTGCGAATGTCGTCTGATATGACGCGGATTGCAACAGCAGCCTTTCCTTGCGCGGCGGCCGCTGACAAAACTGCAAAACTCTCCATTTCCACCGCATCCGCGAACGGCGCGAGGGCCCGCTTCTCCTCGACTGTACGCACCACGTGATCCGCCGTGAGAAACATGTTCACCCGCACCGCGCCGTCATCCTGAGCGGCGCGAACAAGATTGCGGGCACAGTCTAGAATCTGTGAGTTTCCAAGCTGCTGTATGGCATCGGCGACGAGAATCCGGCCGACAATGTGGTCCGCTTTCAATGCGCCAGCAAAACCGCATGTGATACAAACCTGATAGGGCTCGCTGAGTAGCGTGTTCGCTACGCGAAATGCATTGTCCGTGCCCATTCCCGTAATGGCGAAATCCACCTTTGCGCTTCCTACCCTGGTGCGAAAAACCGGCATATTGTTGAGCGTGAGCGATTCCAAGTCACGCAGTTTTCGCCAGGGGGCGAATTCGGCTTCGACCGCGAATGTGACGAGGATGCGCATTAGTGTCTGTGAGACAAGATGCCGAGCCAAAGCCCGGCACTACAAAACCCTGATCCTAGGCGGCTTTAGCCCGCACGATCTTTTTCGCCCGGCGGGGCGCGATATAGCCGTTCGCTTCATACCAGCGCACGGCGCGTTCGAACGCCGCCGCCACCGGGCCGGCCTGAAAACCAAGTTCGCGTACCGCCCGCGAGCTATTCACAAACATCATGTGCCGTGCGATCTTCACGCCTTCCACGGGAATTTGCGGTTCGCGACCAATCAAGCGCGAAAAAGCCGTCTCCGCATAGGCTACACCCAGCGCCACACCGTGCGGAATTTTTAGCGAGGGTGCGGGCAAACCCGTCAATTGCGCGAGCAGGTCCAGAACGCTCTTCAGCGTCAGATTTTCCGCACCGAGAAGGTATCGTTCGCCGGCAATTCCCTTCTCCGCCACCAGAATGTGGCCGGCGGCGCATTCTTCGACGCCGACAAAATTCAGACCGGTTTCGACGTAGCCGGGCATTTTGCCATTCAAAAAATCCAAAATGATTTTGCCAGTGGGCGTCGGCTTCCAATCCCATGGACCTACTGGCGTTGTGGGCATGGCAACCACTGCCGGAAAACCCTGGCGCGCTGCATCGAGCACTTCTTTTTCCGCAAGCCACTTGGACCGCTTGTAGTGTCCGACCATTTCCTCGAGTTTCGCCTCGGTGTATTCGTTTGGATGTTCCGGGCGGTCGACCGCAATGGTGGCGACGGTGCTGGTGTAAGTGAACTGTTCGACTCCCGCCCGCCTCGCGGCATCGAGCAGATTCTTGGTGCCGCCGACGTTGGAATCGTAAATGTCCTGCGAACGCTTCGACCACAGGCGGTAATCGGCCGCAACGTGAAAGACGCGTTGCACGCCGGCCAGCGCGCGATCGAGCGACGCCACATCCCGCAAGTCGCCGGTCATATATTCTAGAGAAAGATCGGCGATCGCCCGATTGTTGCTGGACGGGCGGAGCAGCACACGAACGTCCGCGCCGCGCGCCACCAGTTGTCGCGTCAAATGGCTGCCGAGAAAGCCGGCGGCGCCGGTGACCAGAATTTTGTGCCCCGAGCTCACGCGGTTTCCTCAACGGCTTCCGTTTCGGATTCGCCGACGGGCACAATGGGAACGGTCAGGGTGATTTTTGCGCCTCGTGAGGCGTACGAGGCTTCCAGAAGACGGGAAAAACTCGCCCATCGCGAGCAGCGCGCTAGCGCACGAATTTCTTCGAGCTTACCGCGGGCAGCGGAGTCGCCGACCGGCGGAATTCGCCCTCCTGACGACACGATGAAGCCATCGACGTCGTAGCGGTCCAACAATTCAAACAGTTCGCCGGTTTCGCAAACTTCCGTCTTGTCGCTCACCGTCACATGTGTACATACGTGGAAGCCCGAAAGCTTTGCGGCGCGGATTCCTTCGATGACGCGGCTAAATGCGCCCGAGCGGCCGATGGCTCGATCGTGAAAGGCTCCGCATCCGGCAAGCTCGACGGTCAGAAACAGCCGCGGATCGGGATGAAATTCGTGAATGCGCTGGCGCAGTCGCTGGCCGTCGGTGTGCAGAAAAACGTTGCGGCGCCTGGCGTTCAGTGCAAACGCCACCCGGCCGACTTCTGAATGCTCCAGAGGTTCGCTGCCTCCGATCCACAGCACCGGGGCTTCGGTGTGCCTGGCAGTCCTGACGGACTCGGCGGCGCTATGGCCATTCCCGTTTGAGACTGTGCGGCCGCCATTTTCGTGCAAAGCAGGCAGCATCGCGGCTGACAAGTGAAAGATTGTATCGGCGCGGTCAGCGCTTGCGAAAGACCGCGGCAAGCGACTGCGCCAGAGATCCAGAGTCAGCCGTAAGGGGAACTTCATGCGCGTGTCAAAACCCGCTGCGCAGCCGGAATTCTGCCGGGCTGAACTTGATGGCGCAAAATTCCGGCGTGCCAGCGTTTTGCCTTTGCTTATAGAAACGCGCCAGCGCGTACACCGGAAACGAATTGCGATAGAGGTGATACTTCAAATAGAAAACGCAAGGAAAACCGGTGCCGGTAAAATCGTTTTCGTCCCAGGAGCCGTCTTCGTTTTGCTGGCGCAGCAGGGATTCCGCCGCCTTGGAAACCGAGGGATCACCGGGATCGGCGGCGGCCAGCAATCCGATCAAGCCCCAGGCTGTCTGCGAAGGCGTACTGTTTCCCTGTCCCTTCGAGGATTCGACGTGATAACTGCGCAGCGATTCGCCGAAGCTGCCATCGGGCTTCTGCACCGCTTTCAGCCAATTCACCGCACGCTTGCAGTAATCCTGAGCGTTCAGTGAAACCGTCTCGAGAGCGCGCAGCACTCCGCTGGTTCCGTAAACGTAGTTGACGCCCCAACGGCCGAACCACGAACCGTCCTGGCACTGATCTTGCAGCAGGAATTTCACGGCGCGCTGCGCCGAGGGATGTTCTGCCGGCCACCCGAAGCGACCGAGGCACTCCAGAACACGGGCGGTCACATCCGCCGTGGACGGATCAATCATGGCGTTGTGGTCGGCGAACGGAATGTTGCACAAAATTCTGCGATTGTTGTCGCGATCAAATGCGGCCCAGCCACCGTCGCGATTCTGCATGCTTAGCATCCACTGAATGCCGCGGCGCAGCGCGCCTTCCATGCGCTTTTGGTCCGGGAATTTCACGCGCTGCAGCGCCATCAGCACGAACGCGGTGTCGTCCACGTCGGGATAATAATCATTGCGAAACTCAAACGCCCAGCCGCCCGGTTCGGCATCCTTGTTTTTCACTTGCCAGTCACCAGGTCCCAGAATCTGCTTCGACAAAATCCAGTCCGCAGCTTGCACCAGCGCAGGATGATCGGACGCGAGACCGGCTTCTTGCAATGCGACCATGGCGATGCAGGTGTCCCACACCGGCGAAACGCACGGCTGCAGGCGAATGGTGTCCGCGTCTTCAATCTCGAAACGCGAAAATTCCTTGATCTCACGCCAGGTCAGCGGATCGTCCGGGCCATGGCCCAGCGCTATCAGCGCAAAAATCGAATTCATCATCGCCGGATAGATCGCGGCAAGCCCGTCGGTGCGCTCGATGTGTTGCAGCATCCACTGCTTGGCTTCGCGGATCGCGCGTTGCCGTAGGGGCTTCCAGGGTAGTTTTTCGTAGACCTTCAGCGCGCGGTCCAACGCCAGAAAGAAATTCTTCCAAGAGATAAGTTGCTCGCTCCAATCAAACGCGGCAGTCTTGTTCGATGGTTCCTTGAACAGTTCGTCCACTCGCGCGTGTTCCGGCAAGCGCCAGTCCGGGCGCAGCGCGCTCAGAATCGCCATGGGAATGACAATGCCGCGCGTCCACGAAGACATTTCGTAAATGTTGATGAAAAACCAGTTTGGCAGGAGCATCAGCTCCGGTGGAATGGCGGGAGCTAATTCCCAGCCCACAGCGCCGACTAGCGCCAGATAAAAGCGCACGTAGGAATTGGCGTGTTCAAGCCCGCCAAGACGGTGGATGGTGTCGCGCGCAGCGGCGAGATGGGGAGCATGCGGGTCATCACCGGCCAACTTCAACGCAAAGTACGCTTTGCAGGTGGCATTCAGCTCAGACGGCCCGCCCGGATAAAGATTCCAACCACCATCCTGCAGCTGGTGTTGGCGCACATAGTTGGCCAGTTTTTCAACGCGCACCGGGTCGGCCTTGCCGAGAACAAAAAGATAGTAGATGTAGTCGGATTCGAGCGTGCTATCGGCTTCCAGCTCGCCCAGCCAATACCCTTCCTTGGCTTGCAGCGACAGGAGGTGCTCCGTGCCGCGTTCGATGGAATCGGAGAGTTTTTGCGCCCAATCCTGTTGTCGCACCGGTGTCGGCGCCGTAGCCGTGGACGAATACTCTTCTCCCATTCTTACGAACGAGGCCATCTCAGCTTCCCCCAGAATTAGCGAACCCCACCCGACCGGACAACTCACAGGCTGCCCTTGGCTGCCTCTAACCCTTTATTTTACTTACGCTTCCAGAGTGGTCAGGACAGCTTGCAGGCTTCCCCGTACTATCCTAAGTATCCCTTCATTCGATGGCACGGGTCAACGCCCAAGATGTCCCGCTTTTTGGATTCGATACTGCCGCAAAACGCTGCAAGGTTTGACGTTCGGCCGTCAGATGGTTACGGCAGCCTGCGATTCCAGGACGCGCTTCACCAGTTGGAAAAGCGGTTCGGGTAACGATTCACCCTCGCGTTGTAGCAAGGACGGCTTTTCGCGGAGCAGCTGTGCCGGAAGCTGCCGCCAGGGGGGCCGCGTGACTTCGGCTTCGTCCAGGCCGCGGCGGAAAACGAAAACGTCGGCGCGATCGAGCATCTGCCGGGCGGAGTCTTTGAAGTCTTCGCGAGCCGCATCAAAGACCGTCACGTAGAGGGAAGGTTTAACGAATTGCAGCAGCGAATTGCTTTCGATGATGACATTGCGGACTTCGTCCTCGTCGCCGGCGGTGGCGCTTGCGGACGCCGATGCCAGCGCCTCGCGCAGCAGTGGCATGCCCTCGGCAAGATACCCCTGTTTGGTGCGCAGCCAGAAGGCGCGCGCGGCTCCCGCCCGCAGAAATCGCGCGCTATCTGCTCCGGCGTGGGTAAGAACGTTACCCGAGGATTCCCAGTCCAACGCTGCGACGTGATCCGTCGGTGCGCAGTCGCAATCCTGGCCATTTTGGGCGCATATGCCGTGGCCGTATTGGGTAATTTTTCCAGCCAGCCAATGCGCATGGGGCAGCGCTGCGATCAAATCGCAGACCAGTTGCGTCTTACCAATACTGCGTGTATGGCCGCCAACTACAATCAGCCGGCATGGCGCTGACTTCAGCGCTGGTTTGAAGCTAACCAAACTTCGCCTCTCAACTCTGTTTTGCTTCTAGCTTTTTGATGCGCGCAGCCAGCTCCGGGAGACGTGCAAACCACGCGTATTGTTCTTTGAATTTGTCCAGCGGGCGCGCAGGTGTGCCCCACACAACTTGCCCGCTGCGAATCGTCTTGCCGGTCGGTATACCGGCCTGCGCGCCGGCGACGGATTGATCCTCCAACGTGCAGTGATCGGCAATGCCAACCTGGCCGCCGACGATCACATGATGGCCGAGTTTGCTGGAACCGGAAATACCGGTCTGCGCGGCGACTATAGTGTGGGCGCCGATTTGCACGTTGTGGCCGACATGGACCAGATTATCAAGCTTCACGCCCTCGGCGATGCGCGTGTCGTCGAGCGACCCGCGATCTATCGTCGCGTTCGCGCCGATTTCCACGTCGTCGGCAATTTCGATGATTCCGGTTTGCGGAAATTTCCAGTGGCGGCCCTCGCCATAGGCGTAGCCGAAGCCGTCAGCACCCAACACAGCACCCGAATGAATCTCCACGCGATTGCCTACGCGAACGTTGGCATAGAACGTGACGCGCGGATGGATACGGCAGTCGGCCCCGATCCAGCAGCCTGGTCCAATAGCGCAGTGCGCCCCGACTTGCGTATTGTCCCCGATGTGGGCGTCCTCGCCGATCACTGCATAAGGGCCAATGCTGGCGCTCGGCGCAATTTTTGCCAGCGGGGCGATTACCGCAGTCGGATGAACTCCGTTCGCGATTACCGAAACTTCGCGCAGCAAGCCCGCGGCTTTGGCGAAGGCGGCTTTGGCTTCTCTCGCCCGCAACAGGGTTTTGCCCGGCACAGAGATATTGTCGGGCACGACAACACAGCGCGCCGCGGAGGCTACCGCGCGATCGGTATGTTTGGCTGCGTCCACAAAAATCAAATCGCTCGACGAGGCACGCTCCGGCGCCGCCACGCCTGTTAGCTCGATCGCGCCATCGCCTTCGATCGTTGCGCCAACGGCCTGGGCCAACTCTTGCGCGGTTTTCTTCATCGTCCCTCCTTCTGAAGCTCTGTCGCTATAGGAAATCGTACAGCGGTGGCTCGCCTGCCGGTCGTGTTTTCCAACGCGCGTGAATCCATACCCACTGCTCGGGATATTTGCGAATGATTTCTTCGGTTACTTTGGCGAATTGTTGTGTGTTTTCCAGAATGTCGCGGTCGGTGTCGCCGGTTCGAATCAGCTCAAGGGGCGGCTCGAAACGCAGGCGGTATTTGTTCAGTGTGGCGTCCCACACCGCGTAGCCGGGAACCACGGCTGCGCCCGTGTGCAACGCGACACGCGCGATACCCGCGGTGGTGCAGGCCGGAGTGCCGAAAAAATCGACGAACACTCCTTCCTGCGGCATGGTGTTCTGGTCGGCAAGGATTCCGACGGTACCGGCGTCTTTCAGAATTTTCAGCATCGCGCGCGCGGACTCGTTCTTGAATATCGGCACGTTGCCGGAGATGCTGCGGTAGTGGTTCACCAGTGCGTCGAGGCGCGCATTGTCGAGCGGCCGCGCCATATAGTGCAGCGGGTGTCCGTACAGCGCGTGCGCGTACGAGGACAATTCCCAGGCGCCAAGATGCGCGGTGAGGAAAAGCAAGCCTTTGCCGCGGCGCTGACCTTCCAGAAAATTCTCGTGGCCGTCTAGAACGATGGTCTCTTCGATGTTCTCGGCCGAGTAACTCGGCATGCGGGCAAATTCAGCGGCCATCCAGCCGAGACTGCGCGTCATTCCGCGGAGTGTGGCTTTGCGCTGCGTGTCGGTCCAGTCGGGAAATGCCAGGCGTAAATTGAATTCGGCGGTTTTGCGCAATTTTGCGGAGACCGCCAGCAAAATTCGCGCCACGATCGTGCCGACGGCGCGAGCCACAGAGCGCGGCAACAAACCCACCATTTTGAGCACAACCCACACGAATGCGTACGCCAGCCGTTCCTTCATCGTTCAGCATTATGCTAGAACTCAGTAGTACAGGCACGCTTGCCTATGCAGCGGTTTCAAATATAGTGTGGCGCGATCCGTTTAGGCCGGACGTCTTGAGACGCGGAGAGAACCTAAACTGCCGACAAACTCACAGCGGTCGCTTGATCAACCGGATGCATCGGCAGCCCCACGCGTCGGTTGGGCTTTCCTTATCGCTCTTACTCTCTATGCGTGCTATTTCAGCAATTTGAGCGCGATTGGATTGGTCGGGCCTGATGAGCCGCGCTACGCGTGGATTGCGCGCGACATGGCGGAAACCGGAGATTGGGTGACACCGCGATTGTACGGGAGGCCGTGGTTGGAAAAGCCGCCGTTGCTGTATTGGGGCGGTGCTGTCTTTTTCAAGCTGCTTGGTGAAGGCCATCCGGAAGTTGCCGCGCGGCTGCCGAGCGCAATCTGCGCTCTGCTCGCGACACTGGCTCTGGCATGGCTCGCTTGGCGCACTTACGGTGAGGAGTGCGCACGCTGGCTGCTGCTGCTCTTGCCTACGAGTGTTGGCATGATCGGCTTTTCGCATGCCTGCGCAACGGATATGCCTTTCGCGGGCATGCTGACGATCAGTATGGTTTGCGCCTCGGTAGTCCTCGGGTTGACTCGAGCCAGCGAAGACACGCCGATTTTGCCAAATACTCCGTGGGCCGCTGTTTTGCTCTTCGGATTTTTTCTGGGCCTTGCGGTGCTCGCCAAAGGACCGGCAGCCATCATTTTGAGTAGCGGCACCCTCTTTTTATGGGCCGCCTTCCGGAAGCGCTGGCGCGATGCCCTGCGGCTGCTTCATCCCGCCGCCATCGCATCCTTCTGCGTCACGGCTCTGCCCTGGTACATTCTCTGTGCACATCGCAATCCCGATTTCTTTCGCGTCTTCATCATCGAACACAACTTCAAGCGCTTCCTCACCCCCGAATTCCAGCACGTCCAACCCTTCTGGTATTACACTCCCGTCCTGCTAGTCGCATTCCTGCCGTGGACGGCGGCTTTACTCTATTCCGCTGCCGTTGGTGCATCCTCTGCGTTCAAGAGCCGAACATTGAATCCGGTCACGGCTCTGATTCTGTGTTGGTTGGTGATTCCGCTGGCGTTCTTCTCGTTGTCGCGCTCGAAACTACCCGGATATATTCTCCCTTCGATCCCTCCAATCGCCGTGCTGATGGTTCGCTTGGTATCTCGCTTGGGCCCGGAACGACGGAAGAAAATCGGAGCCGTGTTCCTGCTCTTCACCGTTCTGTGTATCGCCGCAGCCGAAGTGATCGATCGAACGACTCATAACGCCCCGTGGACAATTGTCGCTCTGCGCATGCTTCTCGTAATCTTCCTGGGGTTGATCGTAATTACAAACGCCGTCCTAGCCATCTCGTTTTTCCTTCCTGGCAGAAGTTGGGTCCGCAACCTTGGCGTCTCACTCGCTAGCGTCCCAATTCTACTTTCGCTCGTGGCTCTTCATCCGCAGCGTTTCCTGCGGGCATTTCCTGGACTTTCCGCCCAAGTCATTGCTAGCCACTTACGAATCAACGGTTTCCCTACCTATGACCTTGCGGCCGACAAGTCGCTGCCAAGAGGGCTCAAGTACGGACTGAACTTTTATCTCAGGCGTGAGGTTCGGGAATGGGACGAAAAACGCCGGGACACCGTTTATCTCCTCTCGCAAGCCCCGCGTTGCCAGGACCTTCGCTCCGGCGGCTATAGTTGCTCATACATTGAACTTGGACTTGAGGCCAACGGCTGGTTTTTATGTCGCGTGAAGCGAGCCGATTCACTTGGCGGACTTGGGAGTGGGGGGCAGCCGGAGCAGGAAAAATGAGACGACGCGGTTTTCGTACAGGTGCTTTTCGTCCTCGGGCAGCGCGACGTAGTTACCGTGAGGCAGTGCGGCGATTTCTTTGGGCTCGGGAGCTTTGACAAAAAGCTTGCGGGTACTGTCGCCGAGCTGCTGATCGTCTACCGGCTGTAGAAATAATTTCGGAACGCCATTCAAGATGGTCATGCGCGCGGAGAGTGGCGGATCCTGACGATGCTCGTAGTTCAGCCAGTCGAAACTCATTTCCGCGGAACGCACCATAAAGGGGAAACCGCCGAGGCCGGTTTTAGCCACCTCTACTTTGACCATCTCTTTCGGTTCGTCGTAAATCGAATCGAGCACCAGCGCCTTTACGCGCTTGTCGGTTTCCGCCTCGCGCATGGCCACATACGCACCGAGGTTATAGCCCCACACGCCGAAACTCTCCGGGTCTACATCGGAACGTGTGGCAATCGCATCCATGGCCGCTTTCAATTCGGTGGTTTCGCGATAGCCAAACGCAGTGGTGCCGGGATTGGCGCCATGGCCGACGAAATCGAAAACGAAAACGTTGTATTGATGGTCTTGCAAGGCGGAAACCAGCGTGAGCAGCTCGGTTTTGCTGGATTCATACCCGTGGCAAAGAATGATGGTCGGCGCGCCGCGGAAGCCGGGAAAAAACAGGCCTTCGCGATGACCATTGGGTCCGGGGACGGCAAACTGAATGGATTCCGGGCGGCCGGGAAAGCTTTGCAGGTTGATATCAGAACTGGTTCGGTTGGGCTTGACAATACGATAGACCAGAAATCCCGCAATCGCCAGCGTGGCCAGCCCCGCGAAAAACACCACGGCGACGATAGCGGTGAATAGCTTCGTATACCACTTGGTTGGGTAGCGGAGCTCGAAGAGAATTGACATACGTGGCCTGCGCGACTGGGTGTGCGGCGCTAGCCGCTGTCCTTACCTCGCTCTAAAAATAGATTCCGGTCTGCTTCGACTCTAGCACGCGATGCAAAACCAGAAAGGTTAACTCGGTACAGGTGTGTCGCATCTATATCGGGGCAGAGCAAACTTGGCTGGACCGCGCTGCCTTTTCTTAATCGGCTATGATAGAAAAGCTCAGGGAGACGCGCCGCTCTTTACCCTTCATGAACATTGTAGACTTGCGCCAGACCACTGTCCGCCAGATTGAGCCGCTGCTGGAAGAAGAATCCCTGCACTGGCGCGATGAGCTGCATTGGGACTATCGCGGAGCGCTGGAACTGATCAAGCGCTTTCTGGAAGCTCATGCGCTTTCCGGCTGCGTCGCGTACGAGAACGGCAGCGCGGCCGGATACACGTTTTATGTGATGGAGGAAGCGAAGGGGCTGATCGGCGGGCTTTACGTTTCTCCGCAGTTTGACCAGGCAGCCATTGCGCGGCGTTTGCTGGAAGAAATGCTGTACGGCATGCGAACGCTGCCAAATCTTTCGCGAATTGAAGCGCAGCTGATGCCGTTCGGCGGTCCGGTGGATAACCCGCTGCGGGAGTTGGGCTTTCGCCTTTACACGCGGCAATTCATGCTCCTCGATCTGGCACAGCCTCTGGACACGCCACCGGGAGCCACAACGGGATTACGAATTTCGCGCTGGCATGACCGCTACTTTGATCCCTGCGCCAAGCTGATTTTCTTGGCTTATGCGGACCACATCGATGGAGACATTAATGACCAATATCGAAGTAAGTCTGGCGCGCTGCGCTTCCTGAAGAACATCATTTTGTTGCCCGGGTGCGGACAGTTCGTTCCCGGAGCGTCGTTTGTTCTGCACATGCCGGGCAGCGATGAATTGCTCGGTGCAGTCTTGACCAGTGAAGTCTCGCCCGGTGTTGGACATACCACACAACTTTGCGTGATTCCGGGACACCAAGGGCACGGCCTAGGTCGCGCGCTGATGGTCACAGCAGTGGATGCCCTTCGCGGATTGAAATTTCACGAACTCACGCTCACCGTGACATCGGTTAATCACAGCGCCGTACAGCTTTATGAAAAGTTGGGATTTCGCACATTAAAATCGTTTACAGCCGGCGTCTGGCCGCCGAACGCGTAGCCGACCGTATTCACTTCTGAGGGTTAACCAACCCAACCTCTCCATAGACCCGGCCGTCAGCTAGGTCCTCCGATACACGATTCCAGCTCTGCTCTGCTTCGCGCCCGAGAGGGGTACACAGTTTTTGCAAAGCCCGCGCGCTTAATACTCCTTCTCGGTTCTCCCCAAGGTGTTTGACGGAACTGCTTGGTGTTCAAAATGCGGCTGAGTGTGGCCCTCACTTCTTGGCACGGTCCTTCAGGAGGTTTTTCAGTTCGGCCATGAACTCCTGAACGTCCTTGAAGTCCATATACACGCTGGCGAAACGGACGTAGGCGACTTTGTCGAGCTTCTTCAAGCGGTGCATGATCATCTCGCCGATTTCAGTGGTAGTCAGTTCCCTTTCGGTGGCTTCGTGTACCACGCTTTCGATTTCGTCGACGATAGCCTCGAGTTTCGGAGTGGGGACAGGACGTTTCTCGCAGGCTTTTAAGAGGCCTTGCAGAATTTTCTGGCGCTCGAAGCGCTCGCGGCGGCCATCTTTCTTGATAACCATGTAAGGGATTTCATCAATGCGCTCGTAGGTGGTGAAGCGGCGTTCGCATTTGAGGCATTCGCGGCGCCGGCGGATCATGTCGCCGGTGCGGCCTTCGCGCGAGTCAATCACTTTGTCATCGAGATTCCCGCAAAAAGGACATTTCACTCGGCTTACTCTCCCTTGCCGCCCGCCTGGATCTTTTCGTGAATGGTTGACGCGTGAGCGGCAATTTCCTTGAGCTCTTCTTTTTCGTGCTCGGCCATTTCACGCAACTGGCCGAGCGAAACGCCTTCACGAATCAGCAGCGGGATGCCCGCAACAGCGCAGCCCGCGAAGGTAATCAGCCACAACACAATCGCAGCGGCTACCGCGGTTTCCGCGTCCACGCCAAAAACCTTCGTGAAGGCAAAAATCGCCAGAGCCTGGGAACCGCCACCGACCGCGGGTAACTGTACCGCAGAACCGACCAGAGTGAACGCCAGCACCAGCATGCAATCGCCGAGACTCAATTCCGCGAGACGCCCGCCGAAACTTTGCGCGACACAGTAATACACCACCAGCACGAGAAACCAGTGAATTGCGGAATAGACAACTGACCGAAACAGATCCGCGGCGGAGCGCACGGTTTGAATCCCGGTGATGAAGCCCAACACAATTTTGGCCAAGCCGGAGCGCCATCCGGAACTATCCCGCCACCCTTGCAGTCGCGTTTCCAGTAGTGTGGTGCCGTGCAAGCGCAAGTAAATTAAGAAGGCGATAGCCCCGCCAACGCCAATGGCTAACACAGCGCCCGCGGTGCGCGCTGCTTTGGCGATGGTTTCCGCAGCTTCGCCAGAATGAGCGCTGCCCTTGAAGACGATGAGCGCGATCGCTGCGATCACGGCCATGCTGGCGACGTCAAAAAGGCGTTCGAGCACCCAGATGCCGAAAATGTCGGCTACTGGATGCTTGGCACGCTTTGCGAGGAGCAGGGGGCGGATAGGTTCTCCGGCGCGACCGAGAAGAAAGACCGATGCAAATCCTGCAAGAGTCGTGGGATAGATTTCCCAGAATTTGGCGCGACCAAGATTGCGCTGGAACACTTGCCAGCGGAGAGAGCGCAGGGCGTAACAGCCATAGATCAGTAGCATGCTGACAACGAGCCAGAGTGGATTCGCTCCCCGAATGGCGGCCCAAAGTTTGGCGGCGCTAAATCCCGAAAGTCCGAGCAATCCGCCGGACCGGTAGAGAAGATAACCGGCGAGAAGTACGAGAAGAGTGATGAGAACCCATTTTTTAGACTCGCTTGTTGGCCTGGAGGTCATGCCGGATGAGGGTACTGGCGGCGAGGAGATGCGTCAAGCGAAGGCGGACCGTTGGTGAAGGAGTTCAAGATTAGGAAGAAAAATCAGAAGCTCAGCAGAGACGAAGGAGAAGGTGACGCAAAAGCCCCCCTGGGGTCCGTGCCCGCAAGTCATTGAAAACATGGGGAGAGGTATCTACCAAAAAGTGAAGCGTCAGAGCTTAGCCCGCAGAACGCGCGGGAAGAAGCGGAAGCGGAACTACCGTGGACGGAGTGAACTTGATACTATGCGAGACCAAATGGGATGTCGGTGGCCAACTTCACAAGGGGAACAATTCGGTGGCAATTTACGTTCCATACTGTGGCAGGCCGACGTAGCCGCCCAAGAGGCCAGTCCATGGGCCACTCAAGGGGCCGCTCGAAGGGTGCCAGAGGTAATAACGGTAGCCGACGCACGTGCAGGCCGGCCAGCGGACGCTCTGGTGCTTTTCGACAAGCTTTTGAGGATGCGAGGCTGATTTTCCGTTGGAGCAGGATGCCCAACTGGTCCAGCAATGCCTCCAGGGAGACGGCTCTGCCTGGGAGGAACTTGTGCGTCGCCACTCGCGCCGCATATTCAATATCTGCTATAGGTTCACAGGCAACCGGACGGAAGCCGAGGACCTGTCGCAGGATGTGTTCCTTCGGGTGTACCGCACGCTGGCGAGCTACCGATCGGCGCACGGCGGATTTGCAACGTGGATGACTAGCGTGACGCGCAACCTCTTGATAGACCATTACCGGAGAAGCAAACGCGACCGGGTGACGGATTCGCTGGACGACAAGATGCCAGTGGTGGAGAACAAAGAGTCTTCGGGGCGGCGGCCGGATGAACAGGCGCTGCTCGGCGAACTGAGCGCGCAAGTGCAAAGTGCGCTAACGCATCTTTCGCCGGAATTGCGTGAGGCGGTCATCCTGCGCGACCTGCAACAACTTGAGTACAGCGAGATTCAAGCGGTACTTGCAGTGCCGGAAGGCACGGTAAAATCAAGAATCAACCGCGGGCGCATCGAGCTGGCGCGGATTTTGCAACACATGGGGGTTCGCCCATCATGAATTGGACCTGCGAACAGACTGAACTTCTGCTGACGGATTATCTCGACGGGCTGTTACCGGCCGACGAGCAGCGGGCGTTTGACCTGCACGTGAACTCGTGCGAACGCTGCACGCCGCTGGTTTCGAGCGTGGTGCATACGATGAACAGCCTGCGAGCGCTGCCTGAACTCGAAACGCCGCCGCGGTTGGTTTACAACATCCTGGATGTGACGCTGGGCCCGCGGGACAAAGTGACGGGCTGGACTGCGTTTTTGGCATGGGTGCGCGGTTTTGCTTCGCCGAAGTTTGCATATGGCGCAGTTTCGGTGGCGGCAACATTTTTGATGGTGCTGACCGTTTCTGGCAGCATCAACTGGAAAAAGCCAAGGCTGGCCGACTTAGCGCCATCGAACATTTATCGCAACACCAATCGACAGGCGCATCTGGCGTATGCGCGCGGAACGAAATACGTGAGCGACCTGCGCGTGGTGTACGAGATTCAGTCGCGCTTGCGGCAGGACAACGATCTGCCAACAAATCGCGAGAACGCCACGCCAGAATCCAAACCACAGCCAGGGCGCACGGACGGTAGCGGGCCGGCGGTTCCGCGACAGCAGAATCGCGCGAACGAAGTTTCTTCACAGCTCCAGGTGCTGGCCGAGGAAGTTCCCCTCCTCAGCGGCAAACTCAGCCTTGTCTCGAGCGGCAGACTCGATTTCATTACGGGCGGGAAGCTCGGTTTTGCAATCGGCGGCAAGCTCGGCGTGCGATGAGCGGAATTCCTCGCCGCACGTTATTGGAAGGGAGAACTCGATGAAGTGTGCTGTCCATTCGGATGTGGACGCAACGGGGTACTGCAGGAACTGCGGCAAGCCGATGTGTGCGGCGTGCGCGCGGCCAGTGCGCGATGTGCTGTACTGCGAGGACTGCCTGGCGACGGTGATGGGGCATGGCACGCTTGCGCCGACGACTCCGGCGCCCGCAGCGGCAGCTCCGGGATTTGCTTCGCGGCCTTCCGAGCCGCCTACGGCAGGCTCTGCTACGTCCTCGGTGCCTCCTTATGGGCCACCTCCTGGAGCTGCCTACCAAACTCGCCCTGCGGGCAGCAGCAGCCCCGTGATCGCATTTATCCTTGGGCTGTTCCCGGGGCTTGGCGCAATTTACAACGGGCAATACAACAAGGGACTCATTCATATCGCGATTTTTGCCTCGATTATTGTGGCGCTGTCTACGGACATTGGCGATGGACTTGACGCGATGCTGGGAATCTTTCTGGCGGGATTCGTCTTCTATTGCGCGTTTGAGGCAATGCGGACTGCGCAGGCCAGGCTGGCGGGCACGGCGCCTACCGACCCGCTGGAATCGTGGAGCAAAGAACGGCCGATTGGCCCAATCATTCTGATTGGTCTCGGCGCGTTGTTGCTGCTCAACAACTTTCGGATTTTCGATTTCATTCGACTGGGCCGATTCTGGCCGGTGATTTTGATCGGTGCGGGTTTCTACATGTTCCGCAACCGGCTTTCGGGACGGCAGTAGCTGCTGGAGGAATAGGCGACCATGGGCAATCCGGCCCGCTGCACATGTCCAAGATGTTCCATCCGCGGCCTGCTGGGCCCTGCGGTGGTAACGACGATCGGTGTGCTTTTTTTGCTGAGCGAAATGGGCAGCGGATACTTTCACATTGGCTACACGTACCCGGCGCTGTTCATCGTGATTGGCGTGATTCTGCTGGCATCGGCGCTGGCGCCGATGGATGGACATAGTGAATTCCCCGGGGCCCCGCCACCTGTGAATCCCGTTACTCCCGCGGTTCCGCCGACATATTCCGATCCTTACGCTGGACAAGGGCAATAAGCAAGATGACCAGCGGCTCCTCTAACCCAGCCATGGGCCGGCCGCGAACGAGCGGCGTGTTCAGCGGCTTGCTGCTGATTGTTTTTGGATCACTGTTGCTGCTGCACAATTACGGACACTTATCGCTGGGCCAGGCATTTGGCCATTGGTGGCCGCTGATCTTCATTTTTTGGGGCGCAACCAAACTTTACGAACGAACCCTGGCGCAACGGCAGGGCCGTACGTCCGGATGGATAACACCCGGTGAAGTGTTTCTCGTGCTCGGATTGATGACCGTGGTCGGCCTGGTGATCGCGTGGGATATCGCCAAGTCCCGCTTCCCCGACTTCGAGTTTGACGTTGGTGAGCCGTATTCCTATCCGATCGACGCGCCTTCGCAGACCGTTCCGGCGAATGCGCATATCATGATTCGCGGCGGCCGTGGGAACGTTACGGTGCGCGCGTCGGATGATCCGACGCTGCGGCTTTCCGGTGAGAAAACCCTTCGCACACTGAGTGAGAGGGATGCGGAGAAACGGGCGCCGTCCATCGGACTGGGCGTCACACAAAACGGCGATAGCTATGAAATCCGTCCAACCGGCTTTGATCCGGGCGATTCCCGCATTTCGGTAAACATGGACGTGGTGGTGCCAAAAAAGTCCGTGGTGACGGTGCGTACGGAACGAGGCGACATCACGATCTCGGATATGGGAACAGATGTGGTTGCCAGCACGCGCAACGGCGACGTTGAAGTAAACGATACAGCGGGTAACGTGAACGTGGAAACCAGCAAAGGCAACGTCAAAATTACGGACACCAAAGGCGATATCAAAGTTTCCGGACGCGGCAGCGACATTGAAGCCGTAAACGCCACCGGCAGCTTGGTGGTGGATGGAGAGTTTTTTGGCTCCGTTCGCGCCGACAAAATCACGAAAGGTGTGCGGTTCGCGTCGCAGCACGCGGATCTGACATTGACGCAACTTGGCGGCCATTTTGAAAAGAGTTCGGGCAACCTGGAAATCGCGGACGCTCCGGGCAATCTGACGTCGCGTACCAAAAACGCTTCGGTCTCGCTGGAAAATGTGACCGGCAAAATTGTGCTGGACAATACCAACGGCTCAGTAGAAGTGCGCTTTTCCGGCCCGCCCAGAGACGACGTGACCATCAACAATGTGCGCGCTTCCGTGACGCTGTTGTTGCCCGCCGGCTCCAACTTCGAGATTCAAGCGGACTGCCACTCGTGCGACATCAATTCGGAATTCAGCGGCGGATCGCTGAATGTTACCAAGACGGAAAAAGGCGATTCGCATCTGGAGGGCAAATACGGCGCAGGCCGCGGGCCCAAAATCATTCTGAAGTCGAGCTACGACTCCATCGAAATCCGCAAAACCACGTAGGCTGAAAAACACCAATTCCCCTTTTTGCGCGTCAAGGCTGGTAAGTCTTTGGATTGCGGGCAGAACGGGCACAGATGATGGCCAGCCAGTCGTTGGCGAATGGCGCGGGCGCAGCGAAAAAGGGCATCGCCAGTCCGTGGCACATGGCTCTCGTGGTGGTGCTGGGGGCGCTCAACGCTTATCGATCTGCTATCTTTGCGGCACAGAGTCGCGCCGGGTTGGGCCCCGCCCGGACCGTAATGTATCTGCGATCATGTTCTTCGAACTGGCTTTTCTGACGATTGTGGCCGCGGGCGTCTGGCTGCAGGAGACCTCGCTCGAGACCATCTTTGGCCGCCGGGATTTGCGAGGAAGCTATTTTCCGCGGCTATCTGCAAAAGCAGTTTGCTTTGCGTTGTTCACCGGAAGCGCCCCGGGGGGCGTGTTTTTTTCAGCGGCGGCGTTTGCGGCGGTGCATCTGTATCAAGGAATGACCCGCGCGCTGGTCATCGGCGCGTCGGCGATCCTTTTTGGAGCGGTCGCGGAGTGGCGCGGCACGGCGCGGCTTGGAATGTTTGCTCACGCCCTGCAAGATGGTATCGCGCCGTTGCTGCTCAGGCTCATGCGGCCTTGAATGCGCCGGTGAAGCATGGTCAGTCGAGAAGATCGACGCGAACCGCAAGTCCTTCCGGCGATTTCTCGATGAACTCTTCCCCGCTCTGCCATCCGGCTACGCGAATACGGTTTTCTTCGGCGAGTTTGGCCAACTCGCAACGCACGCATTTTTCCGACACGTTGTAAAAGGCGGAAAGCCGGCGTGTACTGATGAATGCCGAATGGCGGGTCGCCCGTGCTAAACGAAGAATCTCGCGCCTCATCAATTCTGTTGAAGTCATAAAATTTCCTTGCTTGTTTATTTCTTCTTGGACCAGGTCTAAGGACTGAGGGACGAAGACGGCACAGTATACTCCGCCGACCAAAAGTTGCAACTCCGGCCAATGTGTTCGATGTGTTCTGCGGACAGCGCGGAAGTGCCGCCCCGCGGCCTGAGCGTTGAATAGCCGACCGCGTTTTGGCGCGGTGTTTCGGGCGGGCACTGATTCGGTTCATGCGGCGTCCAATGGTAGTGGCGCCTATGTTCGCAACCCCGGTCTTCCTTCGGCGGCTCTCCGCCGCGACTCTGGCAACGCTAGTAGTGACGAATCCCTTACTACTGTCCTCCAATGCATTGCAGGGTCCTCACCCCTGGTCTTCAGCCGAAGAGCGTTTTTTCCGCGCGTTCGTGGCCGCGGCCGTTGAACGCACGCATCACGCTGTTCGTTACGATCCTGCTTACGTCCGCATTCCGTATCCAGGCGGCGATGTGCCGGCCGCTACCGGCGTGTGCACCGACGAAGTGATTCGCGCGTATCGGGCAGTCGGGATTGATTTGCAAAAAGAAGTTCACCAAGACATGCTGGCGCATCGAAGCGCCTATCCACGCAACTGGGCAACCTCCGCACGAGCCAGTGCTGGTGGCACCGACACGAACATCGATCACCGCCGCATCCCGAATTTGATGGCGTTCTTTGGCCGCCGCGGGAAAACGCTGCCGTTCAGCGACGATCCGCGCGACTACCAGGCCGGCGATCTGGTTACGTGGAACCTGGGCGGAGGAATTACGCACATCGGAATCGTGGTGGACCAGAAATCGCCCTCAGGACGCCATCTGATTGTGCATAACATCGGAGCGGGCCCACAGGTCGAAGACGTGCTGTTCAACTGGAAGATCATCGGCCATTACCGATACTCGGGCGACGCTTCGGGGCGTTAGAAGTTAGAGCCGTAACAGTCTTACCGCTCGGCGACGCGGGCCAAGTCGTCATAGAAGGTTGGATAAGAAACGCCAGCACATTCGGCATCGCGAATTGTTGTGGGACTGTCGGCCGCGAGGGCTGCAACCGAGAACGCCATGGCGATGCGATGATCTCCGTGCGGCTCGATTTCAGCCCCGCGCAATCTCCCAGCGCTGCGACCGGCAACTTTCAAGCCGTCCGGGCGTTCCTCTACCGCGGATCCCATGCGGCGCAAGTTTTCCGCAAGCGCCGCAATGCGATCGCTTTCTTTCACGCGCAACTCAGAGGCGTCGCGAATTTCGATGCCCTCTTCGGTGAACGGACCGAGGACCGCCAGCATGGGCAATTCGTCAATGAGCAGCGGAATTTCCGCGCCGGCGATCACGCCGCCCTTAAGGTGCGCGCCCTTCACAGCAATATCGCCGATCACTTCGCCTTGTACGCTGCGCAGCGAAAGCATCTGGATGGAAGCGCCCATGCGCGCAAAAACATCGAGGATTGCGGTGCGGGTGGGATTGAGGCCGACTCCCTGAATATGCAGTGAGGAATCGGGGAACATGGAGGCGGCCGCGATGAAAAAGACCGCAGAGGACAAATCGCCCGGCACTTCCGCTTTGCGGCCAGCGAGCTTGAGCTTGCCGTTCGCATGAATACGAGTGGTGAGGCCGTGCCGTTCGATGGGGGCGCCGAATTCTTCCAGCGCCAGCTCAGTGTGGTCGCGGGTGCGGGCCGGCTCAGTCACAGACGTTTCCCCTTCGGCAAAAAGGCCGGCCAGGAGAACCGCCGACTTCACCTGCGCGCTGGCCACAGGCATTTCATAGTGGATGCCGCGCAGCTTGCCTCCGCGAATTTCGAGCGGCGCGAAATTGTCGTCGCGCGCCGAAATTTGCGCACCCATTTCGCGTAGCGGCGTCAGGATTCGCTTCATGGGGCGTTTGTTGAGCGAATCGTCGCCACCGATTTTTGTGGTGAAACTCTGACCGGCCAAAATTCCCGAAAGCAGCCGCATGGTGGTGCCGGAGTTTCCCGCGTCGAGTGCGCGCCAACTGCTTTTCAGGCCATGCAGCCCGCGACCCGTGACGCGCACCAGCGTTCTTTCGACTTTCACTTCGGCGCCGAGAGCTCGCATACAGCCGAGCGTGCTGTGGCAGTCGGCAGCCAGCGCAAAGTTGCTCAGCTCGCTGGTGCCGTCGGCGATGCCCGCCAGCATGGCGTAGCGGTGTGAAATGGATTTATCGCCAGGGGGGGCGACACCTCCCGCCACCACTTTCGCCGGTTGAATCGTCTTTTTGCTCACGTAGTCCGCTCTGAGAAAGTTAAGGGCACATTCGCAAAAACGAAATTTTAGCACGCGTGACGCCAGGTTTCCTGGTCATAACTGTCCCGGCGGACAGTTTGCCGCATGCACTTCCTTACAAACGGGCTGAAATGCCGGCACCTCCGCGTCCGTATCATAGTTGGAGCTGAATCCTTGGCGAGAGCATCACCAGGCTCTCACCGAACGTCATAGAAGACTGGGAGAAACGAAGTCATGTCGGCCCGAAAGTCCGTAGTTCGATTTTTAGCCCGTGCCGCGATGGTAGTAGGAACCATTTTCGTAGTCACCGTGCTGCTCACCGCGATGCCCGGCCACAATGCGCCATCGGTGCACGCCGTGGGCCCGCAAGATCAGCAGGGCGGATCGCAGAGTTTGTCCCCTTCACAAGTAATGCCCGGCATGGATCACAGCCGGA
>DATMZI010000181.1:0-18882 GCA_035607085.1 Candidatus Eiseniibacteriota bacterium | reverse complement strand
CCAGCACCTCGAAGGAGCGCTGGTATTTGTTGCCGCGGGGATCTTTGCCTTCCACGACCAAGCGGTATTCGTCCCATTTGGCGTCGAACTGCTGCGCGCTGGCATCCTTTGACTTTTCGACCTTGCGGCCGTCAGTGAAGGCGGTGAATTTTCGGTCGGAATCGTCGTGGATATCGATTTCCGGATCTTTCTGGGCGATGGTTAATTGTCGCGCGGGCTGCAGGAACAGCAACATCTTTTGACGATCTTCGTCGCTCTCGCCGCCTCCCGCGCCGCGGCCGCCGTAACCTCCATGCCCGCCGCCGGGCCAGCCCCCGCCCATGCCGATCGTCGGCCGTCCGCTTCCTGGTCTTCGGCCACCACCGCGGGCTTGCTGCAATTTCTTGCGCGGATCTTCGCTATCATCTGCGTTGAGCTTCCAGGTGCCGGCAAGATTCTTGATGCGCGGAACACTGGGAGCCGGAGATTTCGCAGCCGGAGCGGCTGTCGAGTCTTGCGCTGCAGTTCCAGGCAGCGGGCCCGGAGGCGCTTGGGCATTTGTTTTTGCCGAAAGGCTGAGGGAAGCCAGGAGGAAAACTGCGAAGCAGCCTGTACGGAGAATTTTTGCGTTGGTAGTAATCACCGATTGCCCCTATTTCGGAATTCCCAGCAGGGGGCCGGAAAGTTCCCGGCGAAAGAGCCCTATGTGGGTTGGATGCAAAGCGGATAGTTAACGATTGCGCCGCCGGAGCGATTCGCGGAGAGCTGGAAGAAACTTATAAACGCGGCCGCGCACGGTCTGGATGTGCTTTGGATTTTGCGGTTGATCGAGGTTTGCAGCAGCCAGGCGATGTGGACATCCACGGTGCGTGAATTCACGTCGCCGCTGCCAGACTTTCTGGAGAATTTTTTCGTGGGGAAGCACGCGGTCGCGGTGAAGGATCAGATATTCCAGCAAGCCAGAGGAACGCGCCGTGCACATTCACATCAAGGTGCGCATCTTTGATTCCTCCGGCCATGTGTCCAGCGAAGCCACCACGCAGCTCCTTTTTGCCGATTCTATTTCCACCGCGGTCTAGGCGGCCAACTCGGGCTATTCGCGCAGCGGCACGCGCGACACCACGAACTCGGCGGACTCGATTTACAACGAAGAAAGCCCCGCGCTGCTAATCAGTCTGACGGGCAATGCCAGCTCCGGCAGCGCCTGGAGCGTTTCGATCGGGATTCCCGAGGGAACGATTTACGGCGGCTAGGCAGGTTCTCCCTTCAGAGGGCGGAGGATGGAAGCCAGTGTCCGCTCCTTGGAGGCACTCCGAATCGAATGGCCTTCGATCCGTCCTCCTCTTGGTCTTTCCACACTCTTCGACCGCAAGCTACTCAAAATGAGCGGCTTGCCGTTCTCTCCGGTGATGCCGTCCGGTATCCGAACTGTTAATAGGATGTGCTGGTTTTTTTAATCCTTGGTGCTATACTCCGCCCCAGAAGCCGTCCCACCCCTTGGCAGTCTTGCCAAAAGCCTGCCATCGCGGTTCGGTTCCAACAGGAGGTCAAATGTCGGAATCAACGCTTACGGGGCCCGTCCTTTACACGCTGATCGCCTGGGGGATCGTCACCGCCGTATTCTTGGGTCTGCTGCTCTGGCGTAACTTGCTGGAGAGCCACGAAGACGATCAGCTCTTTCTCGACGCAGCCGAAGACCACATGGCTAGAGAACAGCGTGCGCTGGTGCAGCGCATCAACACGCTGTCGCGGCCAATTATGATGACCGGCATCCTGGCAGGAGTGTTGCTTCTGGCCTCGGCCGGGCTTTGGTTATATGAGGGGCTAAGGCACTTCTAAGCGGGCTTTCCAGCCGACGCTTTTGTTGAAAAAACCTGGAATCAGCTTCCCGGTTTTGCCGGAGCCGCCATCCCCGCTGGTGGAGCGTTTGTCGCAGGCTGCTGCAAGCCCTGCAGGAGTGAAGTGTGGTCGTGTGCGATCAACCAGTGGTTGTCTTTTTTCACCAGCACATAGGTGGTCTGACCCCGGGCAGCTGACGGCGTTCCGTTGACTACCGCGGAAAATTCCCACTGATAACAAGCCCAGGCCGTTGCGCCATTCACCTTGACATAAGTGTTGCTGCGATCCAGGCGAACCTGCTGCAGGGCGGCACGCTGCTGCTTGTAAAGTATTTCGTAATTGGCCCAGCCGATGATCGGGGCAGCCCAGCCGCCATTCACCACCGAGACATCGTCCGCGTAATTCTTGTGCATGCGCTCGGTATCGCCAATCTGCCACGCACCCAGCACTTCAGAAATCATGTAGTCAATCCGCTGTTCGTCGCTTAGAGGAATGATGGTTGAGTCATCTTTGGCCGCTGCGGGCTGGTTCTTCTTTTTTTTCTTGTCGTTTTGCGCTTCAGTGCCAACGGCACCGGTCAACAGTCCAAGTGCAAGCAATAAGCCCGCAAAGCGCCGGTAGGTCCGGCGCGTGTGCACGCGATTCATGGGTTCCCTCAGCGGAAAATTTCTTCCGAGCAGCAATCATCCGCCGAAGTCGTCGCTATTGCGAGCGCGATGCGCTGAGCAGGTTCACAAAAAGCCGATAGGCGCCGGGAACGCCTTCCGGCAATTGCCGGAAAAGAGCCAGGCCCGTGTAAATATAGGTTCCTTTGCCCAGCTGCGTATAGACCAGCCCGCCATTTAGATCTTTTTCGCCGGGATCGTGCATGGAAAGCAGCGGCGTGTATTTCCCGGTGTCGTAGTCGGTCCAGTAATAGAGGCCGCGCTCTTGCACCCAACCTTCAAAATCTTTCGCGGTGATTTTATTGGGCCGGTTGAGAAGTGCGTCTCCCGGCTTGAGGAAATCTACCGCCGCCGTTTCGTCCGTGATACGAGGAAGAGGCTGACCGGCTTGGCCGCCGTCAATTCTTGCCGGATAGGGCGCGTAGTTCTTGCCGTCCCACGCAAAGTCGCGCTCGTACTGCACGACGAGGGTTCCTCCGCCTGAGACGTAATCGAGCAGGCGCTGGTTGGCGGCAGGCAGTTCGTTGCGCAATTCGTATGCGCGCACGCCGACAACGATCGCGTCGTATTTGGATAAGTCACCGAAGTTCAGCACCGCGGGATCCAGCAAATCCACTCGAATGCCCAGCATGCGCAGGGAATCGGGAACCGGCTCACCCTCCGCCGTGATGTAGCCCACATGCAGATTCTTGGGAACGTTGATGTCGAATGCATGCACCACGCACTGCGCCGGCTCTTCCCAGAGCAGCGTCGGCATGGACGGTAAGGGCTCCAGAGAAGCGGAGAAGGTTTCCCGGCCTCGCTTGACGTGAGCGATTAGCCTGTGATTGCCAGCCGCCAATGCGGCGGGTGGCGTGACTGCGATCTTTGTATAGGCGTCTCCCGCGCCCGCAAAGGCCACTGTGGAATCTCCGGAGCTGGTCCAACCGGAAGGCAGTTCCACGCCGACACTCACATCTTCCTTTTTGGCGGAATAAGAATGGATGCGAATCAACATCTCAAATGGCTTGCCATTGTTTTCGATAGGGCGAGTCAACTGCTTGGGCTCTACGGCCAAGGTGTACGCGGGCACAAGGCGCAGCGGCACGCGATCAACCCGCGTTGAGGAAGCTTCTATATGAGTTACCGGGACGTCGCTCGTATAGGCACTGCCTTCCACTCGTACATCCTGCACAACGGAAATGAGTGGAGGGAGCTCGGGAATCTGCCGAGTCCACGAGGAATTTTCTCTTCCATTTTTTCCAGGCGTAACCTGGATTTTTTCAGCCTCGGAGGTGCTTTCAGCCTTCGTTTCCGTCCATCCCGGCGGCGCATCGACGCGGGAGGTCAGAAATTCACAGTCGACGCCCGGGCGACATTTTTTTTGCGTTGTAACAAGAAAGGTCTCTCCCGCGACCAGCGTGCCTTTATCGGCCGTGGCGGAAATGGTTAGCCCGGCGGCGAGATCGAGAGAACGTTGCACCCGTTTTTCGGAGAGTCTCAATTCGTCGAGCAGCGGATCGTTCGCCACCCAGTGGGCAGCGTGGGATCCCCCCGGATACAGAGACGCAATTTGTTGTGCAGCGCGCGCCAGCGACTTGGCCGTATCCTTCCACTGCAGGGAAAGCGCCGAGGCTCGTGCTGCCGCAATATCCTGTTCCGCGGATTTCAGGACCGGGCAGAAGAATGCATTCGCCTTGCAATTGGCACCTTCAGCGTCGCCAGCGACGGCATGCAAAGGAACAGCGAGCGATGCTGGTTCCGGGGCGGCGCCATTCTGTTTCTTCAAAGAGATGGGACGGCGAAAGAAAGGATTGCCGAAGAACACCGCGACGCCTTGCGTGCGATGGTTCGCGAAGGCGTCCATTCCTATTTCGCGCCAAGATTTGCCCCACAACGAAGAAGTCTCGTCCAAGGGGAGAACATATCCGCTCGGTTTTTCGACGCCGCGTTCGAGGTCCAGGATGGTAACCGGATTTTGTGCGGTTCCCCACGCGCGCGGGCCTTCGTCTGGGAACTGAGTGGGAAAAGCCTTTTCATCGGCCGCCAGTGCGACTGCTTTCGGCGTCAACCGGCCCGCCGCTTGGTGGTGGCCATGCCCAAAGTGCACGTCGCCCCAGTTGTTGACAACAATATTGGGTCGGAAGGTGCGGATCACGCGCACCATGTCTTCCAGCACCTGGTCGCCCCAGACTTTTTCGGTCTCTTCGGGGGTTTTGGAATATCCAAAGTCCTTGGCGCGGGTAAAATAGAGTTTCACACCGTAGCCGCGCGTGGCGGCAAGCAGTTCCTGTGTGCGAATCAACCCGAGCTGCGGAGCTTGTTCAGGGCCGAGAGCGTTCTGACCGCCTTCACCACGCGTCAGCGACAGCAGTGCGACGTCTGCATGTAGGCCGCGCGCGAGGTAAGTGAGGACCGCCGCGCTTTCGTCGTCGGGATGCGCCGTCACATACAAGATGCGCGTGACGACGCACGCGCTGTCAATTGCCTCGACGGTCTCGGGAAGGCCGGGGCCAGTGCCCGGGGCTGCGGGAAACTGCGCGCGCCCGGGGACGCTTGCCAACAACGTCGACACTGCAAAGAGCACTGCTGCGGCGCGGCAAATCTTCACTCGTCCCCCTTGATACTGTTCGCCGATGTGATCGCCCAACGGCTAAGCCGGCAATTCTTCGGCGTAATTCCTTAGCAATGATGAGATGTATCCCGCGCACTTTCGGTTTAGCCGGTCTGAGCCTCACGGGCCGGATCCGTATTTTTCACAAACGGCCACTGCTTCATAGCCGCCGTCCACACCAGAAATGCCAGCACGCCCATGACAATCTCGAGCAGCCCCCACTTGCGCGCTTTGCCGGTATGCCAGAAGAGCCACGCCCAGCCGATCATGGTCAAGACCGCCGGCGCGGGATACAGCCACATCTTGAACGGTAGCCGCTCCGACCCCAGCCTCTTGCGCAGCAGCATCACGCCAACAGCCTGCCCGATGAATTGCACGATCAGCCTCACGGCCAGGATTCCCGCGATGGACGTTTCCAGATCCAGCTTCACGCTGAAGAAAAATGCCAGCGTTCCCAGCGCCAGCAAGGAAATATGAGGAAAATGTTTGGTCGGATGCAGCCGCCCAAAAATAGGAAAGAAGTTCCCGTCCAGTGCCGCGGAATACGGCACGCGCGAGTATCCCAGCAACACGGAAAACACGGAGGCCAGCGCAATCCATAGCACCATGCCGGTGGCGACCAGCGCCGCGGTATGTCCGTAAAGCCGCTCCACAAACGTGCTGACAATGAACCTGGAATTTTCCGCTTCGCGCCACGGCACTACGCCCAGAATACTGGTTTGCATCGCCAAGTACAGCACCGTGATGCCCAGCACGGAAAGAAAAATTCCGCGCGGAATATTCTTCTCCGGCTCGCGAATTTCGCCGCCCAGATGACAGATATTGTAGTAGCCCCAGTAACTGTAAATCGTGCTGACCATGGCTGATCCCAGGCCCGCGAACCACACCCAGGAAAGAGAAAAAGCGCCCGGCGGAAAATCGAAGGCCAGTCTGGCGTCGAAGTGCCGCATGCCACCCCAAATCAGCCACAGTAGTGTCCCAACCACCCCCGTCCACAAGAGCAGCGAAATTTTGCCGATGGTTGTGATGCGCCGGTAGAGCAAAATCACTAACAGAATCACCAGTCCGCCCGACACTGCTTTGGCCTGCCACGGCGAAAGCGGATGCAAAAATCCGGCGTAACGCGTGAATCCGATGGACGCCGACGCTACTGAAAGCGGCGCCTGCACAAAGGTCTGCCATACAAACAGGAACGACATCAGGCGGCCCCAGCGCTGCGGACCGTAAGCTTCGCGTAAAAAAACGTAGGAGCCGCCGGCCTTCGGCATGGCCGCGCCCAGTTCTGACCAAACGAATGCATCGAGCGTAGCCAGCACCGCTCCGCCGAGCCAGGCCAGCAGAGCCTGCGGCCCGCCCATGGCTTTGATCACCACGCCGCTCACCACGAACGGGCCAATCCCGACAATCTCGATCATGTTGAGCGCGACGGCCTCCTTCAGGCCGAGTCCGCGCTCTAATCCAGACGTTTTGTCCCCGTCCGTCCCCATGGGCGTTGCTGAGAATAGCAGCTTCTTCGCCAGGATTCGTGTCTACCGCTATCCTGGCTTCCCTGCTTGATTCGCCACTCTCTTTTTCCTCGCTGCTGGAGTCGCTGCGCACCTTGCCAATCCCGCAATTGATCCGCACGCGGATTCCCTTGCTTCGTTTGCCGCATTGACCTTTGCCCATGCGCAATGGAATGATAGCAAGGCAGGGTTCGGGAAGATGCGTCGTTCGGGAGGGGCCGGCTTTAATCCCTTGTTCTGAAGCCGGCTGGCAAGGTTCTCGCGTTACCCCCTAGCGAACTTTGAGTCAACGCCGAGGTCGGATTGTGCCGATTGTGCCTCCGCGGGCAGTCAACGCGCCCGTTGCTTTTCGCATCTCACCTCAGCAGTCAGCTGGCTCGGCGGGTTCGCCGCTGCACGCCCGTAGACGTGGACATAAAGGGAGTTCTCATGAAGCGGTTTGGGGCAGCGTGCGCATTTGCGCTCGCCGTAATCGGTTGGACTGCGGGTTGCAACGACTATGGCAACACCTTTCAGTCGCCTACGGGCGCCAGCCTGATTTCTCTCGCGCCCTCCAACGCCAGTGCCGGCAGTGGCAGTTTCACCCTGAATCTTTTTGGCGGAGGCTTCGTCCCCAAGACTGTCGTTCAGTGGAACGGCAAGACCATTCCCACTACCGTCACCACCGACGCCAACAACAACGTTCTCACCATTACGGCTACGGTCGATGCATCGCTGATCGCGACTCCCGGCTTGGCCGCAATCAACACTCTCAATCCGCATTCCGGCTCCACCGATAACGGCCTCTCGAACACCCTCAATTTCGTCGTCAATCCGCCGCCGAACAAATTGCCCACGCTGAATACCATAACTCCCAACGCCATCGGTGCCGGCAGCACCAATGTTTCGGTGACTCTCGCCGGGCAAGATTTTCTGCCCACTGCAGGCACCTGCCCGGGCACTACTCCTCCCATCTCCACGCAATCGGAAGTGAATTGGAACGCGAACGGTACGCAAACCTCGCTGACCACGTTTGCCAGCATCAGCAGCAGCCAAATTCAGATGGTTTTGCCCGACTCCCTCCTCTCCACGCAGGGCACCGCCCTGGTCACTGTCCGCAATCCGCCGGCGTGTCCAACGCAAACTCCCAGTGGCGTTTCCAACCCGTTTAGCGGTGGCGGCGGAACCAGCCAGGCCGTCACATTCACCATTAACAACGATCCTCCAACGCACAGTGCGGCTCCCACGTCGGCCCTGGCTGTTGCCGAAGAAACGCCTGCCCTGGGCTCCGATGGCCGCTTCGTGGCGTATACAGCCGCGCAAAATGGCCACTCGCAAGTTTTCTTGCGCGACACATGCACCGGCGCCAGCTCCGATTGCCAGCCGCGTACGGGCCTGGTTTCCGCCGCAGCCGACGGCACCCCGGGCAACGGCGACAGCAACACGCCATCCATGAGCACGGACGGCCGCTTCGTGGCTTTCAGTTCAGCCGCTACCAATCTCGCCGCCAATACTCCGGCCGGCCGTCAGATCTTTTTGCATGACACTTGCGCCGGAGCTGCCAGCTCTTGCACGCCGCAAACTACGCTTGTGTCCACCGACGAAACTGGCGCACTTTCCGGCACCGATAATCTGCTTCCATCACTCAGCTCTTCCGGTCGTTTCGTCGCCTTCCTCTCCGTCGCGTCCTCAAAATACGCATCGAAGTCCGGTGCGGCAAACAGCGGCTATCGCCAGATATTCGTCCGCGACACCTGTTTCGGCGCCACAGGCTCGTGCACACCCAAGACAACGCGGCTTTCTGTCATGCCCGGCGACGCCACAGCGCTTCAGGGCAAACCCGCCGGGCCGGCCATCTCCAGTTCCGCCCAAGCTGTCGGTGTTTCCAGCGCGACCACGCCTACCGTCCTCGCGCGCTCTGTCCCGGTGGACGATCGCGTCTTCCTCGCTCTCACCAACTCCGCGCAAAAATAGTTTTCTTTTCCCACAAAATGAAAAGGCGGACGCATCTCGCGGCCGCCTCCTCATTATCCCGTTGCTTCTCTACTACATCTTTTCTATTGGCCCAGATATTTTTCCGGAATCGGATTCCCGGGCCGCTCCGCATCCCAGTAAATCTGTACGCACCACCAGCGTTGACCGTCGTAGAAAAATTCCATGCTGTTGATGCCCCGGTCGATTGGTTTGCCGTCCTTCGTTTCGCGCGATTCGTAGGTCGTGTAAATATGAGTCATCGCGCCGAATGAATCGGTCTTGCGGCTGACTTCATGTTCAAAAAATCCGTGCTCCAGAAAGTGTTTCCCCGCACGTTCTTCATAATCCTTCGGGGTCATCACCACCAGGCTGGGCTTTCCTCCGTCTTTCGGCGTGCGCACCGCAACCAGTCGCGCGTCCTTGGCAAATAACGAGTTGAACCGGTTCCAATCCCGCGGTCCCGGCGGCCCCGATATTACGTCGTAAACCGCCGCCACGATCGCATCCAGGCTCTCGACATCCTTCGCATTTGCGGGAGGCAGATCCGCGCTCTTTGCCACCGCTGCCGTTTGCGCCGCGCCGCCGGCTCCATTTTGTGCGGTCGCAGGCCCAGCTTCCTTTTTCTCCTGCGCAAACGCTCTCGCCTCGCCCGTGATGCTCGCAGGCATCCATTCGCAAATTGCAAATGCCAAAGCCAGCACCGCTGTTCCCCGCATCGTCAGCCTAATCATCTAATCCTCCCCTTCATCGCGCCGCATCTGCCATGCCCTAACCCTTTTCCACGCCTTTGCTCCCGCGCAGTCTCTCTTTATACGTTGCACTCGTATCTTGTACGGTTCTCAGTTGAACCGCACCTTCACATCCGGGCGCTTTTCCAACTGCACCGAATCAATAAACCGCACCCTGCGATCGTCCAGCGTCAAAATCATGGACTGTGTCCGGATCCCTTCGCCAAAAAACCGCACGCCGCGCAGCAAATTCCCGTCGGTCACGCCAGTACACGCAAAAATGATTCTTTTTCCCGGGGCCAGGTCTTCCGTATCGTAAATCCTCTTGGTGTCCTTCACACCCATCTTCTCGAGCCGCTCCGCATCGTTCGGTTTGGCCACCAGCAGCCGGCCCAGAATCTGCCCGTTTAGACAGCGCAACGCCGCCGCCGTTAGCACCCCTTCGGGCGCTCCGCCCGTCCCCATCACGGCGTGTACCCCAGTGCCTACCACCGCCGAAGAAATTCCCGCGGACAAATCCCCATCGCCAATCAGGCGAATCCGCGCGCCAGCTTTGCGGATATCCGCGATAAGCTTTTCGTGTCGCGGCCGGTCCAGCACAATAATCACCAGGTCTTCCACGTCGCGGTCCAGCCGCTTGGCAATCGCTTTCAAGTTGTCGGCCACCGGAGCATCCAGTTCGACCGCGCCCTTACAAGACGGCCCCACCACAATTTTCTCCATGTACAGATCCGGCGCGTGCAGCAGCCCTCCTCTTTCGCTTGCGGCCAGCACCGCAATCGAATTCGCCGCGCCGGTGGCGCACAAATTCGTTCCCTCCAGTGGATCTACTGCAATGTCCACCGCCGGAAAATTTGCGTTCGGCGCGCGCGTCGCCAACCCCACTTTTTCTCCGATGTACAGCATCGGCGCCTCATCACGTTCGCCTTCTCCGATGACGATGGTGCCGTCCATCTGCAGCTCGTCCATCGTCTGCCGCATCGCCTCTACTGCCATCTCATCTGCTTTGTGGCGATCGCCAAATCCCATCGTCCGCGCCGACGCAATCGCCGCGTTCTCCACCACCCGCAGAAACTCCAGACTCAGTTGCGCTTCCATCGTTCTCTCTCCGTCTCATCGTGCAACGGTCGTTAATCCTAGTCCAATCCCGCGCTTCCGTCGATAAAAGCTCCTCCATTTTCGAGTTCGCGCGCTGGCGAGTTCGCGCGCTGGCGAGTTCGCGCCCTGGCGCGTCCGCGGTCCGAGCGCGCGCGGCGCGTTGCCGCGAGGCAAAACTAGAAACGCCACCGGCCCCGCTCTTGTACTCTTGTATGGCTGTAGTTTTATACTTGTCGTGAAGATCTACCATGCCCGCCACTGCAGCCGAATTCCGCCGCCTGGCCCTCGCGCTGCCGCAAACCGAGCAGCGCCGGCACATGAACCATCCCGACTTTCGCGTGGCCGGAAAGATTTTTGCCACGCTCGGCTATCCCAACAAAGAGCGCGGCATGGTCAGGCTCACTCCCATTCAGCAGCAAGAATTTGTCGACAGCCATCCCGCCGCTTTCTCTCCCGTCAACGGTGCCTGGGGCCGCCAAGGCTGCACCAGCGTCCTTCTCTCGAAAGCTCCGAAGCGCGCCCTCAAGCAAGCCCTTCTTGCCGCCTGGCGCAACCACGCCCCGTCCGACCTCGCCCTCACCGGGCTGAAACGTCGTTAGCCAAATTCGCCTTCGAAAGATAGGCCGCGTCATGTCCATGTTGTCTCCGCGGTGCCTTGTAGCTTGCGCTTGATGCCTTATACTTTCATCTTATGTTTGACGCGCATCGCTTCCTGCTCTTCTTCGCCGCCGCGTTCATTCTCGCCGTCACGCCCGGCCCCGGCATTTTCTACGTCCTCGCTCGCACACTCGCCGGCGGACGTCGCGAAGGTTTCCAGTCTTCGTTCGGCACTTTCTTCGGCGGGTTGTTCCACGTCTTCGCCGCTGCTCTCGGCGTTTCCGCCATTCTCGCCGCTTCCGCTTTCGCCTTTCACACCGTCAGGTACGCCGGAGCCGCCTACCTCGTCTTTCTCGGCGTAAGGATGATCCGTTCTCGCAATGCCGAACTTCCCGCGGGCACTTCATCTCCAAAGGGTAACGCTCTTCATCCTGCGGCCGCTTTCAAACAGGGCGTCTTCACGGAAGCTCTCAATCCCAAGACCGCTCTTTTTTTCCTCTCCTTCATCCCGCAGTTTATCGCTCCCGAACGCGGTCACGTCTTTCTCCAATTCGCCACCCTCGGGATCGTTTCCGTCACACTCAACACCGCCGCCGACGTGGTCGTCGTCTCCCTAGCCGCTCCCCTCGAACGCAAACTCAAGTCCAGCGCTCGCTTCCGCCGCGGCCAACGCACCGCCTCCGGCCTCGGCATGATCGGTCTCGGCGCTTACGTCGCGCTTTCTGACGCCAAGTAGCCGCTCACTGTCGGAGCCCGGGCGCGCTGTGAAGGGAATTCAGGTACTTCGCCAAGCCTGGGCGCAAGTTGCAGCTGAATTGGGGCCATTTTTAGAGCTCATTCTCGCTGCTTGGCCGTGCGATTTGCCGTGGTATTCTATATGGATATTTCGCGACCGTTTTTCCGCGACGTTTCCTCTCGTCACTAAACTGTTGAACCGTTTGCCGAACAAATCATCGCATTCGCTGACTACTGGTAAATCTCCGCCGTTCCGGACCCTCCTCCTGTAACTAGAATGGTCCCATCATTGAGTAACGTTGCCGTGTGCAAAGCACGTCCGTAGTTCATACTGCCCGTTTCGCTGAAGTTTTGGACCAACGGGTCAAAAATCTCTGCCGATCTGCCCGCGCCACCGGCCACAAGAACCGTTCCATCATTGAGCAAAGTGGATGTATGAAACTCTCTTGCGTCGGCCATACTGCTGGTCAGAGCCGCCTGGCCGGTGAGCGGATCGTAGAGCTCCGCCTTCGCTGTTGCGCTTCTGGTACTATCCGCGCCTCCCGTAATGAGAACTTTTCCCGTATTGAGCATGGTGGCCGTGTGCGCGTAGCGCGCAACTGCCATCCCGCCTACCGACGAAAAAGTTCCCTTGCTCGGATCAAAAAGCTCTGCTGACGCGAGTGCGTTTCCGCTATTGTCTGCTCCGCCCATCACGAGGACTTTCCCGCTGCTTAGCAGCGTTGCGGTGTGGGAGGATCGCGCGGTTTTCATACTGCCGGTCGGAGAGAAAGTGTGCGTCTTGGGATCGAAAATCTCAGCAGAAGCAAGAGTGGCTCCGCCGTATTGTAACCCTCCGGTCAGCAGCACGCGCCCGTCTTGCAGGAGAGTTGCAGTGTGTAACGCACGCGTTGTTTCCATGTTTCCTGTAGAAGCAAAACTGCCGCTAGATGGATTGTAGAGCTCCGCGGTGGGCGCGATGCTCAAGTCATCGGTCACAGTGCCGCCTGTCATGAGCACTGTGCCGTCCTTAAGTAAAGTAGCTCGATGATTGCTGCGTATGCTTACCATCGAGTTGATTTGCGTGAAGCTGGAGATGGACGGGTCATAAACTTCGGCCGAACTGGATTCTTGTACGTGGCCGTTATACACGTTGTACTGCCCTCCAGCTACCAGTACCTTTCCATCTTGCAGCAAAGTGGCGGTGTGCGACGACACATCGATACCTATGCTGCCAGTGATTTTGAAACCATGCGTGGCGATGACGAGTGTAAAATCCTGTGGAGTCGCGCCACGGCCAAGCGAATCGGAAACCATCATCGTGATGGGGAACGAACCCGTAACCGTTGGAGTACCAGAAAGTGTTCCATCTGCCGCCAACGCCAGACCTGAAGGTAGCGCTCCCTTTTCACTCCAGCTCAAAGGACTCAGTCCGTCTGTCGCGGTGAAGGTGAAGCTGTACAGGAGGTTGATCGCGCCCTCGGCAACCTTCGAAAGATTGATGGCCGGAGGCGGTGGATTGACTATGTTGATTGTGTAGTTGGCGGTAGCCTGATTCGCTGGACTCGCCGAATCAGCCAACGTAACAACGACCGGGTACGTTCCGGCGGTTGTAGGCGTGCCACAAATCCGCCAGTACTTCTTGTTGGCGGATAGAACTGGACTGCACAGCGCATCGAAGAAAGCAACATGCAAGCCAGGCGGTGTTGATGACCCTGACGCGCCAGCCCAACTCCACTTGTAAGGCGGTATGCCGCCAGTGGCATTAAGCACGAAACCTCCACAAACAACAAACATCCCTTTCGAGTTGATGCATCGGTTCGGGCTTGGGTCGTAGACGTTTCCGGCAACGCCGTCAGGTGGGAGTCCGGACGTAATGGCGAGCTGCTCCGTCTTCACGATCGTAATCGTGTAAGCCTGGCTCTTCTGCACAGCCGGCAATTCTGAGTCTGTAACCGTGACCACTAGGTTGTAAGTTCCCTCAGCGCTCGGTGTCCCGGAAATGATCCCATTCGTTAAGCTGAGTCCCGGCGGTAAGGTAGAGCCCGACGCGGCTGCCCAACTAAAGAAATAAGGACCAACTCCACCGGAGGCCGTGAGAGCAAATGGCCCATAAGCGGCGCCCACCGTGCCGGACGGCGGATTGCCAGAAGTGATCGACAGAGTTCCGGGGCTGGCCTGCACAGATGCCGATTTCGACGCGTTTCCCCCTTGGCCGGTGCAGGCAAGTGAGTAGGTCACAGTTCCGCTCGCCTGTGGAGTAACGCTTTGCGACCCGCTTGTCGCTTTCGATCCGGACCAGTCACTCTCAGCTGGCGTGGCGGAAGCAGAGCAGGAGGTTGCATTTGCGCTCGACCACGTCACGGTTACCGACTGTCCCAACGTAACCGAACTCGCCGAAGTGGACACGTTCGCCGTGGGCGAAGGCGGTGAGCTCATTCCCCCACCACATCCGTGAACAAAGGACGCGAATAGCAAAACCATTGTGGTTACAAACCTCTGACGTAGCTGGGTCATGGCGCCACCTCTTTCGACAGTCTTTTCCCGTACTTTGGCCAGACGCCCCACTTAATCAATGCACCAGCGGCGATTCCGTGGTCATTTCCGAGCCACCTCCCAAGTGTTTGTCAGGAATGGATTTACCGCACCGATAGGATTGTGCTAGAGTCCTGTTAATTTCCTTCCACGGACTCAGCCCGTGCAACAGTCTCCCAACGCGTGGCTCGTTTTTGGCCCTTTCAAGCTCGACCTGAAGGCAGGAGAGCTCCTGAAGAACGGGCATAGGACCCGCCTGCAGGAGCAATCTTTCCAAGTTCTCACGATGCTGCTCGAAAACCCTGGCGACGTTGTCACCCGCGAAGAGATTCGAAAAAAGCTTTGGCCCAACAATACCGTCGTCGAATTCGACCACAGCATTAACGCCACCATCCAGAAGATTCGGCAGGCCTTGGGAGATTCCGCAGAAGACCCAAAGTTCATCGAGACCATCGCCCGCCGCGGGTATCGCTGGTTGATCCCGGTTGAACTAAGCAGACCAGAAATCGGCCAGCCCCCGATCGTAGCGCCGGCTGCTGTTGAAACTTCGTCGCCTGCGCTGCTAGGCAAAAGAGTCTCGCACTATCGGATCCTGGAAATTCTCGGCGGCGGTGGCATGGGCTTGGTGTACAAGGCCGAGGATCTGAAATTGGGACGGCGAGTAGCTCTGAAATTTCTGCCGGAAGAATTGGCCTCCGACCCGGTGTCACGCGAACGGTTTGAGCGCGAAGCCCGCGCCGCTTCCGCCTTGAATCACCAAAACATTTGCACTATTCACGCCATCGAAGAGCACGCAGGCCAACCCTTTCTCGTCATGGAACTGCTGGAAGGCCAGACTCTGCGCGAACTGCTTTCCGCGGCTGCGGCCACCTCAGAGAAAGTGCACGAGGAACGAGGTCCGCTGGCGCTGGACAGACTGCTCGATATCGCAAATCAGGTTGCCAGTGGACTGGACGCCGCCCACGGCAAGGGCATCATCCATCGCGACATCAAGCCGGCAAATATCTTTGTGACCGCGCAAGGCCAAGCCAAGATCCTCGATTTCGGCCTAGCTAAGCTGCAAGGCTCAGATTTGCCGGAGCCAACCGTCGCCCTTAAGCAAAAATCGACAACCGAATGGAATACCAATCTGACCCTCACCCGAACGGGAACCACCATTGGCACCGCTGGTTACATGTCGCCCGAACAAATACGTGGGGAAAAACTGGATATTCGCACCGACCTGTTTTCTTTTGGCATGGTGCTCTACGAAATGGCGACAGGAACAAAGACCTTCACCGGCGAGACTGCTCCAGCGATGCGCGAGGCGATCGTGAACCAGACGCCCGTGCCTGCGCGAACCTTGAATCCGGGCCTGCCACCGAAGCTGGATGCGATCATCGGCAAGGCGCTACAAAAGGACCGCGAGGCGCGATATCAAAGCATCTCGGAGCTGCAGTCAGACCTGCAAAAGACTCGGCTCGGCCTCGCGCCAGGAAAGCCGTTTCGAAAACGAATCTTGGCAGCCTCAGGTATTGCCGCTATGGTGATTGCTAGCGCAATTCTTTGGTTCGCAAAACATGTGCCCACGGCCGGCCCGGGATTGCTCGACATCAAATTGATACAAGTCACCGCCAATTCTCCCGAGAACCAGGTGCAATTCTTTTCGCTTTCGCCAAACGGAAAGCTCCTGGCCTACATTGACGTTCAAGGACTGCATGTGAAGACGATTGGCACAGACGACGCGCGTTCGCTGCGTTTGCCAGAAACAGCGGTCAAAGTGAACTGGGAGCTCATGTATACGGCATGGTTTCCAGACAGCGAACGTTTTCTCGCCAATGCTCATTCCGCGACACAGGTAGATAGCGACTGGTCGCCGATCGGCGCTAGCGCCTGGGTCTTCTCCGTGCGGGGGGATCCGCCACGAAAACTGCGCGAGAACGCACTCTCCTGGTCAGTCTCTCCCGACGCATCCACGATCGCCCTTACAACGAGCACGGGCACGACTATAGACCCTGGAGTCTGGCTCATGCCGCCCGACGGGAGTCAAGGACAAAGACTCTATGAAACCAGCGAGGGATCTGCCCGAGATAGCTACTATTTCTTCCCATACGGGAGGCGGGTTGCCTATGTGACAAACGACGGCAAGGGCGACAGCTTAGTTGTTCGCTCCGTTCCTTTTGCTCCACCCGTAACCATCTTCCCGTCATTCCAATTCGAGAAAATGGGCAAGGGGGCCTGGCTGCCCGATGGCAGGTTTCTATACTCCGATCGGTGCCTATCGTTCGTGCCTCCGGACGCTCCATGCAACTTCTGGGTTGAGCGCCGCGATCTCGAGACTGGCAAGCTGATTGAAGCGCCGCGCAGGCTAACGAACTGGGTAGGTTCGTCTTTATCAGGTCCAAGTGTGGCAAGCGTCGGGAATCGACTGGCATTCGCAAGGTCATCCTATCGAAGCGTAAGCTACGTCGCTGAACTGGCAGCTGGCAGCGCGCGTCTTTCTAATTCGCGTCGCGTCACGTTTGAAGAGAAGGGCATGGATGCAGCAAGTGATTGGACTGCGGACAGCAGGACCCTGATTGTTGTTCACAATCGGTCAGGTGAGTGGAAGGTTTACAAGCAAACGCTCGACAGCAATGAGGCGCAGCCCGTCATGGCTACAACTGAGGCAGGCGGATTGGAAGAGGCGTTGGTGAGTCCAGATCAAGAATGGATCATTGCCCAAAACGACCCGCCTGAGAATATTGGTGACACGCGGGCCACGGTGAGAATAATGCGCGTCCCAATGGCGGGGGGCAGCCCGGAATTGATTTTCACAACGCGGAATGGAAGCCTGATTTCCTGCCCAAGAAATCCCTCGAAATCCTGCGTGGTTGCGGAAGAGAGTACCGATCGAAAAACTATGATTGTTACGGCATTCGATCCGGTTCAGGGTCGAGGCGGTGAACTAGCGCGATTCGACCTGAAGCCGGATGCCAACACTGGGGTCAATATAGATCACCTGGTATTGTGCCGGATTTCCCCGGATGGCACCCGTCTTGCCATCGCCAGAAGCTCCGATGGGCCAATCGAGATTCACTCGCTCCGCGGTCAACCCACCTTTACCATTCGGACTCCAAGCCTGAACAAAATTGTGATGTTTAATTGGGCTGCGGACCAAAAAGGACTCTTCGTTTCTCGCCACTTGCTTGGTGGATACGAAATCAGTTATGTAGATCTCGCTGGGAGAACTCACTCCCTGTGGACAAGTCACGGCGGATGGTGCCAGAGCAGGCCATCACCGGATGGTCGCAATCTTGCAATCTACGAGGTGGAGAAGAGCACCAACATCTGGATGATGGAAAATTTCTGACGCTGCCCCGAACGCTATTGCTGGGTGCTGGCTCCATAGCCCAGTCTGCAGGGAAGCAGAAGAAACGGGTGACGAGCCAAGTCAAACGTACAACTCATGCGCGTTCCCATAACGGGAGGCATCCCAGAGCCAATCGTCACAATGCACGAAGGCAGTTCGGTTTTCTGCGCCAGGCCTCCTGCCACCTCTTGCGCCATTGCGGAAGCGAGTCCAGACCGAAGAACAATGATTGTCACGGCTTTCGATCCGGTCGCCGGTCGGGGAGTTGAGCTTGCTCCTTGAGCTGAATCGTGAACAAGACGTTGACCCAGTTATAGATAATATGATCATAGATAATTTGCTATCCTGCGACATTTCTCCTGATGGCAGTCGCCTCGCAAATTGAGATCCACTCGTTGCGAGGACAACCTGACTGGTTCCTGGAGACAAACTTCACCAAATCAAGGAAATTAAATGGACGGCGCATGGAAAAGGGCTAATTGTCTCGACCGGCGTAGAATACGAACGCCAGGTCGTCCACGTTGATTTTCGAGGAAATACGGATGTTTTGTGGGTGTTATCACGCGTGTTATGGAATTCCCTCGCCCGATGGCTGCCACCTTGGCATCGTCACGCGGAGCGCGAACGCCAACATTTGAATGATGGAAAACTTCTGAAGCGCCACACCCGGGATTTACCGCGTTCAACCTTCTAAATTTCCGCGCCGATAGCTTTTCCATCTTTCCATCTCACCGCTTGTCGCAATCCGGAAAGCAGTAAGCGTCCCAGCGTCCCAGCGCCCAGCATAGAACGCATTTTCTCTGGACGGCGAAGGACCGCATTCTACGGCTAGGTCTTACCCGAAAAGTAGAAAAAGGGCAGTTTCGCTCTCTCCTATCCCCTATCCCGTCACTGCGTCGGAGGGATAGGGGATAGGCTACAGCAAAAGTGCCCTTTTTTCATTTACCGGTTACGTATTCAGGCTGTGACAATTTGAGGGCCTCTCCGACAAAACCTTGACGGCGGTTAGTTGATTCTGGCGATGCTGCCATGGGCGGGATATTTCTGGAACTGGGGCGTCGTGGCCAGGGATGACGCAGTCAGGGTTGCCGTTGGCGAGCTTGATCATGCGCTCCTGGTTTTTAATATTCGCAGAATGATCCGCATTAGAGAAAGTAGCTCTGGCTTTGAGCTCGGTAAGATTTCGACTCACACATTCGTGCCGGAGACTTCAATGATCTATTGCACTGTGACCGAGATCACTGTGGAGTGCTGGACCACCCCTGACGTTCCGGTGACGGTGACAGTATAGTGTTGTTGTTGAGGTGGAGGACTCTTGATCGAGTTGCTGCTTCCACATGCCGCG
>DATMZI010000114.1:0-3518 GCA_035607085.1 Candidatus Eiseniibacteriota bacterium | reverse complement strand
TTGCTATCTCACTTTTCGCGCTGGTCCTGGTTGGCGCGACGGATATGGTCAGCGTGATTGTGCGCGCCACGCTAATTCAAGTCGCGACGCCGGACGAAATGCGCGGCCGGGTCAACGCTGTGGATATGATTTTCATCGGCGCTTCCAATGAACTCGGGCAGTTTGAATCGGGCATCACCGCGCAATGGTTCGGTACCGTTCCCGCCGTAATGCTCGGCGGCATTGGCGCCATGGTGATCACCGGTTTGTGGGCGTGGATATTTCCGCAGCTGCGAAAAGTAGATCAGCTTCCGCTCAAGGAGCTGTAACTCGGCGAATATTGCAGCCGTGGCTTGATGCCGCGGCCTTCTTGGGTTAAGTGAGCTTGCCGCCGCGCAAAACGGCGAGCGCGGAATGAGCGGCGCCCAACAGCGGCGCGTCTTCGTTGAGCACGACCGCGATGGGAATGTTGGCCAGCAGCGGGGCCAGCTGGCCCTTGTCGGCAAACGCCACGGAGAACGTGCTCTTCCGCAGCAGCGGCAGAATCTTCAGCGCGATGCCGCCGGCCAAATACACCCCGCCATACGCGAGCACCCGCAGCGCCAGGTTGCCGGACTCCGCACCGAAGGCATCGGTCCAAAAATCCAGCGTCTCGACACAAACAGGGCAAGAACCGCTCAGCGCGTGGCCGGTAATTTCCTGTGCCGACTCGCCGGCGGCTTTTTCAAACGAATCGTGGCGCACATCGGAATCCAGGAATTCGTGGATAGGGCGAAAGCCTCTGCCGGAAAAGAGTTCTTCGCAGGAAACACGCGGCAGTTTCTTTTTGAGGAATGTGAGGAACGCGATTTCGCGGTCGCCACGCGGCGCGAAATCGGCGGAGCCGCCTTCGGATGGCGCCGCGCGGTGGCCGCGACCATCCCAATACAAGACAGCCTCGCCGAGTCCCGTGCCGGCGGCGATCACCGCGATGTTTTCCTGCGGGTGGTCCACGCCTCGATTGAGATAGCAAAGATCAGTGGAATCGAGTTTTTGCAAGCCGCGTGCGGTGGCGACCAAATCGTTCATCAACACAATGTGCTGGCGCGGCAAACCGAGGCTGGCCGCGAGGGAAGATGAATCGAGCGTCCAGGGAATGTGCGCGGCGTGCAGGACGCCATCCACAACGGTGCCGGGGACGCCGAAGCCGGCCGCGGCGATCGCAGTTCGCGAGCCTGCTTGCCGTGCCTCGCGCGAAAAGGCTTCGATCAATGCTTCGAAGCTCGAGAAATCGCGGGTGGCGTAACGCTCGCGCGCGACGACCGAAATCTTACCGTCGCGTTCGTCGTAGGCGACGAGATGAGACTTTGTTCCGCCGATGTCACCGGCAATCAGCATGGTGCGGACGCCTCAGAGTACAGCCTTCCATGACCAGAGTTTACGAACCTCAACAGCGCACAAACTGAAGTCGGTACTGGCGAAGCAGTCAAGATAAGCGCTCCGGCGTGAAGAGCTGGGTCATTTCCAAAACGTGGCGATAATAATCGCGCTGCGTGAGTGAGTATGCCGCTTCTTCGTCGATGATAAAAGTTACGTCGGGATGCATCTGCAAAGCGGAGGCGCTGACCGACGAAGCGATGGGGCCTTCGATAGCTTTGGCCACGGCGGCGGCTTTCGAACGGCCGGAAGCGAGCAATAGCACGCGGCGCGATTCGAGAATGGTGCCGATACCCATGGTGATGGCGCATTTGGGCATTTCGGATTCGCTTGAAAAAACATGGCGATTGTCTTCGATGGTTTCGCGGCTGAGGGCTTTCAGGCGGGTGCGAGATGCCAGACTCGATGTCGGTTCATTGAAGCCGATGTGGCCGTTGCGCCCGATACCCAGAATCTGCAAGTCAATTCCGCCGGCGGACTCGATGGACTGCTCGTAGCGCTCACAGTAGGCGTCGTAATCGCCGCGGATGGTGCCGTCAGGAATGTGCGCCCGCTCCCGCGGCAGATTCACCTGAGAAAAAAAGTGTTTTTCCATGAAGCAATGAAAACTCTGCGGATGCGCGTGCGCAAGTCCGAGGTATTCGTCGAGGTTGAAAGTGGTGACCCGGGAAAAATCCAGCGCATCGGCGCGATGCAACGCGACCAATTCTTTGTAAAGTCCGAGCGGCGTGCCGCCGGTAGCCAGACCAAGCACAATGTCCGGTTTTGCACGCACCGCGCCGGCGACCATGCGCGCGGCCTCACGGCTGACTTCTTCATAATCTTTCTTCAAGACCACCAGCATGCGAAAAACTCCTGTTCAATTGGCGCGGCAATTCTAGAGCGAAAGAGTCAGCGGAAACGGCGAATCACAAAATTATGGCGGTCCGAGCGGTAAATGCCGAGAACGTAGATGATCGGCTGGCCTTTAGTGGAGTAGATGACTTGGCGAATGCGCAGCAAAGGATCGCGGCGCGGCACGTTGAGCAGTTCAGCGGTGCGAGGATCGGCGGCGGTGGCGTCAATTTCTTCATCGGCGTAACCCAGCCGCACGTCGTAGTTCCGTTCGAGAGTGGCGAAGAGGGAATCGCGGCCGAGAGGCGCTTCGAGCAGGCCCGGGAAATCATCGGCGCAAAGGTAGCAGATTTCCAGAGCGAAAGGTTCATCGGCCGTATGGCGAAGGCGCTCAAGCTTGATGAGCGTGCGCGTAGGAGCAAGCGAAAGGCGAGCGGCGGCATCCGGTTCATTGTCGATGAATTTTGCAAAAAGAATTTTTGAGGCGGCGGTAAGGCTACGAGCTGCCATCTGCTCGGTATAACTCATCAATTTGTTGAAATGAATTTTGGGGGAAGAGACAAAAGTTCCAACGCCGCGGCGGCGTTCGACTACTCCTTCGCGTTCCAGGGATGCCAGAGCGTGGCGGGCGGTCATCAGGCTGACTTCGTGGAGTTTAGCCAGGTCGCGCTCGGAACTTACGGGATCACCGGGTCGGAGATGGCCGGCGTCAATGCGTTTGCGAATCGCCAGTTGAATGCGCTGGTAGGCGGGTAGGGCAAGGCGAACTTTGCCAGGCATGCTTACACCTCAACGTAAGATACTCAAAAGACGAGAGAAAGCCAATGCCGGTCCCGACCGGTGGGAAACCCAGAGTCATGTCCCGCGATGCAAGCCCAAGGGTCGGCCCGTCCGGGTGCGAGGCGTGATATAGAGCACGAAGAAACAGTGCTATAGCTGGTCCGGTCGATCTTCCGCGGAATTCTTTATAAAACACATTTTTTCTGTTGACAAGCCCGTTTCTGTGCTATATAGCTTGCAGCGTAAAAAATATATAGCCGGGCAGGGGTGCCCGGTATCCCGTAGCTAAAACGCGGCAAGGGGCGACGCTTCCGTAATGGCGGCGTCGGAGGAGGTCACGAAGATGGTTACGAGGGCATTCATTTCCTGATTGCCAGAATCTTGTTTTCCAGGCCGAATGCCGCGCCTGGGCGGGAAGAACGTGCGAAGCTGGAACTGCAGAGAGAGTTAGAGATTGATCCGCAGAATGCCGTTGCCGAGTTTCTTCTGGGTGAGATCGCCAAAAAGGC
>DATMZI010000074.1:0-28714 GCA_035607085.1 Candidatus Eiseniibacteriota bacterium | reverse complement strand
TCTCTATTCTTGTTCCGTTTTTGGGAGCTCGATGCACCCAGGCTCAGGACTCTGTCCCGTCAAAAGAACTCCTCCTCTGGCAAAAACTGGACACTTCCATCCAGACCGAGTCCCGCAATCTCGATGGCGTCCTTGGCATCGCCATCCTCGACCTCACCACCCAACACTCCCTCTTCCTCAACGCCGACGAAGTTTTCCCCACCGCCAGCACCATTAAAATCGCCATCCTCGCCGAACTTTGTCGTCAGGCTCAGCAAGGCAAACTCAAACTCACCGACACCTACACGCTGCAGCAATCCGATCTAGTCGGCGGCAGCGGCATCTCCGGCGCGCTCACTCCCGGCGTCACCAAACTTACTCTACGCGACGCCGCCGCCCTCATGATTTCCGTCAGCGACAACTCCGCCACCAACATCCTCATCGATCGCATCGGCCTTGAAAACGTCAACGCACTCCTCGATTCTCTCGGCCTCACGCACACCCGTCTGCGTCGAAAAATGATGGACATCAAAGCAGCCGCCGAAGGCCGCGAAAACGTCGCCACTCCCCGCGAACTCGTCCAGCTCCTCGAGGCCCTCTATCGCGGCAAAATTCTCAACAAACAGTTCACCGACGACTACTTCAATCTCCTCAGCATTCCCAAATCCAGTTATATTCCCCGCGAGCTTCCCGAAGATCTCAAAATCGCTAACAAACCCGGCGAACTCGAAGGCGTCCGCAACGATTGCGGCCTCGTCTTCACCGGCTCTCGTCCCTACATCATCTGCGCTATGTCCAGTTATCTCCGCCACGAACGCGAAGCCGCCGACGCCATCGCCCGCATTTCCGGCGAAACCTACCGAATGTTCGACCGCCTCAACCGCTCTAGCCCCTACGGCCGCGTAGTCTCCCCGCACGACTCGAGCCCTCCATGAACCGCAAAGATCCGCCCTGAACATAAGGAGCTTGCGAGCAGGTCATTTCGCTGCCCTGACACCGAGCGTCTCTTTGCCGCGAAAAGCTTTGGGCTCGGTTGCCTGGCAATCGATTGGAACGCCTGAAAGGCGATCGCTAGGAGCAATGGAGCATTCGCATCACGACCGAGGGTGCCGGTGCTTCATGGCGCCAGTGCAAAGCATTGCACGTCGAAATCGTTGATTACCACCAGGAGCCTGCGAATGGCTAATAAAATACCGCCTGTCCTCCCCGGAGAAATTCTTTGCGAGGAATTCATGGAACCGCTCGGCCTGAGCATGAATAAAGTCGCGCTGGACCTTCGCGTTCACTAACATCGCGGATATCGCGAAGGAGTGTCGCAGTATCTCTGCCGATACCGCCTTGGGTCTGGCATGCGGTTTTAATAACGCACCAGCCTTCTGGCAGAATCTGCAGCTTCGTTACGACCTCGAATTACTGGAGACGAAATCTCCGACATGGTCCGTCAGGATGTTCGGCCACTCGAACCAACATCCTCGTCGCGATCATGAATCACCGAGTTACTTCATCTCACCATCGAGTAACTCCGAGCATCCAATTTTGCGGGCATACTTGCGTCACGCTAAAATAAAGGAATGTCCATCTTTCGCCGGCTTCGCCGCTGGCTTGGAGCACACGACGGCATGACCCACCTCGTAGCGGGCAATCCCGCTCCCAACTTCTCCTTGAAATCTCTGGACGGCAAAGAATTTTTGCTCGCCGACTCTCTCAGAAAAGGTCCCGTCGTTCTCGCCTTCTTCAAAGTTTCCTGCCCCGTTTGCAAATTCACGTTTCCGTTTCTCGAGCGCCTCTTCCGGCGCTACAAATCCGACAACGTCACCTTCCTCGGCCTTTCCCAGGACAACCCTAATTCCTCACGCGACTTCGCCAACGACTTCGGTGTCAGCTTTCCTATCGCCATCGACGACTCGGATTACACTGTTTCCAACGCTTACGGCCTCACCATGGTTCCAACCGTCTTTTTTATCGAACCCGGTGGCCGTGTGCAGGTTTCTTCCATGGGTTTCATCAAAGCCGATCTTGAATCCATCGCCGACTCTCTTGCCGATCGCCAGAACATCACCCGAACTCCCGTCTTCCTTAAAACGGAATCCGTCCCTGCCGCTAAACCCGGTTGAGGTTCCAAAAACTAGGCCCGGTCAGGGCCTCGTTCGGCGTCCAGTCGGGACGTTTCGCAGCACAAATGCGATCCTGGTCGAAGTTCATCGAAAACAGAAAATAGGCAGAATGCCCCGCAACAGCAAAGCTCCCTTAGTCAAAAAATACTATGCGCCGACTTTTTTGACCCGGCGGCGAACGTTACGGCCGCTCTTCGGTCTCGCCGAGCTCAATTTCGACCCGGCGACGGGAACGTACTTCAGCTCCACTTCTTCGCGGAAACATTTCAGCAGCAGCCCACCGCGGCTCATGTCTCCTATGCCTACAAATTCAGCCGGACAAACCAGGCGGTCGCCAAAAATCTCCAACAGCGGCTTTACGTATTTCGGAGTAGCGATGCTTCCGAGCAGCACCACTTCGGTCTTCGCCTCCAACCGCTCTATCAGCAGTTGAGCATCTTTCATCAGCGGCCGGCGGTAGTTCTCATTCTCATGATGCACATCGCCGCGCGTCATCTCTTCCAAGTCTTGCAGCGTCATCATATGCTCGGGCACCAACAGTCCGCGCGACGGCGTAATCACCAATACGCCGGGTGCACCCTTGGGTGGCGCCGCAAATCTCTGCGCGTAGGTCAACTTCCCTCTAAAATACAGGGAGCTCATGAAGCTGAATATCTCTCCCAGTTGCGCGCCCGCGGTCCGCAGCCTCACCGCCAGTTCGAATTCACTGCTCACATTCAGCAACAGCCGCGCCCGCGCCCCTGCCGCACTTGCCGGAGAAAGCAAAAATATTCTGGAACCGGCCAATTCCCGGGCCGCCTGGCTTGAGGCGCGAACCGCTCTGGCCCCGGGAACCAGCCTCTGGCCCTGAAGAACAATTTTCTTTTCCATTGTCACGTTCATCCTTTATCCGAACAGGTCCTTTCGGTTATTTTCTCGCAAGCGCATTTCCCGCATTTGCTCGAAACGTGACCGTTCGCCTACATACTTCTTCCGATTGTGTCATCCACTCATCTCCGCCACTGTCGGCCGGGTTGGCGCCGGCCCTCGGTTTTTTGTTCAGCGACCGCACTAATCGCGGTTCACCGGGGATTCACAAGGGAAGTTCATCCGATGCCAGAAGCAAAAGCAGCGGCCGAATCCATTCCGCTGCAGCACCTCGCAAAACTTAAACAGATGCTTCACGACGCGGCCACTCAAGCCCGCCAGGACGCAGCGAAGATCCCCGATCCGAAGGCCCGGTCGCTTTTGACACTGCGGCAGAAGTATGCTTCGGATTGCACAAGGCTTGCGACAACTTCGAAAAGAAAAATGAGTTCTCGGAAATAACTCCATTTTTATTATCACCCCTTCAAGGAGCCGTTCATGCGCCTAGTACGCCCTGTTTTTCAAAACAACCAAGAATTTCCCAAGCGCTTCACCTGTGAAGGGGAGAACATTTCCCCCGAACTTTCCTGGGACGAGGCGCCCAAGGAGACCAAATCGTTTGTCTTGATTCTGCATGACCCCGATGCGCCGCGCCGTAACGGCTTTACTCACTGGGCGCTTTATGACATTCCACCCACGATTAGCCGTCTTCGAGAAAACCTACCCAGAGCAGCGCAACTTGCCGATGCCGGTATGCAGGGGCGAAACGATTCCGGCGATTTTGGCTACACCGGCCCGTGCCCTCCCTCAGGCCGGCATCGCTATTTCGCGCGGCTTTATGCGCTTCGAGAAAAACTTGGCCTGCCGGCAGGTGCCACGGCCGCCGAAGTGCAGACCGCGCTCGATGGCAAGGTCATTGAACAAGCTGAGCTCATGGCCACTTATCAAAAGGTGCGAACCGGCTGAAACGCGACGATCTCTGGCGCAAATTCATGGCATTCGACAATTCACGTATCCACAGCAGCATTCGCAAGTTGCGCAAATCGCTTAAAAGAGCGTCCAAGCGTTTGGCTCCGGAAGACGTCCACAAGCTCCGCACGCGCATCAGACGCTTTGCCGCTTTGCACAAAGCGATCGGTCTAGCGGACCAGCGCAATTCGAGACGCTTGCTGCGCCCCCTCAACTACGTCCGCAAGAAAGCTGGCCGCATACGGGACATGGACGTCTTAACCGTCCATCTCGCGTCGCTGCACAGCGATACGGACCAGTCTTGCCTGACCCAGCTCTTCGAATATCTAGGCGCAAAACGCTACCGGCACGCCGCTCGTCTCCGCCGTTTCTTGCGAAATAAAGGCCCGTCTCTCCGCAAAAAACTGCGGCGCGTTTCGGCGCGTCTCAAGGGGAATCGCGGCAGGAATAATTACAAGGATAGCGAGGCGCACGCCGAGGTAGCTGCCCAGGTTTTGCAAATGGCCGCAGATCTGGCCCAACCTGCCCAACTCACCAAGGCAAATCTGCATCCCTACCGGCTTAAGGTGAAAAAGTTTCGCGATGTCATTGCGATGTCGGCCGGCGGCGGAGATCCCAAGTTTGCTGATGCGCTAGCCAAATGCAAAGACGCCATTGGCGAATGGCATGACTGGGAAGAATTGATCGCGATCGCAGGCAAGCGACTGCATCACGGGCTTCACTGCTCGCTATTGGGAGAATTGAAAGCCACCAGCAAACGCAAATTGGACGCGGCGTTATCCATCGCAGGCAAATTCCGTAAATCCTACATCCGGCTCCCGGGCGGCAAGCAAGCGGACCACCCGCCAAAGTCGCCACTGCCCGCACTTAAGACGGTTTCCAGTCTCGTTCCGTAGCAGAGTCGCCCTTGCCACCTTCTTTTGCTGACTTTGCCGGCCTAGCCTTTTGCTGGCGCTGGATTTACAGGGATTGCCGTATTGCACCAGCGGTCGCGCAGCGTTATTGGGAAAGTTCGGGGAATTTCACACCAATAGAGGTTCTGATGTCTGTCTCTCACAGGATACTCGTTCTCTCCTCCGCCTCTCCGAATCGCGAACATGGCGGCGCATCGACCGTGCAGCGGCATGTTCGCGCCCTCGTGATTTCGCCTCGCCTGGAGGTCCGCAAGCCTCTTGTCCGGGTGCTCGAATCGCTTTCGGCGGACGTGGTCTGCTGCACCACCAGAACCGAGGCCGACGAAGTCCTTTCCCACCAATGCTTTGAAGTGGTTTTCTGCGACGAACATCTACCGGACGGCTGTTACGCCGACCTGATTCATGCTGAACACCATGAACAAAAAATTCCTCGCGTGATCGTGGCCACGCGCCTCGGCGAATGGGAGTTTTATTTTGAGGCCATGCACAAAGGCGCCTTCGACGTCGTCCGCGCTCCCTGGTACGCCACGGACGTGGAAATGACCATCATCCGCGCCCTGCACGAAGAGCAAGCCGCCCATCCCCAGTAGTCCAAGTCCTGTTTTGCCCTGAGGTGACGGCTTCCACTAAACTCCGACGTCACCCTCCTCCATCCACGGTCTCTTGTGCTTTTCCGGCTTCTTGCGCTTGTCTTGAATCACCCGCGTGCCCGCCGGAGCCGCGCCCGCCGCCCGAGCTCGTCTGCGCGCTTCCTTTCCCTTCTCTAATTTCTTTTTCTTCTTTTCCATCGTTTTTTCCTCTGCCGAGGTTCCTGGCATACTACACCCTTCGAAATTCGGCCGCCGCCCTACAATGCTTCGTCCCTTCTCCTGAAACGCCGCTCTTTTCATGGAATTCATTTCATTCACCATCCCCATCCACAAAATTCCTGCTCCGTGTTACCTTCTCCCTCGCCTTGTCCCGCCCCTCGAGGCACTTCACGTTTTTTCACACGGAGCCGTTACCATTCTTTCCATGCGCAATTTGAAATTCATACGACTGTTGACCTTTCTGTTGTCCACTACCTTCTTCGCGCTCGGCGTCACCGCGCAGACTCAGCTCCCCAATGGCCGCCCGCTTGGTGTTGTTCCCGGCCATCCGCGCACCATCGACAATCTCGCCACGGTCGCTGCTGTTTCGCCCGACGGCCGCTTCGTCGTTTTTCTTCACAGCGGTTATGGCGCCTACTCCGAAGACAGCAAACACTCGTACCAGTCGATCTCCATTCTTAATGTCGCCACGGACACGCTCACTGATTTTCCCGATCCGCGCCTCGACCACCATTCCCACCAAACTTATTTTCTGGGTCTCGCTTTCAGCCTGGACGGTAAACACCTTTATGCTTCCATGGCTTCGTACACCGACCCGCTTGGAAAAAAAGAAGGTGACACAGGCAACGGCATCGCCGTCTATTCATTCGACGACGGGAAGCTCACACCGGACAAATTCTTGCTGCTCACGCCGCGAGGGACCCTTCCTCGCGGTAAAGTCCGCCGCGACGAATTCAAAGACGTCACCTATCCTGCCGGCCTCAGCGTGGGCAGAGTCGGAGGCGAAGAACGTCTGCTCATTGCCAGTCATCAATCGGATGAGGCGCTGCTTCTCGATCCGGCCAACGGCAAAATTGTTTTTCGCTTCGACGTATCCGCCTTCAGGCGCATCCCTGGTTCGCTTCCCTACGCTACGGCCATTACCAATGACGGCAAGCGCGGCTACGTTTCTCTTTGGAATGCTTCCACCGTCGCGGAACTCGATCTTCTTCGCGGCAACGTTCTCCGCAAAATTGCTTTCGGCAAGCCGAAATCAGCCACGACCGGCGGATCTCATCCAACTGCCCTTCTTCTGAATCACGATAATTCCCTGCTTTTTGTCGCGCTCACCAACCGCGATGAAATCGCCGCTCTGGACGCGCGCTCCGGCAAAGTTTCATTCACGCTCTCGACCAAACCGCAGGGTCAATCTTACGGCGGCAGCGATCCGCAGTCTTTGGCGCTCTCCGCGGATGAGAAATATCTTTTTTCCGCGAACGCCATTTCCGACTCCGTTTCCGTGTTCAACCTGGCCGGTCACGAAGCCGCAGCATTTGTTCCGACGGAGTGGTATCCCACTGTCGTTGCAACCACGACCAAGGACCTGCTGATCGCCAGCGCCAAAGGCCATGGCTCGGGTCCGAACTCAATGCCCATTGGCGAGAACCAGGACGGGAGCGCGGACTACCCTTACGTTTTGGGACTGATTCGCGGCTCTCTGGCCCGGCTGCCCATCACGGAAATTGAAAACAACTTGCAGCTGTTTACAAAACAAACCCAGGAGCGCAACGCCATCCGCGGCAATGCCGATCGCGTGACCTTTGCCTCCGGCGAAAACAAGATCAAGCACGTGATCTACATCATCAAGGAGAACCGTACTTACGATCAGGTTTTTGGCGACATCGGGGCCGGGAATAGCGATCCTTCCCTCACCATGTACGGCGCGGAGATCACGCCGAACCAGCACGCCCTGGCAAAACAGTTTGGATTGCTGGACAACTTCTACGTCAGCGGCGACGTTTCGGGCGACGGTCACGTCTGGTCCACCTCCGCGTCGGTTTCCGACTACATCGCCAAGACCATTCCCGTAGCTTATCGCGGCGCCGAACACACTTACGACTCTGAAGGCACTCTGCTGGAAGGCATCTCCGTGGAAGACGAGCTGCCGGATGCGGGGGAGCCGACTGGCGGTTACCTGTGGAAGAACTTCGCGACGCACGGCGTCAGTTATCGCCACTATGGCGAGTACGTCGTTTCGCGCTGGTGCAACGCCCGTCAGAAAAATACTCCGCCCACCGCAGGTCCGCCCAAAGTCGCGGGTAGACAGTGCTCGCGCACCGTCATCAAGAAGGGCGAGCCGCTTGAGAAAAATGTCGGCGACCCGCATGGCGGCCCGAGCCCCTATGCGTGGGACATTCCCGTGCTAGCTACGAATATCGCCGCCGAATCCGAACTGCGCGGTCACTTCGATCCGCTCTTCCCCGATTTTGAGGTTTCCTATCCCGATCAGCTACGCGTGGACGAATTCCTGAATGAATTCAAGCAATTTGTAGAGTCGCGCAAAGCGGGAAAAGACACCATGCCGCAGTTTATTTTGCTGCGCTTACCCAACGATCACACCGCTGGTTTGAGCAAGAACCAGCCAACTCCGTCCGCATCCGTCGCGGATAATGACCTCGCGGTTGGCCGCGCCGTGGACGCCGTTTCGCATTCACCTTACTGGGACGACACCGCATTCTTCATCCTGGAAGACGACGCGCAGGATGGCCCCGACCACATAGACTCGCATCGCAGCAACGCCCTGGTCATCAGCAAATACTCGCCACAACCAAAAAAAGATGAAGGTATGACGCATCCATTCGTGGACCACACCTTCTACACCACCATCAACATGATTCGCACGATGGAAGCTCTGCTCGACGTTCCACCGATGAATTCCAACGATGGGCGCGCAGCAGTGATGGCTCCGCTCTTCGGCGGCGCCGGCACACAGCCGCCTTTCAGCGCCGATTATCGCAATCGTGAAAACGGCTTGATCTACAAGATGAATGAGAGGGAGTGGAAAGAAGGCGCCAGCCTGGATTTCAGCCACGCCGATGCCGTGGATACGGCGCTGTTGAACAAGTTCCTTTGGCTAGACGTTATGGGTGATAAACCTATGCCAGCGCCGCAGCACAATATTCTGCCCGCGGCGAGCGAAGAGGCACGCCAGGAACTCAAGTCCTGGCATAAGAAGAAAGAGAAAGACCTGGACTGATATCCTGATTCGCTCGTCCCACATTGCATTCCGACGAGCTGTGCGACCAGGAATCTGTTTCCTACTGTTGGAGGCAAAAGCAGATTTCCTCGCTGCGCTCGGGATGACCACGAGTTAGATGGACTAGCTAGCTAGAACGCGAACGTTGCCTGCAGCTCGATGCGGCGATTCGAGTACAAGCCGCTGCCGGGGCCGACAGGCTGAGAGATGGACTGGCCAAAGACCGGCGACGTGATGACGCCGATCGGTGTGCCCACATTCGCGTCATTGAAAATATTTCGCGCGGAAACCGCCAGCGTGAGGCTGTAACGCTGGCCCGAACTGTCGCCACCGCCAAACATTCCACCGCCGCGATTGCCGCGTCCGCCACCCGGACCGCCAGGTCCCCGGCCAAACGTGCCACCGCCCTGCGGACCTCCCGCCGCCGCGTTATTTTGAGCTTTCTTGCCGAAGCCGAATGTCTTGCTCAGGCGAAGATTGAGTGCAAAACGCGAGGGGCTCTGGCCACAGTAGATGGGAATTTCGGTTTGTCCAGCGGGCGGCTTGCACTCGAAGCTGACGCCGTTGCGAATCGTCCCGAGCGCCTCTGCATTGGCAAGCGCAGCTTGGAATTCGGAATAGCTCGGGCGGTCGGTGAACACCGAGTCGTTATTGCCATCCACTCCAGTGGTGACGTTGAACGGGACTCCGGAGCTGGCCGCCAGGAACGGGCTCAAACGAACCATGTACGGCAAACTGATGGTCCCACCAAGAAACAGACGGTTGCGAATATCAAAGGCGGTGCGTCCGTAATCCAGCGCGAGATCGTATTGATTTGACGGAAAACTGGTTACCCCAGAGGTGTTGCTCCGCGCGTAGTTCAGAGTGTAGTAGCCGAACAGAGAGAGCTTGCTGCCCATGCGGATGTTGCCGTTGACGATGAACTGGTTCTGCTTGAAGTCGCCGGAAGTATCGTACTGATAGATGTTGTCGTTCCCGCCGAGCGGGCGCTCGGAGGGATCGAATGCCGGTGGTAGGGGCGCATTGATATTTCGCGTCATGAGTGCGTGTACGCCGCGCGAGTTCAAATAGGTCAAGGCCAGGTTCGCGTTGCGCGTCATTTGCTTTTCCAAAGTGATGCCGGACTGAATGATGTACGGGGTTTTCCAATCGGGAGCGATCTGGTAAATCGTGGGTGAAGTTTGCGCTGCGGCAAGTTCGGCCGGTGTCGGCAGGTTCGGGAAGAAATCGGGATTGATCACGACAAAGCTTTGCTGCGTGACGCCGTTGAGCAAAAGAGCTTGTTCGATGTACTGCTGCTTCAGCCGGTTATAGAAGACGCCGAAACCCGCACGCAGCACCGCCTTCGGAGTGCCCTGCTTATTTTTACCGAGACCCCAGGCAAGGCCGAAACGCGGAGCGAGTCCGCCATCGTTGCTGAGTTGATTCTGCCATTCGTAGCGAAGGCCGTAGCTTGCGGTGATGTTAGGGCGAATGCGCCACTCATCCTGAACGTAGAAGCCGAGGTCGGCGTAGTTGTCCTGCACGAACGAGTTGCCGGCGGTTTGGGTGAATTGAATGGCGCCTCCACCGTTGGCGCGGATCTGGTCGGGCGTCTCACCGGCAGCAAGGCCTTGCTCGGTGAGCTGGTACGCGGTAAGCGAATGGAAGGTGAAGGCGCCGTTGAAGCCGAGCGTTTTGTCCGTCGAGTCGCGGTCAATGCGGGCACGCACGCCAAATTTGATGAAATGTTTCCCCTTCGCGATTGAAGTGTAGTTCTGGGTTTCGTATCCGCCCGTAGTCTCAAGGAGGTTACCGAGAGTGTTGCCGCCGCCAGTGAACGCGCCGCTCACGTTGATGGAGGGAGTGGCGTCCAAGGCTGTTTGCGTGGAGTTGGAGCGGACGTATTGAAAGCGGGTCTCGTTGATGACGTGCTCGCCCAGAGTTTGCGTGTCGCTGATCTGAACCGTGTGCTCGGTGTCCAGCGAATTGTACCCTTGCGTGGGCAGACTGGATTGCCCGACGCCGTCATTGAGTTCTTCCTCGCGGTAATACTGGTAGCGAACGGTCAACGTGTTGGTCGGCGACAATTGGTAATCGAGGCGCGGCGTCAGATTGGTGCGGGTACGAGGATTCTCCACTCCCAGCGTGAACTGAATGGGATTGAAATTGGCATCGAGTGCCGGTGTGTTGACGACGGAAATGTCTTGGTTATCGCGGCGATCGATATTGAAAAAGAACGAAGCTTTCTTGCTGAGCGGGCCACCGAGGTTTCCGTTGTAGAGAAGTGAGTGGTAGCTGGGCTGCTCCGCCGCTCCGATGAAGGGATCCTTCGCGTTGAAGGAGTCACTGGTACCATGGACCATGAACTGGCCGTGGAATTTGTCGGCGCCGGGCTTGGTGAGGATTTCAATGCGCCCGTAGCCCAGCTGATCGTATTCGGCGGAAAATGGATTTTGATTGAGGCGGATTTCGCGAATGGAAGATTTCGGCGGAAGTTGCCCAGCGGTGAAGCCATCAATGTAAATTTGTCCGCCGTTGGGTCCAGCCGATGGACCTGCGAGAGCCGTCAGTTCATCCTGCATTTCATCGGGATCGTCGGACAGAGCTTCGAGGTCTTTGCCGGACAGCGTAATGGAATTGGCGTTGTTTGCGCCGCTGGTGTCCAAGGTTGCGGCGTTTTCGGACACCTCGATCTTTTCTTTTTGCACTTCAATGCTGAGGTGGACATTCAGGATAGCCACGGAACCTGTGCTGACCGCAACGTCTTGCACCTCAAACTGAGCGAAACCGGGGGCAAAAACCTGCACGGTGTATTTCCCGGGGAGGAGACTTTTTGCCTCGTAGGAACCATCGCGATTGGTCGTCGTAGTGATCGCAGTACCCTGCGCCGGAAGCACCATCACGGTCGCGCCGGCAACCGCGGCTCCGGAAGGATCAACCACCTGTCCTCGTAAAGATCCCGTGGTGGTTTGCGCCACCGCACAGATCAGAAACCAAAAAACGGACGCGATGATCAATACGAAAGTCTTTGCAGCGTCCCTACGGAACAAATTCATTCCTACTCCTGTGAGATGTTGCGTTCTGTGAGTTTGACGTTCAATTAGCGGAAGGTTCCCCACCCCCGAGGCTCCAGGGAGAGAGAATCATGTCCTGACCGCCTTTTGGCGAAGCGCGCAAGATGGGTTCGACTCCCGCCAGCAGCGTCACCACCGCAGGCGAGTCTTTTTCGCTTCCCCGAGTAGCCACCACCATTACGGCATCGCCTTTTTGCAAATCCGCGAGCGTCGCAGCTGGCATGTGCGCCAGCATTTGTTGGAAGTCAGCGCCGCCACCGCGGCCGCCCGCGGGGCTGGAACCATTGGCCTGGTCCGACGGCTGCGACTGTTGTTGGTGCCGTGTCGGAGCCCCCCCAGATGCACTCTGTGAAGCGGGCGCCTCCAGCGACTGCCCTTTCAACCGAGCGGCCAGGCGCTCTGCAAACGGTGCTGGAAGTTTGCGCATCTGGGATTCGGGGGTGACTTTCAGCGTCACGGACGACGTTGTGGCGAAATCCTGAACGACGACAGTAGTTCCGGTCGCGTCGATGCTGGTCACCGTACCCGCAATATTGCGAAACGAGCCGGAAACAATTTCTGCCGCGTCAAAACTTGCCCCATCGGCGCTGCGTGCTCCGCGCGCGCGCAGTTGATCGCCGGCTTGTACCGCCGAAAGCGGGGCCGCCTTTGCGGCATCATATCGCGTGGAGTCCGGCGCATAGCGCCGCAACACAGTGTCTTTGCTGAAATGCAGAGTGATTTCCCGGTTGCTGGAAAATCCGTTGGTCGTGAGCACGACCGTCTGCGCAGCGGGGTCGATGGACTTTACCAAACCGCCGACGCCATGCTGCCATTCCGCGCGTTCTTTGTTTTGTTTCTCGGAGATGGCGGCCTTCTTCATGGCAATCAGCAAAGCAGCGCGTAGCGTTTTTCCGTCATCCGCTATCACGCCGCGAACCAGAACACGATCGCCCGGCTGCAGATCGCCAAAAGCGAGCGGCGTGGCTTCTTTCAAGTCGGTCTTACCCGGCTCGATCTGCAAAAGTTTGGTCGCTTCGTCGATGGATATGGTGGAGGCAGAGCCCGAGTCGGAAAGCACGGTCAGCGATTTCCCGCTAATGGACTGGACGGTTCCAAGGACGCGGGGAGACGAGGCGGCTGGCTGCTGGGCGGTTAGAAGCGTTGCCGCGTACAGGTAGAGGAGAAAAAATGAAAGCGCAACGGTGCCTGCTCGGATGCCTCTTGCTTGAAAGCTGGTGCGGTCCATCGTTTTTTTCGCCGCCCAGTTTGTGGACAGCAGAGGCCAGCGGGCTGGCCGCACACACGCGGCGGCGCTCAATGTAGGACGTGTCGGCGGCGAATTTCGGTACAGAACGGACCTCCCGGAACGCTCCAAGTGCCCAACCGGCTCAGCCGATTCCTGTTCCGCGCATCCTGCTGCCTTTGCTACACTTAGGCGGAGTTGCGTGACGGGTCTGCCGCCCCGGATGCGGGCGGCGTCTCGCTTTCGCATGCGGGCGGGAACGAACATGGGAAAGCCTCGGATACTCTTGGCCGACGACCATACGTTGGTGGTGGAAGCTCTTACCAAGCTGCTTGAGCCGCAGTTCGAAATTGTGGGTACCGCCGCGGACGGGAGAGCGCTATTGGAGAAGGCCGTTCAGCTACAGCCAGATGTGGTGCTGCTGGACCTGAGCATGCCCATCTTGAACGGGTTTGAGGCAGGCGAAAGACTGAAGAAGCTGGTGCCGCGAGCAAAGCTGATCGTGCTGACTATGACAGAAGACGCCGAAGTCGCAGCCGATGTGCTGCACAGTTGGGCTTCCGGGTTTCTGCTGAAGAAATCGGCCAGCGCGGAACTGGTGAAATCCATACAGGAAGTCTTGCGCGGCAAGACGTTTGTCACCTCATACTTGGCGCAGAATCTTCTCGATCAATTCGTCCGCGATCCGCAGCAACGCGCGAAATCCCTGACGGCGAGGCAGCGGGAAGTGCTGCAACTGCTCGCAGAAGGGCGCACCATGAAGGAAGCGGCCGACCTGCTGAATGTGAGCGCGCGGACGGTGGCATTTCATAAATACAAGATCATGGAAGAATTTGAGTTGAAGACGAACTCGGATCTGCTGCGATTTGCCATGAAGGAGCGGCTGGTCACCCGGGTCTGAACTAGGGCCGCGACAGTTTTTGTTCGGGTCTGAATCGAAAAAGCATCGCCCTCGGGCGGGAGTGAACGATGTCTCGTCTAAACCCACTGCGATTCGTTTCCCGGCCGGGAGCTTTTCTTTCCCTCACGGGCCTCGACTGGTTCGCGCTCTTTTTGTCCACGGCGAGCGTCCTGTTGTTCGCGGCTTCGATGCTGATTTCCGGTCCGCGAAGCGCGTCCGTTATCAAGGCCCTGAAGAATGCGTCGTGGCTGCATACCAGCATCCGGGGAATGACGGTAGACACGGTGCTTTTGTTTTTCCTGGTACTGGAGGTTCTGCTGCTCCTCTGGCTCTGGATGGAGTTCCCGCGACGCAGACGCGCGGAAAATGCCTTGCGAAAAATTAATTCTCTGCAGCGGACCATTGCGCGATCCTCAGCACGCATCGTAAGCATGACATCCACAGAGATTGTGGACGGACTACAAGCCGAATTGCGCGGCATCCGGGAAATGCTGGGCGTGGACCGCATCTGCTGGTATCAGCAGGGCCCGGAGGCAGCGCGTTTTACGCGTCTCCAAACTGCCAGTTCGTCGCCTGAGGTCCCAGGCCGCGAGTCTTTCACTGCCGTTGAACACCCCTGGTTGGCAAATTCGATATTGCAGGGCTTGCCGCTGGTTATAAAGAGTCTGGGCGAAATGCCGGCTGGCTCCGAACGGGACCGCCAAAACCTGGAACGCTCGGGCATGAAGTCGTTTGCGCTGGTACCTTCTATCGGCGGAACGGGTACGGCCAACGCGATGATGCTGACCTCGTTCAGCAAGGAAATCGACTGGGACGCCGAAGTAGTGGCGCAATTGTCGGTGCTGGTCTCGGTTTTCGCGAACGCGCACGCCCGGAAACTGGCGCAAGAAGCGGGCAACGAAAGCGAGCTTCGGTTTCAACACTTATTCGAAGAAGCGCCCATCGGCTGCTGCCTGGTGGACCGCGAAGGCCGCATCTGTACGGCGAACACGGCATTCGCGCGAATGCTCGGATACAGTCACGAAGAGCTGGCTCTTAAGGGGTTTTGGGAAATTACGGCGCCCGAAGATATGGATCGGTCGCTGGTCAACTTCCAGGAACTAATTTCCGGTGTCCGCGACTTTTACCAGATGGAGAAGCGCTACCTGAGGAAAGACGGAGCGGTTATTTGGGGAAAGCTCACCGTATCGCTGCTGGGAGCGCGCTCCGTCGACGGACAGTTTGTTTTGGCCATGATCGAGGACGTGACGGAGGCCATCCGGTCTCGCGAACAGTTGGAACAAAGTAGGCGCGGACTGACCATGGCCCTCGAAGCATCGCGGATGACGGCATGGGAATATGACCCCGCAAGGGAGACGATTGTGTGGGTAGACCGCAATACTCTGCGTGAAAACGGCGGTCAGCCTTCCCCCCCGGTGCCTTTTGCAGACGTGCTACAGCATGTGCATCCGGACGAGCGCACCATGCTGCTGGAATTGGCCAACCGTATTATTAACGAAGGCGGCGCCTTTAGCGCGGAGTTCCGGATGTTTGCGCGGAACGGTGCCATCCGCTGGATGTTAGGCAAGGGCGAGATGTTACGCAATCCGGGCGAAAGCGGACCCGGGAAAATTGCCGGAGTGACGCTGGACGTTTCCGAATTGAAGCGAGCGCAACTGGACCTGCAGCAGCTGGCGGAGCGGCTGATGGAAGCGCAAGAAGAAGAACGCCGGCGCATCAGCCGTGAACTTCACGATGATATCGGCCAGCGTGTGGCACTGCTGGGCATTGAGTTGGACCTGGTGCGACAGATGTTGCACGAGCCTGATTCCCTGCGCGAACGCGTCGAGCGGGCTCAACTCGCGACTGGAGAGTTGGGGACTGATCTGCACCAGCTTTCGCACGCACTGCATTCGTCCAAACTGAAATATTTGGGACTACCGGCAGCTTTGCGGGAGCTCTGCACGCGTATGGCAGAGAAGCACTCGCTGGCCATCCAATTGGAATGCGACGAACAAAAGTTGTCATTACCGGAAGAGGAAGCGCTAGCGCTGTTCCGGGTGGCGCAGGAGGCTCTGAACAATGTAGTGCGGCACAGCCGCGCTACCAGCGTCCGCGTCGCTTTGAGCCCTACCGCCACCGAAGTGCGATTGCTGGTTTGCGACGACGGTGGCGGCTTCAACCCCGCGGGCAAAACCAGCGGAATCGGTTTGATCGGAATGCGCGAACGACTGCGCGCCATTCAAGGGGACTTTCAGATCATCAGCGCGGCCGGCGCCGGTACGGAGATCCACGCTACCGTAGCCCTGCCGGTCCCGGAGCAGGCGTGCCTGCCCATAGGGCAACTGCGCGCGGGATCGGTGCAATAGCAGTTTTCTACTAGGAACGCCCGCGAATTCTTACACTTATGCGACGGCTACGTTGCTTTCGAGCAAATGTTTCTCACGACTGGTATTTTTGACAGTTACATAACCGTGTTGGCTTTGAGATAACACTGTGCGTCGGGCGGCGGAAGTTGCGGCGCGGCGCTCAATTTACAAACAAATTGAGAAGACTTCCGCCGCCCGTCTTCTTGTCTGCACACCTCGGTTTTCGTCTTTTAGCAAAGACAGATTAGTTTCGTCGCTGCTTATGGTCCTTGGTCCGGATCCAGATCGAAGACTTAGCCGCATCATCGTAGCTGAATTGAAAGCGCGGAAACCGATGCCGCCGGAAAGGTGTGCACGATTCGGTTTGCGGACGGCAAGGAAGCAGAAGCTGGCGCAACGGCGTCGCGATGATCGAACGTATTGCACGCATGAAGGTCGTGGTGGGTAAGCGTTGTGACGGTGCCCGAAGAATATGCACCACCGCGTAGGGTGATTTCCGCTTCCCGCGGTTCGCTTACATGCGGGTTTACCACCGTGAGCAACAGAGTTTGGCCCCGCATCGAGGCCGAGCCGTTCAGCCCCCAGAATCGCGCCGTTTGCCCGTCGCGCTCGTAACTTACCTGCGGCGCGGAAAACTCCGTTCGGAGCGATTCCCCGCCTTGGTGCCCTGCGTATAGCTCAAAGACACGGCCGACGGGGGTCACCACAAAACGATCCTCGTGCGCCAGATACAGGCTGTTCAGGCAATTGATAAGCTGCGCGCAATTGGCCATGGCCACCTTGCCCGCGTGCCGGTTAAAAATATCCAGCGTCATTCCGCTGAACACCGCGTCACGCAGCGTGGGAGTTTGTTCCAGGATATCGCCAGGCGTCGCCTCGCTCCCCGACTGGTACCATGGGCCCCATTCATCCACTATCAACTTGATGCGACGTTCGCGATCGAACTCTCCCATCACTTGCCAGTGGCCTTCGATCAGCCCTTCCATGCGCTGGCCTTGGCGGAGCAGTTCGTACCAGTCCACCGGTTCGAACTGCTCCGCGTCCCCTTTACCTTTGTCCCAATCGTTCGTTTTGCCCCGGCTTAGATTCCACGCGTAGTGGTGCAGCGCCAGGCCGTAAATCTCGCGCAACTGCCCCGGCCCCTTGCGCACAATTTCCTGCAAAAATTCGCGCGTCCAGAACCACTCATCGGTGTTCGGTCCTGACGCAATGAGCGAAAGAGGTTTGCCATATTGTGGGAGCCAGGCGGTATATCGCCGAAACTCCACTGCATACTCCTGCGGCGTAAAATTTCCGCCGCAGCCCCACGATTCGTTGCCAACGCCCCAATAGTGCACATCGAATGGTCCCGCATAACCGGCAACCGCCCGGGTGTCCGCATACGTCGTGCTACCGGCCGGAGAATTGCAGTATTCCACCCAATGCTGAAACTCTATGGCCGGCAAGCTGCGCACGTTTGCAGCCAGATACGGCTCGGCGCCAATCAGCTTGCAGAAATGTACGAACTCGTTGGTGCCGAATTCATTCGGCTCATACCGGTGGTTCGCTGATGATTTCTCCGTGTCCGCGCCGTTCCAGAAATTCGTACGCCGCGGCCGCTTCTCGCGCGGACCAATTCCGTCGCGCCAATCGTAGCTGTCGGCAAAGCATCCACCCGGATAGCGCACCACCGGAGCTTTGATCTTTTTCATATGCTCGATAACGTCGTGGCGCAGCCCATCCACATTCGGCACGTTTGACTTTGGCCCGACCCACAAACCGTCATAAATCACACCGCCCAAATGCTCCGCGAAGTGGCCATAGATGTTGGGGGAAATAGTGCCTTGTGGTTCATCGAGCAGGATCTCGATGCGCGAATCGGCAGTCGGCGCCCCGACGGCTCTTCCGGTTGCCGACGCATTCATTGCACGAAGACCGTAAACGCAGGTAGCCGCCGAACCAGCCAAGGCTGTTTTCACAAATTCGCGCCGACTCTTCACAGGGCACCTCCATTCAAGGTGAACGAACATGGCCGTACATAAGTGCATTGTCAAACATGACATAGCGGCGAGCGTGGTCGGCCGGGGCTCAGGCGCGTGAATGGGACCGGCACGCTCAGGACTTAGCTTGTCAATTTTCCTGTACGCAGCGCATTTGAGAGTGGGCTGCGTTAAACTGGGAGCCCCCCCTCGCAGTTGGTCTTACGACGGTCAAGGTCGGTATCGCATGGCGGTCAGAGACTCCAAGCCCTCTTCCGGAGAGCGCCTACTCTTGTTCCTCTTCGTGGCAATGGTCGTCCTCGCGGCGGCCCGTTGGGTCATTTCCTTCAGGGCACATCCTTGATCTAAGGGCGCATCCTTTTCGCGAAGGTTGTGCGCAACAAACTTCACAATCACGGCTTGCCAATTCCCTACCGCGCGTCTTCAGGACCACCCCGGCAGGGCGACTCGGGCAGAAGCTACCTCTTAAGCTCAGCGAAGCAAAAGGATTAAGCCAAACTATGCGGCGGCGACGTCTCGACTGGCCACCCATCTGCGGCTTGTTTACACTCCCCATACTCACCAAACACGGTTGGAGATCATGTTCCTGCTGTTTCCACTGATCGCTTATGCACTGCTGTTCGCTTGCATCCGCCATTACGAACCCAGTTGGCGCGTCAGCCGTGACTGCTGCCGTTTTTTGGGGTACGTGCCTGGTGGCCATTACCGAGGGCTTGAGCTTGTTCAATCTCATCACCCACCTGGCCGTCGCATTGGCGTAGTTCACCGTCTGTGTCCTGGCATTTTTCTGCAAACGTTTCCTCGGTCGCCAGCAAGCGCTCTCGAAGGTCTGCTCTGCCGGAATCGCGGTTCTCACCAAAGGCACCGCCTATGTGTACCTGCCATTTATGGTGCTTGCTGGCTGGTGCGGGGCGCCACGCGATGCAAAGATCCGCTTCCAGCCGGCACCATGCAACAAGGCTTCTGCTGAGAATATGTCGCACGCGTCCACCGGCGCGGCTTTTCCATTCGGGAACTGCCAGTCCATCACCGCCTTCGTTCCGCCGGCACTACCCAGGTCTACAAGCTCCGCAAGCCGCCCGGCAGCGGATGGCGCCACGTCCTAGCACTTTTTCGAATCCTAAAGGAAACCCGCTCCTCGGCGCCCCGGTCTTCCCGAACGACCCGGGCCTAGCGTTAACGCTATATCGCCAAACCGCCTTGTAGCTTTTCCTCTTGTTTATGTAAGACTCTTAGAATGTGATGGTTGCCGACGATCACAGGTAAAGCCTTTCGATTCGGTAAGTTACGGACTCGACACATAAGCCTCTGACCATCAGCTATTTGTCACGGGCAACCGGGCTCAGTGCATCTTATTGCCGGGCGCTCCGAGTTGCTCCAGCGCCCTCGGGGTCTTCCTGTAGCGAGCTACTTTTTCGTGAAGAGCGCTCGCCCGCTTGGTAAAATTGAACTCTCAGTTCGAGGGAGCCTATGCGAAGACACCTGTTGGTCTTCGCGCTCTGCATCCTGCCCTTCTCCCCAGCCCAATCGGCAACTTATTATGTGGACGCGAAGAATGGCAATGACACCAATGGCGGTAACTCACCCGAAAGCGCTTGGAAGTCGCTGGAGAAAATCAACACCTTCCAGTTTCAGCCCGGCGATTCGATCCTTTTCAAGCGTGGGGAAACTTGGCGCGAGCAGCTGAACTTTCCATCCTCTGGCACTGAAGGCCGACCCATCGTGCTCGATGCGTTCGGCAGCGGCACCTTGCCCATCCTCAGCGGAGCCGACGCGGTACCGCCAGCGGCATGGAGCGCCAGCCCCACCGCCAATATTTGGCAAGCGAATGTCGCCACCGAACCCAACGTGGTGATCTTCGATGGCGCGAAAGGAAGCAAACAAACTGCGCTGGAAAACCTGAAACAACCAACGGATTGGTTTTGGAGCGCTGGCACACTCTTCGTTGCGGCGACGGGTAATCCTGGCCTGACATTCGCGAACTCGGGTGTCGAATCCGGTGCGCGACCGAGCGCCATTAATTTGAGTGGAAAAAGTTATATCGTGGTCAGAAACATTCAGGTGTCGGGCGCCAACGCCGCGCCGTATGCGCTGGGTTCCAACATTTGGGCGATCGCGCCGACGCGCAAAGGGCCGCCCCCGGGGCATCTTGAAATCAGCCACTGCGTGGTAGTGAATAGCGCCGGCGACGGCATTCATCTGGAAGGAGCTTCAGGTTCCGTCGTGGACGCAAACCTTGTGGCCAACAACGAAAATGTGGGCATTCAGATTTACCGCAGCCTGCCCGACTTTCCGGTTTCCGATGTCACGGTCAGCAACAACGAGGTGCATCACAACAAATTTATTGGAATCAATCTGGCCGGCTGCCCGGCGGGCACCAGTTGCCGCACCGTCAAAAACGATCAGCAAATCGGTGTGACAAAAGTCCGCGTCACCGGCAACCGTTCGTACAATAATGGCGCGGGAATTTACTTGCACCAGACCACGGAATCCCTAGTCAGCGGAAATGTTTCGTACGCGAATCTGGACACATCGCGCAAAGGCGAAGGCTACTGCGTGGGACTTTCCGGCTCTAGTTCCAATATCGTTGAGAAAAACGAGTGCTACCAGGCGGCGCACGCGGGAATCGAGCTTTCTATCGACATCAGCAAACCGGCCGTCGGTTCGAGCAACAACATCATTCGCTACAACGTGGTGCACGACAACGCTTCCAACGGTTTGATGACGGACTTCCATCCCTCCGAGAACAACAAGTTCCTCTACAACATCGTATACAACCATCCGAACGGCAGCTGCATTTTCGCCAACAACACGGGCCACATGTTTTTGAACAACACCTGCTACAGCAATCGTTTTGGGATTTACCTGTACGTGAGCAAGACCACTCCAGAGACGGGGAACATCACCATCAAAAACAACATCATCGCCGGGACGGCGCGCCAGCACATCGTGATCGAAGCAGGAGTACAGGGACCGGTCGAACTTGCGAACAATGAATACTTTCCGGACGACGCACAGAAATTCAATCTGCGTACTTCCCTATCGGATCTTGCGGGATGGAAAGCAAAGACTGCCCAGGATGCGAATTCATTCGTTGCCGACCCGCGATTTGTCGCGGCGGTCCCCGCCGGGCCAAATGACTTCCGCCTGCAGAACGGCTCACCGGCAATCGGCAGAGGAGCGCAGACAGAGTTCACCGAGAGTCTGGCGGCGGACCTGAAATGGCCTCAACTTGTGCGGATTGCGAAACAGGAACAGCGGTGGGACTTGGGAGCGATCCAGCATGGCACCGGACCGCAGACGCAGAGATAGCGGAGGAAAAGAACGAGGTAGAGAAAACAGGCGGCAGGTCGAGGCGATCTGGATCGCTTTCAGCGGAACTAGCCGAGGCCGATGCTGGTAAGGCCCTTGTGATATAGCAGGCGAACGTGAGCCGGCCGCATTCGGGAAAGTTTTTTCAAAATGCCGCGAAGACCTGCCCGCTCGAATGCGATGCGCACATCGCGCCACTGCGTGCCTATGATGCTTCTGGAAATGTCGCGATAAAACGCCTGGCGATAACTGCCGACTTCGATGGCGGCCGAAACTTCTTGAAAGCGATCGGTCAAGAGATCATTCTCGTGCGTTGATGGGGTTTTACCCCAGCCGCGTGCATCGAGATAGAGCGGCCGCGCCTCAACTTCGCAGATATGTCCGCTTGCGTCGAGCGCGATCGCCGCGAGAATGCCTTCATGCTCGAGCGGCGAATACAACACGCCGGAAGCCAGGCTCCCCAGGCCGTAAAAGCAGTGCGCTAGCCGCCCGTTCGTGCCCTGAACTGTTCTGTATCCGCTGATGCGGTGCGAATGACAGGCGGCGATGACATCGAAGCCCATCTGGCCAAGTTCATCCATGAAGCGAACATCTTCGGGATCCGGATAATTCGTACCTTCGGTTCCGGCGTGAAGAAACGCGACGCGGCACCGCGCTCTGCCAGCGTCCATTTGAGCCAATGCTTGCCACGCGCGTTCTCGAGTCGCTGGCTCGATTCCGACCGAGTTTCGTGTTGCACGATCCGGCAGATTTCGGGCAGCGGCCCAAATGGCGACTCGTATGCCAGCGTCCGTATTGCGGATGTGGACATCGGGAGGGTCCTCAAGGCTGTGGCCGAAGCCGCAAGGCGAGAATTCCCTTCGCGCTGTTTCGAGGGTCTTGAGCGCCCCGGCGCGGCCGTAGTCATGCAGATGGTTGTTTGCGAGTCCAACCACGCTGGCGCTCAGCGTGGAAAGGTAATGCAACGCTTCGGGTGCAGCGGCAAATGTATCGCCGAGCGAGGTCTTGACCTGCGGCGCGATTCCGCCAACATTTACCGGGCACTCGAGGTTCGCCACGCTGAATTCCAGATCTTGAAACAACGGACGTAATAAAGCCGCCCGCTCGGACCAACTTTCGCCGGGTCCGAGTGCCAAGCCGGCAGCGGGCAGAAAGTCCCCCGCGATGCCGAACTTGCATACCGCCGCGCGGTGCGCATTTTTCCAGACCAACATGATCGAAATATCCCGTTAAGCGGGCATCAGCGCAGGATCAACCAATTCATTGAAGCGAGGTTGCGCGCCAGCCGGAATGCGGTCTGGCTTACGCGCGCTCATCACCACGATTTGTCCTGGAGTCTGCTTCCCCAAATTATCAGCGAGCAACACCAGTACATACAGAATTGGGAATAGCAGCAAGAGTGAACGCGGATGATGCAAGTACAATTCCCGAACCCGCGCACTGAAAGAAGAACTGATCAGGTGCCGGGTGTGCCGGTGTTCGACGATAAATCCGGCGCTCACCAGCATTTCCGTCAAGCGTTTTTCGCTGAAATATTCGGTGACGAAATACTTTTTTCTGTGCCACGCGCGGAACTCGATGGAAGAGTTTTCAGGCAGAAGACTGTCTACGGACACCGCTAGTTTGCCTCCTGGCCTCAACACTCGAAAGCTCTCCTGCAGGGCGGCTTGCGGGCTGCGGAAGTGCTCAAAGCAGCTCACGCTCACGACACAGTCAAACGCTTCGTCTTCAAAGCAAAGATTTTCCGCGAAGCCGTGCACGTACCGGGTTCGGGCACCGTGCAACCTCTGCGCTGTGCGCAGAGCCTTCGGGTCAGGCTCGAGACCGTACGAGTTCGAGAAATGTTTCGCAAAGCGCTCGGTCCAAAAGCCGTCGCCGCTGCCGATATCCAGCAACGCTTCGCGCGTGGATTCGCCAGCGCGCTGACGGAGCAAGGCGAACTCGCGGTTACGGTTAAGCGAGCAATAACTGCGAATTGCGGCGTTCAGACGGTTGAGCAGGCCCATTTTCGTCCTCGTTGCTTTTTTAGAATTCCTTGCCAGTGACTAATCTTGCGAACCCTACTCTTCGGAATTCACACTGCTATTACCGGAAGGTGGCTGTGCTCCGAAAAACATTTGAGATTTCTGCCGGAGGGATTCGAAGTTTCGCAAACTCAAAGCGAACAAGAAGGCCACCACGAACAGAAGCAGAACGGAAATTTTCCAGTCGGGATGAATGCACAGCCAGCCGATTACAAGGAGTCCTCCGGTGATGGCGTAGGCGCCGAGAGCCACATGGAGAGAGGACCAACCACGATCGAGGAGGACGTCGTAGAAGTGCCCGCGGTCGCCGGAGAATGGAGAGACACGCTTACGAAGGCGGCGGACGACGGCAAGAAAGAAATCCATGAGCGGGAGCGCGGCAAAAACCAGCGGCAGAAGCCAATGCGAGCCGATGTGGTGGTGGACACGATAGAAATCCAAGCTGAGAAAGGCGATCAGGAAACCCAGCATGGTGCTGCCGGAATCGCCCATAAAAATACGGGCTGGCGGGAAGTTGTAGGCCAAAAAGCCGAGGCAGGCGCCGAGCAGGCTCCACGCCACCGCGCCGCCGGCGCTGGTGGTCGGCGTGGCGTACATGGCGGCATAGCCGAGAGCCACCAACCCCGCGACACCGCCGGCAATGCCATCGGAGCCGTCCAGAAAGTTGAAGGCGTTGACGAAAACGGCTACAAAAAGGCAGGTAAGAATCGAATCCAGAATCGGATGATTGAAAAGAGTGAGATTCCAGCGCGTCTGGCTGAGGAGAAATCCCGCAGCCAGTTGCGCGATCAACCGGACTTCAGGTGGAAGGTTCAGCAGGTCGTCTATGAAGCCGGCGTACCAGATGAGACCCAGAGCAAAGTAAAAATGCACCAGGTGAAGAGGCGACCCGTAGTTGGAGACCGCCAAGCCCAGCACGATTGCCAGCATCATCGCGACGCCACCGAGGCGAGGGGTGGGCGCGTTGTGAATCTTCAGGTAGCCGGGCTGATCATGAACCCGAAAATAAAAGGCGGCGCGCCGCACTAAGGGCAACAACGCGGCGCACACGGCGAATGACAAGAAGGCTGCCAGGTAGCCATGGGTGGTGAAGAATTCGTTCATCGCGATGTTTTTCGGGCGATCTTTTTCTACAACTGTTTCGCGGATGCCTGCGCGGAGCTGGCGGCCCCAGGTTCCGGCGCTTCCTGTGCCTTGATCTGGTGAAAATCGCGACGGGGCGAATGTACGGATTGGAGGACCCGCTCGTAGGATGTGGCGAGAGCGTCCCACGAACAGTAGTGTTCGGCATAACGCCGACCATTGGCACCCATATGCTCGATTTCCAGGCCGCGGCCGACACGCCCGATAGACTGCGCGAGGCGAGCGATGCCTTCCGACGTTGCGTCTTCCACGATTCCGGCCTGCGCTTCCTGAATGACGCGAGCCGTTTCGCCCACGGCAGCAGCGAAGACCGGCCTACCGCAAGACATGTACATGAAGACTTTGGAAGATAGGAGCCAGCGCGAAAAGGGACCGGACTTTACGAACGCCAGGCAAAAATCCGCGGCCGAGATGACCGGCGGCATCTGTTTGCGGAGCGGAGCGGGAAGAAACACTGCGTTCGAAAAGCCTCGTGCAGCGACTTCGCGTTCCAGGTCTGCCCGAGCAGAGCCGCCCGCGGCGAAAACGATCTTGATACGCGACTCTCGTTGCAATCTTTCGAGCAAGTCCAGCATGCAATCCACGCCGTGGTAGGCACTGATGGTACCAAGGTAGACGCCGACAATATTTCCTTCACGCTTCAAAGCGTCGACCAGTTCGTTCGATGAACAGTCGGCGCCGCTCGAAGCGAACAGCTGGACGTCCACCCCATTGCAGATCACTTCGCAGCGCGATGCGGGAATTCCACGTTTCAGCAAGTCGGCGCGCATACCTTCGGAAACGGAAACAATTTTCGTCGCGCGAGCGTATAGGAAAGATTCCAACGCATAGGCGGCACGCTGCAGGAGCGGATTTTTCAGATAGCCCAACTCGATAGCAGCTTCGGGCCAGAGGTCGCGAATTTCCAGGAGGAATGGAACGCGAAACCGCTTGGCCGCACACCACGCAGCGAGGCCGATGGTTAAAGGAGGCGAAGTGCAAACGACCACATCGGGACGCTCGAGAAAAAGTGCGCGGGTGGCGGAGGCAAGGAGGAACGAGAAATAGTTGAGCAGTCTTGGCAGTGTCTTCTTATCGTGCGAAGGAAATAGCGGAACGCGAGTAACACGAAGGCCGCTGATGGTTTCTGTCCAGGTGCCGCGCCAGGATTTGCTGCGATAGCCGTCGAACAATTTTCCGCTGGGGTAGTTCGGCAGGCCGGTCAGAATCTGGATCTGGTGCCCCATGGATTGCAAGCGCGCGGCAATCTCCAGAATTCGGATGCCGCCAATTTCCGTTTCCGGAGTGAAATATTGCGTAATGAAAAGAATCTTCATCGGCCCTCACCACGCGATTCCTGAATAGCCGTTTCCAGAATGTTTGAGGCGAGGCAAGCCGACCAAGTCGATGACCTCCTTGCCGTGCCCGTCCTTGAGCAGAAGTCCCTCTATTTCGCTGTCGTTGCAGCAGATGACCACGACTTCCGCTTCCCGCACCGCATTTGGAAGCGAGGCACGCATGAGGCGGAGAATATGCGGCATGGTCATGTCCAAGAATTGTTTGTTTCGTCCGGTCAGATACTCGGGCTGTACGGTACGATCGAAAACGGTGAGATCAATTCCCTTTCCAAGCAAGTGCTCGGCAAGCAGCACCGCGGGACTGTTGCGCACGTCGTCGGTGCCTTCCTTGAAGCCCAAACCTACCAGACAGACCTTCTGTTTGTTGGTTTCCAAAACCATGCGCGCTGCGCGGAGAATCTGGGTCTCATTGCTGGGCATGATGCTGCCAAGGAGCGGCGTGCTGGCGTCGAGTGATTTCGCCATGTAGTTCAACGCGCTGACATCTTTGGGCAGGCAGGAGCCGCCGAACGCAAAGCCTGGCGACAGATATTTCGCGGAGGTGTTGAGCTGCGTGTCTTTGACGAAGGTATCCATGACGCGCTGACTATCGATCGCTAGCTCTTTGCAGATAGCGCCTATTTCATTGGCGAAGGAAACTTTCATGGCGTGGAAGGCGTTGCAAGCGTATTTCAGGATTTCAGCTTCCTGAAGTTCCAGCTCGATGATTGGAGCGTCGATCTTCATTTCTTCCCACACTCTGCGGAGCGTGCCGTTGGCCAAATTCTTTTGCTGGCCGATGACCACGTAGGGTGGCGCATGGAAGTCGCGGATGGAGCAGCCCTCGCGCAAAAATTCCGGGTTGAAATAAATCTCAAAGCCGGCTCCGGCGGCTCGGCCAGACATTTCTTCGATTATGGGAGTTGCGAACCGGCGCGTAGTGCCGGGCGGAACGGTGCTGCGCAGAACGACGGTGTGGAATTTGTCGTGATCGCGCAAGGCCGCGCCAATCTCTTCCAGAACGGCTTCCAGCGCGGACAAATCCACATCGCCATTGCGGCGCGACGGTGTGCCGACGCTGATGAATGAAACGTCCGAACGGCGGACCGCTTCGTGTACGTCATGGGTCACGCAGAGCTTGCGATTGCGAACGGCACTTTGCACCAGCTCCGGAAGACCCGGCTCCGCGACCGGCGGAATTCCCTGCCGGAGCAAATCGAGTTTCTGATGATTGGTATCAACTCCAATGACCTGATGACCGCGCGACGCAAAACATGCTGCTGTCACGCTGCCAACATAGCCAAGACCAAATACGGCAAGATTTGCCATATGAACGATCCTTCGGGCACGCCTGATCTTTATTGGCTGGAAGGGCTGGGATTGAAACGAAGCTGCGACGAAACAGTTGGTCAGTTCTGACCGTGCTGAATGATCAGCGGGATTTTTCCACCGGCGCGGACGATTGGCGCATCGGCAAGCGTCGCGGTGACGAAAAACTGTTGCCCCAGGACCTTCTGCAGGCGCTTTTGGATTTCCATCAAGTCGGCGTAAGAATCCGGGCTGCTGGCAACTCCGCGGATGAGCACATGGCCGGGCCGCTCGTGCAGTAACTGGCAAAAACGCAAGGAAGTTGCGCCCTTCAGGCATTGGTTGAGAGCGCGCGGTGAAAATAGGCGCCCATCTGGGCAGCGAAGCGTGTCGCTGTCGCGGGTAATCGTGGGTACTACGAGCGGGAAGTTACGGCCACAGGCACATGGGCCAGTGGCGTGCCAGCATCCGCGATCACCGATGCGGTAGCGAATGAGCGGCATGGCATCGTTCACGAAACTGGTCCAGACGAAATAGCCTTCTTCGCCGGGGCCGACTGGCTGATCTTCGGCGTCCAGGATTTCGAGGAAGGCATATTCGGGGATGGCGTGCATTTGCCCTTGTTCGCATTCATGAATGAGTCCGGCGTACTCGGTGTTGCCATAGAGGTCGTACGCGCGGGTAGCAAAAGCTTTTTCGATATTTTCACGTAAGAAAGGATAGAGCGGCTCGCCATCCGTGAAGACAGCGCGCATGGGAATCGGTCGGCCGGTTTTCAGGATGAAATCGGCCAGGATAGCGAGCACGGAGGGAAAGCCCTCCAAAACTTTGCCGGAATTCTGGAGTAGAAAGTCGATGTAGTGCGAGGCGTTTGACTCTGAGAGATGGAAAATGCTGGCCAGCGTCTGGCGTTCGAGGAAATTGTGCGTCCAGAACGGAGGTTCGGTGCGCTCGGACGGAACTACGCGGCTGCCGAAGAAAGTGACGCGCGGCGTACGGGTCTTAACACCTGCCCAAGCCCAGTGGCGCATGCGAAAAGCCCAGTGGCGACGCGCCACGGGTTCGCTATAGGTGACCTCAAGGCTAGCGCCCGTGGTGCCGGTCGTGCCGACTTTAATTCGTTCGGCGGATTGAACCGCACGCGAGGCCAGACGATCGCCATTCTGGCGCACCAATTCGCGGGTCAATACCGGGAAACGAGCGAGGTCTGCCGCAGTGTGCAGGCTGATGTCCGGATAGTCGGAATAAAAAGGCGATGTGGCGCGCGCGTGTTTGAGAATTTTGCGGATGGCCTGAAGCTGGAAGGCGTCAATCTGTTCCGGCGTCCAGTGCTCGTGAGCGCGAAGCTCCCGCAGCAAGGAAAACATTCTGGGGGCGTATCGGTTACGCGTGAGGAACCAGCCGCGCGCGCTTGTGAGAAGATTCTGCACGGAATACGGCATGCGGTCGTATGCG
>DATMZI010000108.1:0-2166 GCA_035607085.1 Candidatus Eiseniibacteriota bacterium | reverse complement strand
TTGCTCACCACCGGAACGCCGAGCACCTGCCGGAAGAAGTACACCACCTGCTCGGGCCGCGACAGGGCGCTGAGGTAACCGTGAATGACAATGCGGTCGAAGCAGTGGTAGACGAACGCCAGGAGGTTGCCGAACAGCTTGTTGAATAATTCCATGGTAAGCACCGACAAGGATCGAAAACCGATCAGGCGCGCAGCCGGCCGGCGCATGGTGGACGGCAAGAACTTTCGTCTCGCTGACGAAGTTCGCTACATTCTGCGCCGGGCCGCCGAGCACGATGGGCGCGTCGTGACCATCGGCCAGCTTATCCTGTTTTCCACCGAGACTGGCGATGCGTGGCTGCTGGACCCCTCCGATCAACTCGCCGCACGGCTGGCCCGCGATGGGGACCCCGAACCATTCCACATCGAAGAAAACGAGACCACCTTCACGATCGACTGGAAGGGGAGCTACCGCATCGAGGGAGCCGCATTCGTTTACAGGGATCGAGAAACCGGACGGCTCGCCACCATCCATGGATATCCGACGCACAAACTAATTCAGATCGGATGATGCTGAAAATTTCAAATATCTTTGGCTAGCTTTATCTGCTCCGATTGCAGTCTTTCGTTTTGAAGCGCGAGCCTGTCGCGTTGAACGCCGTATTCGCTCTCTAGGGGACCTCGAAAAATAGCGACCTCCGCGGATTTGTGCGAGTCTGAGTTATGGCAACAAGATTCGCGGGTGGGCACGATGGGGCAATTTGGATTTTTTGATGCGGACAGGCGGCTTGCAGCGATTACCGCGAAGGGAGATCCGCTGGAAATGATCGCTCGCGTGGTGCCGTTCGAGAGCTTCCGTGCGGAGATCGAGACTGCGGTGTTGACGCCGGTGAGCGAGAAGAAGAGCCCCGCCGGCCGCAAGCCGATCGACGTCATGGTGATGTTTCGAATGCTGGTGCTGCAGTCGCTTTACAATCTGTCCGACGAGCAGGTCGAGTATCAAGTGCGCGATCGGCTGTCGTTCACGCGGTTTCTGGGGCTCGGCATCGAGGACGGCATTCCGGACGGCACGACGTTGTGGCTGTTCCGGGAGACGCTTGCGAAGGCCGGTCTGGTTGAAAAACTGTTTGAGCACTTTGGCCAGCACTTGGAGGCCAAGGGCTACATTGCGCGTGGCGGCCAGATGGTTGATGCCACGATCGTGCCGGTTCCCAAGCAGCGCAATAGCCGCGACGAGAATGACGAGGTGAAGGCTGGTAAGACGCCTGAGGCGTGGGAGAAGAACCCGGCGAAAAACCGGCAGAAAGACAAGGACGCGCGCTGGACCAAGAAGCACGGCAAGAGCTTCTACGGCTACAAGAACCACGTGAATGCGGATGCCATGCACAAGCTGATCCGGCAGTATGACGTGACCGACGCGAGTGTGCATGACAGCCGGAAATTCGATGGACTTTTGAACCAGGCCAACACGTCTTCGGACGTGTATGCGGACAGCGCGTATCGTTCGGCGGAGACCGAGGCGAAGCTCAGGTGGCGCGGATTGCGCAGCCGGATTCATCATCGCGCGAACCGCAATCATCCGCTATCCCAGGCGCAGGAGAACGCGAACCGCCAAAAGAGCCGAGTTCGAGCTCGCATCGAGCACGTGTTCGGTGCTCAACAGAACTCGCCGGGTGGCCGGATCATACGGACGATCGGTATTGCGCGGGCGAAAGCCAAAATCGGCCTGCAAAACCTTGCCTACAACATCCGCCGGCTGGTGACACTGGAACGGATGGCTGCCGCCTAGGGGAGTAGTGTGCCCGGCTCGCCCCATGCGGGCGCCTGGCGCACCAAACACTGCATACTCACGGCAAATTATGAGCCAAAATCACGGTCGCAACGCACCGGCGATCAATTCGACGAAAAAATCGTCATTGTTCGAGGTGCCCTTTATTATAAAGAGGGGGTAGAGGGCGTTTAGGACGGTAGTGGAAATCCACCGACTCCACCGACTCCACCGATCACAACTGGCAACGGTGGCGTCTGCGGCGGCCTTCCCAAGGCCCGAGCGGCTTCGATTTGGTCGCGGATTGACAGTTCCCGCAGCGCATAGACGGTTTGCCGTTTGCCGGCGATCTTCCATTGCCCGTCGTGCTTGTCGTCGGGATTCCGGACCACATCGTATCCCGCCTCTTTGAGCCGG
>DATMZI010000012.1:0-21663 GCA_035607085.1 Candidatus Eiseniibacteriota bacterium | reverse complement strand
CCATCGTGCGGATCGGCCGCAGCGGATGATCTTTGCGTACCCGCTGCTCCGGCGAAATGTAGCTAAAAACATGTCCTTGCTGCTGATCGGTTCCTCGCATGCTCAATGAGACGCACCGCGCGCTGCCTCGTTACAAAAGTTCTGACTTTTTCAGCAGCCTGCTAGAAGTAAGAAGCTCTTGTGCATCCGATTGCTTCGTATTGGCGTATTGCGCAAATAGGTGTGGTGCATGGCAGAGCGCCAGAACAACTTCTGAATGCTGAGTGCTGACTCTCCCGTCCACTTCCGGACAACCCATTCCAGTTGCGGACGCACTAGCGACCGGTGCGCTGTGAAAATCTCAGCTACATCACTGTCCATCAACAACTTCGTCCCACGGAGAAACGGCCCACGAATTGCTCGTTAACCGGGGAAGCGTCTATGCAGCTGGGCGCTGTGAGATCGGCATGGACATCCTTTGGCAACATCTCCGCTTCGCCGTGCGCATGTTTTCCAAGAACGCGTCCTTCACCATCATCGCGGTGCTCACGCTTGCGCTCGGTATCGGCGCCACCACCGCCATGTTCAGCGTTGTGAACGGAGTGTTGCTCGACCCGTTCCCATTTGCCGATCCCGACAGCCTCGTCACGATCAAGAACCAGATCCCCAAGCTCGGCCCAACGCCCTTTTCCGTGCCTGCTCCCGACGTCCTAACTTATCAGCGCGAGACCAAGTCGTTCACCGACGTCGCCGGCTACCAGGAAAACACCTACGACCTCACTGGACAGGGCGAGCCCCGTAAAGTGCAGGGCGCGCGGCTCACCTCCAGCGTTCTCTCCGTGCTCGGAGCCGCACCGATACTGGGACGCAACTTCACGCCAGACGAAGACCGCATCGGCAACGAGAAAGTCGCCATCCTCAGTTACCGCATGTGGCGGAGCCTTTTCGCTTCGGATCCCAACGTCCTTGACAAAACCATCACGCTCAACCGTCAGCCGTACACCGTGATCGGCGTGATGGGCAAAGACTTCGGCTTCCCCATCGAAACGCAGCTTGATGCTTCCGAACTCTGGGTTCCAATGGCGTTCACCGAGGAAGAACGTAAATCGGTCGGCGACAACTTCGGATACAACATCGTCGCGCGCCTCAAGCCGGGAGTCTCGCTCGCCCAGGTTCGAGCCGACGTCGAACGCGTCGCGCAAATCATTCGGGACGGATATCCCGCAGCCGTCAAGTCGCAGTTTGAAGTTCACGGCGTCGTAGTCGGAATTCGTGAAGCAGCGCTCGGCGACTATCGTCGTCCGATCCTCATCATGCTGCTGGCGGTCGTGTTCGTCCTGCTGATATCCATTGCCAACGTAGCCAACCTGCTGCTCACGAAGGGAACCAGCCGCCAGCGGGAACTCTCTGTCCGCATCGCCCTCGGCGCAACCGGACGCAGCATCATCGCGCAGCTGATCACCGAGAGCGTACTGCTAGGTCTGCTCGGTGGAGCGCTTGGGCTTCTCCTCGCTAGGCTTGGCACCGAAGCTCTGATCACCGCCGTTCCGGCAAACATTCCCCGGCTTCACTCCGTCGAAATGGACTGGCGCGTGTTCCTCTTCGCGTTTGCCATCTCCGTCGTCTCCGGAGTCGTGTTCGGCGCAGCCCCTGCAATGTTCGCGCTGCGCGTCAATATGAACGATGGCCTCAAAGAAGGTGGCCGCAGCATGATGTCCGGCTCGCAGCACCGTTACGTGCGCACCGGATTCGTCGTCGCGCAATTCTCACTCGCGCTCATGTTGCTAGTTGGGGCCGGTCTTCTGATGCGCAGCTTCCAGCGCGTGCTGCAAGTCGATCCTGGCTTCCAGACCACCAACATCGTCTCAGGAGTAATCTCGCTTCCCGACACCGGGTACAAAGACGACTCACAGAAGCGCGCGTTTGACCTCGAACTCATGCGCCGCCTCGAAGCAGCGTCCGGCGTCGAATCCACTGGCGCAGGCACTGACCTCCCGCTCGAGAGTGGCTGGTCGAAGATCTTCACTATTGAAGGACAAGTGCCCCCGCCCGGCGCTGGGCTCAACGTCGATTCACATACCGTCGTGCTGGGAAGCTATTTCCAGACGCTCGGCATACCGCTGATTCGCGGCCGGTTCTTCAACGACGCCGACACACAGAAATCCACGCGCGTCGTCATCATCAACAAGACGCTCGCCGACCGCTACTTCCGCGGCCAGGATCCCATCGGGCATCGCATCAAGTGGGGCCCGCCCGAATCCGACGGTTATTGGATGGCCATCATCGGCGTCGTCGGCGACGTGAAGCAGTTCGACCTCGAGAAAGATGTTCGGCCACAGACCTACGAAAGCTACCTGCAATACGATTCCTTCTCCGAACTGCGGATCGTGCTGCGAGGGAAGAGCAGCGCGCAAAACCTGATCACCGGATTGCAGACCACCGTCCACGCGCTTGATTCGCAACTCCCCATTACGCGCGTCCGAACCATGGAGCAGGTGATGTCGCAATCCATCGCGCCGCGCCGTTTCTACCTGATCCTCGTCGTCATGTTCGCCGTCTCTGCCATAGTGCTCTCGGCGGTGGGCCTTTACGGCGTCGTCGCCTACGCCGTGGAACAGCGCATGCGCGAGATCGGGATCCGCATGTCGCTCGGCGCCGCTCGTTACGACGTCATGAAGCTTTTGCTCGGATGGGCGCTCTCGGTGGTGGCACTTGGCATAATCACGGGCATTGTTGGTTCGGTCGCGATTACGCGTGTGCTCAGCGGATTCCTCTTCGGCATCAAGCCGCTAGACTCGATCACGTTCTTAGCTGTCCTACTGCTGCTTGCGACCGTTGCGCTGCTGGCGAGTTACATCCCCGCACGCCGCGCGACGAAGGTCGATCCCATGATTGCGCTTCGCTACGAATAATCCGCGACATCCATGTTTACACTCAACCAGGGAATTGCACGACGCATTTCGCTACGCGTACCTCCTCTCGCCATTCAGAGCAAGATTGTCTCGTCCCTAACGGTTTATGACGAACTGATCCCAGACAACAGCCGACATGTTCGGGCCTCATGCCACGTCCTGACCGAGACGCAAGTCGCATTCCGGGGTGCATGCAAATCGCCAGCGCATTGCTAGACTAATGGCGCAAGTTATTCACAAACGAAAAGGGCCAGATCGGTGCAGGTCCGGCCTTCCTTCTTTAGCTAGCTTGCCAAGCTTACGCAGACGCCCCAAACGCCTTCGGCCTCAAGGCCGGTTTCGGGGCAATAATCCGCCCCCAGATATCCCCAGCGGAAGAACCGAAAGCCGCGAATCCGCCAAAGCCACAAGCTGACGTTGGACCTCCATCCGAGCAAGGGCACAAGACGCGAGACACTCTAACGCAACCGCGCTAAGTTGCAGTGTCCCCGGCTTCGGGCACTCTATCCATCTGCAGTCTTTCGGAACTATGTGCTTCTTACCTTCTCGTGCAACACCTCGAATGGTGTCCTAGAACCTATCTGGCCCTGTTGACATCCTCAGAAAAAGGCGGCGATGCCTCAAGCGGTACAGATTGAAACTCGCATAAACGCAGGTCCATTGCTGCGGTCCATCAATAAGGCAGGCAGAATTTGGGGAGACGGCTTTACGCCTAAAGTGATCTGGGCAATTGTGAAGGCAAACGCGAAAAGCTGTGGTTTAGGAACGATCGCACCTCACGACTTGCGCCGGACCTGCGCACGGCTATGCCATCAGGCAGGAGGAGAGCTGGAACAAATACAGTTCTTGCTAGGTCACGTTTCAATTCAAACGACTGAACGATACCTCGGGTGCAAGCAGCGTTTCCGTGATGCGGTCAACGATCACATCGGTGTCGAGCCGGATATGTCCTCATGATCGGATTGGCTAAAATTGGTCACCCTGGCCGACTTATCGAGACTTAGCCTGTCCGCCCGAGGCTCATAGTTTGTGTATAGCTTGTCGAAACGGTGAGCCTGTGCGCGATCTGCGAGGGACGTGGGACACACTGGTCGAGAAGGCAGGACTGCCCGGCTTGCTGCTCCATGACTTCCGGCGTTCCGCAGTGCGGAACATGGTTCGACGTGGTATTGCCGAGTGAGTGGCAATGCGAATCTCGGGCCACAAGACGCGAAGCGTGTTCGAGCGATACAACATCATCTCCGAAGCAGACCTCGCAGACGCGGCGGGCAAGATCGAAGCGGGAGCGCGTAACTCAGAGTTAACTCATAGTGAGCCTGAGAACTCGTCCGATAAGAAGAAAGAAAAAGCGGAAAAGTTTGTATAATGAGTGAGTTAGCTGCACTGCGGGAGTGGCGGAACTGGCAGACGCGCAAGACTTAGGATCTTGTGGCCTAAAAACCGTGGAGGTTCAAATCCTCTCTCCCGCACCAAACGCAGATCGCCGCCTTCTTACTCCCCTTTTCGCTTCCCAATTCCCGTTTTCCGCGATTAAATTGGCCGCATAACCTTTCGCAATGCCGGCGAGGAGCACGAATGGAGCGCAGCGTCACTTCTCTTCTCAACCTTTACCATCCGGAAGATCCTCTTGAAAAGGCCTCCACAATTCCTTCGCCGTGGTATTTCGATCCGCGCATCGCTCGCCTGGAAAACGAACGAGTCTTCGCCCGCAACTGGCAGGTCGCCGGACGCGTTGATCAGGTCAAGGAAAAGGGACAGTTCTTCACGGTGGAACTTGGCGAAGAGCCTATCGTCGTCGCGCGGGCCGAAGACGGCATCTTGCGGGCTTTCTATAACGTTTGCCGCCATCATGCCGCCGCGGTGGTCACGGAAGCCCAGGGGTGCGCCAAACAGTTTCGCTGCCCGTATCACGGCTGGACCTACGGAAACGATGGTGCGCTGAAAGGTATGGTCGAGTTCGAGGGAGTCTGCGAATTCGACCGCGCAACAAATGGATTGGTACAAGTTCCCGTGGACACTTGGGAGAACTTTGTCTTCGTCAATTTAGATGGCCAAGCCGGCTCGTTGAACGATTTCCTCGCGAACGTCCCCGACCTCGTGGCTCCCTTGCACCTGACCGAAAAGCTCAAATTCTTCGATCGCCGCGTTTACACGCTCAACTGCAACTGGAAAGTCTACGTCGACAACTACCTCGACGGCGGTTACCACGTTCCCCACGCACACAAGGGCCTCAGCAGCGTCATCGAATACACCTGTTACACCATCGAAAATTTCGCGCGCGCTTGCTTGCAGTCCAGCCCGCTCTCCTCGGATTCCGCTAGCGAAGCCAGCGTCGCCAGCACACGCCAGGGTCGCGCGTTTTACCTTTGGCTCTATCCCAACTTCATGATCAACGCCTACGAGGGCGTGATGGACACCAATCTCGTCTTGCCTTTGGGCGTTGACAAATGCGCCGTGGTGTTCGACTACTATTTCGCGGACACCAGCCCTGCGGCCGAAGTCCGCAACAAAGAAAGCATTCGAGTGAGCGAGGTTGTTCAGGATGAGGACATGGCTATCTGCGATGCCGTGCAAAAGGGCCTGGCTTCGCGCGCCTACGTGGCCGGACGACTTTCGGTCCGCCGCGAAGCCGGCGAACATCTTTTCCACCGCCTGCTGCACGCGGATCTGACTAGTGAGACGAGGGTCGGCGCTGCGGCGGCGGACTAACCGGGCCGCCGGATCTAGTCGAATATCACGGTGCGGTTGCCATACAGCAGGATTCGGTTTTCAATGTGCCACCGCACGGCACGCGACAACACCACTTTCTCCAGATCCCGGCCTTTTTCGACCAAGTCATCTATGTCGTCTTTATGGGTGATCCGTGCCACGCCCTGCTCGATAATCGGGCCGTCATCCAGCACCTCGGTCACGTAGTGCGCCGTGGCCCCGATTAGTTTCACTCCTCGCTGGTAGGCCTGATGATGCGGTTTCGCTCCTCCGAACGCCGGCAAGAAAGAATGATGAATATTAATGATGGGACTGGGGAACTGCAGGATGAAGTCGTTCGAAAGCACTTGCATGTAGCGCGCCAACACCACCAAATCGATTTTGTACTTCTGTAAAAGTTCCAGTTGCTCCGCTTCGGCTTGGGGCTTGTTCTCCTTGCGGACTGGGATCACGTAGTAAGGCACGCCGTAGAAATCAGCGTGATGTTTAGCATCGCCATGGTTGCTGATCATCACCGGAAATTCGCAATGCAACTCTCCGTTCCTTTGCCGGTACAGCAAGTCGACCAGGCAGTGGTCGTACTTAGAAACAAAGATCGCCACCCGCGGACGCTGACTGCTCAGCGCGATGCTCCAGTTCATGCCGAGCTTGTGGGCGATCGGGCCGAACGCCGAGTCAAAATCCTCCAGCTTCAGCCGGAATCCGTCCAGCTCCCATTCGACTCGCGCCAAATAGAAGCGTTCCTCACCCGCCTGGTGTTGCTCGAAGTGCAGAATGTTGCCGTCGTTCCGGTAAATAAACTCCGCGATCGTTGCGTCCAGTCCCTTACGGTCGGGACACTGAACCAGTAACACAGCGGTGTTTTTCAACTTGGCCTCCGGTGGCGCTTATTGTACGACGACAGCGCGACCCGTAAATTGACCCGGCCTGCAGGGCTCTTCTATACTTGTCATTCGCACTGCAGGGTGGCTTCCGCACGGTCTGGGCGTTCAGCGTATCTTGGAAATCCGACGCGAAGGAACAGGCGTCCCTCCCGCAGCTTTATCCCATACGTGAAATGAGGTACGAAGCATGGCTGAAGCAACATGCCGCCGCGAATTGGACCTGGAAATTCCCGCAGAAGATGTGAGCAAGGCGACCGAGCGCGTCGCAAAAGAGATTGCGCGGGTGGCGCGCGTTCCCGGATTTCGCCCGGGCAAAGCTCCCGTTTCACTGATCAAGCGCCGCTTCGCGGACGACATTAAGGGCGAAGTCCTGCAATCCCTGGTTCCCGAAAAAGTGGAAAAAGCCGTTGCCGAACAGAAACTGAGCCCCGTCTCTCAACCTCAAGTGGATAAGCTCGACTTCAATGAGGGCCAGCCGCTCAAGTTTCGTGCCGTCTTCGAAGTCTTGCCCGAATTCGAGCTCGGCAAGTACAAAGGCCTCGACATCGAAATGCCGGCCATGGAAGTGACCGACGAAAACGTGAATAAAGCGCTGGAAGAAACGCGCGAACGAGCCGCCGCATTTGCTCCGGTTGAGGGCCGTGCCGTCGAAAATAACGACTTTGTTCAGCTGAAGCTGGCTGGAATGCCCGAGGGTGGCGGCGACCCGATCCAGGCCGACAGCGTAATGTGCCATATCGGCGCGGAAGAGACCATGCAGCCCTTCAACGAAAGCTTGCTCGGCGCAAGCATCGGCGACCACAAAACATTTGACGTGGACTACCCGGCTGACTACCCGGATGCCAAGCTTGCGGGCAAGAAATTCCATTACGCTACGGACGTTATCGGCATCAAGATTAAGAAGCTCCCCGAACTGAATGACGATTTTGCCAAGGACGTCAGCGACGCCAGCACCCTGGACGAACTTAAGAACAAGATTCGTGAAAGCCTGGAGCACGAGCGCGAGCATCGCCGCAAGGATCTGCAACGGGAAAAAATCATCTTCGAACTCGTTAAAGGCCATGACTTCCCGGTGCCGGAATCCCTGGTGGAACACCAGAAGGATGTGCGCTTGGAGCGTGTGGTCCGCTCGCTCGCCCAGCAGGGCGTGGACCCCCGCGCCGTCAACTTGGACTGGGTCAGCCTGCGCCAGCGTCAGGAAGATCGCGCCAAGGAAGACGTGAAAGCCGAACTCATCATTGACCGCATCGCCTCCACGGAAAACATCGACGTAAGTGAAGAAGACGTCCAGCACGAGCTTGAACATCTCGGCAGCCATAGTGGCGAATCCGCCGAAGCCATTCACGCCCGTTTGACAAAGCAGGGAGCGCTGGATAGGATGAAAGCTAAGCTGCGGAGCGATAAAACTCTCGATTGGCTGGCGCAAAACGCTAATGTTCGCACTGCGGCCGCGGCGGCGGGTTCTTGATTGGGATGAAGGTAACGCCGGACGCAACCATCCAAAGCACTTCCAGAACGGACATCCTGGGAAAAATGAGCAGACACGACGAACCCGTATACCGCGGCACGACTCTGATACCGATGGTTGTGGAGCAGACCAGCCGTGGCGAACGCGCCTATGATATCTATTCGCGGCTGCTGAAAGAGCACATCATCTTCATTGGCACGCCGATTGACGACCATGTCGCTAACCTGGCCACTGCGCAAATGCTTTTCCTGCAAGCCGAAGACCCGGAAAGGGACATTCAGCTGTACATCAACTCGCCGGGCGGCTCCATCACAGCAGGTTTCGCGATTTACGACACCATGCAGTTCGTCAAGCCCGATGTGGTCACTACTTGCGTAGGTCAGGCCGCTTCGATTGCCGCGGTTTTACTCGCCGGTGGCGCCCCGAAGAAGCGCTTTGCCCTGCCCAACGCTCGGGTTCTAATTCACCAGCCGTGGATGAGCGGCCTCGGCGGCCAGGCCACCGACATTGACCTGCATGCCAAGGAGATTCTGCGCATGCGTACCACTATCAATCAGATTCTGTCGAGGCATAGCGGCCAGCCGGTGGATCGCATCGAGAAGGATGTCGAACGCGATTACATCATGAATCCCGATCAGGCCAAGGAATACGGCATGATTGACGAAATTATTTTCAAGCATCGCTGATGCTCGGGCGGCGCTCCAGAAGGGTTCCAAAAAGTTAGCAGCCGTTGCGGATTGTTTTTGGCACAGACAGAAATTCGGCCTAGAATAAACAGGTACCTGCACTCTGCCACAGGCTTGGCCGAGGCGAGGCCCTCACACTCGTGAAACAAAAATATAGCTCCGACGAACCGCTTCGCTGTTCCTTCTGCCATAAGACGCAGGAACAGGTCGAGAAGTTGATTAGCTCGCCCTCGGACTATCCGCGTGCGTACATCTGTAATGAGTGCGTCAGCGTCTGCGAAACGATCCTCGAAGACGAAAAGCGCGAACAGGCTGCCACTCCGGCCCGCCGCCTTCCCCGCCCGCCCGAAATCAAACAGTTTCTCGATGGCTATGTCATCGGACAGGACCGCTCCAAGAAAAAACTGGCCGTCGCCGTTTACAATCACTACAAACGAATCTTCCTGAACAAGCAGCCCGGCGATGTTGAACTGAGCAAGTCTAACATTTTATTGATCGGGCCGACCGGCACCGGCAAGACGCTGCTCGCACAAACATTGTCGCGAATGCTCGATGTGCCTTTCGCCATCGTGGATGCCACCACCCTCACCGAGGCCGGTTATGTCGGCGAAGATGTCGAAAACATAATTCTAAAGCTGCTGCAGGCCGCCGACGGCGACGTTCAAAAAGCTCAGCAAGGCATCATCTACATCGACGAAATCGACAAAATCGCTAAGAAGGACGAAAACCCGTCCATTACCCGCGACGTTTCCGGCGAAGGTGTCCAGCAAGCGCTCCTCAAAATTCTGGAAGGTACTGTTGCCAACGTTCCTCCGCAGGGTGGGCGCAAACATCCGCATCAGGAATTTACGCCGGTGGACACCACTAATATTCTTTTCATCTGCGGCGGCGCCTTCGTCGGCCTCGAAAAAATTATCGAAAAACGGGCTGGAACTCGTGCTCTTGGCTTTCACACCGACGTGACTCCGGCCACCGCTCAGCGCCGCAACACGGAACTGCTCGAACAGGTGCAGCCCGGCGATTTGATCCGCTACGGATTGATTCCCGAATTTGTGGGCCGCTTGCCGGTCGCTGGCGTCATGAACGACCTCGACAAAGCAGCGCTCATGAAGATTCTGACCGAGCCGAAAAACGCCCTGCTCAAACAATACCAGCGCCTCTTTGAATTTGAAAACGTCCGGCTGCGCTTTACCGACGACGCTCTCGAAACCGTCGCGGAGTTGGCTCTTCAGCGCAAGGTCGGTGCGCGCGGCTTGCGCATGATTCTCGAGGACCTCATGCTGGAGTTGATGTACCACCTGCCCATGCAACGCAAGGTTCGCGACTTTGTGGTTACCGCGGACATGGTGCGCGGTCACGAAATCAATTGGAGTTTGCTCGAAAAAGCCGGCTAAAGTCCTGCGCCAGTGCGATGGGTTAGTCGCCGCGATTTTGCTTTAAGAAGTTCAGGGGCCTCATGTTTAACCGCGAAAAACAGGAAATGAAGCGCGTACCCATGATGCCGGTGCGCGATATGGTCATCTTCCCCCAGCAGATGACGCCATTCATCGTCGGCCGCGAAGCCAGCGTCCGGGCGCTTGAGGAAGCGCTCGCCGGCGACAAAAAAATCTTCCTCTCTACCCAGCACGACGCGTCGGTTGACGATCCCAAACCGGAAGAAATCTACGCTGTCGGCACGCTAGCCAACATCGTGCAAAGCGTCAAGCTTCCCGATGGCAACATCAAAGTTCTCGTCGAGGGTGTTGAGCGCGCTCGCGCCATCTCCGTCGCCGCCGAAGAAGGCTTCTTCCGCGCCTCCATTCGCCTGCTCGGAGTCCGCGTAGAACCCTCGCCTCAGCTCGATCAACTCGTCCAGAAAATCACCGGCCTCTACGAACAGTTCATCAAGCTTTCGCAAAGTCTGAACTACGACACCATGATCGCCGCCGCTCGTGTGGACGACGCGGCGCGTCTGTCCGACACCATCGCCGCCAATCTCCAGCTTCCCGTCGACGAAAAGCAGGATCTCCTCGAAACCACCGATCCTGTCGAGCGCCTCACCCGCATCTCCGACATTCTCGAAATCGAGCTTGAAAAACTCAACGTCGACCGCAACATCAACACCCGCGTCAAGCGCCAGATGGAGCGCGCGCAAAAAGAGTACTATCTCAACGAAAAACTCAAGGCTATCCAGAAAGAACTCGGCCGCGGCGAAAAAAGCGAAATCGACGAGCTGAAAAAGAAAATTGAAAGCGCCGGTATGTCTCCAGAGGTCCAGGAAAAGGCGCTAACTGAACTCAAGCGCCTCGAACTCATGCCGCCGATGTCGGCGGAATCCACCGTAAGCCGCAACTATCTCGACTGGCTGCTTGCGGTGCCCTGGAAAAAACGCTCCAAGGAAATCCGCGATATCAAGCTCGCCGAAGAGATCCTCAACAAAGAGCACTTTGGACTGGAAAAGATCAAGGATCGCATTCTTGAATTTCTGGCCGTCCGCCAGCTCGTCAAGAATCCTAAAGGCTCCATCCTCTGCTTCGTCGGACCTCCGGGCGTCGGCAAGACTTCTCTGGCCATGTCCATCGGACACGCCACCGGCCGCAAGTTTGTCCGTGTTTCCCTCGGTGGCGTCCGCGATGAAGCCGAAATTCGGGGCCATCGCCGCACCTACATCGGCGCCCTGCCCGGCCAGATCATCCAGATGATGAAAAAAGCAGGCACCGTCAATCCGATTTTCGTGCTCGACGAAGTCGATAAAATGTCCACCGACTTCCGCGGTGATCCTTCCGCAGCCTTGATGGAAGTCCTCGATCCCGAGCTCAACCACGCCTTTACCGATCACTATCTCGATGTCGAATATGACCTGTCCAAGGTCATGTTCGTCTGCACGGCCAACGTTCTGCACACCATTCCTCAGCCTTTGCAGGACCGCATGGAGATCCTGCGTCTCGCCGGCTACACCGAACAGGAAAAGCTCGAAATCGCCAAGCGCTTCCTGGTCAAGCGCGGTCGCGATGCCACCGGCATCACGGAAGAAAATCTTGCCTTCACCGACGAAGGCCTGCTGCATATCATTCGCCATTACACTCACGAGTCCGGTGTCCGCAACCTCGAACGCGAAATCCAAAACATTGCGCGCAAGGTTGCCCGCAAGGTGGTCACCGACGGTTCCGCGGTCAAACTGGAAATCACCGCTGCCAATGCCGGCGAGTATCTCGGCATTCTCAAATACCGTGAATTCTGGCTCGAAAAGCACAACGAAATCGGCCTCGCCACCGGGCTCGCTTGGACCGAAGTCGGCGGTTCCGTGCTGGCCGTGGAAGCCACCATCATGGAAGGCAAGGGCCGCCCGATCCTCACCGGCAAACTCGGCGACGTCATGCAGGAATCCGCGCAAGCGGCCATGAGCTATGTCCGCTCTCGCTCTCATCAATTCGGTTTGCCAAAAGATTTTTACCGCAACCTCGACATCCACGTGCACGTTCCGGAAGGCGCTATACCGAAAGATGGGCCCTCCGCTGGCATCACCATTTGCACCTCCATCGTCAGCGCGCTCACCCGCATTCCCGTGCGCTGCGACGTCGCGATGACCGGCGAAATCACCCTGCGCGGCAAGGTCCTGCCCATCGGCGGCGTCAAGGAAAAACTGCTGGCCGCCCACCGAATGGGCTTGCGTACCATGCTGCTTCCGAAGGACAATGAGAAAGACCTGGCGGACATCCCCCAGGAGATCCTCGCTAGTCTCACGGTAAATCTTGTCGAGACCATGGATGCAGTGCTGCAGGTTGCGCTCGAGCGGCCGATTGTGCCCGCCGCTGTGGCAACCGTCGCCGGTGAGTTTGCCGGTGAGGCCGAGAAAGATAAGAGTTTGACCAACTGACGCTTCCCGCTTCGCCTGCGGTTCCTCCGCTGGTGCTTCTCATGGACTTCACGCGGGTTGCGATGGTTGCCAATCAAAAAAATGGTTTGCCTTCCTGCTTGCGCTCGGGTTTCAGGGTTTGTTCTACAAACCCTGACATAGAAACGCCCCGCTGCTGGAGCGGTAATCCGTCCCGTGAACTAATCCGATTTCTGTAAATTTTCAATACTCAAAAACCAAGAAGTTAAGGACATATGGCAAAAGAAACTGCAGAACAAAACAACCAAATCAGCATCAGCCTCGCTGAACTGAAAGAACGCAACATCACCGACCTCGCAAAAATCGCCAAGGAACTCAACGTTCCCGGCGCCAGCGGCATGCGCAAACAGGAGCTCATCTTCCAAATCCTTCGCGCACAAACCGAAAAGAGCGGACTCATCTTCTCCGAAGGCGTCCTCGAATGCCTCCCCGACGGCTTCGGCTTCCTTCGCGCGCCCGAGTACAACTACCTGCCGGGCCCCGACGACATCTACGTTTCGCCCTCGCAGATCCGCAAGTTCGACTTGCGCACCGGCGACACCGTTTCCGGCCAGGTCCGCCCGCCAAAGGACGGCGAACGCTACTTCGCTCTCATCAAAGTCGAAGCCGTCAACTTTGAAGATCCCGAAGTCGCCCGCAATAAGATTTTCTTCGATAACCTGACCCCGCTCTATCCGCAGGGCCGCCTCAAGATGGAAACCTCCAAGGAGAACATGACCGGCCGTGTGCTCGATTTGCTCAACCCCATTGGCAAGGGCCAGCGCGGCCTCATCAACGCGCCGCCACGGACCGGAAAGACCATGATGCTGCAGTCCATCGCCAACTCCATCACCACCAATCATCCCGAAGTCGCCCTCATCGTTCTCCTCATTGACGAACGCCCCGAAGAAGTCACCGACATGCAGCGGACCGTCAAGGGCGAAGTGATCTCCTCTACCTTCGACGAAGCTCCCCAGCGCCACATCCAGGTGGCCGAAATGGTCCTCGAAAAAGCCAAGCGCCTGGTCGAACACAAGCGCGACGTCGTGATCCTTCTCGACTCCGTCACCCGCCTCGCTCGCGCCTATAACGCCGTTACTCCGCCTTCCGGCAAAGTCCTCTCCGGCGGTATTGACGCCAACGCTCTCCAGCGTCCTCGGCGCTTCTTTGCGGCCGCCCGCAACGTCGAGGAAGGCGGCTCGCTCACCATCATCGCCACTGCACTCATCGACACCGGCAGCCGCATGGACGACGTCATCTTTGAAGAGTTCAAGGGCACCGGCAACATGGAAATCTATCTCGACCGCCGCCTCGCCGATAAGCGCGTCTTCCCGGCCATCGATATCCAGCGCTCCGGCACCCGTAAGGACGAACTTCTCCTGCCCCCCGACGAACTCAGCCGCGTTTGGGTTCTTCGCAAGGTCTTGAGCCCGCTCTCGACCGTCGAAGCCATGGAACTCCTTCTCAGCCGTCTGACCAAAACCAAATCTAACGGCGAGTTCCTGGCCTCAATGTCGGCTCCGACCTGAGGTAGTTCGCCTTTGCGGGCGCGTTTTCTGAACTTCGGATTCACCCCTTCTCGCCAGCTCTCCTCTGGGGCTGCGTGATCAACATTCACCCGTTCGCTCCTCACTGCGGACTCAAGAGGAGACTCATGTTCGAACGGGTCATCGCCCGTCACGCCATACTCGGGGACAATCTCACGCTGTTCGGCTACGATCTGGTCTTTCGGCTGCCTGCGACTCCCGCGCGCCCGATCGGTCGTCGATATCCCCTCTTCCATTCCCTGCACCCCCGACGTAATTCTGGCCGACTAGCGATTCCCAGGGGAAAACCATGGTGGACGTTCCTTTTCTGCCTTCTGCGCCACAGTCGGCATCCCGAGCCGATGATGCCTTCGAATCATTCAAGCCCACGATACCCTGAAGCCGAAGCCGCCGAACGCTTCCTCCACGCCGCCTCCTGCGCGTCCGCCCTCTCCACGTAACAATTGGGGCTTCGCTCTTCGTCTTTAAGGGGCGCAGCACGCTGCGCCCATTTCGGCAGGATATAAACTGCAATTTTGAATTGGCCTTTCGAGCCAATTCCCGCGCAGTACTTGCGCTTTCACTCCGCTTCTTCCTTCTCCGTTGCCGCAATGTAGTCGAGCACTCGCTCGCTCCACCCGTCAATGAGCTTCCAGCCGTTTCCGTAGCTGATTCCGCTCTTGTACGGCGCCACGTTGATCACGTACGCCTGCTTCGTCCACGCCGGCAGAATCCCGTCGTGTGACTGCTCGTCCGTGATCACGATCACGCGCTCCACGTCTTCCCACTCCTTCCCGTCCTGGAGCGTGCTCAGCGCCTGCTTTAGGTACGTTCCGGAGTGCGCCTGCGACCCCACGATGGTGTCGCGCAGCGCGAACCCGCGCAGCGCCGGCAACGTAACGCACACATCCGAAAACGTGGCGACGCGGAACTCTTCCGCCTTCTCGCGAAGCAGTATCGCCAACCCGGCCGCAGCGTCCATTCGGGTCGTCTCTCCTTTCTTCGCAAGCTGGTAGTTCATGGAACCGGAAACGTCCACCAGCAAGCCGGTCACTCCCGGCAGTCGTTGGAGTTCCGCAATGCCCTTCAGCATCGCCTTCTCGATCGCCTCCTCCAGCTTCGGAGCGTGGCACGCCGCTATGACAAAACGAAACGGCAGCGCCCGCGCGATTCCCTTCTCCAGTCGTTCCGCCACCAGTTTCGGCGCGACACCCGCGGCCAGCATCAGCCGCAGGTTGCGCAGAACCGCCATTCCGCCTACCTTGCCTTCGCGCAGTAGCCGTTCCCAGGTCTCGCGCTTGTCCTTCCCTGCGGACAAGGCAACCTCCCATGTGTCGGGAGATTCGAGCGTGTCCTCAACGAGCTTTTTCCAGGTTTCGGCCTGTTCTGCGGTTCTTGGCTTGGCGTGGCACAGGAACAGCACGTCGCGTAGCTTGACCGTGCTGGTGCGGTTGTACTTCGCCAGCTGGTAGGCATCGAACTTCGTGAACGCCGCGGCCAGCCCGCGCTTCACTCCCGCCGACAGCGGCTCCTTGCGCGCGTTCCAGTAGAGCGCCACGAACTCACCGAGTTCATCCGCTCGCTGGATCACCTGTTCGAGAGTCTCCGCCGTAAGAGTTCCGGCGCCCTTGCGGCGCGCCAGCTCGCGGGTCAGGAAGAGCGGAACATGGCGCAGCTGCATCTGATTGCGCGCTTCCCGCGCCAGCGCGGCGACATCTTCTGGCTTGTTGCGCTTCACCAGCTCCGCGATGCGTTTCGCGATATCGTTGCCTTTCTCGTAGAAGGTGTCTTCCCAGAGCAGGCAAGTCAGCACCGTGCGCCGCAGCTCGCGCTTTGCATCCACGCGCGGCGCCACCGCCCCTTCGTGCGTCCGCATCGGTAAGATCCGCTTCCACATATTTATCTTCGCCATCTTCCGTCTTCTCCTTTCTCTCGGAGTTTTTGCTTTGGAAACCCAGTCCCGGAGCAAATCACTCCCATGGTTAGTCGAGAAATGCCAGAAAGCGCGTGGCCATCGAGCGATTCTCGGTGTTCATGAAAAGGCGACGCCAGCCTTCCAGGTGCACGGTCTTGTGGTCAGGGTGTGTAATTTCGCCACGCACATAAACCGCAGCATCTCGCTTCATCATTTGGAAACGCGGTTGTGTTCCCGCTCCGGCAATGCCCTGTATTCCGTCGCGGTCAAGCCGACGTGCTTAAGGCGCTCACCCATTTGGAGAAAGAATTTCTCCAGATTGCTGCCCACTGCTTTTTCCTTTCTAAGACTGCCGGTACAGTCGGAATGTGCTCCAGTTCAGGAAGCCAACTCCTCGCTGGCTTCTGCATCACCGCTGGCCCAACTTCCTTCTGTATTTCCATCTCAAATCTCCTTGCAAAACCGCTGGACGGGAACAAACGGCCAGGGAACATTGGGTGCTCTATCCGCTGAGCTACTGGCCCGCCGGTTCTCAAGAAAATCGCTCGAGAATCTGCATGAGCCAGGTGGGATTCGAACCCACGTCCTCCCGCGTGGTCAGCGAAGTAACCCTGCCCTTCACCACGTCCAACTTTTTCGCCTTTCGGCAAATTCGCGCCGGGAGGAAAATCGAGCAGAGCAGCGTGGCGACAGCCGCGCATCGTTTGACAGACGAAGTAACTCTTCTCCGCACCATCCCGGCTTCCTAGACCAGCCAAGACCCACGAGCCGCAGTGCGCAGCTCGTCAGCCTTCGGCCGCCTTCCCTACTCCGCTATGAGAACCGACAGCCCGCGTATTTTCTTGTCACGAAGTAACGCGCGCCTTCCACAGCGGTTCTTTTTGTGGCGGGACTCGGGACATGCCCAATGTTTCTACTCCTCTGAGCTACCGCGGCAGTCCCGAAGGCGCTGCCCTGCTGGGACTCGAACCCACAACCGCGGGTGCCCGACGTAACCCAAGCCTTCACCACCACAAACTTGTTTCTAACCCGACCTACGCTCAAACTTAAGCTCTGCCCTCGCTCCCTACAGGCTGCGCCATGCTCTTACACTTTTCATTGCTTCATCTCTTCCGTACTTCTCTCGTGGCCTCCGAGTCCGAGCACACCCCTACCCGCGGGTGCCGAAACGCACCACTATTCACCAACTCGTAACGGAAGACCAAATCCCAGGGAGCAACACAAACGACTACGGTTTATGGGGAGTCGAACCCCAGCCTCACGGTTGTCCAGAAGTACCCGTGAACTACGCCGTCCCGGGAATCCCTTCCCGCCAAACTAACGTGCTTTGAATGAAGTACTTGTTGGGATCAACCGCGAAGTCGCGTAAACAAGCAGACGACGTCGCCGGACCATCCCAACCTACTCATCGGGTCGGATTTTATACTCGGCAACAAGTCATCGCTCTCCACGCTCAGCAGGTTCTGCAACACCGAAGCAGATGTTTTCTGAGGTAATCGCAAAGTAAACCCAAAGCGGCTTCCTGTCAAGCCCATTTTTTCGACCTCAAAAACAATTTATCGACTCCCCGGGCTTCATATCGAATTCCAAATGCCAGGACCCCAGGGTTCTTCAGTTTCGTTGCAAAGATTTTTACTTCGAACCTAAACCTTCAACTGAAACGTCCCCACCATACCGGTGCTGCCACGCCATCGCCGCGCCGATCAGGTTCGCATCCTCGCCCAGCGCAGCCAGCACAATCTCCGTCTTCTCCGCCGGAACAAACCGGCAACCGCTGCGAACCACCTCCCGGATTGTCCCCAGATACAAATCCGCGCTCTGCATCATCCCGCCGCCCAGCACAATCGCTTCCGGCACAAACATCCCGATCAAGTTCCCCAGCCCCAATCCCAGATACCTTCCCTCGCGTTCGACCGTCCGCATCGCAAATTCATTTCCCTTTCGCGCCAGCTCGCAAATCTCCCGCGCACTCAGCGGCTTCCCGTCCGCTTCTTTTATCGGCCGATTTTCCTCGTACCATTTCTCCATCGCCGAGCCCGCCGCCAGCGCTTCCCAGCACCCGCGAAATCCGCAGGTACACTCCGGCCCCGAAGCTTCCATCACGTGGTGACCAATCTCCGGATGTGATCCCGCCACTCCCCGATACAACTTTCCGTCCAAGATTACGCCGCCTCCGATTCCCGTCCCCACCGTCACGTACACTACCTGCCGCTTCCCTTTTCCCGCACCCCAATATGCTTCCGCCAGCGCTCCGGCATCGCCGTCATTTTCCATCGCCGCGCTCACGTCAAATTCGCGCGACAAAGCCTGCACGGGATTCTTGTGCTCCCAGCCCGGCAGGAAATCCACATCGGTCCACTCTCCGCGGATAGGATCCAACATCCCCGTCGAGCCGATTCCGATCCCGCGAATCACTCCTCCGGTCCTGTCCAAAACCTCTCTCATCATTTGGCAGATTTTCCGCAGACCAAACGCGTATCCGCGCTCCGCTTCCGTCGCCGCTTCCACGCGGCACAATACTCGTCCGTTTTCATCCACGCTGCCGACGGCAATCTTCGTCCCGCCGATGTCCACTGCACCAATCAACTTTTCGCTCCGGCGCCCGCCGCGCCGCCCAGCAATCCTGCTTCATCCTCCACCACAAACGAACACAAACGAAAGGTGTCGCTGTCCTCACCGGACATGCGCGCCAGCTGCTCCGCCGCAAGCTGCGCTGGAATGCAATCCACCAGAAACTGCCACACACCCGAAATCTTCGGCAACTCAAAAACAAGATCCGCGGCGCCAGGCGGCATTTCCTGCCCGATGAGCATCACCGACGCCCCCAGCTTCTGCAGATCACGCGCCGTCGCCAGATCCTGTTCGCGCATGCGCTCCGCATCCAGCCACATGCCAAACCGCATTCCTTCTCGCACCATCTCCTGCGGCCCGTGCCGAAAAACTCCCGTCCCCATCGCCGTGGCCGGCGCCTTCACGCCTTCTTCCCACAGCAGCCGAGCTTCCTGTGCCGTCCCCAAACTCGCGCCCCGTGCCAGGAAATATGTCGTCCGTCCCGGCGCAAACCATTTCGATCCCGCGATCTGTTTCTGCCAGCCCGGAATCGCTGCGCCCGCTTCCTCAATCGCCGAAAGGAGTTCTTGCGCGTCGCGTGAATCAAATTTGGCCACCACAGTCTGCGCCAGAACTCCTGCCGCCGCAGCCAGCGTGCTGTATGTATTTACCGAAATCGCATGATCCAGCGCAATCGGCACCACGATCGGAAACTCCGCATCTTTCGCCAGCGTTCCTTCGGGCGCGTTCGTTATCCCTATCACGGCAGCGCCGGCGCGCTTTGCTTTTTCCGCAAGCCGCACAATTTCAACGCTCCGTCCACTACGCGAGATCACCATCACCGCGCTGTCGGCGGCCAACGCGCCAAATTCCAGCAACTCCGACGCTTCGATCAAATGCACGGGCCGCGCCGCTTTTAGGAACATCGGCGCAACGTCCAGCGCCGCATGCCAGCTGCTCCCGATCCCCGTCAGGTACACATGTTTAGCGCCACGAATCTTCTCTTTCGCACCTTCAACGGTGGATTTCCCGGCGCCGCCCAAATGCTCGAGCGTCCACCGCAATTCTCTCGGCTGGCGCAGAATGTCGCGCAGAAAATTGGTCATTTCAGTCAACGTAATGCTCCCGTTCGCGAGCCAACATGATGATCAGTCGAGCCGTCTCTTCCACGTCCATGGCCGTATTGTCCACCAGAACAGCGTCGGCGGCACGCAGCAACGGGGAGACTTTGCGCTCCGTATCTCGTTTGTCGCGCGCTCGGACTTCTGCCACAACCTCGGCAAGTGCAAACTTTTCGCCCTTTTCGTTGTGTTCTTTCCAACGGCGTTCGGCGCGAGCTTCCGGAGCCGCCTCGAGAAAAACCTTCAGCTCAGCATTGGGAAAAACTACGGTCCCAATGTCACGGCCTTCCATCACCACGCCGCCGTTTGCACCGGCACTCTGCTGCGCGGCGACGAGTACTGACCTCACTCCGGCAATCGTGGCAACATGCGAAGCAGCTTGTGCCACTTCGTTGGTTCGAATGGACTGCGTCACATCTTCGCCATCCAGCAAAACGCGATTATGAATCGTCGGATCGTTCAGAGTGGATGGAACGGGTTGCAGTTCGATTTGCGTATCGCGCGCGAGTTGCTCGAGTTCGGATTCGGAAGTCAGGGCGACGCCATTATTCTGCAATGCCTTGAGGGCCAACGCGCGATACATCGCTCCGCTATCCAGATACACGTAGCCCATCCGCTGCGCAACGACTCGCGCCACGCTGCTCTTTCCCGAGCCCGCGGGTCCATCAATCGCTATCGTGAGTTTCTTCATGCGGGAATTCGGGAAGTTCCGCTACAGCTAAAAGCCCATGATGTTGTAGCCGCAGTCGACATAAATGGTTTCGCCGGTGATGCCGGAGCCGCCTGGCGACAGCAGGAACGCGGCAGTGCCGCCAACTTCGGCGGGATCGACATTGCGCCGCAGCGGCGCGCGATCGGCGTGAGCTTTGAGCATTTCACCTAGATTCGAAATCCCGCGCGCGGCCAAGGTTTTGATCGGCCCGGCGGAAATCGCGTTGACCCGAATTCCCTTGGGGCCGAGATCGCTGGCGAGATAACGCACGCTCGCTTCGAGCGCGGCCTTTGCAACTCCCATCACGTTGTAGCGCGGCACGACTTTTTCCGCGCCGAAATAAGACATGGTAACAATGCTACCGCCGTCACTCATCAGCGGGGCCGCCGCGCGCGAAACGGCCACCAGCGAATAAACGCTTATGTCATGCGCGATGCGAAATCCTTCTCGCGACGTGTTGACGTATTCGCCTTTCAGTTCTTCGCCGGGAGCAAAGGCAACGCTGTGCACAATTCCCTGCAGCTTCCCGTATTTTTCTTTGAGCTGTTCGAAGAGCTTGGCGATCTGCTCATCCGAAGACACGTCGCACATGAAGCCTGCGGCGCCGGCAAGATCGGCGATCAGGTCTTTCGCTTCCTGTTCGAGGCGTTCGTTCTGATAGGTAATGGCGAGGCGCCAGCCTGCTTCCTGCAATTTCTGGGCAATAGCCCAGGCAATGCTGCGCTTGTTAGCCAGGCCGAACACTACGGCAGTTTTTTGTGAATCGCTCACGAATGCTCCGGAACTGCGAAGTTGACAGTCAACAATTGAAAATTGAAAGGAAACCAAATTCCAAGCCGAGTGATTTTAGCAGTCTTGGCGCACCACTCGCCAGTTGTTGCGACTTTGTCAAAGGACTACGCCCTCGCTATTTGTAATGGATCATGAAAAGAATTCGACCATCGGCCTGGGCAATCTTCACCGTCGCCGTGCCACCAACGCAATCACTGGTCCTTCCGCCGAGTCCGTCAGGACACCGCAGTGTTCTGCTCACCAACATGTTTCAAATCCTTTGGAAGGCGCGTTCGATTTCTTTGACCGAGTAGCGGAGAACGACGGGGCGGCCGTGGGGGCAGCTCATGGGGCAGTCGGTTTTGGCAAGCGCGGCGAGCAGCCACTCCATTTTGCTTTGATCAAGCGGCATATTCACTTTGATAGCGGCGTGGCAGGCGGTGGAGGCGGCGATTTTGGCCTGCAGCGTTTCGATGGAGATGGCTGCGTTTTCGCGCTCAATGCCATCGAGAATTTCGGTGAGCAGTCTTTCGGCGTCGCTCGTGACAATTCCTGCGGGAACCGCCTGGATCGCAAA
>DATMZI010000191.1:0-10875 GCA_035607085.1 Candidatus Eiseniibacteriota bacterium | reverse complement strand
GGCGGCGGCCGGATCTCACGCGGCTCACACCATGCCGCATGTTCACGCGGTAGGCTCCGCGATTCCCTTGGAGTGGGCGGTTATGTACGGCAAACAGGACGCCGCTGCCCTGGCGAAGTGGAATCACTTCGGCCCGCGACTTGCCGGTCTAATCGCAAGGAAGTAGCTCCGCCACCGGAAACGGGGGCGAAAGCTCGAAAAAAAAATACAGGGAGGTGGCCGTGAAAAGAACCCGAAGTTCACTGGTACTCACCTATGTTTTCGTTCTGTCGCTCGCAGCCATGGGAAGCCCAAGTTTGCAGGCGGGCGAGAACAAAGGCAAATTCGCCGACGTGAATGGACTCAAAATGTATTACGAGATCCATGGAGCGGGAGAACCGCTGGTTCTTTTGCACGGCGGCCTTGCGACCATCGACAATTCGTTCGGCAAACTGATCCCGGAGCTCTCGAAACATTACCGGGTGATTGCTCTGGAGCAGCAAGGCCACGGTCACACACGCGATGTCGATCGACCACTAAGCTATGAGCAGATGGCAGAAGATACTGTAGCTCTCCTGGCTCAACTCAAAATCGAGAAAGCGGACTTTTTCGGCTGGAGCGACGGCGCCGCCATAGGGCTGCAGATTGCCATCAAGCATCCTCAAATGGTTCGGAAGCTGGCAATGATCGGAATCAGTTATAACAATGATGGACTTGAACCCGAAGTGGTCAAAGGAATCGCAAGTCTGACGCCAGAAATGATTCCCAAACAGTTCCGCGACGATTATGCAAGAGTGGCGCCAGAACCTCAGCAATGGGCTGGCGTCGTCGCGAAGATAAGGACCATGGCGGTGGAATGGAAGGGGTTCTCTCGCGAAGACCTTCGAGGGGTGAACGTTCCCGTGCTGGTGATGGTCGGCGACCGGGACATCGTGCGGGTGGAACACGCGGTCGAGATGTTCCGCATTTTTCCGAACGCTCGACTGGCAGTATTGCCTGGCGTCAGTCACTTTGGCGTGGTCGAACGACCGGAATGGGTGCTCGGGATGGTGACGTCGTTTCTTGAGGGATCGAAAGAGTAGACGTTGTGATGTCGTCGAAATCGTTCCAACACGCAAAGCGCACACGCTCTTCGCGAAGGGAAGAAAGGAATAGAAAAGGCCTTAACGCTGCACATCCGGAGAACTCGCACGAGATCGCTACGTCGGCAGCGTTTAGGGGACCTTCTTAGTGCTGTGCGCGCGCTTCTTGGTGTCTTCCATCAAAACCAACTTGGCTGCGTCACGAAGGGTTGTCCAATGGCATTCTTGTTTTCGCAGATACGGCCAGCATGCATTCCCAAGCGCAGGCCGACATCGCTGACAACGTGCGAATTTGCATAGGCGTGCGGGGAATCTTTCGCTTCGTTTCGGTTCTCGCATATTCGCTGTAAGGTCGCGGCTTGACTCGAATCGGCAAGGGCGAGTTCTACAAGTTTGGCGCGATACTCCAGTTCCCAGCTTTCCAAAGCCCCAAAGGCCTTCTTCTCGGCGAAGTGTTGGGTCTCATGCGCGAGCTGCCCCCGAGGCATCTCCCTGAAGTGCAAGGCCCGTCGCGCGGTCTATGGTGGCCTCAGCTCGTTTCGGATCGTCATCTTCGTTTGCAGCTTTCGTAACTTGGCCAACAGCCAAGCTTCCAATCAGAAAGACGATTCCGCAACGGAACAGTAGTGAGTCGAAGATCTGGTCCAAGGCTTGCCGCGACAATTTGAGCCTCCTTGTGATTTGCAACGTTCCAGCCGCGCTCGTGAATTCTGCTTCTTGTTTTTCGGAGCGTGGAAATGAATCCTGCACCTTGCGTGCGTGTTCGCGCCTCGCGCCTAGCCACTCGCGAACTGCATTTGAATCCCCGCGGATGGTTACTGGCCTGCTCCAGCCGACGGATAAATCGAGCTCAAAATCTTATCTTTGCCACACCACGCACCGCGCGTCTACTACGTACGTTCTTGTTACCACGCGGCCCGTCGTATTGTTCTGCGGGCCTTCGGAAACAGCAGTCAGTGAAGCCAAAGCAGTCGCAATCCTGGCAGGTAACCAAAAGGTGCGTACTGGACGTTACGAATGAGTTGTGTAAAGAAGGTAGTAGCGCAGGCAGAAAAGGGGGATTTCTCTTGAAGACGCGAGTCGGTCGTGATTAACCTCCGGATTTGGATCATCGTTTCCTGGATTGCTCTGCCCACTGTGATGTTTGGGGGGTTTTCGCTCCTTCGCCTTATCAACCGCGGCAACATACTGAGCCCATTTCAAGTGAATTGCTTTCGCGCCGGGCACGCGCACGCGGGAGTGCTTCTGCTGATGTCGCTGCTGTACTACAACTTCCTCGACCAGACGACACTCGGCGTTTCCATCAAGCATCTAGCGAGCGCTCTGCTCTTTGCAGGCATTCTGGCTCAGTCAGGTGGATTTTTTCTTCACATGTTGCTCGGACAGGAAAACCGCCCTTCTGCAGGAACTCGCGTGACCATCGCGGGAGCTGGCCTACTGACGTGCTGCGTTGTCGTGCTCGTATACGGCCTGCTCCGGTGACAGGAAAGAGCAGTCCAACTCAATCATGGAATGGAGAAAGCTATGGCAGAAGCGTTTGCTCGACAGATATACGTGAATCTGGCTGTGCGTGACCTGAAGAAGTCGATGGAATTCTTTTCAGGCCTTGGCTTTTCCTTCAATCCCAAATTCTCCGACGAAAAGGCCGCGTGCATGATCATCAACGATGGGGCCTTCGTGATGCTGCTTTCTGAGCCGTTTTTTCGGACCTTCACGACACACGAATTGTGCGACACCTCAAAATACACGGAAGGCCTGATGGCCATATCGTGCTCCACGAGGCCCACCGTCGATGAAATGGTCAGGAAGGCAGTTGCTTCAGGAGGCCAGCACGCCAAGGAGCCCCAGGACCACGGTTTCATGTACGGTTGGAGTTTCTACGATCTCGACGGGCATCACTGGGAAGTCCTATGGATGGACCCCAAGGCTGCTCTGTGATGACCGCGTGCCAGGTCGCGGCCGACAAATCTAAAAAAAGCGGATGACCTTGAAACGTCGTGCTGAGGTCTTGCTCTGATTGGCGGGCGCGATACGCGACGGAAATGTGGCGAGATGTGGATATTTCTTGCCGTTTCTGTGAACCGCTTGAAGGTATCCGCGTTCGAAAAGCATTAAAAAGAAAAACAAAAAGATGAGGACAAGATGATTTCTAAATTGCTTTTACTGGCGTTGTCTCTGGCGATCAGCGGAGAGTCCATTTACAACAAGCAGCCTGCGAGCATGGCGAAATTCGCTTTGCCTTCCGCTGACTTGAGAGTTGCAGAGACAAGGGGCGAATCGCAATCGAATTCGGAGCGTTCTGGAGAAGCCGAGATACGGCGACTCATGGTCCTAACCAGCACGACCTTGCTGTCGCAACAGACAATCAAGGAAATGGAGACAAACGTAAGGCCTGCGATCACAAATGCGCTCCCGCCCGGAAAATACCGGGCCAAGCTGGTTGACCTTTTCGTGGCCAAGTATCAGTCGAAGTTAAAAGCGGAGGACCTAAAGGATCGAGCGATACCCATCTATAAGAAACATTTTTCAGCCAACGAAATTAAGGAGATGATCCGTTTTTACGAAACGCCCACGGGCCAAAAAGTGATCAAGGAAATGCCTGGCTTAACTGTTGAGCTTCAACAGATGGCGCAGGCTTGGGGAGAGGCGCTGGGCAAAGAGTCGATGGCGGAGGCTCTGGCCGAACATCCGGATTTGGCCAAGGAGTTTGAAGCCGCGTCGCAACAGGCGAAACCGTAGGGTTACGGTTTGCAGGCTGTGCCGGAGGCTTTTTCGCCGGTTTCACTCCTATGAAAGGTCATCTCATCCCAAAGATTGATTTTGTTCAGAACGTGCTTCCCCTTCTCGTACTCGCGGTGCATGGGGCGGTGTTTCGTTGGCTATGGAAGCGATCGTCCATTCCGAAGGCAACAATCGAGTCCGGCCGGGCAATCTTTCCCCCCGCCCGAGAGATCCGAATTTTCGTGGGATTCCTTGCGGTCGTGATCGCCGCGTTTTTGATTTGGTGTTCGTTGACGCTTCAACCCAGGGAGTGGTGGCTTCCTTATGCTTTGCTAGTGCTTCTAGTAGCGGTCCCATTTATTAATCCGCCCGTTTTGACGATCGACGTGCTCGGAATCGCGTCGCGCACTTGGTTCGGTTACGAGAAACAAATTCGCTGGGAGAATGTCGCGAGCCTTCACTACAACATGGGTAGCAAATACTTTACGGTAAGGGATCGGGATGGCCGGAAGATTGTTCACAGTGGCTTTCATGTGGAGGGGAAACTGTTCCGGGACAAGGTCCGAGAGCGTACGCGCCTATCCATGAAGATCATCGTTTCTGGAGTTTTGAAAGCCAAGACTGTCGAACTTCCCTACGGAGGTCCGAAGTAGCTCCTTGCCGAGCGTGCCCGTTCGGGGTTCTTGCAGAAGGGAAAATTGCGTTGCCGGGTCTCTCGTGCAAGTGGTATCGCCAGAGGTACAGCGAGTGGTCATTGCAAGGAACAAAATCCTCCGCTACGGTCGAGACTGCATCTTCGTTCAGAGCAAATCAATCAAGTTGGCCAGGAACTGGTCGGCGCAAGTCACGGAGAAAGCACCGCCTATACAGCGACGTCAGAAAGCGATCTGCCGATTCGCTCTCTTAAATGCCTGTGAGGACTCAACCAGATGAATGTAAAATGTCGTGCAACTCTATTCGCTGGGGCTTGCGGCGTTTCGCTGTTGATGCATTTGAGAACCTTTGCGGACGACTCGCCGAGCCCCCGGCTGTTTGCGCCCGGAGTCATCTCGGGACCCGCTGACGATCTTTCGCCAGCGTTCACTCCCGACGGAAATACCGTTTACTTCAACCGAAGCAACGGCACGTTCTCCGTGATTATGGTTTCCACCCTATCCCATGGCGTATGGTCGACTCCCGCCGTTGCGCCGTTCTCGGGAAAATGGAATGACATTGAGCCTGCAATGTCTCCTGACGGTTCGTTTTTCGTCTTTGCCTCCAACCGTCCGAAGGACGGGCGCGGGACGGCCATCGACGGAACCTTCAACGGCAGGAACTTTCCCGGAGGTGGCGGCAACCTGTGGCGTGTGAATCGTGTCGGGACCGGTTGGACTGCACCGGAGAGACTGCCCGACTCAATAAATGCCGGTAACGCGACGTTCTCGCCGAGCATAGTTTCCGGTGGCAGCATCTATTTCATGAAGCCGGACAGCCAGACAGGATATTTCCGCATCTATCGGTCGCAATACAGTGCCGGTGCTTATCTGCCCCCAGTTGCTTTGTCTTTAAGTGATCAGACGATGGAAGACGTCGACCCGGCCGTAGCACCAGACGAATCATTTCTGATCTTCAGTGCAAATCATCCGGGAGGAAAAAACCCGAAGCGTCTGCACATCGTCTATCGCAAGGGGCAAGAATGGACCACTCCGCAGGATCTCGGAGACTCAGTGAATGAACACGGCGGCAATATTGAAGCGCGTTTGGGCCCCGACCACCGAACTCTGTATTTCAGCACGAATACCGTGCCGCCGGCGGACTACCCGCGTTCTGAAGAGCAGATCGAACGGGACCTTTCGCAGATCGGAACGTGGGCCAACGGTCGCCAGAATATTTGGTATGTGCCTCTGGACCGTTGGCTCCGGTAGGCGGCGGCCCGCCGCTTGAGCCGCAATCGAATTCCGATCGTTCTGAAGACTGCAAAGTACGCCGAATATAACTTGGTAGAATCGAATGCATCTGAGCCGCAACACAGGGCATATGCGGAGCGACAAATGCAGAATTCTTCTTTCGAAGTCATCAATGTCGCGGTCGAATCATCAACGGCGGATAGCTACGACAACCATCCAATTGCCAGGGTCAACGACCACGAAGTGCGCATAAGCACGATGACTGAGCCGTATCATTGGCACTGTCATCCCGATTCCGACGAGAGTTTTCTCGCATTGGAAGGCGGCCTCTTCATTGATTTTGATGATCGGACTGTCGAGCTTCGGCCGGGCCATATGATCACTGTCAACAGAGGTGTTCGTCATCGTACGAGACCAATTGGGGAACGCTCAGTCAATCTCACGTTCGAGCGAGCGGGGGCGCAGAGCGAGATGCTACTCTCTCCGGGCTGAGCCACTTCCCCGTAGGCCCTTGGTCATACTCACGATGCAGGCTTTCGCGCGCGTCCAACGGCCTTGACGAACTTCTGGCTGAGATCATAGCGTTCGCCATCTCGCTTCCATGCCAGCCCGATCTTCCACGCTGCCTCTGGAACGCGAAGGTCGTGATAGCGGATACCAGGCACTTTCATTCTTGACGCAGCGCTCTGCACCAGTGACACACCCAACCCCGCGCGGACAAAGTTCAGAATAGTGAAAGTGTCGCTCGCCTCCTGCACGATGTTCGGCGAGAATCCGGCTTGGTGGCACAGAGTGAGGGCATGGTCATAGAACGTGGCGGAAGCCGCGCGTGAGAGCAACACGAAGGGGGTATCCTTTACGTCAGCCAGTTTTCGTTTGCCCGGAAACGACTCGGGCACCGCAAGAACCAGGCGCTCCTCGATCACTGGCAAGCAATCCAGCTCCGGGGATGAAACCGGCAAACGTACGAAACCGATATCCAGCTTTCCCTCGAGTAGGGCGGCCAGCTGCGCCGGCGTCGACATATCCCTTAGCTGCAGCTGCACGTGCGGATACATTCCCCGAAACCGCACCATCGCTCGTGGAAGAAAGTCGTGCACGACGGCCAGGCCATAGCCCACATGGAGAATCCCGGCTGTCCCCGTGCTTGCTTCTTTAGCGATCGCGAACGCGGCGTTTGATTGCCTCAGGAGTCCTTCGGCGAGAGGCAAGAGCACTCTTCCAGTTTCTGTGAGCGTGACTTTGCGGCGCGTCCGCACAAAAAGTCGTCCTCCGACCTTCTCTTCCAAGCGACGGATCTGCTTGCTGAGCGCCGGCTGGGAGAGCAAGAGTTGCTCGGCGGCCCGATGAAAGTGCAATTCGCGAGCGAGGACGCCGAAAGATTTTAGTTCGTCGAAGTTCCAATTCATGACCATATGTTATCACTCAGTGTTGAATGATTCATTGGACGAACCAAGCGAAACGCCTGACACTTGTTCTCGGAGCAGGCTCTCGTGCCACCATCCAGTGAACCGAACCCACTACCGGTCAAGGCCGTCATCCTGGATTACGGACAGGTGGTCTCGCTGGCACCGGACCCAGAAGAAATGGCCTCCCTTGCTGCCGTTCTCGCCGTGCCGCGGGACGTATTCTGCAACCTCTATCCGCGTGACCGCGCGCCGTACGATCAGGGAACTGTGACACCGGATGAGTATTGGTTCAGATTCGCCGAGAAAGTTGGAGTCGCTCTCGACATAGAGAAGGTTGTTAAACTCCGAAGGCTAGACGTGGCGATGTGGAGCAGCGTCAACCCCCAAATGATTCGCTGGATAGAAACCCTTTCTACTGCCGGCCTCAAGACTGCCTTGCTTTCCAACATGATCTCGGACATGGCGCGTCATGCGAGAAAGAACTTCCCATGGATGAGCCATCTGACGTGCCAGGTACTGTCCTGCGAAGTTGGACTCATCAAGCCCGATCCTGTGATTTACGAGCGTTGTCTCCGCGAACTCGCAGTCGCGCCATCCGAAGCGCTGTTTGTGGACGATATAGAGGCAAACGTATTGGCCGCGCGCTCTCTCGGAATCCGATCGATTCGGTTCGCCTCTATGACTCAGCTTCTCAATGAAATTTTCTCATGCGGACTGGCGATTCCGCTGCCAGCCCCGGCCCTGATCCCGCCAGAACGATCGAACGGTGACTAGCCTTATGATGTCGCTCGCAAGCTGCAAATCGCTCATCGGGGCTTCGGCAGCTGTTTGCAGTACCGGAATGCTTGTGCCGCAACTCATCAAAATGCGCCGTTTTGGAGCACGGGATCTGTCCTACCAAATGTTGTTCCTCTATCTCGCGGGCGTGGTTCTCTGGCTGATGTACGGAATCCTGATGCATTCGCTGCCTTTAATTATCTCGAACGCACCGGCCGCGTGCCTTGCCATCGCGTGCATAGCGACCAAAAGAAGATTCGATAGAGTCCCGCAGTCATAGAGTCCACGAACATCGCCCGCCGAGCGGTCTTCGTTTTTGAGTGCCGAAACGACCGTTCACTTTCTTTTCCGAACCACGCGAAGACTTTCCTGCTTCACCACAGCCGTCCCTGGGCTTTTTCTCGAACAGCAACGCGACCGGAGGAATTGAAAATGCCGATCCTTCTTTCACGCCACTTCCTAACCGCTTGACTGTGCTTCGGGTAATGACCGTAGGTATCGAGACGCAGACGGCGACAAAAGCGCGTCTCGCTTCGAAACTCCTGGTCCGGCACTTGTTGAAGAAAAGCGAGGAGCCGCTGGTGTACGTTGTCTCTTTCGCGAAAGACGTCAGCGAGCGAAAGATCCTTTTTCTTCTCGGTCGTCTGCGCGTTGAAGGCGTCAATCCCTCCGTACTCGATGGAATAACGCAGTGGTGTTCCGCCTTTCCGGATCGTTGGCAGATGCTTGAGCGCTTCTTCTTCCCATGTCGTGACATGCGCGACGATGTCGCGCACCGACCAGCGTCCGGTCACACCCGGTTCCAGGAGCAGTTCCGCTGACAGCCCTGCATGAGATTCAACGAAATCTTGCCAGGTTCGTTCAAGCTTGCTCAGAAGCTGTTCTCTGTTCACAAACTCCTCGCTTTCACTTTTCTCCCGCAGCCGGAGGTGTTTGCGCCCCGATCTGCCCCGAGTAGATGATGAACTTGAAGGGATCGGTGTTCTGGTTTTTCTCCATCAGTTTCAGGTAGACAAGTTGTCTCGCTTGCACGAGCGCATTACTGTGCGGAAACTTCGCGCTCGACGATTCGAGAAGGTACGCCGCGAGTTCGTATTTTCCGTCAGCGGCCAGGCGCTCCGCGGCCTTCGCGATCTGCTTCTCCGAAAGACCGAGATAGTCCGCGAAAAGTTCGGCACGGTCCGCCTTGCCCAAATGATCCAGACCCTCAAGGTCCGCTTGCCAGTAACCGACATTTTGATCATAGAGGCGGTCAATGACATGCTCGCGAAGAATCAAGTAAGGCTGGAACACGTCGGGCCGGCCGGTGAGCAGGTCAGGAGGAATCAGGTTTGCCTGGTGAACCTCGGAACGTTCGGCACCGTTTCGAATTGAAGCGACGACTTGGTCGTGCAGCCAGACCAGATCCACCTTGAGCTGCGCCAGCATTGCCGGCGAGGCGAAATTCCGTGTCAAGGGCTCGTGCCCGTGCAGCAGGTGCTCCGGATTTTTCTCGACGACCACGTCGATCGCGCCGAGTAAGCCCTCAAAGTCGCCCTCTTCGACAAACGGCGCCCCGATGTACGGCATGATGAAGTCCCCGCCGAATAATGTCCGCAGGGCCGGTGCATAGACGAACATGGCATCGTGTGTTTCGCCCCCGGAGATCGGTATTAATTCAAACTGCGTTCCTCCGATCTTCAGGGAAGTGTGGCCGTCTATCAGAACATCCGGCTTGTAGCCGCGCATATCGTCGAACCTGAACCGCTCGCCGAAGAAGCGCTTCCCAAAGACCTCGGGCGCAGCAAGTTGCCGTCGGATTTCTTCCGCATAATTGCTCCGGCCATAGAAACGCACGGCGGGGCGGAGCGACCGGAAATAGGTGTGGCCACCAACATGATCCCAATGCGCGTGCGTAATGAAAATCGTAGTGAGTGGAGGAAGGCCCGGTGCATACGCGCGAAGCGCTTCGTATGCTGTCTTTGCTGAATCGGGCCTGGTCCCGGCGTCGATGGCGATGAGTTCCCGGCCATCATCCGAAACCACGAAATAGTATTCCGTAAACTCGAAGCCGGAAAGCAGATAGACCCGCTTCGGAACTATCTCCACGATGTGCTTCGGAAAGAAGGTGTGTCCGGTGGAAGCCTTTTCCGAAAAAGGAGTCGTGAGTGTTATCGGTTGGTGAAAATCCGGATATCCGCTGCGGCGCAAATATTCCTCGGCCTTCGTCTTGTCTCCGTCCGCCAAAGCCAGCTTGCCGAGGTGATAGTCGACCTCCCGCAACCAGCCCGAGTGCGGTGCTTGCTCAGCGTTCGCTGCGCACCACGAGAGTTCCTCACGCGCAACCTTCTGTTGCCCAAAAAAGCTCGGAAGCTCGGCGTGCACAATCCCGACCATCCAGTTCACGACGAAGATGCGCCCACCGGAAAACCGCTTAGCCTCGTCGAGAGTACGAATGGTTTCTTTGACGTAGCCATAGCGACGCAAGAATGGAACCTCCGAGGCGTGCTGGGCGCGCAGCAGGCCAATGGCGCTCAAATAAAGCGCTTTCTGACCGTCGCTGAGCTGCGGTCCGAACTCTTTCAGCCGTTCCGAGAAAAAGTCCACTCCGCGTGCCTGCTGGTTGGCGTTCGCGTACTGCGCCATCAGTAGAAAAAGCAGCTGCGGATCTTTGGGAGGAGCGATCCGGTTGACCTTTTCGAGATACTCCATCTCCGGGCGTAGGGCCGAGGGAGAGGACAGGCCCGGCCTCTTTTCGGGAACATCACTAAGCGCGAAGACCAGTGCTCCAGCTGCCAGCGCAAGAAGCAAAAATAGGACGCCTTTTTTCATGGAGCCTCCCGAGATTCGTTCCACTTAGATGTATATGCATCTATTTAGTTATGCCCGCTTAAAAGACCGCTGCCGCGTGCGTTAGTTCGGCCACGATGCCGCGCATCTTCTCCCAACCCGTCCTGCCGAGCTGGCTCTTGAGCTGCCGCTCCGCGCGCTCCCAATGCGGTTGCCCTGCACTGATTTGCTGCCGGCCGGACGGTGTAAGCC
>DATMZI010000156.1:0-64250 GCA_035607085.1 Candidatus Eiseniibacteriota bacterium | reverse complement strand
TTCCCTACAACGCATCGGCGGGCGGCGTATTCGCCGAATGGAAGAAACAGAGCACGCAATTTTCCGATTTAGCGATTTATTCCTACCGGACGGAATACAACCTGGCAAGCGCGGGCGGACAGCTCCCCGAGAAAGTTCGTGCGGCGGAGTGTTCGTGGAACCTGTTCGCCACTCTTGGAGTGGAACCGGCGTTTGGCCGGAAGTTTACGGCGGAGGATGACCAACCGTCCGCGAATGCGACGGTGGTTCTGAGTTGGGGACTGTGGAAAAGGCGTTTTGGGGGAGCAAACTCAATCCTGGGCCAAGCGATACGCTTGGATGCGAAGGCCTACACAGTGATCGGCATCATGCCGGCATGGTTTGCGTATCCGGAACAGGGGTCACAGTTGTGGACTCCGATTTATCACGAAGAACCCGCCGCGGAGATGCAAGCGCTGGACAGCCATGACTTCGCATCGATTGGACGGCTAAAGCCGGGGGCCAGCGAGGCTGAAGGGCGAGCGGAGTTATCGGTCATCGTCAAGCGGCTGCACGAGGCACACCGCGACAATCCTTTTGTAAGCAAGTACGCGCAGACCCGCCCGCTTCTGGACGACGTCGTTGGAGAAGTCAAAACGCCGCTACTTATGCTGCTCGGAGCAACGGGCTGCTTCCTGTTGATCGCGTGTCTGAACGTCGCGAGCTTGCTGGTGGCGCGCGAAGCCACGCGGCGAAGAGAGTTCGCCATTCGCATGGCGCTCGGCGGAGGGCGCTGGCGGTTGCTTGGCGAGCATCTGACAGAAAGCTTCGTGCTTTCGATCGCGGGCGGCGCCGCCGGCTTAGCAATGGCGTACGAGGTGATTCAGTGGTTTGTCAGCACAAGACGGGAGATGAGCCGCGTTGAAACGATTCACATAGATGGCTGGGTCGTTGCGTTCGCGGCCGGATTGGTTCTTCTGTGCGCAGTTTTTACGGGAATGACCTCGGCGCTTTCGATCAAGGGCGAGCAGATTCTGCCGTCGCTGCAGGAAGCGTCGCGTTCTCATAGCGCAGGCCTAGCCCGGGTTCGTTTGCGCAAGTGGTTGCTTTCGCTGGAGGTGGGTTTAACGGTGGTGCTGCTGATTGGAGCCGGATTGTTGCTGAAGAGCTATAGGCAGCTGCGGACGACCAACCTCGGGTGCCTCACGGACAATGTGCTGACCCTGCATCTAAGCCTGCCCGAAGCGGCGTACAGCAAGGACCCACAGCGGGTGAATTTTTATGAAGCCTTGCTGGAACGAGTGCGCGCACTGCCCGGTGTTCAGAGTGCCGCATTCACAAGGATGGTTCCCGGAGAAGGTTACGGTGGGGACAGCGGTTTCGCAATTGCCGAACATCCTCCATTACCCGAGGGGCAGTATCAACTCGGTGCGGTGCGCTGGGTGGATCCCGGATATTTTGCCGCGCTGGGCATTCCGATCCTGCGGGGGAAAACCTTCGATGCGGACCAGCGGTTAGACAAAGCGGACGAAGTAATCGTCAGCCAAGCGCTGGTGCGGCAGTATTTTCCCGATGAAGATCCCATTGGCAAGCACTTGCTGACCATTGGCAGGCGTCGGTTCAAAGTGGTGGGCGTGGTCGGAGACACGCGCTTCCTGGTTGCCAGAGAGGTGCGCCCGATGATGTACTTTCCGCTTTATGTGTCCATCTACGGTGGCGTGCCAAACACCGGAACGCTGGCCCTTCGATCGAACCGCGACGTGACTGCGCTAGCTTTGCCGACCCAGCGAATCATTCAACAGCTTGACCCGGAACTGCCGGTTTCAGACGTTCTAACATTGGACCAAATCGTCGGGCAATCGACGTCGGACGCAAGTTTCGATGCCACGCTGCTGCTGGCGTTTGCGGTGCTGTCCCTGGTGCTGGCCGCCGCAGGTTTGTTTGGAGTGCTTTCCTACGTTGGGACGCAGCGGACAACGGAATTGGGTGTGCGGATTGCGCTCGGAGCACAGCGCCATGAGGTACTGCGGCTCATGCTCTGGGATGGACTGCGCCCGGCAGGAGTCGGGTTGATTCTCGGATTGTCCGGAGGGTTCGCCGGCACCAGAATGATTCGCGATCTGCTATACGGTGTGCGGCCGTTGGACACGAGCGTGTTCGCCGCCGTCGCGATTGTGCTGCTGCTAGTCGCGAGCGCGGCATGCTTACTGCCCGCTTTGCGTGCCTCGCGGCTCGATCCGATGCAAGCACTGCGGAATGAGTAGAGAGGTCGAAGGCGTGGAAGGGTGAAATCCGTTGGGCCCCGATCGGAACCGGGGCCCCGGGATGACAATTTTGCCGCGTAAATTAGGAGTGCGCTTCGCGGCGGGTGATGGTGAAGTCCAGCAGATAGCCGACGCCGATGGACAGAGGAATCAAGCCAAAGGCTGCGGCGGTCCAGGTTTCCGGCTCATGCACAATACCAGCGATCACGCCGAACGTGGCCATAAAGCCGATGGCCCCGCTGATGAGAAGAATGGCGTTTCTGCGGGAACGCGCCGCGGGAGCCACTGGTTCTTCGAACGGAACCGCGACGCCGCGCGCTATGGCCGCCATGCGCTCGTCGGTCTTGAGTTTTTTCACGCGAAAGAAGGTGTACATCGCCGCCATAGGGATACCGAGGGAAAGAACCACTGCCGCTAATCCAATCATGCCTGCGCCAACGTCGCCCATTATCCGTCTCCTTTAAAGTACAACGAAAGAAATGTGTTACCCCGAGGAATCGGTCGCGGCGTCGAGATCCTGTTCGCTATCGCGAAGCTGCCGCTCTGCAAGTAGGAACGAAGGTGTTTAGAAAAAAGTTCCCAAAAAACAGAGACTCCCCGCTCCGCCCGAGATGCAGCCGTTAGCCGGGGCGCGGCGATGGGATAAGTCGCGCCAAGGGGATATACAATCGTGGCGTTGTTGAACCGCGGATGGATTTCGCCATTCTTTCGCGGACGACGCCGGCGGAGCGGCTTAAATGCGCATGAAAAAGAGAACGTTTCTGAAGTTAACCGGAGCAGCGGGCACTCAATCGGTGCTTTCGCCGCTCTTCGCATGGGGAGCTAACGTGCCGGAAAAGCTAAAAAACTGGGCGGGAAACATTGAATACGGCACGGAGAATTTGTACGCGGCGAAATCCGTCGAACAAGTGAGGGCTTACGTAGAGAAAACCGGCAAACTAAAAGTGCTGGGGACGCGGCACTGCTTTAACGCGATTGCCGACAGCAAGAACGCATTTTTGTCGCTGAAGCCGATGGAAGAAGTGGTGGCGCTCGATGCGCCGGCAAAGGCGGTGACGGTGGACGCGGGAGTGACCTACGGGCGGCTGGCTCCATATCTTCACGAAAAGGGATTTGCGCTGCACAACCTGGCTTCGCTGCCGCATATTTCGGTGGCCGGCGCGTGCAGCACGGGAACCCATGGGTCGGGCGAAAAGAACGGAAATTTGTCGACGGCCGCTAGCGGGCTGGAGATCGTAACGGCGAGCGGCGATGTCGTGGTGCTGTCGCGAAAAAAGGACGGCGACAGGTTCAGCGGAGCGGTGGTGGGGTTAGGGGCGCTGGGCGCGATTACCAAAGTGACGCTGGATATTCAGCCGACGTTCATGGCACGGCAGTGGGTTTACGAAAACATGCCGCTCGAAGCGGCTACTGGTCATTTTGACGAAATCGAAGCCAGCGGATACAGCGTGAGCTTGTTTACCGACTGGCGGAATAAAAACGTGAACGAAGTGTGGATCAAGGAGCGCGTGGACGGCGGAAAGGAGTTCGCGGCCAAGCCGGAATTTTTTGGCGCGAAGCTGGCGAAGAAAAGCCTGCATCCCATCGCGGAACTGGGTGCGGAGAATTGCACCGAGCAGATGGGTGTGCCGGGGCCGTGGTATGAGCGCTTGCCGCATTTCAAGATGGGGTTCACGCCGAGCGCGGGGAAAGAGCTGCAATCGGAATTTTTTGTGCCGCGCAAGCACGCGGTGGAAGCGATCCTGGCGGTCGAGAGATTGCATGAAAGGATCAGCCCGCATTTGCTGATCACGGAAATCCGCGCAATTGCGGCCGATGATTTGTGGATGAGTCCTTGCTATCAGCAGGATTCGGTGGCGATTCACTTTACGTGGCAGCAGGACTGGCCGGCGGTCAAGGGTGTGTTGCCGGAAATTGAGAAAGCGTTGGCGCCGTTCGGAGTACGGCCGCACTGGGGGAAGTTGTTCACCATGGAGCCGCAGGTTTTGCGATCTCGTTACCAGCGACTCCCGGAATTTGTGGAACTGGCGAAGAAGCACGATCCCGGGGGGAAGTTTCGGAATGAGTTTTTGGAGACGTATGTCTTTGGGGCTTAGACAGCTGGGATCCGACCCCCGGAGGCCGGGCTGCAGCCCGGTACTACATCAAGAAAAAGCCCTTCAAAACCTCAGGCGGAGGCACCTGGCGTTGGCGAGCGGTCACCATTCGCAGGCCACCTGAAGTGGCCGTTGCAAGTCAATGGGTGGAAAGGGAGATTGATTTTAGGGCGCGGGCGATGAGGGCATTTTTCAAGGCCTGCCATTGGGCGCGGGCTTTGCCGCCTTCGGCTAGTTCGGCGGCCGTGAAACCAGTGGGCGCGAGATCTTCGCCGTAGATGATCATCAACTCCTTGCGCTTGTTGGCGTCGAGCAAATGGACGAGGCGGACGTACATCATACCGGCGGGCATTTTGTAGCCTTTTGAAAGGATGAGCGCTTCCATATGTTCGCGGTCGGAACCGGGCTTGGTTTGTTCGCCGTCGGCGCGCGGCCAAGTGTCCAAGTAAAAATCGAGTCCCCCGATGGCGGTGTGGCGCGGAGAATCGTAAGTGTGCGCGAGTTCCGGCTTGGACGGGACATAGCCTTCAAATTGAATCCAAAACAGGCGCTGAACGATGTGCTGCGCATCGGCTTCGACAAAGGCGTGCAGTTCGCAGTCGGCGATACCGTAAAGGATCCAACGGTCCGCGCCTACGTATTGGGCGGATTCGGGCAAATGGATTTGCACCTGGGGATCGTGGGACGAAGAAATAGCCGAGCCCGCGACTTTGCGCTCGGGCGCGCCGGGCTGTTGGAAGAGAAAAGCCGGAGCAATAGCCAAGGAGAGTAGTCGTTTGCGCACGCGCCCACCTCACCGAGATAGGGTCGCATAGCCAGTGATCGCAACGATAAAGCAATTCTTCAGCGGCTAAAGCCGCGGCACAGGAGACTCGATCCTGGCGGTTGCTACTGAACTTCGCCGACTTGCAGGTTCTGGTCGATGGCCAGGATGGGGTAGCGAATGGGGGAATCGGGCGGCGCAGGCGCATGATGAGCGATGACGGCAAAGTCGGAGCCTTCGCCGCACTTCACTTCGTAGGAGTAGCCGTCGCGCTCGGTGCGAGCGAGATTCATGGTGCTGGACGAAATGAGGTCGTCGAGGGAACCGCAATGGCCGTTGGAAGCGACGTAAGTACGCTCAGCTTGCGCGATTTGCATCAGGTCCATGCGAACGCCAGTCAGGCTGATCGCTTGCGTGGGGGCAGTGCCTGCATCGGTGGTCGGCATCTTTTTGAAATAGAAGAAACAGATCCCGCCAGCGACGGCAAGGGCGACCAGGAGCGCTACAAAGTTCTTCATAGGCGCAGTGTGGCGCGCCAAACGACTGCTTACAAGTGGCCAAAGGTGCAGTGATGCGTGGGAGGCAACATTCTCCGAATCGGCGCGAAAGCCTCGCCCGGACCTGAGAAAGACTTGGCCGAGCCCGCCTTGCCAGAACCGCCCTCTCGGGCACCCGATCACCGGCGCGGTAAACGGCGCTGCGAGGTGAAACGCAGCGGGACAACCAGACCGTGGCTGCCCTGAGCTACAAGCCAAGTTGGCGAACGGGAAACCAGGGCCGGAATTCAAATTGACGGCGCGGGGCGCCCGGTAACAACAATAGATAAGCCGAAAGTATCCTTAGGAGAGTCCCCAATGAAGACGAAGTCCCCGTACGCCTGCCTGGCGGCCATGGCGATGTCAGCGCTCCTGTGCCTCCCCAACGAGATTGCGGCAGCCGATACGCCCGGGCAACGAGCGGGCGAGGTCTCCCGCGTGATCCCCGCGGTCAATATCGCGCGGGGATCCAAAACGATTTCCGCGTCGGCAAAAACCGTGGTGGATTGGCAAGACGTGGTGAACACACAGGCCAGTGCCCGTGCGCGCATTGCGCTAGATGACGGGTCGGTACTGAACGTGGGTTCGGAATCATCGATCAAAGTGGTGAAGCACGACGGCGGGGCGCAACAGACGGAATTGGAATTGACCTATGGCAAGCTGCGTTCGCAGGCCCAGAAGATCACCAAGCCAGACGGAAAATTTCAAGTGAAGACGCCGGCCGGCGTAGCGGGCGTAGTAGGCACGGACTTTTTTGTCAGCTTCGACAATACAACGGGAACCATGAACGTGACGGTGTTCGAAGGCGTGGTGAAGGTTTGCAATCTGGCGGGCGTGTGCGTGGAAGTGAAGGCGGGGCAATTTTCCAACGTGCGGACGAATGACAACACCGGGCCGCAGCCGCCGACGCAGGCAACGCTGGACGTACTGATGAGCGCGGGATCGACCACGGATGTAGGCGGCGGTCCGGCCGTGCAGAACGTTGGACACCACTTCGGCAAGGGCACAGCGATTACGCTGGGGATTCTGGCGGCGATTCCAGCCATCGTGATTCCGGTGGTTGCAGTGCGGGGAAACAATGGGTCCACGCCTCCGCAAGTTGGCAAGCCCGGTGGCGGATGCTCTACGAATCCGAACGGGCCTAATTGCTGAAAACTGAAACCAGGAAAACTAGTTGGCGTCAGTGCGACGAACGGTCTGCCGGAAGGGAGAAAGCCACATAAACGCCGCCGGATTTGGACTTGCGGTCCCTGCCGCCGCCTGCGGCAATCACGATAAATTGCCGGCCATTGATGGAGTAGGTTGCAGGCGTCGCATTGCCTGAAAACGGCAGCGTGGTTTCCCACAGCAATGCCCCCGTGGAACTGTTATAGGCGCGGAATTTTTTGTCGAAGTTGCTGGCGCCGATAAAGAGCAGTCCGCCCGCGGTGACGATCGGCCCGCCGTAGTTTTCACTGCCCGTATCTTTCATGCCCGCCGCGGTTAGTTCGGGGTACTCGCCGAACGGAATCTTCCAGACATATTCTCCGGTATTCAGATCGATGGCGTTTAGTGTGCCCCAGGGTGGCGCGATGGCAGGATAGCCTTCGGGATCGAGGAAGCGGTTGTAGCCCATGAGGTGGTAGTTCATGGCGGGAAGCTGTGGGCCAGGGCTGATGATCTCTTTGGACTGACCGTTCGCCAGGAAATCCGCGATGGCGCTGATTTGTTCGGGCGTGAGATTGGGAAAGCCCGGCATGCGTCCTTTGCCGTTGTGGATGGTTGCGGCGATCTGGCTGAAAGTGAGACGCGCGCCGATTCCCTCAAGCGTCGGAAAGTCAGGTGGCGCGCCCTTCAGGTCGTCGTGATGACAAACGCTGCATTGCGAAGTGTAAAGCGAGCGCGTTCCGGTGGCGTCGGTGGATTCGCCGAGAGCCGCGTTCCAGGCCATTTCGTTGGAGTTGATATAGATGAAGCCGGTTTGCGGATCAACCGCGGAACCGCCCCATTCCGCGGCTCCGTCGAAACCGGGAAAAACGATGGTTTCCTTACCGGTGGAGAGCGGAACAAACTGGCCGTCGCTGCGAAACATCTTAAAGTTCTCGAGCGCCCAGCGGTGGGCTTCGGGCGTGCGCCGGGTGAGCATGTCTTCGGTGAGCCGCTGGCGCGCGAAGGGCGCTGGCTTGGCGGGCAGCGATTGTTCTTTCGCGGCGTTTTCGCCGGGAACCGTGCTGACCGGATATTCCTTTGTTTCAAGCGGGAAGAGCGCTTCGCCGGTGATGCGGTTGAAGAGATAGACGAAGCCCTGCTTGGAAGTTTCCGCGACTGCGTCGACCGACTTGCCGTCGCGCTGAACGGTGAGCAGCACTGGCGGCGAGGGGAAGTCGCGGTCCCAGATGTCGTGGTGCACGGCCTGGAAATGCCAGAGGCGCTTGCCGGTGCGTGCATCGAGCGCCAGCAGGCAGTCGGCGTAAAGATCGTCGCCAATTCGGTCGGTGCCGTAGAAATCGGAAGCAGCCGAGCCGGTCGGGACGTACACGATCCCGCGAGCAGGATCGAGCGTCATACCGGTCCAGTTGTTCGCGGCGCCGCTGGTTTTCCAGGCTTGCTTCGGCCAGGTTTCATACCCTGGCTCGCCCGGACGCGGAATGGTGTGAAATGCCCAGCGCAGTTTGCCGGTGCGAACATCAAACGCCCGAACATCGCCGGGAGGCGCGGGCAACGTTTCCGGCATGCGTCCGCCGACGATGATTACGTCTTCAAAAACGACGCCGGGGCTGGTGAGGTAGATGGAGTTGGCGGAGGCAGGTTCGCGGCCGAGGTTTTCTCGCAGGTCGATGCGTCCATTATCGCCGAAGGTTGGGACCGGCTTGCCGGTGGCGGCATCGAGCGCGTAAAGATAATTCAGTACGCCGACGAGGATGCGGGCCTCCTGGTTATCCGATGATCGCCAAAAGGCCAGGCCGCGATTGGGTTGCGTGCCGACAATTCCTGAATCGAATTTCCAGAGAAGTTTTCCATTGGCGGCATCGAGCGCGAAGATTTTTTGCGTCGGGGTGATGCCGTAAAGGACGCCGTTGACGATGATCGGGCTGGTTTGCAGGCCGCCTTCTTCGCCAGTGTCGAACTGCCAAACCACTTTTAAGGCACCGACGGTTTCGCGATTAATCTGAGCCAGCGCGGAGTAATGATTGTTTTCCGGTGTACCGCCATAGCGAGGCCAGTCGGCAAAAGCAGCCGGGGAATTGGCGGGACGGGACTCCTGCGCGTGCAGGGAAAGCATCGCGGACGTAGTGGCAAACAAAACGACAAGCGTGGTGGAAGTGCTGTTTCGGGAGAGCACGTTTTTTCCTTAGCACAAAAGAGAAAGCCGGTTACGGTGCGTCGAACGATAGAGTCCTGTGAGCCGCTTCGAGCTTCGCGTCCCTCTGGGTGAAGGAGTGTATCGCAGGAGACGCTCGAATTCAGCCGGCGGTTCGCTATCGAATTGCCGCGAGCCGTGCAACGAAATCGACCGAAAAGCCGTCGAATCTTTGTTGGGCGGCGGCAAGACGCCGCGTTGTAAGCCCGCCAAAGAGTGACGTACACTGGGATTTTGGCCTACTGTATCTGTTTTGAATCGTGAGGACTCCTTTGCGTAAATCGAAGCGTATTTTGACCGGAGCCGTCGTTCCGGCGTTGATTTTTGTGATGGGAGCCGCGCTGCGGCCCACAGCAGCGCATGCCGGACCGCCGGACACGCCGTCCCCGGTCGGAAAGCCTTCGCCGCTGCTCGGCGCAATGCAGTCGGAGTTAGACCGCTCGTTCAAAACCTACAGCGCCCAGGATCCCGCGGCATATTTTATCGGCTACACCATCACCGATACGCAGCGTGCGGAAGTTTCGGGTTCGAACGGGGCGCTGTTATCAAGCGCAGAGAACCATAATCGCTGGCTGCAGGTTTCGGTGCGCACCGGCAGCTACACGCTCGACAATACGCACAAAGTCGGAGATCAGCGGATGCCGAGCGGTGGTCCGGGGACCGGAGTTCCGGTGGACAACGACGAACAGATTGTTCGGCGGGCCATCTGGCTGGAGACGGATTCGCAATACCGGACTGCGGCGGAGACGCTGATCAAGATTCGTTCGAGCAAGGAAGTGAAAGCGGACACCGCCGAGGGCCGCGCGCCGGATTTTTCGCACGAGCAGCCACATCAGTCCATCGAGCGCGAAGTGTCGTTCACGCTGGACCGCAAGCCGTGGGAAACAAAAGTACGTGCATACACCAAGGCATTTCGCGAATCGTCCGATATTCTGAATTCGATCGTGACGTTTTCGGCACTGGCGCAGAATTCCTATCTGGTCAATACCGAGGGTACGCAACTGCAGAGCGGGCAAATTCGGTACCGTCTGGAGCTGTTCATTCAGGGCAAAGCCACCGACGGGATGAACATCGAGCGCTATTACAACTTTGACTGGGTCGATCCGAAAGACGCTCCGAGCGACAAGGATGTACAAGCGGCGAGCGCGACGCTTCGAAAGGAAATGGAAGGCCTGGTGAAGGCTCCTCTAAATGAGCCGAGTGTCGGTCCCGCGCTGCTGACGGGGCGCGCCGCGGCCGTCTTCTTCCATGAAGTGTTTGGCCATCGTGCGGAAGGCCACCGGCAAAAAGACATTTCCGAGGGGCAGACCTTCGCGAAAAAAGTGGGGGAGCCGATCCTGCCGGATTTTCTAAGCATTGTGGACGATCCGACACAGAAGAAGCTAAGTAACGAAGACTTGCTTGGATACTATCGCTTCGATGACGAAGGGGTTTCTTCCCACGAGGTAGTTCTGGTGGATCACGGCGTGTTGAAGAATTTTGAAATGTCGCGGTCGCCGCTGGTGGATATTCCGCATTCGAACGGGCACGGACGGCGGCAACTGGGAGCAACTCCTGTTTCGCGACAAGGCAACCTGATCGTGAAAAGCAGCAAAACTGTAACCAACGCGCAGCTTCGTGCGCAACTGGTCGAGCTGCTCAAGAAGCAGAACAAGCCGTACGGATTGCTGATTGACGACATCGCGGGCGGTTTCACGTTTACCGGCCGCGGTCAGCCGCAGGCGTTTCAGGTCCAGCCACTGGTTGTCTACAAGGTATTCGCCGACGGGCGGCCCGATGAGCTAGTGCGCGGCGTGGACATCGTGGGAACTCCGCTGGCAGCGCTGACGAAGATTGTAGCGACAGGGGATACGCCGGAAGTCTTCAACGGATACTGCGGCGCGGAGTCCGGTTCGGTGCCAGTTTCGGCGGCCTCGCCGGCGATTCTGACTTCGGAGCTCGAAGTCCAGAAAAAACAGACCGATACGGACGCTCCGCCAATCTTGCCTCCGCCTGCGCATGACACCAAGGCAACCCAGACCGGAGGTGCACAATGAAATACGCGCTGCGCCTTGGAGTCATGTTGCTGGTTACAACCTGCGGCCTAACCGCAAACGGTTTGGCGCAAGCGCCTGCCGACAACGATCACACGCTACAAGCGATGCGCGACGAAATGGCCCGCGCAAAAACTCGTTTGGAATTGAAATTTCCCGGCACCAATGAGCCGGTGCGCCCGTACTACATCGAATATCGCTTGTTGGATCTGGACGTGCGCGAGGTGGTTGCGCAATTCGGCGCGTTAATGAACACCGCACACACGCGCAACCGTTTCATGAACGTGCAAGCGCGAGTGGGCAACTACAAACAGGACAGCTCGAACTTTATCAGTGACGAAGGGTTCCGCGGCTTCATCGGCTCCACAGGATCGGTGGGCATTGACCGTGACTACGATTCGCTGCGGCAGGATTTATGGATTGCCACCGACCAGGCGTTCAAGGAGGCGGTGGAAACCTACTCGCGCAAACGCGCTTACTTGACCAGCTTGGCGCGGCAATCGGACATTGACGATTTTTCGCAAATCAACCCGGTCAAAAAAATCGAACCGCTCGTCACGCCGGACTGGAGCAATCGCAACTGGGAAATGGAAGCCCGGGAAACTTCGGCGGCGCTGCGGACCTTTCCCGAAATTCAGGAATCCCGCGTCACCTACTATCTGGTCTATGCGACAGAATACCTGTTAACCAGTGAAGGCACGGAAATTCGCACCAATCGTTGCTTCGCAGCGGTAGAAGCGGGCATCAACACGCTGGCCAAGGACGGTATGGAGCTGAACAATTATTATGCTTCGTATGCTCCGAAGCCTGCGGAATTGGCCGACGTTGACGCCGTGAAAAAAGCGCTGAACGTGAAGGGCAGCGAGCTAATGGCCATGCGCGCCTCGCCTACCGCGCTCGATTACACTGGGCCAGTCCTTTTCGATGCGCGTGCGGCGGCTCCGCTAGTGGCGCAAGTGCTCGGGCCCGCGCTGAACGGCGCTCGTCCACCGGTCGCGTTTCAGCCGGTGATGGAGCAATTCCTGAGTAACATCGGGGGCCGTAGCGATTGGGTGAACCGCACAGGATCGCGGGTCTTGCCGAACGGCGTGACGCTGGTGGATGATCCGGGCGCGAAGGAGTTTCAGGGCAAACCGCTCATCGGCGGCTACAGCGTGGACGATGAAGGCGTGAACGCTGAAAAAGTCACCGCAGTGGACGGCGGCGTCTTGAAAGAACTGCTGATGTCGCGGCGTCCCGGACCGGATTCGCTGAAATCCAACGGTCATGGGCGTTCGGCTTTCCTGAATGACGCCAAGCCGACGATGAGCAATCTGTTCTTCAACGCGTCGGAAACAGCTCCAGCGGCTGACCTGAAAAAGAAGTTCCTCGATATTTGCCGCGCTAACAAACAGGAGTACTGCCTCGAAATTAAGGAAATGGATAATCCCGCTATCAGTTTGCTCCATCAGGACGACTTCAGCGAACTCCTGGCCAGCTACGGCGGCGGCGCCGGAAGCGGCGATCGTCTGCCGCTACTCGTGTATCGCGTGTATCCCGCTGATGGACACGAAGAAATTATTCGTGGCGCCCGGATTACCGGATTGAATTCGCGGGTATTGCGCAACGTTACGGCCATCGGCAACGACCCGTTTGTCTACAACTACATGCAGACGCAGGTGGCGGGATTTGCGGGTACCGCGCTCGGCGCTTTTGGCTCGGCGCAGAACGGCTTGCCGGCCTCCGTGGTTGCGCCGTCGCTGTTGTTTGAAGAATTGGACGTCCGCGGCGCTCGTGGCGAACCGAAGCGGCCTCCGCTCTTGCCCGCTCCGGCGATGACCGCGAAGTAGGTGTTTGGTTTTGCCGGTAATTTTCTCGATTTTCTGTTTGTCCGATGACGGATCTAACTCGACGCGGATTGATTTTCGCTGCTGCCGGAGTGGTAACCGTTGGTGTGTTCGCTGGGCTGGATCGCATAGCCAGCTCCAGCCTGTTACCGGAGGAAGAGCCCGAAGATCCGAATGCCACGGTCGAAATCGTACAGTTCGACGACAGCGGCAAGCGGACCGGCAAAGTCCAGCTTCGGAAAATTCACAAAACGCCAGAAGAATGGCGCCGCATCTTGACCGCCCCGCAATACGCAGTCACCCGCCAGGCAGGCACGGAAATTCCTGGTTCCGGCGAACTCCTGCACGAACATCGCCCCGGCATTTTTCGCTGCGCGGATTGCGCCACAGCGCTCTTTGACTGCAAAACAAAATTCGAATCGGGAACCGGCTGGCCCAGTTTTTGGGAGGCCATCGCGCCGGAAAATATCCGCGAAAAAGACGATTTCAGCATGGGACTGCTGCGCCGCGAAGTACAATGCTCCCTTTGCAATGCTCACCTCGGCCATGTCTTCACGGACGGCCCCGAACCGACCGGCTTGCGATACTGCATGAACTCGGCGGCCATGAAGTTCTCCCCGCTGCGGGCCGCATAACTCCTCCCTTTCCTTGTCTGTTTCGCGACTTAAGGTAGTCTAGACGCGGCCATGGAAGCCCTGCCCGTTGTCGAATCACGCGAGAAAAAGAGCGCTGCTCTGCTGAGCGTAGGCTCGGCGTTACTGCTCGTTTCTCTGAAGGGCTTCCTGGTGCTTCGCACCGGGAGCTTGGGTGTTCTCAGCGAAGCGCTGCACTCCGGGCTCGACCTGGTCGCGGCGATCATCACATTTTTGTCTCTCCGCGTGTCCGATCAACCCGCCGACGAACGCCACCCCTACGGCCACGGCAAGTTTGAAAATTTTTCCGCGTTCGTGGAAACCGGCTTGCTGGTGCTTACCGCGCTTTATGTGATTTACGAAGCGTTCAACCGCATGTTTTTTCACAGCGTACACATTCAGCCCAGCGTGACCGCAATCCTGGTGCTGCTGGCGGCGCTGGCGATTGACATCACGCGTGCCCGGAAACTTTCAAAAGTCGCGCAGAAGTATTCGAGCGAAGCTCTTGAAGCCGACGCGCTGCATTTTTCCACCGATGTCTGGAGCACGATCGTCGTCATTGCCGGGATAGGCCTGGTGTGGGCCGGCGAAAAGTGGAATTTGCCATGGATGATCTACGCTGACGCGCTCGCGGGCTTGACCGTCGCGGCTATCATTTTGTGGGTAGGCTCGCGGCTGGGCAAGCGCACACTCGACGCGCTGCTCGACGCCGTGCCCGGAGGCCTGCAGGAAGAGATCGCCGGTGCCCTAAGAAAAATGGACGGCGTCCTTTCCGTCGAACGGGTACGTTTACGCCGTGCCGGCAACCGCTATTTTGTGGATGCTACGGTGAGCGTCCCCCGCACCGCCAGCCTCGAGCAGGTCCACAGCTGGAGCGACGCCATCGAAAAGCGCGTCGGCGAAATTGTGCCTTCCGACGTGGTCGTTCACGCCGAGCCGCGCGCACCGCAAGGCGAACCGTTTTTTGATTCCATCCGCGCGGCTGCCCAGCGCATGGGACTGGCGATCCACGACCTTTCGGCCCAGCAGAATAAAGGGCAGTTATTCGTCGAACTGCACATCGAAGTGGGTCCGCATCTCAGTCTGAAAGATGCGCACGCGCAGGCCACGCAACTTGAAGAAGCTATTCGCGATCTGCGTGCCGAGCCGACAGAAGTCAATATCCACATCGAGCCGCAGGGTACGGCGATCAGTTCGACGGAAGAGAGTGGCGACCTACGCGATCTGGGCCGCTCCATCGAAGCCTTCCTGCATCAGCTGTCCTCGGAGTATTACGAACTGCTGAACGCCCACAACGTGCGCGTGCGGCAGGTGGAGCACCATATTCTCGCGTCTTGCCACTGCGCGATGCGCAGCGAGCTGCCGATTACGCAAATACATGACGTCACGGCAGCCCTGGAAGATCGCGTAAAGGAACGGTTTCCCCAGGTTTATCGCGTGACCATTCACCCGGAACCGCTCGAGGAGTAGCCCGGGCGAACGCTGCACAACGTCAGGCGGGTTCAGGACTGTGCGGATTTGCGTGGCAGCAGGCCGTGCGCCGCCAGTGCGATCACTACCGGAAAACACACCAGGACATAGCGAGGTTCCGGCGTTTCCACCGTGGTAAGAAACGCCGTTCGAACCAGTACAAACAATGCCAGCAGTGCGAGCGCGGCGCGCGCTTCCGGCGAAAACCGCCACAGCCGCGTAGCCCCCCATAACGCGCACAGGACATAAAACACATTGATCGAAAACAGTCCGAGAGTGACGGACATATCCAGGCGGTCCGTCTGCCACGTATGAGCCAGTGGAAAGATCGATCCCGAAATCGGCAGCTGCTCGATGCGCGGCGTGAACCACAGCGTCACCACGCGCTGCAGCGGCACCCCCACGTACGTCCGCAGCGGGTGCCGGTCGGTGCGGGCACGCGCGATAAAAGCGAACTGCGCGTCCTGTTCCGCCGTCAAGTTCGAATCCTGATTGTACTGCTCCAGAATAGCCGCTACGTGCTGGCGCTCTTCCGGTGAATCAAAAGCCCGGTCCGGTATGTCCTCCATCTGAATCGGCTCGTCGTTCATTTTCCACGAGACCAGAAAAACCTCGCGGACGCGGTACAGCCAGGTCTTTTCCCAGTTCATGAAGCCGACAGGAGCGCGCTCCCCGGGCATCGTCGTGTATCGGGGTGTCAGCGGCTGAAACTCGTGCAAACTGGTCGCGTTGCGGATGGTCCATGGTAAAAGCACGAGAAGGCACGCGAAGCATGCCAGGACTGCAGCTCGCCATCCGCGCGCGAACTGGCCACGGAAAAGCGTGATCCACAAAACCGCCGGCAGGCAAGCAATCAACAGCAGGGGCGACTCCGGGCGGAACAGCGTCGCACACCCAACGCAAAGCCCCGCCAGAAACGCGTTCGTCATAAATTCTGAGCGCCGCGGAAATCTGCCCCATTTCAGCAATCCGCCAGTCGCCTGTTCTGGATTCACCATCGGCACCAGTGTGATCAGTGCGAGCGCGGTCCAAAAGCTGGTGAACGTTTCGGTCAGGGGAACCGCAGTGTAGTTCGCCGTAAACGGACATAAAACCGCCAGCCACAGCGCGATAACGTAGACCTTCGTCGTATTTTCATTGCGGCCTGAACACCGCGAGGCCAGCTCCGCAATAAAAACGCAGCAAGCCAGGTCCAGAAACACCTGCCCAAGCATTACCCAGAACCGAGCGGGCTCTCCGCTCAGGTTGGTGAATGCCTTAACGACGGCCAGGTAAGCGGGATAGCCTGGCATGCGAATATCCACCGGCGTTAACACGCCATCCACGGTCATGCCAAAGATGCTGTGCTTTACCCAGTTCAGCGCTAGCGTTTCATAAAGACCGGTGTCGCCCGCGGAACTGGGCAGGCGCAACAAAAAGAACAACCTAAAGGCAAATCCGGTAATTAGTGCGGTCAGGGGATGCGAGAAAACTCGCTTCATGGCTTGTTCGCATCTTACAATAGATGTACCCAATCCTGGCGGGCAGATAGCGGACGAGTCACGGAACCTGCTTGGCTGCCTGAATTGTCTGCAGAAGAATGAAGGAACAAAGTCCCATATTTTATGACGCGCAGCGCGTGCGCTGGCGCCGCACACGCCGCGTAATGGAAGTCAGCGGAGCCCTGCTGACCCTGCTGTTGGTCTATTTCTTCTTCAATATTGCCGCCAGCGTGGAGCTGCCTGCGGCTCTGATCCCTGATTCACGATCCAACTACTACCGCGCGCTTAAAAATAAGAAGAACGGCAAGCTCATACCGACCCGTGAAGGCCGCCACCGCCGCGTCGCCAACCTTGGCAAGCCCGTCCCAGCCAACTACGACCCGCTGCGCGCCGGTTTTTACGTCAGTTATGACGCCAACAGCCTCGCCACGCTCAGAAAACATTACAAAAATCTGGACCTGGTAATCCCGGAAGAGTTGCGCGCCGTCACGCCCGATGGCGGCCTGACCGTGGTGGATTTCGAGCGCTACCGTACGGTAAAAGTTTCTCCCGAGGAAGCTCTCGCCATCCTTCGCGACGACAAGCTGCACCAGTGGATGCGCGCCGCTAATGTGGAAATCCCCATCATGGGGATGCTCAGCAACTACGACGGCCAGAATTGGAAAGTGGAAGAGATGGCCCAGATGCTGGCCAATCCCCTGGCGCGCGCCAGCCTGGTCCGCAACGTTGTGCAGTTCGCCATTCAGGCCCGAGAAGCCGGCGTGGTCGTGGACTTCGAGGAAGTCCCGCAAAAAACGGAAAAGCATTTGCAGGAATTTATCGGCGAACTCGCGCCCGCGCTGCACGCCGTCGGCTTGAAGCTCATGGTTTCTCTTCCCGCCCAGGACGACACGTTCGACTACGCGTTTTACGGCAAACAGTGCGACGCCGTGGTCATCATGAACTACGACCAGCACTGGCCCGCCGCCGAGCCTGGCCCGATCGCAGCGCAAGACTGGTTCGTCGAAAATCTGCACGACCTGCTCAAAGTTATCCCCGCGCAGAAAATGATCGTCGGCATCGCCAACTACGGTTACGATTGGCCCGACCCCATCAAAAAATCGCATCCTGTCGCAAAAGACCTCAGTGTCCAGGAAGCATTGCTGCACGCCTATGAATCCGAAGCCGACGTCGAACTCGACCCCGCGTCGCTCAATCCTCACTACTCCTATTCCGACGAAAATGACCACACGCATCAGGTCTGGTTTCTGGACGCCATCACCGCCTACAACCAGATGCGCGCCGCGGAACGCCTCGGTGTACAAGGCACGGCTCTCTGGCGCCTGGGTTCCTCCGACAGCTCGCTATGGAAAATCTGGGACGCCACCCGCCCCGATGACGCCATCCGCGAAAAGCTAAAAGACGTCCCACCCGGCCCTGACCTCATCCTCGAAGGCAACGGCGACATCTGGCGCATTGACGACAAGCCCAAGCGCGGCGTTCGCTCCTTCGCCTACGACAAATCTACCGACCTTTTCACCGAGGAGAGTTACGACAGCTATCCGTTGTCCTATGAAATCGATCAAATTGGAGCAGTCGCAAACAAACTTGCCATTTCATTCGACGACGGACCTGATCCTCGCTGGACTCCCAAAATCCTCGACATTTTGAAAGAGAAAAATGTTCCTGCTTCATTCTTCGTCATAGGCGAAGAAGCCTCCAAATCGCCCGGCCTGCTCCGGCGCGAATTCGACGAAGGCCATTCCATTGGCAATCACACTTACACTCACCCTGTCTTCGACGAAATCTCGCCCACACAATTGCGCTGGGAACTTAATCTCACGCAGCGCCTGATCGAGAGCACACTCGGCGTCAAATCCATCCTTTTTCGTCCGCCCTACGGCATTGACCATCAGCCCGAATACGCCGAAGAGGTCGCCCAACTCCCTGGCGCGCAGGACATGGGCTACCTCATCGTCGGCCAGAAGATCGACCCTCACGACTGGCGTCAGCCGTACGGCAAACAGGTTCCCGCGCAGGAAATCATCGACGGCGTTATGCAGCAAGCCAAAGCCGGCAACATCATTCTTTTTCACGATGGTGGTGGCGACCGCAGCCAGACCGTCGCCGCTCTTCCGGTCATCATTGATGAACTTCGCGCGCGTGGCTTCCAGCTTGTCGCGGTCCCCGAACTGATCAACAAAACTCGCGCCGACGTCATGGTGTCACTCAGCGGCAAGGAGTGGCTGCAGGCTAAAGCCGACGGCTTCATCTTCGGCCTGTATCACTGGTTCACACTGGGCATCGGCTGGGTTTTTATCCTCGGCATCGTACTCGTCAGCGGCCGCGCCCTCGTCATCGGAATCCTCGCGCTCGTTGAAAAACTCCGTCCCGATCACGATCAGCCGCCCGATCCTCTCCCCGGCGTTACGGTGCTCATTCCCGCGCACAACGAAGAACCCGTCATCGTGCAGACCATTACTTCCGTCCTGGCGTCGGACTATCCCGCCATGCGTGTCATCGTGGTCAATGATGGCTCAACCGACGCAACCGGCACGCTACTCGATGAAAACTTCAGCACCGAGCCCCGTGTCCAGATCATCCATCAAGTGAATCGTGGAAAAGCGGCGGCACTCAATCACGCGATGTCTCATGCGCAAACCGAAATTGTCGTCACCATCGATGCCGACACCGAAATCGAGCCCGACGCAATACGCCAGCTGGTCCGCCATTTCTCCAATCCCAAAATCGGCGCCGTCGCCGGCAACGTCAAAGTCGGCAATCGCTCGCGCTGGCTCACTCGCTGGCAGGCTCTTGAATACATCACCAGCCAGAACATGGAAAAACGCGCTTTTGACTTGCTGAATTGCATCACTGTCGTCCCCGGCGCGCTCGGTGCCTGGCGCAAACAAGCCATCGAAGCTGCCGGCGGCATCACTGCGGACACCGTCGCCGAAGACGCCGACCTCACCGTCGCCATTCGCCGCCTCGGCTGGCGCATCACCTACGAGGAACGCGCCATGGCCTGGACCGAAGCCCCCGAGACGCCCAGCCAGCTCATTCGCCAGCGCTTCCGCTGGACCTTCGGCACACTGCAATCCTTCTGGAAGCACAGCAGCACGTTGTTCCGCCGAAAGTACGGTACCCTCGGCTGGATCGCGCTTCCCAACATTTTTGTCTTTCAGCTCGTTCTGCCGCTGATTTCGCCCATCATTGACCTGCTGTTCCTCGGCTCCATTGCTATTTGGGGACTCATGCAGCTGCACCTCTCCTGGATGCCGCAGATGAATTTTGTCACGGCCAACCTGGAGCGCTCCGTTCTCTTTTTCCTCGGCTTCCTGCTGATTGACATTCTTACGTGCGTGGTCGCCTTTGCCCTCGAACGCGACGAGGACTGGACGCTCCTAATCCCCGTACTCCTCCAGCGTTTCTATTACCGCCAGCTCATGTACGTCGTCCTTTTCCGCTCGGTCAAAGAAGCCGTCAGCGGCCGTCCCGTCGGCTGGCGCGGCGTCGAGCCCGAACCTCCGCAGGCACCCAAAGGCTCGGCACGAACGCCCGAAGTTGCTCACGCCCAAAGCTGACCTGCGTCTGACCAGAAGGAGCCGCGCACTCGGCTCTTCGGGCTAGAGTTGGCGCCGGAGGTATCGTCATTCCGATCGAAGCGAATACTCTGTTTTCGATCTCAGACCAGCCATGGCCTGCCGGCTCAATACGACTTTTCGTAAAAAGCCGTCCGGTGTAGGATGTTGTTGTAATTTCGCCACCTCGCGGGAGGTTCTATGTCCATCGCTTTTACCCTCAACGGAAAACCCCAATCCGTAGACGTTGATCCGCAGATGCCGCTCCTCTGGGTACTTCGCGACACCCTCAACATGACCGGCACCAAATTTGGCTGCGGCATGGCGCTCTGCGGCGCTTGTACTGTCCACATCAACGGGGAAGCAACCCGATCCTGCATTACTCCCATCTCGGCCGTCGCCGGCAGAAAAATCACTACCATCGAAGGCCTCTCCGAAGATGGGAACCATCCTGTCCAGCAAGCCTGGATTGAAATTGACGTTCCGCAGTGCGGCTATTGCCAGTGCGGCCAGATCATGTCCGCCGCCGCGCTCCTCACCAAAAAGCCCAATCCCACCGACGCCGACATTGACGATTTCATGAGCGGCAACATCTGCCGCTGCGGTACCTACCAGCGCATCCGCAAAGCCATCCACCGCGCCGCCGAAATCCATTCCGGTCACGCCAAGTCCGCGTCCGCTTGATTTGTAGCGCAGACAATCCAGTCTGCGCGCCCATGTCAGGGCAGCCACGCATGCTACCGTCGAGCCAAATCCGCTGCACAAACCCTCTTCACACTCTTGTCGGTGCACTATTTTTCGAATTTAGTTCCGAGGTGTCCCATGGCAACTCTTGTCTCCGCTACCGCTCTTGATCGTCGCGCATTCCTGAAAACCGGGGCCGCCGTCGGCGCCGGCCTCTGCATCGGCTTCCATATCCCCGCCTCCGCAGCCGATGATCCTGCCCAGCAGCAGGAAAAGAAAACTCCCAATCCTTTCAACGCCTGGGTGCACATCACTCCCGACAATCGCATCACGCTCCTCCTGGAAAAGTCCGAAATGGGCCAGGGCATCATGACCGCCGTTCCCATGATCCTCGCCGAAGAACTTTGTGTGGACTGGAGAAACGTCACCGTCCAGCAGGCCCCCACCGATCCTGACGTCTACAACCACGGCACCGGTGGCAGTGGCAGCGTTGCCGGCTGCTGGCTGCCCATGCGCCGCGCCGGAGCGGCCGCGCGCGAAATGCTCATCTCCGCCGCCGCCGCGCGCTGGGGCGTCAACACGAATACCTGCGTCGCCAAAAATGGTGGAGTGCTGCACGGCGCGCGCAACAATTTCCTCACCTACGGCGAACTTGCCAACGACGCCGCAAAACTCCCTATCCCCAACCTCAACACCGTGCCTCTCAAGAATTCCGACGACTTCACCATTGTCGGCAAAGCGACTCCACGTTTTGAGGCCGCTTCCAAAACCAACGGTAAGGCCGTCTTCGGTATCGATTCGCGCGTTCCGGGCATGCAATACGCCGTCGTCGCACGCTGCCCCATTTTCGGTGGCAAGGTGAAGTCCTTCGACGCCGCAAAAGCCAAAGCCGTCGCTGGCGTCCGCGATGTTTTCCCAATCGATCCCGTCGAGCAGGGCGCTTTCAGCGCCGGCGGCGTCGCCATCATCGCCGATAATTCCTGGGCCGCCATAGAGGGCCGCAAAGCTCTCGAAGTGAAATGGGACGAAGGCCCGCACGCCGGCGAATCCTCCGAAACGCTTCACAAACACTTTCTCGACAACGCCGCCAAGCCCGGCAAACCCTACCGCAATGACGGTGACGCGGACGCTGCGATCGCTTCCGCGTCGAAAAAGGTTGAAGCCACCTATGAATTCCCCTTCGCCGCTCACGCCACCATGGAGCCGATGAACTGCACCGTGCACATCCGCCCGGACTCCGCCGAAGCCTGGGTACCCACGCAAGCTCCGCAATGGGCGCAGGAGATCATTGCCGGTGTCAGCAAGCTCCCCAAGGACAAAATCAAAGTGAACACCACTTTGATGGGTGGCGGATTCGGCCGCCGCTACATGGCAGACTTCGTCATGGAAGCCGCGCAAATCTCGAAGCAAACAGGCAAACCGGTCATGGTTCTATGGACCCGTGAAGACGACATGCAGCACGATTTTTATCGTCCCGCCTCTTATCACCGTTTCGCGGGCGCAATCGATAACCAGGGCAACATCTCCGCATGGAAACATTTCCAGACTTCCACTTCCATCGAAGCCATGTGGAGTCCTAAGGGCAAGGAAACGCCAGAAAAGTCCGAATTCGCCACGGCGGCGTTCATTCCTTATCAGACGCAGAATTACCGTGTTGAATACACGCTGGCCGAATCCGGCGTACCCCGCGCCTGGTGGCGTTCTGTCGAACATTCCACCAGCGGCTTTGTCGTCGAATGTTTTGTGGACGAGCTGGCCTCTGCCGCCGGAGCCGATCCTTTGGAATTTCGCCTCCGCTCCATTGGTGGCGATCGTAAAATTCCCGACTTCACTGATCCCAAGGAAGGCAAGCCGCTCGACACCGCTCGCCTCAAAGGCGTCCTGAAACTAGCTGCCGAAAAGGCCGGTTGGGGTTCGCCGCTTCCGAAAGGAACTGCACGAGGCGTCGCCGGCTACTACTCGTTTAACACTTACACCGCCGCCGTGGCCGAAGTCAGCATGAAAGACGGTATGCCCAAAATCCACCGGCTGGTTTATGCGGTCGATTGTGGACGCCCCGTCAATCCCGATGGCATTCGCGCGCAAGTCGAAGGCGCAGCTATCTACGGCCTCTCCGCGACGCTCCATGACGCCATCACCATCAAGAATGGCGCGGTCGTACAAACCAATTTCCACGAATATCAGATGCCGCGCATCGCCGACACTCCCAAAACCGAAATTCACATCGTCGAAAGCAAGGAAGAGCCGACCGGCATCGGCGAACCCGGCTTGCCCGTCGTCGCTGCGTCCGTCTGCAACGCCATCTATTCGCTGACAAAGAAGCGCGTTCGCCGCCTCCCTATCCGCTCCGGCGACCTGACCACCGCCTGAGCGAGCGCTTGGATCAGCAGTTGCCTTCTCACCGGGCGATATCCGTATAGGAGCGGTTGTCATCCTAAGGACGGAGGGGGCGTTTGGTGGATCTCAACGCTTACTCGTGCTCCCGCTCTCGTCGTTTCCAGGCGCAACATCCTCCTGCGGCGGATCCCCAGGCGAAGGTGTCGCGTCCCGTTCCACCCTGCTCTTCGCCTCCATCATGATCGTCGTTTCCCGTTTTCGCAGCGTCCCTTCCAGCCCCAGGATCGCCGCCCCCAGCAGCGACTTCTTCTTCACTTCCTCCTCAAACTCTTCCTCCGTCATCTCCTCGTAACGACCCCTGCTCCCCATCAAATGCACCAGCAGCCCGATAAGCCCGCCTACAACAATCAGTCCCAGCATCCATGCCGTCATGGTTCGCTTCCGTTCTAGTTTGTCCGCTACCGCTGAATCCCCTATTCTGTACCAGCAAACGCTTCTCAACCAGAATGTCACTTCCATTTCTCGTGGAAATTCTCTCCTTCCTGTCCCTGGCCATCTGGCTGGTCCTCTTTCTCTCTTGGGGCAAGTTTTGGCGCGTCTGGGAATCCGACGCTGACCATTCCGTTGTGTCCGCTCCGCAGTATTGGCCGCGCGTCACCGCCGTCATTCCCGCGCGCAACGAAGCCGCATCCATCGCCGCTGTCATTGTCGCGCTCGCCAAACAGGATTACCCCGGCGAATTCTCCGTCATCATCGTGGACGACCACAGCGAAGACGCCACTGCAGAATTGGCCCGCAACGCCGGAACCGAATCGGGCGCCCCATCCCGCTTCCAAGTCATCACCGCGCCTAATCTCGCTGCGGGCTGGACCGGTAAGCTTTGGGCCCTCAACTCCGGCATTGGCGTGGCCACCGCCAAAAATCCCGCCCCCGAATTTCTTTGGTTCACCGACGCCGACGTCGCGCACGGACCAGACACTCTCCGTCGTCTCGTCACCCGCGCCCAACAGGACAATCTAGACCTAACCTCGCTCATGGTCCTTCTCGAATCGCAGACCTTTGCCGAACGCCTCCTCATCCCGGCCTTCCTCTATTTCTTCCTCATGCTCTATCCTCCCAACTGGATCGCCAACCCGCGCGGCAAAACCGCCGGCGCCGCCGGCGGCTGCATCCTTCTGCACCGCGCCGCCCTCGATCGCATCGGCGGTCTCGTCTCTATCCGCAACGAAATCATCGACGACTGTTCCCTCGCCCGCGTCGTCAAACGCTCCGGCGGAAAGATTTGGATGGGCCTAACGCGCGCCAGCCACAGCCTGCGCGGCGATTCCGGCCTCGCCGAAATCCGCGACATGATCGCTCGCACAGCCTTCACCCAACTCCACTATTCCGCTCTGCAACTCTTCGGCACACTCGCCGGCCTCACCATTACTTTTCTCGTTCCCGTCGCGCTTACCTTCGCTCCAAGTCCGCGTATCTGGCTCCCCGCTCTCCTCGCCTGGTGCCTCATGACCGCATCTTTTCTTCCCACGATCACGTTCTATCACCTATCGCCGCTCTGGTCGCCTCTGCTTCCGCTCTCCGCACTGTTCTATTCTTACGCGACGTTCCTCTCCGCCCTCCGTCATTGGCAAGGCCGCGGTGCCCAATGGAAGGGCCGCTCCCAAACCAAGACTTCTTCCTAGTTCTCGTTAGTTCGAATTGCACAGGTGCAGCGAGTTTTCTCTTGCTGGGACTTAGTGTATTTATGACCGGGCGCGGTTACGAACCGTCTCTATCCGAGGCTGGGATTCTTGTTACGCACCCACAACTTGATGTGAATTCAAGTTCACCCAAACGCTTGGTTCGGCGGCATCCGCCTTAAGTGGCAGCACAATTCTGGCTCTGCGGGTTAAGACCCCGCCAGCCTTGACGCCGGGGAGTCGGGCAAAGCTAAAGCGCAAAGCCGATGGCCGAAACACTCTGGATTCTGGTTCTTGTCGCCGTCCTTCTCCTGATTCTCTACCAATCTCTCCTGTTAAACGAATCAGCAACTATGAATATCAGCGAGGCCTGAAGTACAAGAAGCGAATTAGCTGCCTTGAAGGCCAACAAAAACATGCAACCCGGACCAACCGATAAGCCGCCGCTGGCGGAGTAAATTGCCTGGCTTGTCCGCAGCGGTGCATTCGTCGGCGGTTCGCTCTTCTTCTTGGCAGCCATTGCAATTTTCTGCTAATCTGCCTCTTGGTAGTGGGCTGCATCCCGTCGGCCGCTCTTGCGGCTACTTTCCAGCAAAGCGAGGGAGCGGCACCGGAGCCCAACATGAGCGTTCCGTCCAAGTTCAGCGACGGCAAGATCACCGTGCCTTCGCTGCTTCACAGAAAATCTCTCGCGCCGCAAGACGCCACCAAGATTACGTGCCTCACGGCGTACGACTATCCCACCGCGCGTCTGCTCGACGAAGCCGGCATCGAAGTCCTGCTGGTCGGAGATTCGCTCGGCATGGTCGTGCTCGGCCATGAAACCACGTTGTCCGTAACCGTGGACGAAATGCTGCACCATACCCGCGCAGTGCGCAGAGGAACCAAGCGCGCCCTCGTCGTCGCCGACATGCCCTTTGGCAGCTATCACTCCGACCTCGGCGAATCCGTCCGAAACGCCGTCCGTTTCGTCAAAGAAGCCGGTGCCGAAGCCGTCAAAGTCGAAGGCGGTGAACGCCGTCTCGAACTCATCGTACGCCTCACCGAATCCGAAATTCCCGTGATGGGCCACGTTGGCCTCACACCGCAATCGCTGCACGCTATGGGCGGCTTCAAAGTCCAAGGCAAAACTCCCGACGCTGCGGAACAACTCGTTCGCGATGCGCGCGCCGTCGAAGCCGCAGGGGCATTCGCCATCGTGCTGGAGGGTATCCCGCGCGAACTCGCCGCGCTCATCACCCGCGAATTGCGCATTCCTACCATCGGCATTGGCGCCGGCTCCGAATGCGATGGCCAGATTCTCGTCATTCACGATCTGTTGGGACTCAGTTTCAGTCCGCAGCCTAAATTCGCGCGCCAGTACACCAATCTCAGCGAAGTCATTTCCAGCGCCGTCCGCGAATATTGCACTGACGTGCGCCGCGGCAGTTTCCCTTCCGACGCCGAGTCCTACCACATGCCCGAACCGCGCTCGCTCCGCAAAGAAATCAACATGGACGTCGAACTCACCGACTAGCTGCCTATGTCCCGCACCACGGATTTGTCATTTCGAGGGAAGCGAGGAATTTCTCTTCCCGCTCCATTCTCCAGTATCGTTTCCGGGGGACACCATGACGCCTGAACTGACGCGCCAGCTTTTTGACTACAACCACTGGGCCAACCAGCGCGCGCTCGACGCCGCGGCGCAGCTCACCGACGAACAATTCGTCAAGCCGCTCCGCTCCAGCTTTTCCTCCGTGCGCGACACGCTCGCTCACATTTGCGGGGGCGAATTCGTCTGGTTCGAACGCTTCCAAGGCCGATCGCCTTCTTCCTTTCCCGAAACTTCCGATTTGCAGACCGTTGCGGCATTGCGCGAATTCTGGAAGCCTCACGCGGAAAACCTTCTGGCCTTTGCCGCGGGCGTTTCACAAGGCGATCTCGATCGTGTGATCGAATACCGGACATTCAAGTTCGGGGTGTACAAGAATCCGCTCTGGCAATCGCTGCAGCATGTCGCCAATCACGGCACCTATCACCGCGGCCAGGTCACGACGCTACTGCGTCAGCTCGGCGCCAAACCCATCCTCACTGACCTCATGCACTTCTACCGCGAACGCTCCACCGCTGCCTCCGCGTGATCTATCTATTCAGCGCTATAAACACTGGTCATCCCGATGGTTCGGCGCCCTCGCGCCGAATTCGAACGATCTCAAAGTCCACCGTCGGCATGGCCTGCTAGAATCTCTACCGATGGAAATCATTCGCACCGTCTCCTGGATGAAGCAGGCCGCGCGGCAAGCGCGCGCGGAAAATCACGTCATCGGAATGGTGCCCACCATGGGTGCGCTGCACGACGGCCATTTGTCGCTGCTCCGCCGCGCCAAATCCGAGTGCTCCAAAGTGTTTGCATCCATCTTCGTAAATCCGACGCAGTTCGGACCCAACGAAGACCTCTCCAAATATCCGCGGACGTTTGAATCCGACGCCGCGAAACTCGCAGCCGCTGGCGTGGATGTGCTGTTCGCACCGGATGCGAGAGAAATCTACCCGGCAGGCTTCACGACCTACGTGACGGTCGAAAGGCTGAGCGATCGGCTGGAGGGGCGTTCGCGGCCGGGACATTTTCGCGGCGTCGCGACAGTGGTACTGAAGCTCTTCGAGATCGCGCAACCGCACTTCGCATTTTTTGGCAGGAAAGACGCGCAGCAGTCCCGCATCCTGCAGCGCATGCTGCTGGACCTGAACTCCGACGTGGAACTGGTGCTGTGTCCGATTGTGCGCGAGCCGGATGGGTTGGCGCTGTCTTCGCGCAACGCGTACCTAGATCCGGAAGAACGCCGGGCGGCGACTGTTCTGCATCGTGCCCTGCAAGCTGCTTCGCGCGAAATCGCGGCCAACATAAGCGACGCTCTTACATTACAAGAGGCGGTACGAGAAATACTGGCGCAGGAAAAACTGGCCCGTGTGGACTATGTGGAAGTTGCAGATGCGGATTCGTTTGAGCCAGTAGCACGCATCGCTGCGCGCCCCGCCTATGTTCTGCTCGCCGTTTTTATTGGCAAGACTCGCTTGGTTGACAATCTCCTGATTGAATCGTCGCCCGATTCCGGCGATCTCATTTGCTCGCTCTGAGCGACGAGCGAAAGGAAACAGCTTCCTCGCCGTGCCTGGAACGGCGGGTTGATCGTTATCCTCGTTCCTTCACTTTGGCTAACACTTCGGCGGCGTGACCTTTCGCTTTGGCGGGATCCCAGATGTGTTCGACTCTACCGTCGACGCCGATCAGAAATGTGCTGCGTACGGTGCCGGGGAAAATCCGGCCCATGAATTTTTTGGGCCGCCAGACGCCGTAGGTTTCGACGATCTTGCGGGTCGGATCGCCGACCAGCGGGAAATTTAGTTTTTGTTTGGTTCTGAATTTCGCCAACGCTGCTTCCGGATCAGGGCTGGCGCCCAGGATGACCGCGTTCAGCTTGTCGAATTCCTTCTTTGCGTCGCGAAACTCGGACGCTTCGGTGGTTCAACCGGGAGTGTTGGCTTTAGGGAAGAAAAACAGCACGACGCGTTTGCCGTGAAAATCGTGCAGGGAAATATCCGTGCCGGCATCGCTCTTTAGCGTGAAGTCTGGCGCCTTTTGTCCAATTTTCAGCATGTTTCATCCTAGCATCTCAAAAATGGGCCCGCCCCGGAAGGCGGCCGCTACATTAGCCGAGCAGCTTTCTTAGGACGTCGTTGACGGCCTGCGGGTTGGCCTGGCCACGAGTTCCCTTCATTACCTGGCCGACAAAAAACTTGAAGACGCCTTCGTTGCCGGATTTGTACTTGGCCACGTTATCGGGATTCTCTTCGATTACTTCGCGGGCGATTTGTTCGAGCGAATCGCTGCTGACCTGTGCGCCCAGTCCTTCGGCTTCCACTATTTGCGCGGCGCTGCGGCCATCTTCAAACATTTTGACGAAGACTTTTTTGGCGACTGCTCCGGTAATTTTTCCGCCTTCGACGAGTTGAATCAGCTCGGCAAGGCGCTTGGGGGAAACCGGACTTGCCGTAATATCCTTGCCGCTGTCATTGAGGCGGCGCAGCAGTGCGGTTTGCATCCAGTTGGCGGCGGCTTTGCCGGGTGCGCCGGCTTTCACCGCTTCCTCAAAGTATTGCGCGAGGTCCGTCGAATCGGTCAGCACACCGGCGTCGTAGGCAGTTACTCCATAGGTTGCAACAAAGCGATCGCGCTTTGCCGTGGGAAGTTCCGGTAAGGCGTTCCGAACGGCTTCGCGCCACGCAGGGCTGACGTGCACGGGAAGAAGATCGGGTTCCGGGAAGTAGCGGTAGTCGTGCGCTTTCTCTTTCGAACGCATGGCCACGGTGTAGCCCTCGGCTTGATGCCACAAGCGCGTTTCCTGAGCGATTTTGCCTCCGTTTTCGACGACGCCGATGTGGCGTTCGATTTCGTGTTCGAGCGCCTTGACCAGAAAGCGGAAGGAATTGAGGTTTTTGACTTCGACTTTGGTGCCGAGTTCCTTCGATCCTTTTAGCCGGACGCTGACGTTGGCATCGCAGCGCAGCGAGCCTTCTTCCATGTTGCAGTCGCTCACGCCGGTGTACAGCATGATCTGCCGGAGCGTCGTTAAGTACGCGTAGGCTTCTTCGGGCGCGCGCATGTCCGGCTCGCTGACGATTTCGGCGAGCGGGGTGCCGCAGCGGTTGTAGTCCACATAACCCTTGGTGGCGGAATCCTTGAAACCTTCGTGCAGGTTTTTCGCGGCGTCTTCTTCCAGATGCAGACGAGTAATGCCGATGCGTTTTCTCGCGCCGCCGATTTCGATATCAATGGAACCACGGGTGGCGAGCGGACGTTCGTACTGCGAAATCTGGTAACCCTTGGGCAGGTCGGGATAGAAATAATTTTTGCGGGCGAAGCGGGAATGCTCGTGCACCGTACAATTCAGCGCCAGCGCCGCTTGCATGCCGAGTTCGACGGCGCGCTTGTTCAGGACCGGGAGGGTGCCGGGCAGGCCAAGGCACACCGGGCAGGTGTTCACGTTGGGGGCGTCGCCAAATTGCGTGGAGCAGCCGCAGAAGATTTTGGTGTTGGTCAGCAGCTGGACGTGGACTTCCAGGCCAATCACGACCTCATACTTCGCCAAAACCTCCGGCGCGATTGCCATTTCTGCGGCGTTCCTGGTCATAGCGTCCCAAATTATAGCACCCAGTTGAGTTCGACCTGCTTGACGGATAGTGATTGAAAAAGAACCGCCGTCGAGGTGGGCTGCGAAGCTCATTCCCTGGTTTTTTTCGTAAGTATGGCAAGCAAAGGAGCTAGAGACGCGTTTCCCGGAATAATGGATACCAGGAACGAAATCGAGGCCGTACGGATTCCCGAAATGGAAAAAGTCTAGACCGCGCATCGTTTGCTATCCTGCTGAAATGCGACTTGTACTTACTCTGTTTCTGTTGACGAGTTCTCTTTCAGCACAAGCCCCTCTGCAAGACGAAATCCGGAAAATTGCGGGGGATGCGCGCGGGAAGGTGGCGGTGGCTTGTTCGCTGCCGGGATCCAATTTGAATTGCGATCTGGAGGAGCATTCGCGGCCGCCGATGCAGTCGGTATTCAAACTGCCGCTGGCGGTGTACGCGCTGCACTTGGTTGAGAAAGGAAAGTTTTCTTTGGATCAGGCGATACGGTTTCTGCCGAGTGACCGGATCCTGCCGGAAACCTACAGCCCGTTGCAGGACAAATATCCGAACGGCGATGTGGATGTGCCGTTGCGCGAGTTGCTGCGATTGGCGGCGTCGTTGAGTGATAACGCAGCAGCGGACACGGTGTTGCGGGTGGCGGGCGGGCCGGCTGAAGTAGACGCCTATATCAAATCGCTGGCCGTGCCGGGTTTTCATCTGCAAGATGGCGAGCACGCGTTGCACCGCGATGCCTCGGCGCAGTACCGGAATTGGTTTACCGCAGCGGGCGCGGTGCAACTGCTTCGGCGCTTGGGCTACAATTCTCCGCTGACGGCCGAGCACACCGAACTGCTACTAGGTTGGATGAAGGATTCTCCCACCGGCGCGCACCGCATCAGGGCGGGGCTTCCGGAGGGCGTGATCGTGATGCACAAGACCGGCACGTCGGGAGTAAAAGACGGGGTGGCATCCGCTACCAACGATATAGCGCTGATTACACTGCCAGATGGACGGCGGCTGGCGCTGGCGGTTTTTGTGACAGACTCGAGAGCTGATGAAACGACGCGTGAAGGTGTGATCGCGCGAATCGCAAAGGCAGCGTATTCGGCCGCTACGGCGAAATAGTAAGCATGAAATGTTGTCCGGGCATAAATTAGCGACAGGACTCATGCGAATCTTGCCAAAACGATGCGCGATTGCAAAGATGCTTTCTCTCGGCCTGCCCTTGATCGTGATTTGTGCCGTTGGGCTTTGCTGGTCTTTGCTCATTTACGCCGAGACGTGTCCGGGAAGTCGAGCTCGAGCGGGATCTTTCTGAAATGAGGAAAGCGATTGACAGTTACGCCCTGGACCACCAGCAGCCTCCGCAATCGTTGAGCGACCTGATTGCAGGTAGCTATCTTGGAGATATTCCAATCGACCCGATGACCCGACAAAAGGATTGGATTGCATCGCGAGAGCCGCAATCGCGGAACCCGAGGCTTTCGTAACGGGCATAGCGGATGTGCATTCGGCATCAACCAAAATCAGCAGCAAAGGCAGCGCTTACAATTCCTGATGACGAGTGTTCAGGTAAGCAGCGATGGCATTTTGTGCCGTCATGGTCAGGGTTTTTGGGACGCTGCCGAGAGCAAACCACTTCACTTCCTGTGTTTTGTCCGGCTCGCAATTCCGGGCTTCTCCACTCACAATCCGGCCCAGGTAGGCCGGCGCGACCCAATGCTGCCCTTCGTTTGGCAAAACATGGTCGGTCACGCATAAGAGGCGAAGCAATTCGACCTCCACTCCGGCTTCTTCGCGGGCTTCGCGTACCGCGCACTGTTCCAGATTCTCGAGGAAATCCACTTTTCCGCCGACTATGCTCCAGCAGCCAGCTTCCGGGGAGCACTTGCGCAAGGTGAGGAGAACGCGGCCTTGCGCATCGACCAGCAGCACGCCCACGCCGACGCGGGGAAGATTGCTATGCGGGCGAGCTTCAGAGGTCTCACAATCCATAAGCTCCATCCTTCTCTGACGGGGCTGTCTGTGCCAAGTATTTTTCCGCGAGGGCGTAGCCACCGAAGAGGATCGCGGCGTAAAGCGCGTCGCCGGCCAGGGTATTCCAGAAGTAGGGGATGGCATTGACGAAGCACGTGGCGAGGCCAGCGGACGTTTTTGGATAGAAATTGCCGAAAGCCCACAGAGCGAAATTGGTGACGACGAAGAATTGCAGGGCGCCGAGGAGGACAGCCCAGCCGATACGGGCGGCTGTGCGGGACTGGGCGACCGAGCGACCGATGGCCACGCTTAGGGCGAAGCTGATGTAGACGATGAACATAAGTTTGTAGAGACCGACGAAAAGATCGCCGGCGAAAAGAGCGGTGAGCGGCAGCAGGAAGGCGACCGAGCGGTTGCGGAAAAGCGAACCGCAGAAGATCGCCATGGCGCCGATGGGAGTGAAGTTCAATGGGTGTGGAACAACGCGGAGAGCGGCGGCAGCGACGGTCATTAAAGTCACGACGAGAAAGCGCAGGAGATAAAGATTGCGATCGTGGTTTTCATTTTCGGACTTCATGGCGTTTGCTCCTGTAGATCACAAAACGTAAAACCGTCGCGGTTGACAAGCTCACCGCGCTGCACTCCGATGGCCTTGCTAAAGATGGGTCCGGCACAGACAAATGTGTGGAATTCGCCATTTTCACCGCAAGGGTCAACGCCTGCGGGGAGATCGGCGAAAAATTGCGGAGTCAGTTCGCGGCCCGCGAAGGTGCGCTCGAGTTTTTTGGGATCGATGCAGACGGCGATGGCGCGGAAGCCTTGCTGGCAGAATTCGCGGGCAAGTTCGCAGGTGTCGCGCTTCCAGAGGGGAAAGATGGCGCGCATGTCGAGGCGCGCGAGGTTGCGTTCGCGGTACTCGCGCAGGTCCTGAAGAAAAATGTCCCCGAAGGCTACTGTGTCGACGCCTTCGGCTAGCTGAGCACGGAGAGCCTGCTCCATGCGGGATTCGTAAATGGGATTGATACATTGCGGGGGGATGCGGACTTCGTGCAGCGGGAGGCCGAGTGCTTCGGCTTGCCGCAGGAGCAGGCTGCGACGAACGCCGTGCATGCTGATGCGGTCGTAGTCATCGGTGACGGTGGTGAGCAGACCGGTTACGCGGACGTCATCGCGTTGACGGAGGGCGTGCAGGGCCAGGGCGCTATCCTTGCCGCCGCTCCAACAGAAAAGGACGGGCGTCGGGGCGAGTGGTGGATGGAACGGTGCCAGCGTTGATTGCATGGGCTGCCGACCTTTCAGGGTTTACACCGTGCCGAGACGGGGCGCAGAAGGCGGCTGTTACGTTTTCCCGCCGAAGCGATAGTTCATGCCGATGCGGAATTCGCGGCCGAGAGCTGGGTAGCCGAGAGCGTCCTGATAGGACTTATCGAACAGATTAGAGGTGCGGAGATAGGCCGAGACGCCGTGGGTGATCTGGTAGGTGGTCGCAAGGTCGAAACGCGCGTAACCCGGAGTGCGCGTGAGGTCAAGGCCGAGGAAGTCGCTGTCGGTGCGTTGGCCGGAAAAGTAGCCCGAAGCGGTGACACCGAAGCTGCGCCAGGTAGCGAGCGCGGTAAGCGAGCCGGAGTTGACGGGGCGGCGGGCCAGGCGGTTGCCTGGAAGCTGCGTTGGATCGAACGGGTTGGCGGCGACAAGAATCAGGCTGTCGTCATAGGTGTAATTTCCGCGAACGCGCAACCAGCGATTCGCGCGCCCTTCCGCGGTGATGTTGGTGCCGCGAGCCCGAGCGCGATCGGTGTTGAAAAAGTAGCCGAAGCCAAAAATGGGCCCGATGCCCGGCAGGTCGCAGAAATTATTGGATCCGTCGCAGAAGGCGAAGCTAATCATATTGTAGAAGCGACTGGAAAAATATTCAGCGGTAAAGCGGACGCGATCTCCGGCGAGTTTCTGGTCGAGGCCGATGGTCCAGGTTTTGCTCGACTCGGGTTTGAGGTTGGGATTGCCGAGGTCGCCGAAGCGATCGTCAAAGATTTGGTCGAAGCGCGGTTCCTTGATGCCCTGGCCGTAGAAAGCGCGGAGGCGAGTTTCGCCCCAAAAGCCGCGGCCTTGCAGAAGAGCGAGCGAGGCCCCGGCGCGAGGTACAACGCGTGTGCCGAAATAGCCGTTGGCTTCCGCCCGAGCGCCGAAATTCAGCGACGCGCGAGGGTGAGGAGAGTAGCGGAAGTCGAGGAAGCCGGCCTGGTTGTTGCGGCGGACGTGGCCGAGAGCCGTAGAGGGAATGCCGGCGTTCTCAACCTCGTACTGATAGCCGGCGGTGGCCGCGAAATTTTCTAGCAAATAGCTGGACTGTGCGTTGAGGCTGGCGCGGTTGTATCGATAGTGGCTGCCGGGATCGGTGAAATCGCAGAACTGCGCGGTGGCAATCGCGGACGGATTGGTTTGCGGGCAGAAACCGAAGGGATCGTTGGTCGGAAAGAAACTTTGCATGGGATTGGCGGTGAATTGGCGATTGTAGGATTCGGCGGCCATGAGCTGGTGGTGCCAGTGTTTGCCGGTGGCGAAGTCCCACCGGGCGTTGGAGCTGAAGAAATGGTAGTCGGTGTGGGAATCGGGGCTGGCAGGCTCGAGCAGAGTTTGTCCGGGAGTTTGCGCGTTGCTGGTGTTGTTGCGGAGCGTGAGGCGGAGTTGGTTTTCTTCACCCAGGCGGTAGCCGAAGTTGCCGGAGAGGGTGCGGTTAAGAAACACGTTCTGGTCCTGCGGGCCGTTGCTGGAGAAGTAAGAGGCAGCTCCGGAGTAATCGAAATTGCCGAGCAAGCCGCTCAACTGGGCGCCGCCGCGGCCAGTATCGAAATTTCCGCCTTCGGCAAAGACCAGGACTTCGGGAATGCGGGTAGTGCCGCGATGAGTGAAGACCTGAATGACGCCGGAGACGGCGTCGGAGCCGTAGATGGCGGATTCGGCGCCACGAACGACTTCAACCTTGTCGATATTGTCCAGGGTGAAGTTGGCGAAGTCCACGGCGTTGCCGGGTTCGTTGACAGGTGTGCCGTCCACCAGGACTTTGGTGAAGGCGGAGTTGCCGCCATTCAGAAATACGGACGCCGAGCCGCCCGTGGGGCCGGTGCGACCGATGGCGACGCCGGGAGAAGTGAGCAGCACATCGGGCAATGTGACCGAGAGGCGAGCGTCGATGTCGTCGCGAGTGATGACGTCCACAGGCGCAGTGGTTTGCTGGATTTGCAGCGGCTGGGCTTGCGCAGTAACAACAACGCTGGAGGAAAGGCGTTCGAGATCGAGGCGCAGATCGAGCGTGCGTGTTTCGCCTGGACTGGTGAGCGCAAGATCGAATTCGCGGTTCACGAACGGCTTACGCTGAAAAACAACATGGTAGTTGCCAGGAGGAAGAGTCAGTGTGTATGCGCCGTCGGTGGTGCTGCTGGCTTTCCACAGATGCGATTGGCGATCTTTGGCGAGTTGCGCGACGATCTGTACGCCGCCGACGCCGGCGCCGCTGGCGTCGAGAAGAGTGCCTTTGAGTTGCGCATCGGGTGAAGAGGACTGCGCTGGGGAAATTGAGTTGCTGCCGAACAAAATCACAGAAACGAGAGCGCCAAGCAGGGAAGTTTTCATTGGTCTCCTCCGCTCCCTCACGCGCGGGAGTTGAAGGCTGTTCCCGAAGAGCCGAGTCAGCGGCATAAAACCGGCTGCTACCTCATCTCGACGGGACTGCGGACCTCGCCGGTCTCCTGGCTTGGCGGCGGTGCTGCAAGCAGCCTTCCCGCCCTTGCGCTGAACAACTGCGCGCTGGCAGTGGCGGCTCGCGGATCCGCTTTACAGTCGCGCGGCGGCGACGGCTGGCTCGGTTCGGGCTTGGCATAGCCCGCGGCAGCGGCGTAAAGCCGCTGCTAGAAGGAGAGCTCCGTCTTCCCGTGCACGAAGTCCGCGATTATTGTGGAGGGGCATAGCCCGCTGTTGGTTACAGAAACACGGCCGCATCGCCGCGAAAAAAACGGAGCCGGCGCGAAAACAGATTCGCCAAGATCCGATGATGCCGGGCTGAAGCCCGGCGCTACATAAACCGTTTCAAACCTAATTTCCAGGCAGGATGCTCACGCGGGGGCGGCCGGACGCGCCGGTTTCCACGGTGAGCTGGGTCTGGAAAACTTGTTCGAGCAAATCACGCTGATAGACGCTGGCGGGCGGGCCGACGCGCAGCGCCTTGCCTTTTTGCAGCAGCACTACCTGGTCCGCGTACTCGCCGGCGAGATTCAGCTCGTGCGTGACGACGACCACGGTGTAACGATTTTCGGCAGCGAGGCGGCGCAGGGTCTCGAGAAGATCGACCTGCGCGCCGATGTCGAGATGGAGTGTCGGCTCGTCCAGCAGCAGCAGCAAAGGTTGTTGCGCGAGTGCGCGAGCGAGGATGACGCGCTGCTTTTCGCCGCCAGAGATCTGATCCATCCAGCGGTCGACGAGGTGCTCGGCGCCGACTTGTGCCAGGGCGTTTTGCGCGATGGTGACGTCTTCGCCGGATTCGAAGCGCAGCGATTTGCCGTAAGGGTGGCGGCCCTGCAGGACAAATTCCCAGGCCTTCGAAGGAAAAAGCAGCTGGCTTTCCTGCTGGACCATGGCGATGCGCTGGCCGCGTGCGCGGGGCTCGAGTTGATGGGTGACGTCGCCATTAAGCAGCACGCGGCCGGAGAGAGGCTGCTGGGTTCCGGAAATAATTTGAAGCAAAGTGGATTTGCCGCTGGCGTTGGGGCCAAGGACGGCCACCAGTTCGCCGCCTTTGGCCTGGAAGCTGGTGGCTTCGAGCGTGAAAACGGGAGCTTGCTGAGGATTGGGGGCGTAAGCGTAGCTGACTTGCTCGACGCTGAGACGCGGTTCGTTCGTATTGCGTGTCGACTCTCCGGCAACAGGGTTACCGGATTTTACGGCGGAGGTCATGCAAACCTCCGGCGCAGCAAGTAGATGAAGAGCGGAGCGCCGGCGATGGCTGTAATGGCGCCGACCGGAAGTTCGCTGGGGGCGGCTATGGTGCGGGCGAGGATGTCCGCGATAACCACAGCGATAGCGCCACCGAATGCGGAAGCGGGGATCAGAATGCGGTGATCGGCGCCGTAGATCATGCGCATCAGGTGGGGGATGAGCAGACCGACGTATCCGATGGCGCCGCTGACGGAGACGGCGAGTCCGGTGAGCGCGGACGCGGCGATATACACAATGAGGCGCACGCGGCGAACGTCAACGCCAAGATGCATGGCTTCTTTTTCGCCGGAGAGCAGGAGATTGAGATCCGAGGCGGTGGAATAGATCACCACCGCCGCCACAGCGAACCCTATGCGCAAAACCCAAGCCAACGGCTTCGACGGAACTGCGGTGAGTTCACCCATGAGCCAATACGTCATACCGCGGAAATTGCTGCTGGGTAAGGTGGTCAGCAGCAGCGCGATAAGTGCAGAGAGAAGAGAGGCGATGATGACGCCGCCAAGCAGAAGCGTGGTGCTGTCAATCTGGCCGTTGCGATGGCCAAGAAGGTACACAGCGGCGATGGCGAGAGCGGCTCCAAGAAATGCCCCAAGCGGAGTGAAGACGGCGGCAATTTCGGGCGTCAAGGCCAGGTGCGGCTCGAAGAGAAGAGCAAGAATTGCGCCGACGGCCGCGCCACTGGAGACGCCGAGCACGTAAGGATCGGCGAGCGGGTTACGCAAAAGCGCTTGGAAGCTGGTCCCTGCGATGGACAGAGCCGCGCCGACGAACGCACCCAACAGAATGCGCGGGAGACGAAGGTTGAGGATGAGGCTGTATTCCGTAGCAACATCGCTGCTTTTGCCAAGAAAAACACGAAGCAGGTCGCGGCCGAGTCCGTAGAGCGAAACGTGGATGGCGCCGAATTTGAGCGCCAGAACCATCACGCAAAAAAGAATAAGCGCGAGGATCAGACACTGCAGCAAAATGCGGCTGAGGGTCAGGGGCCGCATCAGTTTTTGTCCTCTGCAACCGGGGCCGGATTTGCACGAGTTGTTGCAGAAGGTCCGTCGAACGCTTTGGGGTGCAGCTGATGCGCGAGTTCTTCCACCGCAGAAAATAAGCGGGGCGCCGGCCGATTGATGGCCTCGCTGATCACAGCAAACTTGCGCCGCTTCACAGCGTCGAGCAGATCCCAACCAGGGCGTTTTGCCAGCGTCTCGACGTCACGCGCAACTTGTTCAAAATGCCCATTGGCAAAAACCAGGAATTCCGGCTGCAAGCGGACCATTTCCTCCAGACTGATATGCGGCCAGTCCTGCGAGGACTCGACGACAGAAACTGCGCCAGCATGGGAGAGGGCATCGGCGATAAAAGTGTGTTTACCGACGGAGATTAGCGGGTCCGTCCATACGACGAAAAGGACGCGTGTTGGCTGTACGTTGTGCAGCTCCTGCTGCAAAACTTTTTCTTGCTGGAGCAGCCTGGCATCCAGAGCTTCGCCGGCAGCCGGATTGCCCAAGACATCGGCGAGGCGTCGGACGGAGCTGCGAATTTCATCCATGCTGTGTGGATCGGTGGAATATGTCGCGATGCCGAGACGCTCCAGCTGCTGAACGGTTTCGAGCCGGTTCAGGCTTTTGATGACCAGCACGACATCGGGTTTGAGTTGCGCAATTTCCTCGAGGCTAGGATTGGTGGCGCCGCCCACCTTGTGGATTTTTGTGGCGGCTTCCGGATAATCGCAATAGTCGGTGTCACCGACCAGTAGATTTGCCAGGCCGAGAGCATAGATTGACTCGGTGACGCTGGGCGCCAGGGAAACGATACGGCGGACAGGAATCGGGATCCGTACGGTGCGGCCCGTCTCGTCGGAAACGGTGCGGATGGAACCTTGCTGTGCGGACGAGGTCGGCCGCTCGGCTCGCGTGTCCGAAGCGGCCGCCAGCATTGCCCAGGCCAGGAACGCTGAAACGAGCGCGCGACGCAGCTGCTGAATTGGAAGGCCAAGATTCAAAATTAGCGCGGCCCCCTAGAACGAGCCGATTCCTTGTCTGCGAGGATTCAAAAACAAAAATGGCCCGCGAGTCTCGGGCCACCAGCGCAACTCCCTCTCGCGAGGAGTTTCACGGACCGCGGCACGGGAGGGTAGCCTGGCTTACGGCACTGAGCCGATTACAGTGGCGGGACCGCGGCCGAATCGCACGGCCTTCCCCGCTGCCCTTGCCTGCAAATTGTAAGGAGAGTGTAAGCTGCGAGCGGCGGGCCCGTCAATCCAGGTACAGTTGTGTTCGAGGGCGGGTTAGCGGTTCTTCCAGTTGGGCTTGCGCTTTTCGACGAGGGCGTGCAGGCCTTCCTGCGAATCTTCGAGACGATACAATTCGTTCAAGAAAATGCCCATGGAATGCTTAAGTCCATCGCGAAGAGACATGCCCATGCCGCCCAGGATGGCTCTTTTTGCCATGGTGAGCACGGCGCCGGAATGGCCTGTCATGCGTGCGAGCAAGTCTTTTACCGTGGTTTCGAGCTGCGCCTCCGGTACCAGGCGATTGACCAGGCCAAGATCGAGAGCGCGCTCGGCGGTTACCGGTTCGCCGGTAAGCACAAGTTCCAGCGCGACTTTTGGACCGACTAGATAGGGAAGAATTGTGGAGGCCAGCGGCGGAAACATCCCGATCGTGATTTCCGGCTGGGCAAAGCGCGCTTTTGGCGTGGCAATGACCATATCGCCGAATGCGGCGAGCTCAGCACCACCGCCGATAGCCGGACCGTTCACCACGCAGATGACTGGCTTGGCCACGTCCACCATGGCGGCAAACGCCGCATGAAAGGCGTCAAGCATTTGAAAAACGCGCTGCGAAGTGTATTCGCCGACTTCAATGCCCCCGCAAAACACCTTGCAGGCGGACTCCAGCAGAATGATCTTGATGTCCTCGCGGGAACCGACGTGGTCGATTCCTTCAGCTAGCTCGCGGAGCATGGCTTCGTTGAGAAGGTTGTGTTCCGGGCGACTCAGAGTCATGCGGGCCACGCCGGCTTCCAGGCGAACCTTTACGAATTCGTAGTCTTCAATCCTCTTTTTCTGCGGCAAAACTACGAATTCTTCGGCATTGACCGTTTCGACCATCTTCGCCTCGCATAAGCGGTTGAAGGGCAGCTCTCCCTCAACACGGTGATGCTAGCATGCCGGTTCGGACAGGTTTCGGTCGAGGTGGAAGTTGGTGCGCAAAGAGTTTGCTGTCCCCATGGCCGAGGGACTTCGTTATCCTATTGAACACCATGACCTGGGCGTCCGCCGCAACCGGAACGGCAATCGCATTGGCGCTCTCCGGAGCACTTGACAAAGACGGGTTCCCTTCCCCCGAGGCGTGGAACTACGCCCAACCGATTCGCTTTGATGCCGACTGGCAAGGTAGAAATGCCGACCCCCTTCGCGAAACGGAAGTGCGCCTGCTTTGGACAAACGAAACGCTCTTTCTGCGCTTTCGTTGCAGTTACCGGAGTTTGACCACCTTTTCCGACAGCGACCCGGACGGCAGGCGTTACCAGTTATGGGATCGCGATGTTGCGGAAGTCTTCCTGCAACCCGATCCCTCTGAACCGCACCGCTATTGGGAATTCGAGGTCAGCCCAAACGGCAAGTGGATTGACCTGGACATTACTCTCGACAAACCGCCCGGACACCCGGCCAACCCGCGCAGCGGCATGAAATCGCGCGTTCATTTCGACGAAAGAGAGAGAATTTGGACGGCGGAGATAGCGCTGCCGATGCGGACACTTGCACCGGCATTTGAAGCAAAAACGGACTGGCGCGTGAACTTCTTTCGTGTAGAAGGTCCCACGGAACCTCGTTTCTACTCTTCGTGGCAGCCGACCAACACCCCACAGCCCAATTTTCACGTCCCCGAGGCATTTGGCAAACTCAGCTTCCGATAATCGGCGCGCCAGAAGTATTCTTACTTGGCCATGTACTCTCTCTCGTCGCGCGTGATCCTGGCATTTGTTCTATTCGCCGCTGCACCCAGCAAACGCAATGCCGTCGCGGCAAGCCCGCAAGACGGGCCGTCCACGGCAGCACCGGTCGTCACAAAAGTGGAACCGCCGAACTGGTGGGTCGGACTGACGCCAGACCTGATGGTTCTGCTCGCCGGTCACGGGCTACAAGCTACGAAAGTCGCGTGCAATTTGCCGGACGTAGTGGTCGGGCGCACGCAGGCCACACAGGGCGGCGAATACTTGTTCGTGTGGTTGAAGTTTGGCTTGCAGTTGCGCTCCGGCACCGTCGTTTGCCGCGCGACTACACTTACCGGTGAAGCGTCGTTCGAATTGCCCATCGCCTCTAGACAGCCCACCGCGCAACGTTTTCACGGCTTGGATTCGGACGATGTGATCTACCTGATCATGCCGGACCGCTTTGCCAACGGCGATCCCACCAACGACGAACCCGCCGAATTCCCTGGTTCGCACGACCGCACAAAGCCTCGCGCATGGCATGGCGGCGATTTGCAAGGCGTTCGCAAGCACCTTTCTTATTTGAAAGAGCTGGGCGTCACCACGCTGTGGCTTACTCCGGTGGTGAAAAATGGAGCGACGCAGGACTACCACGGTTATGGCGTGGTTGATCTATATGCGGTGGATCCGCACCTGGGCTCGCTCGAAGATTACAAGGGCCTGGCGTCCGAACTGCGCAAGCACGGCATGAAACTGTTTTTTGACGCGGTGCCGAATCACGTTGGAGCAAAACATCCGTGGGTGGCCAAGCCGCCTCAGCCCGACTGGTTCCATGGCAGTACGGAAAAACACCTGGATTCGTACTCGCCCGTCAAAGGCTCGTTTTACGGGAAGCCCGCGAACGCTCCTATTGCCAACGATCCGTTCGAGGCGCTCGCTGATCCGCACGCAACGCCAGGCATGCGGCAAAACCTGACGGACGGCTGGTTTTTCGGTATCTTGCCGGATTTAAATACGGAAAACCCCATCGTCGCGAAATATCTCTTGCAAAACTCCATCTGGTGGATCGAGTCTGCAGGTCTCGACGGCCTGCGCGTGGATACGTTTCCCTATGTTTCTCGCACGTTCTGGCAGCAGTGGCACACTGGCTTGCGCCGCATTTATCCCAACTTGACGACCATCGGCGAAGTCTTCCATCCCGATCCTGTGGTGACGTCGTTTTTTGCGGGCGGGGGGAAGGGCTGGGATGGAATCGATACTGGCTTATCGACGGTTTTTGATTTCCCGCTGTTTTTTGCAATTCGCGATGTACTGCTGCGCGGCGCTTCGGCTGGTCGTATCGCCAATGTCCTGCGGCAAGATGAGCTGTACCCGCATCCGGACTGGCTGGTGCCGTTTTTCGCGAATCACGACGTGCCGAGGATAACTAGTGAGGCGGGCGGTTCTGTAGATAAGCTGCTGTCGGCGATGGCGTTGACTCTGACGCTCCGCGGGATCCCGGAACTCTATTACGGCGACGAAATCGGCATGATGGGCGGCGGAGATCCGGACAATCGCCGCGATTTCCCCGGGGGCTGGCCCGGCGACGCCCAGGATGCGTTCGCGCAGGAAGGGCGGACGATCGAGCAGCAGCGAGTTTTTGCGGCGACGCAAAAACTGCTGACACTTCGCCGCGAACACGCAGCGCTACGAACGGGGAGATTGTTTCACCTGTTTTCTGACGAAGGATCGTACATCTTCCTGCGCCAGACCGATGACGAGCGAATTGTGGTGGTGTTTAACAATCAGGCTTCGGCGCGAAGCTTGGCAATACCGCAACGAGACACGCCCGCGAACGACGCATCGCGGATCAGACTGCTGTATGGCGAGGCCCTCGTCACCGCGAACGGCAAGGAATTGCGAATCACGGCACCGGCGCAATCCGTTTCCATTTTTTCGCTGGATTGACCGTACCCGGGAACACTAGAAGATGAGTTCTGCTGTCCAGTTGCTCTTTGCATCGGGAAGACTAAAGACCGCCGCATGCTGGACGGAGTCATAGTGCCAGTCGCGAATCGTGGCATCTCCAACGCGGACGCTCTGTGGCGCTTTGTCGAAGCCATAAACAATAATTTCCGCTGAGCTCCACCACGGCTTATAGCCCTCTTTCTCAATGGCGCTGGTGATCTTGATTCCGGCAGCCGCCAACTGGCAGGAATAGTTCACACGCAGAAATTCGCCTTTTTCGAAATTCAATGAGTGGCCATCATCCTGATACAGCGATCCTTTGCAATCAGAGCCGGGATACACGCGCAGTTCCAGCGGGCCATTGGGCGTTTCGCCGGTGTTCTGCACCAGCGGCTGGCGTGGCACGATCGCTCCGGCTCGCGCGAACACGGGCACCTCATCGAGCGCCGGATTCATCTTGATCAGCTCGCGGTCGGAACTTTTTTCGCCCGTCCAGTAGTTGTACCAGTTGCCCGGAGGCAGCTGCACAACTTTGGTGTCCCGTAATTCAGTCGTCACCGGAGAAACGAAGAGGTCGGGGCCGAATAGATACTCGCGATCGTCGTCGAAAAACTCCGGAGACTGCGGATATTCGAGCAGCAGTGGGCGCATCAGCGGAATTCCGGTTCGCGTCATTTCCTCGATGCTCGTATAGATGTATGGCAGCAGGCGATAGCGCTCCTCGATGTAGCGTTTGCGAATGGCCTCGTGCTTCGCGCCGTGTACCCACGGTTCCTGGTCCAAGGTTCCTTTCGAAGTGTGGTCGCGGTAGATGGGATTGAACGCGCCTGCTTCGATCCAGCGGGTGAGAAGATTCGGTTCAGGCGAGCCGGCGAAGCCGCCAATGTCGTCGCCCGTGAGGCCGTATCCGGAAATTCCCATGCTTAACAGCATCGGCGTGCTCATACCTAGATGATTCCAGGTGGAAACATTGTCTCCAGTCCACGTGGCCGCGTAGCGTTGTGTGCCTGCATAGGCGGCTCGCGTCAAAACAAATGGCCGCTCATTGGGACGCAGCTTCAACAAGCCCTCGCTGGTGGCGCGGACGTTCTCCATTCCAAAAACGTTGTGAATGGCAAGATGAGGAAGCACCGTGCCATCGTCCAGCCGATGACGAACATCGAGTGGCATGGTTTTTGTGGTCGTAAGAAAAACCGCTGGTTCGTTCATATCGTTCCAAAAGCCGGCGACGCCCATGTCCGCAAAACTCTTATAGAGGCCGCCCCACCAGTCGCGAGCGCGGGTCAAAGTGAAATCAGGAAACACGCTATCGCCCGGCCAAACAGGACCGACATACGTTGTCCCATCCGCGCGCTTGACGAATACATCTTCCTTCGCGCCAGTGTCGTACGGAGCGTAGCCGTGGTCAGGATCCTTCTTTACGTGCAAGTCGGTGATCAGCACCGTGTGAATGCCCTGCGCGGTCAGATCGGTAATCATCTTTTCAAAGGTAGGGAATTTATTTCGATCAACGGTGAATGGCGTATTCGCGTTTTGATAGTCAATGTCGAGATAGAGCGCGTCGACGGGGATTTTCTTGTCACGGAAGGTCTTGGCGATTTCATAGACCCGCGATTCCGGCTCATAGCTGTAGCGCGACTGCTGAAAGCCCAGCGTCCACAGCGGCGGCAGCTTGGTGCGGCCGACCAACGCCGTGAAATCCTGCACGATTTTCTTTGGCGTCGGGCCCGCGAAGAAGTAGTAGTTCAATTCGCCTCCTTCGGCTCCGAACGAATAGAAGTCGTGCCCCTCCTTGCCGAAATCGAAACCGCCCCGCCAAGTGTTGTCAAAAAACACTCCGTACGCAGTGCCCTTGCGCAGACCCATGAAAAACGGAATACTTTTGTAGAGCGGATCGGTCGATTCCTGCCAGCCGAACGCGTCGGTGTTCCACATGGTGAATGCCCGGTTGCGGCGGTTCATCGGGCCCGCTTTGTCGCCCAGCCCGTAGTAGCCTTCCTCCTCCGGCATGTGCTTCCATGCGCGCACCCGGCCTTCGTTCCACCCCATGGGCTGACTCGCATCGTCCACCACCAGCACATCGCCGGTATCTCTCAGAAAATCAATCAGCAACGGCGACTTATGAATACGCGCGACCACGCTGCCCGCCGTAACCCGCACTTCGTCTTTCGTGTCGTCTATTTTGACCGGCGGCGGTTGCGACGTTTCGATAACGGCCCACGAAAAATCCTTGGGAAACACCCCATTGGGAGCCAGGCGCACGCGAAAAATTCCTTCGCGAAACACGGTTATGCGGACTTTGGCCTTGCCGCTGGTCAATTCTACTCCGTCCGCCAGTTTGTCAACTTTTTGCACGCTGCCGACGTGCTGCCAACCCTGCGCCAAACACACTAACGGCGCGAGCAGTACCACTACAACGGGCAGCAACCAGCGACGGGAGAACACTTCCATGATTTCCTCCGGAAATTCGGCTCGTGGGCAGTCAGGCGGCGAGCCACTGTTCAAATAATGCAGAGGCCCGGGCGCCTTCCACTCGGCGGCGAACCGCGTCCATCACGCGGCAGCGCAGATTTTCCTGCGTGCCGTAAAATCCTAGCCAGTAAGGCAGATGGATTTCTCCGGGCAGGCGTTCGATTTCCAGTTTTACCGCGCGCACTTTGAAGAAGCCTTGTTGGAAGATAAGTCGAAGCACTTTCTCGCGTACCAAAGCCTCCGCACGCGCCGCAGGGAGAGAGGGCGCAGGACGATTGCGAGTCGAAACGCTTACCGTATCGGCATCACCCGGCGGAGCGCCGAATTCGAACAGATCAAGTGAACCGTCGACAGCATCCAGCGCAAACAAGTGCGAGTGCGGCGCGCCACCCATGTGATAACCCACGCGATACAAGTAGAAGGGAATGTATGCGTCAGCGATGCGCTGCAACGCGCCGCCACGCAGTTTCCAGAGAAATGACGCCGGTCCGGGCGTAGTAAACTTCCGTATAGCTTCCTCGCGCGTAACGTTGGGCCGCAAGCTGCGAATGGATTTCACTTCCATGCCGTCTTCAAGCACTCCTAGCGGAAATAGATCCACAAACTGATCACCGTGGCCAGCAGCACCACGGTGAACGCGACATTCATCATATGTTCCGAGCGCGTTTCCTTGGCCAGATGTGGTCGCGCAACTTCCGTCGAGTCGATCTTGTCGTCCACGGTGGCAAAGGTAAGCCCCGCCAGTTTCTTGCGGTCCGGCGCCGGATACATCAGGCTGACGCCAATCAGCACGACCGTGCACACGACGAACATGAAGATGGCGTAGTGGAGAAAGTTCATGTCCACCAGCCAGCGCACAAAGCCCGATTCGTAGTGGCGGGTTTTGTCGAGCACTTCAAGCACAAAACGCAAGGCGCCCAGCACAAATCCGGTCAGCAACGAACTGATCGCTCCCTGCCCATTCACGCGCGTCCACAAAATGCCGAAAATGAAGCACACCGCGATGGGCGGGCTGATGTATGCCTGCACGCTCTGCAAATAAATGTACAGCTGCGCGCTGAGCAGATGAATGAACGGAACCCACAGCAGGCCAAGCAACACCATTCCGCCGGTGGCAAGGCGGCCGAAGTTGACCAACTGAGCTTCCGATGCTTCTGGCCGCAACTTCTTGTAAAAATCCAGTGTTACCAGGGTCGAGGCCGAATTGAACACCGAGCTCATGGCGCCCATCACCGCGGCGAGCAACGCCGCCATCACCAGTCCTACCAAACCCACCGGCAAAAGATTCAGCACCAGCGTGGGATAGGCAAAGTCCGGCTTGGCAACTTCTGCGGGATAGAGCGCGTAGGCAATGATCCCCGGCAGCACCAGCATGAACACGGGAAGAATTTTCAGGAAGCCCGCGAAGATAGTACCGGCCTTGGCGTGCCCTTCGTCACGAGCCGACAGGACGCGCTGCACGATCACCTGGTCGGTACACCAATACCAGATGCCCAGAATCGGCGCGCCAAAGAAAATGCCCGTCCATGGAAACTGGGCATCGCTGGCCGGCTTGATCATGTGGAAATAGCTGTCCGGCACCATGGTGCGCAAATGCCCGATGCCGCCCACCTTGTCGAGCCCAATCAAGGTCAACGCCACCGCGCCAGTAATCAGGATCAGCGTTTGTACCGTGTCGGTGTAAATCACCGCGGCCAGGCCGCCGGCGATGGTATAAATGCCTGTCGCAATTACCAGCACCACTGCCGTCTTCCAGAGTGACCAGCCGGCCACGCGTTCCAGCACCACGCTGGCGGCATACAGCTGCACGGAAATTTTTGTGAAGATGTACGCAATGATCGAAATACCCGCCAGGTACACTGCGCATTGCCGGCTGAATCGCCGCTCCAGAAATTGCGGCATGGTGAAAACGTTGGATCGCAGATAAAACGGCACAAACACCCAGCCGAGCAGCAGCAGGATCAGGCAGGCCAGCCATTCGAAATGACCCACCGCCAGCCCCGACGAAGCGCCTGTACCTGATAGCCCGATGAAATGTTCCGTGGAAATGTTCGATACGAACAACGATGCGCCGACAAAAAACCATCCAATATCGCGGCTCGCCAAGAAATAATCTTCAGACGTGCGTTCCTTGCGCGAAAAATAGAATCCGATGCCGAAAACGATGACGAAGTACACCGCGATAATAGCGATATCGATGGGAGCCAAGGCGCGGTGCGTCGTCGCCCCAGCAATCGCTCCCGTCTGACCCATGAAAGCTGCAAAGAGCATTCATGCCTCCCTCTGGTACCGATGGCAAGCAAGACATCGCGCAAGAACGACCGTTACGACAGCGAAGCGCCCGGTTTCGCTTCACCGTGCGGGAAATCCGATCCTGCGGAGTGTATACCAGCCCACCCACCGGCTCAATCCGGAATCTTTCCGCGGAGGCGTTCTCGATCATTAGGAACGGACTTCCCTCGCAGAAGGGGCACCGTGGTTTGCCCTTCCGCCTGAAACCGGGTAGAACTAGACGTGTTCCTCGGAGATAAATTTATGCGCAAACTCGTTATGGCACTTTTGTTACTGGGAACGGTGGTTATGGCCGGCGAAAAATCGATCCACGACTTCACCATGAATTCCATTGACGGCGAACCCACTCCCCTTTCGAAATTCCAGGGCAAGGTGGTGCTGGTAGTGAACGTTGCAAGCCGCTGCGGATTCACCCCGCAATATGCGGCGCTCGAAAAGGTTTACGAACAGTACAAAGATCGCGGCTTTGTGATCGTTGGCTTTCCGGCAAACAATTTTGGCGGCCAGGAACCCGGCACCAACCAGGAAATCAAGACGTTCTGCTCCACTAAATACAAGGTCACTTTCCCGATGATGGCCAAGGTTTCCGTGAAGGGCGAGGACAAGGCGCCGCTCTACCAGTTTCTGACTGATAAGACAGCCAACCCGCAAACGGGCGGCGAAATTCAGTGGAACTTCACGAAATTCCTAATCGCACCGGACGGCCATCCCGTAGCCCGTTTCGAGCCAAATGTCACGCCGGATGATCCGCAAGTATCCGCGGCGATCGAAAAAGAACTTGCTTCACTGAAGAAATAACCGGCCTCGGCCATGCGGCTGAGCGGGCGCTGCGCACGCGCGAAGGCAGGAACTGAGCTTCATGGCGCTGGTCGAACTCCGCAACGTCATCAAAGACTACGGTTCTGACGTTGAAAGAGTCCGCGCGCTGGATGGGATTTTTCTATCTGTCGAAGCGGGACAATTTGTCGCCATCGTCGGTCGCAGCGGCTGCGGCAAATCCACCCTGCTGAACCTCGCCGGCGCCATGGATTTCCCCACCAGCGGTGAAGTGCTGATCGACGGGCAAAACACTTCGCGTGCGAACGACAGCACGCTCACTCGACTCCGACGCGAGAAGATTGGCTTCGTCTTCCAGTCCTTTCAGCTGCTCTACACATTGTCCGCGTTAGAAAACGTCGAGCTTCCCTTGCTCCTGTCTGGACACAACTCTGCTCGCAGAGCGGCGGCCGATCGCTTGTCCTCCGTCGAACTCGCGGGTCTCGAAAACCGCATGCCGCATCAGCTTTCCGGGGGGCAAATGCAGCGCGTCGCCATCGCTCGCGCGCTAGTACATTCTCCCAAAGTGCTGCTCGCCGATGAACCTACTGGAAACCTTGACAACACCACCGGCGCAAAAATTCTTGAACTCTTGCTGCGGCTGACTCGCGAGAAAAACACGGTAACCTTGATGGCTACGCATAGCGCAGACGCGGCAGCCATCGCCGACGTCGTGGTCAACATGCGCGACGGCAAGGTTGCCGAAATCAGGCGCAAATGAACCTCGCGCACCCCCCAGTCAGCAATCCATTGGCCTCTGCTTCGCAGGTAAAACCATGTTTGGCCGTCTGAATCTCTTCTGGCGCCTGATGGTCAAACCGCTGGGTCGCGAGCCCGCGCGGACCGCGTTGACGATTGCAGCCGTCGCTCTCGGCGTCGCCGTCGTCCTGGCCATGGACTTAGCGAGTGACGCCGCCACCGGTTCCTTTCATTCTTCGCTCGAAACCCTTTCCGGCCGCCAGGACTTCGAAATTAGCGCCGCCGGAGGCGTCCCTGAAGAAATTATTGGCAAGCTCGTTGCACTTCCTTACGACTGGCAAATTACTCCCCGGATGGAAGGTTACGCATCGGTGGTGGACGCTAAGAGAGGTCAACCGCTGCTCGGACTCGATTTGATCGCCGAGGCCAACCGTTCATCGCTGCCCGAAGCGCGGCCGGCCGCGCCAGATCAAATTTTCGATTCAAGCCAGTTTTCCGTCGAGGACTTCGCAAAGTCTGATTCGATTTGGGCGGGGCAAAGCCTCGGAAAGACCCGAGACGACACTCTGCAACTTCTCGTCAACGACCGCACTCTCACGTTCACGGTGCGTGGTGTATATCCCGACGACTCGGGCTCCGGCAGCGCCATCCTCATGGACATTGCCACAGCTCAAGCTACACTCGGCCGCGTTGGCCGCGTCGATCGCATTTTCATCCGGCTTCCGCAAAATCCCGTCACCTCACTCGATGAATGGCGCCACCGTGCCCAGCAGGCTCTCCCCGAAGGCGTGCAATTGCGCGCCGCCGGCGCTGCAACCGACGAAAATCGCAAAATGCTCGCGGCGTTTCGCTGGAATCTGCGCCTGCTCAGTTACATTGCTCTGATTGTCGGAGCTTTTCTCATTTACAACACGATTTCCGTTTCCGTCGTCCGCCGCCGCGCAGAAATTGGAATTGTCCGCGCCCTTGGCGCCAGCCGCAGCCAGGTTCTCTTCGCGTTTCTCCTGGAAGCCGCCCTTATCGGCGGCGCAGGCGCCTTGCTCGGTATTCCTCTCGGCCGCTTCTTGGCCGCATCTGCTGTCAGGTTGATGGGCAACACCGTGAACGCGCTTTACGTCAGCAGCCGTCCCGGCGAAATCACGCTGGGCGCCGCATCCGTATTTCTGGCTTTCTTTTCGGGACTGTTTGTAACGCTCGTTTCCGCCTGGTCACCTGCCCGCGAAGCCGCCAGTGTTGCTCCCCTGGAGGCTATGGCCCGTGACCGCCGGGAATATTCTGCACGCGTGAACAAAACGTTGTCGCTACGGATTGCCGCGGTACTCGCGCTGGCAGCGGCCGGTGCGTCAGATTTGTCTCCGGTGGGCAACAAACCAATTTTTGGCTACTGCGCGGCACTCCTTCTGCTGGCGGCAGGCGTATTCGCGATTCCCGCTTTTGTGGACATCGTCATGCGCGCATCGTCTCGAATCTTTTCAAGGTTGCTTGGCGTCGAAGCTCTTCTGGCGTCGCGCAGCCTCGCCGGTTCCATGCGCCGCACTTCCGTCCTCGTCGCAGCTCTGTGCACGGCCGTCGCCATGATGACGGCCGTCGGCATCATGGTCGGCAGTTTTCGCCAAACTGTCGTCCTCTGGATGGCATCGCAACTACCCGCAGACCTGTACCTTCGCCCCGCCGGAAACCCAGCGACCGATCAGCACCCTACTATTTCAACCAATTTCAGCGATCGACTCGCCGAGGTCCCCGGCGTCCGAGCCATCCAGCGCCTGCGCGCCTACGAAATCAGCTACCAAGGCAAACCCGCTACTCTGGCGGGAGTCGACCTTGACGACCCGCGCATTGAGCACAGTTCCAATTTCTTGTCGGGACGATCCCCGGAAAGCGTTTTGCGCGAGCTGCGCGGCAGCAACTCGGTCGCCGTCAGCGAGCCCTTCAGTTACAAGCATGGCCTCCGCCAGGGCGACAAAATCCAATTACCGCTAGGCGAGTCTCGCGTCACCTTTCGAATCGCCGATATTTATTACGACTATGGCAGCGAGCGCGGCTTGATCCTGATGAACCGCAATGTCCTGCTGAAATATTTGCCCGACCCCGCGCCGTCCAACATCGCCGTTTTTATCGCGTCCGGAGCAAATGCTGTGCAGGTCCGCACGGGGATCGAACGCGCCGCCGCGGCGGCCAACGTAGGCATCCTAATTTTTGCGAATAACGACCTGCGCAAGCAGGCCGTGCAAATCTTTGATCGCACCTTCGCCATCACCTACGCCCTTGAAGCCATCGCCGTCTTTGTAGCCATCATGGGTGTCGCAGGCGCTTTATTGGCACTCGTAATTGACCGCCGCCGTGAATTGGGCCTGCTTCGCTACCTCGGTGCATCCAAATCTCAACTGCGCAGGATGATTCTTACCGAAGCAGGTCTGTTCGGTTTGCTTTCCAATATCGCCGGCTTGTGCCTGGGAATTTTTCTTTCTCTGATTCTGATCTTCGTCATCAACAAACAGTCTTTTGGCTGGACCATCCGCCTGCACTGGCCGGTCGCCGTCATCCTGGGCGGAATTTCCCTGATCTGGCTCGCCACCTTGCTGGCTGGCTGCTACCCCGCGCGAATTGCCGTTCGCCTCAATCCAGTCGAGGTCATCCATGAAGATTGATCTTCGGGCGATCTTCGTTCTAACCCTGGCCTTTTTCTTTCCGTTTTCCCAATCTTTCGCACAGTTTCAGCCGGCTTTGCCCGGTTACCGCTACGAATTCCCGCGCGACTATTTCAATCACCCCGATTACCAGACGGAGTGGTGGTATTACACGGGCAACGTACAAGGCTCCGACGGCCACAGATTTGGCTTCGAGCTGACTTTTTTCCGTCAAGGTATCAGCCGAGATCCGAAACAAAATTCCGCATGGGATCTTCGCGACATCTATTTCGCCCACTTCGCTCTCAGCGATCTTACCGGCAAAGAGTTTTTTCACACCGAACGCACCAATCGCTCTGGCCCGGGCATTGCCGGCGCTAGCGCGAAATTGCAAAAAGTCTGGAATGGAAACTGGAGGGCAGAGTGGCTGAGCGGCGAAGAACGTCTCACTGCACTCGTCGATTCCTTCGCATTAAATCTTTCGCTACGTCCGCAAAAGCCGCCGGTTATCCACGGCGAGAATGGCGTCAGCCAAAAGTCCGCCGGCCTTGGCCGCGCCTCGCACTATTTCTCGGAAACGCGTCTCGCCGTGTCCGGCTCTCTCACTTTCAACGCCCGGCCGCATTCCATCTCCGGTCTCGCCTGGATGGACCACGAATTTTTCACTCATCAACTGGAAACAAATCAGATTGGATGGGACTGGTTTTCCATACAGCTGGACGACCAGTCGGAACTCATGCTCTTTCAGATCCGCAGGAAAGATGGCTCGCTCGATCCGTTCTCGGCAGGAACGTTTGTGGACTCCGAGGGACGCGCCAAGCATCTGCGCGCGGCGGACTTTCAGCTTTCTCCGGGCTCGGAAGACTGGACGAGCGGTGCTACACGCGCCCGCTATCCCATTCGCTGGCAAATTCGCGTGGCGGCTCTCAATCTCACACTTGCCGTCACCACTCCACTCCCGTCCCAGGAACTGGTGGCGACCTCCAACATCGCTCCCAGCTACTGGGAAGGAGCCGTCCTCCTTCAGGGAAAGAAGAACTCCGTTGATATCGCCGGCTCGGGCTATCTCGAAATGACCGGCTATGATCGTCCCGTATCACGCGAATTCTGATCACCGCTTGAATCGCTTACACCGGTCGTCGTCCCTGGATCACACGAATCAGCACCACTGCAATCGCCAGCAACAGCAAAATATGGATGTACCCTCCTAGCGTGTAGGACGACACCATACCCAACAGCCACAGCACGACAAGAATCACAAAAATCGTCCAAAGCATTCTCTTCCCTCCTTCGTTCCGTCAAGTCCCTTTGCCTGAACGCGGAATTCCTCTGTGAAATCCGGCGTCAGCGTAACGTTGGGCCCACTTCGACATCTACGATCGCCCGGCCCGTCGCGCCTTGTCGTCCCGCCGCGTGTCGCTCGCCGTCTCCTGCTCAAAAAGCCTGCTGGTGAACTCGTTGACCTGGCGCTCCGCATCCTCCTTGGCAATTCCGTAGCGCTCCTGGACCTTGCCCACCAGTTGCTGCCGCTGCCCGTTGATCATCTCCAGATCGCTGTCCGTCAGTTTTCCCCACTTCTCGCGCACCTTCCCCGAATACTGCTTCCACTTGCCTTCAACTTGATCCCAATTCATGGCTTGCCTCCCGGCCGAAAATTACGGCGCAGCGCGCCGAGACGTCTTTTGCGGCGGCCACGCGTCAGCGTCCGCCTTAGAGAAACACGCGTTTCCTGTGCTAGGAAATACGGCGAACGCCCGAAGTATTTCCGGGAACATGGTGTAGCTCTGCTGTCGCGAATTTGACGCAAGACACAAGACAAGGGTCGATTTACGTCTTGGCGCGTCGGGGTCCGGCGGCTGCCGGCCTTCAGGCCTGGCCGGACTTCCAGGAAGGCGGTCTTGCTTCCAAATCGTGCGACGTAAAAAACGGACGCTTTTCCGCGGCTGCTTGCACTGCCGGTATCAATTGCCGGCCCGATTCAGCTTTGAAAAAACACCCGCAAGCGCCCACGCGTCTGGCCTCTTCCGCAAAGGAGGGGAACTCATGCAGCGTGGTCAGTACTACTCGTGCTTGCGGTTCCTCGCGCAATAATTGGCGGGTTGCTTCCAGCCCGTTGCACTCCGGCATCACCAAGTCCATGACGATCACGTCAGGACGCAATCGTTGCGCGAAAACCACAACTGCAGAGCCATTAGAGGCTTCTCCGCACACTTTCCATTCAGGAACCGATTCCAGGATGTTCCGCAGCAGAACTCGCACCGACTGGTGATCGTCCGCGATCAATATTCGTAGGGCTCCCATGGGCTTGTCGAGTGCTGGCTCCTTCCAGCGCAGCACTCATCCCACAATTGGGTGCCGATAAACCTGCGGCAATCGGTACTTCGCTGTAGCTATTCGGATGCTTTGTAGGAAGAAAACCTGCCCGAGCGTTTAGTTTATGCGTCGATGATGTTGTTCCGAATCGCGTACCGCACCAACTCGCTCACCGAATGGCAATTCAGCCGCCGCATGATGTTCGCTCGGTGGGTCTCCGCGGTTTTTACGCTCAAGTTCAGCGCTACCGCCACTTCCTTGCTGCTCTTGCCTTCCGCCAGCAATTGCACGATCTCGCGCTGCCGCGGTGTCAGTCGGCTCGCGGGCACATCCGCTTCCACGGGAGTACGCGGCTTCTTGTCCAGATATCCGTCCAGCACCATCTGCGCAACCCGCGCCGTGAAGTACGTCTTGTTCCGCCGAATCGCCTCCACCGCGCTCACCAGATCCTTACCCGCATCGGATTTCAGCAAGTACCCGCGGGCGCCTGCATCCAGAACCTCGCGAATCAACGGATCCGACTCGTGCATCGTCAAAATCAGCACCTTCGTTGCCGGATCATTCTTTAGCATCTGCCGGGTTGCTTCCAACCCGTTAAGTCCCGGCATCCCGACATCCACCACGGTCACATCCGGCTTCAGCGCGCGCACCTTGTCCACCGCTTCGCGCCCGTCGCTCGCCTCTCCGCTTACTTCCCAACCCGGCTGTTCTTCCAGAATTGTACGCAGCCCTTTGCGCACGACTTCGTGGTCGTCCGCCACCAACACTCTGAGGTTTCCCATGCTCTTTCTCCTTTGCGAGAATCGCCGACGGCGTCTCGCTTTCGCGCTTAGCCTCGAGATGCACCCTACGCCCTTCCTCGCAAGGAATCGGCCAATGGGAGCGGCCATCGCCGCATTGCGTACATCGCTGTAGGGAAAGACTTTAGCCGATGCCGGGGTTCTAGTACGTTGCTCGACCCACCTAGAAGTTTTTACACCCCACCGCTCCGATAGCCAACTTCTTACACTTCGGCGTTTTTACGGACTGTCTCTGCTCCGTCCCCGATTATATCGCTATACGATATATACCTAAATGATGTCTCGCCATTCTCCGTTTCCGATTTTCGTTTTCCTCCATATCCCCGCGCGGCAAGATACCCCTTCCGCTGTATGGCGCTAGAAGGGGCCCCTCTGCAAAGCTTCGGCAGTGTTTTGGTCCTTGGTTTCTGAATCGATTCGGTTCCTGAAATGCCGCAGCGCTCCCTGGCGTCATTTCTAAATTCACGTTCGACAAGGAGGGATGGACATGCTGCGCTGGGCTCTAATCTTCTTCATCGTCGCTCTGCTGGCGGCCGTTCTCGGCTTTACCGGAATCGCCGTTGCCGCAGCCGGTGTCGCCAAGATTTTCTTCTTTCTCTTCGTGGTCCTGTTTCTGATCACCTTGCTCGGCCACGTTGCACGCCGGCCCTGAGCTGCCCTGGTCATCCCAAAGCTGGCACGGAGGCCACCTTATGAAAGGCGTAACACTGCTCGGTTTAGCCCTGATCGTACTCGGCGTCATCGCTCTGGCCTATCAGGGCATCAGCTACACTACCCATAAGAAAGTCGTAGACATTGGCCCCATTGAGGCCACCCGCGAAGAGCATAAGACCATTCCCCTTCCCCCAATTGTCGGGGTCATCGCTCTTGTCGGAGGAATCGTCATCCTTGTTCGCGACCGCAAATGACGACAGCGAATTTTGCACGTAGGTCCCAAATACCAATCGTAGGGAGGTAACAACATGCAACTCTCGAAATGTCTGGCAGCCGGTTTGCTCCTCGTCGCGCCCGCAACGTTCGCAGCGCCGCCGGCTGACAAAGAAAAAGATGTGGACCGCATTGAAAACGCCGGTACCGTCATGGACGAAATTCTCAACGTACCGGACAACATTCCCGAAGACCTCTTGGATAAGGCACGCTGTGTCGTGGTGCTGCCTTCCGTTCTCAAGGCGGCCTTCGTTGTGGGCGGCAGCTACGGGCGCGGGGTGCTGGTCTGCCGTACTGGCCCGGGCTTCAAAGGACCGTGGGGAGCGCCCGCCCTGGTCGCACTCGAAGGCGGCAGCATCGGCTTTCAAATCGGAGGACAGGCCACCGACTTCGTCATTCTCATCATGAACGACCGCGGAGCGTCGAGCCTTCTCAAGAGCAAGGTAAAGCTTGGCGCTGATGCCGCCGTCGCCGCCGGGCCCAAGGGCCGCGATGCTTCCGCGAATACGGACGCCTACATGCGCGCCGAAATGTTGAGCTACTCGCGTTCGCGCGGAGTCTTCGCCGGCATCTCGCTCGAAGGTTCAACCCTTCGTCCCGATGACGACGCCAACCGCAAGGTGTATGGCAAGGAAGCTACCGCTTCCGCCGTCATCACCGAATCCAAGTTCGAAGCTCCGCCTGAGGCGCATAAACTGATCTCGCGCCTCCAGAAAGCTTCTCCAGCGTTGAAGTCTTGACCGGGAAACAACAGCCCCAATGCCGCCAAGGGAGCAGGCACCGTCTGCTCCCTTTTTTCTTCAGGAACGCCATTCTCCCGAATGGCAGCAGATTTCTTTTATCCTTTATGGCTTCCCTTTTCCAATTTCCGCTCTTGTATTCCTTCTTCAACCGTGCGTCTCAGGAATTGACAATCCGTGGCAAATTCCACTGCAGTGTTGCCGCCACTACTCTCAGCACAAAACACGCCCCGCCACCCGCAAAGGCCGCCGCGATCGGTGACGCGCCAATCCTGCGTGCCACGATCAGCACCACTGCCCCAGTCAGCGCCGCCGTAGCATAAATATCCGACTGCAGCACCCGCGGCACATGTGCCAGAAAAATATCCCGAATCGTTCCTCCGCCAACTCCAGTAATCGTCCCTAGCAGCGCCGCCATAAACGGATGAATTTTATGGTCCAGCGCCTTCTCCGTGCCCGCCACGGCAAACAGTGCCAGCCCGCCCGCATCCAACACCATCAGCGCTCGCGCCGGAAACGCTTCGACCATCCGGTACAGGAAGAACGTGAGTATCGCCGCGCTGAATGCCGTAGCCGCGTATCTCCAATTCCTGATGGACTCCGGCGGCACCGCTCCAATCAACAAATCTCTTACCACGCCGCCCGCCAGGGCCGTTGAAAAAGCCAGCACCATCAGCCCCAACAAATCCATTTGTCCCTGTATCGCTGCGTCCGCCCCTTCAATCCCAAACAAAAACGTCCCCGCTAGATCAGCCGTTAGTAGCACTTTTGCGGAATCGTATTTCATGCCAGAAAGCCTACCAAATTCCGCCTTGCGGCCGCCTTCTGCCTGCCCAATATCTAGCCACGAAAGCATTGCCCGTGTCAGTTTCCGCACTTTGCCCCAGCCAGCGGTCATCCCGGACCGAGCGAGGGATTTGTTGATCTCTGTTCACTGTTCTCTGTTCTCAGTTTTCCCGCTAAACTTCCCTCCATGCCCGCGTACGACGACATCGCCGGCCAGTCCGTCGAACGCCTGGCTGCCCTAAGCGACGGCGTCTTCGTGGCTATGACTCTCCTCCTCCTCGAACTCCACGCTCCAGCGCGTGAAGCCATTCACACCGAACACGATCTGCTTCGCGGCATGGCGGCGCTCTCCCCCGAGCTTCTCGTTTATCTCCTCAGCTTCCTGACCCTCGGAATTTTCTGGGTCGGCCAGCAAACTCAGCTCAATCACATCGGCCGTTCCAACCGTAACTTCACCTGGATTCACCTCGCTTTTCTCTTCGCCGTTACCCTGATGCCCTTTTCCACCCGCCTGCTCTCTGAGTTCGTCGAGTACCGCGCCGCCCTCATCGCTTACTGGGCCAACATTCTCCTTCTCGGCCTGATCCTCTACCTCAGCTGGGGCTGTGCCACCAGCGACAAGCTGCTTCGTGAGGACATCGCCACCGACGTCCCGCCCGCCATCTGCCGCCGCATTTTCACAGGCCAGGCCTTCTGCGCTTTTGGCGCGCTCCTTTGCTTCTTCAACGTGTACTGCAGCGTCGCCTTCATCGTCCTGGTCCAGCTTTCCTTCGCCTCGGACCCCGCTTCCGGCATCGATCTCCCTGAATCGTCACTACAGGAGCCGTAGTCCATGTCGCCATCAGAAACGCTCGAGCAAACCCAACAGCGATTCGACTCCTACGTCGCAGGCAAAGACCCTCTCGAATTGCAGCGCGCGGCGCCCGCAACAGTCGCCCGTCTTATCGCCGGCGTTCCCGACGCACAGCTCCATCGCCGCCCCGCTCCACAAAAATGGTGCGTCCTCGAAATCATCGCCCATCTCGCCGAGGACGAACTCGCGACCAGTTGGCGCTATCGCCAGATGATCGAGCAGCAAGGGGTCACGCTCATGGGCTTCAACCAGGATTTGTGGGCGCAGCTCGGCGACTATGCGGCTTGGAATCCGCGCGACGCCCTGGAAATGTTCCGCTTGTTGCGCGAAGCCAATCTCGGTCTCTTGTCCCGACTCACCCCGGAACAGTGGAATTGTTCCGGCATTCACAGCGAACGCGGCCCCATCACCGTGCGCGGCCTCGCCCGCCACATGGCCGCCCACGACATCAACCACATCCTCCAGATCGAGCGCATTCTTGCCGGTAACGGCAATTCCCCCTGACTAAAGAAATTCTTTCGTCGGTTCTGGCGCCCTCGACGGCATCAAGATCGTTGACCGCAAACAACCTGGGGACGTACTATCCGGCTGCGCCGGTTATTGCCGGCGGACGGAGGCCGCAATGGTCAAGGTTCTCAGGTGCCGAGATGTAGGTGTGGACTGCGATTTCGTGGCTCGTGGCGCAACCATGGAAGAAGTCCTGGAAAAAGCCAAGGACCACGCTTGCTCCGATCACGGCTTCGCAAGCATCCCGCCGGAATTGGCCGACAAGGTTGTCAGAGCCATCCACGACGAAGAAGCCGCCAGCGCTTAAAACGGCATCGCCGTAAAGAGACGCAATTTCGCGGCCGGCTCCAGACGCGCTTGGCGATTGACGTATCTCGCTTGCAGACCTACTTTCTCCGCATGAGCCCAGCGAGTATCCCACCGAAGATAACTGCATCGGCGAAGAAGCGGTGCAGATGCACACAACAGAAGCAAGCAGGGCAAACCTGAGTGATGCGTCCCACGCGCCGATGGCCGGCTATGGACTAGCTGCCGGAATCGAGCGGATCAACGGAATCGCTTGCGACCCGTGGGCCCGACGCTTTATATCAATGAGGATGCCAACGACTCGCCAGAATCATTACCGCGTCGTACGATCGTTCGCGAAATAGGTCTCGAAGAAGAAAAGTGACTGTTCGATCTTTCTCGACAAAGTTGACGGCCTGCCGCACATCCCCTAGCATCGCAGGCGGAGCGACCCTTCTGTGATCGGTCAAGTGTTAGGCCACTGCCGCGTCGTGGCCAAAATTGGCGAGGGCGGTATGGGCGTGGTCTATCGCGCCTATGACGAAGTCCTGCATCGTGACGTCGCCCTCAAAGTGGTCAACAAAGACGCCCGCTTTGACGCGTCCGCAAGCCAGAACCTCCTTCATGAAGCACGCGCCTCTTCCTCTTTAGCGCATCCCAATATCTGCACCATCTACGAAGTTGGCGAAACCGACGGTGAACTCTACATCGTCATGGAGCTGGTCGAAGGCAAATCTCTTCGTACCTTGCGGGGAGACCTTGGTTTGGTGCCGGAATCCGTCGTTCGCTACGGTGTGCAGATCGCAGCTGCGCTTGGTCGTGCTCATGACCGCGGCATCGTTCATCGCGACCTAAAGACCGCCAACATCGTCGTCACCAATGACGGGCTCGTCAAAGTTCTCGATTTTGGCCTAGCCAAACATGTCGGCAGCGGAATCTTTGAGGGTCCGACACAGTCTTTCGCGACCGCGCAGAATACATCGTCAGTAAGTGGAACTCTCACCTACATGGCTCCCGAAATCCTGCGCGGCGAACCCGCCGACTATCGCAGCGACCTGTGGTCCCTAGGAGTTGTGCTCTATGAAGCCGCTTCCGGCCGTCTGCCTTTCGAAGGCCGCACTGCCTTTGAGATCAGCTCCGCCATCCTGCTGGAGCCGCTCAAGCCGCTCGGTTCACCCGTGCCACTCGGCCTGTGGGCCATCGTTCAACGCTGCTTAACCAAAGAGCCGGCGCAGCGTTACCAGCGCGCCAGCGAAGTGCAGGCCGCCCTGGAGGCCATTCAATCTGCCTTGATCGTTTCCAGGGATTTCCCTGCCGAGCCGGGCGGGCCAAAAACCACCATATTGCACAGTTTGCGACACGCGCAGGTAAGAAAGGGAGACTCTCTCCTTCTGGTTGGTACAACCAAGGGAGCCTTCATCCTGCGTTGCCATGCGCAGCGTCGCAATTGGGAAGTCGGCGGCCCTTATTTCCACGGTCATGCAGTTTATGCGATGGCCTACGACGATCGCGCGGGCCAGCATCGTATTTGGGCGTCAACTCAGAGTATCTGGGGCACTCTCCTGCGTTCCAGCGACGATTTTGGAAAGAGCTGGACCAACCCGCAAAACGCCACCATCCGATTCCCAGCCGACACCGGCGTCTCTTTGCAGAATATCTGGCAAATCGCGCTCGGCTCGGATGAGAAACCGAATGTCCTCTATTGCGGTGTCGAACCGGCCGCGCTCTTCGAAACCCGCGACGCGGGAGAGACTTGGGCCCTCGTTCGTGGTCTGTTCGATCATCCGCATCGCCCGCGCTGGATGCCCGGCAACGGCGGCCTGGCCTTGCATACCATCGTCGTTGATCCCGGCAACAAACAACGTATGTACGTGGCAATTTCTTCCGGCGGCGTATATCGGACCGAAGATGGCGGGGCTACTTGGACATCCCAGAATCGCGGTATCCGCGCGGAATTCATGCCCAATAAGTATCCGGAGTTCGGTCAGTGTGTGCATAAAATCGCGATGCATCCTGCTCGTCCCGAACGCCTCTTCCTGCAAAATCACTGGGGCTTGTATCGCTCCGACGACCATGCCGACAATTGGATAGATATTGCGAATGCCCTCCCTTCCGATTTCGGTTTCCCAATCGTTGTCCATCCCCGCAAGCCGGATTACGCCTATGTCATCCCGGTCGACTCCGACCAGTTTCGCTGCTCCTGTGACGGCCGGTTGCGCGTATATCGAACGCGCAACGCCGGCGCATCCTGGGAACCCCTTACCCGCGGCTTGCCGCAAAAGGGCGCCTACGAAACGGTCTTGCGCGATTCCATGACCACCGATTCCTTCGAACCTGCCGGAATCTACTTCGGAACACGGAGCGGACAGCTTTTCGCCTCTCGCGATGAAGGAAAGACGTGGCAAAAAATCATCGAAGGGCTCCCGTCCATCGTTTGTCTCCGGACCGCATTCGTCTCGGGTGCCTCACCTGGATCGAAGCCCACGTTGCCTCCGGCGCCCCCGGCCTCATCCCGCACCAACTCGGGTGTAACCAGCAAATCACGCCGAACGAAAATTCGAACGAGAAAGAGTTGACCGTGCCGGTAATCTTCCACATTCCCGGTGGCCTGCGTGAATACACCGGCGGGCAGAAACAGTTAGTGATCGAAGGCACTCCCTCAACACTCGCCGATGCGTTGCAAGCCCTCTGGGGAATTTATCCGGGTCTTCGCGATCGAATCCTGACGGAGCAACGTCAAGTGCGGGAACACATCAATATTTTCATCGGAGACGAAAATGTCCGATACACCGGAGGCCTAATGACTCCGATTCCTTCCGCGGCTGAGATTTCGATCGTTCCCGCCATTAGTGGCGGCACTTGAGTTTCCGACGTCACTGGGTTTCATTAAGATTTCCCTGCTCAAAGCCCTTATTTCGTGTTTGGCTGCCAAAGTCGCAACCGAGCTTCATTCATTTGGAGAAGACAGCGATCGGCGGAGATGGGGACTGGAGCTTGCGGAGCGAGGAGGAAAAATGCTCGCTACCCATGGAGATCATTCGAATGACCAGGCAAGTGGAATTGCTTCTGAGTTGCCCGTGAAAGGACCAGGATCGGGACCGCTCCCCGCCTCGTCTTGAGTGCTATGACCTGTTTACGACAGTCGTCGTTGGAACTCTGCGACCATTCACAATAAAGTGGCCGGCAATGCACAGCTTTAGAGGGGTTTCGAATGAAACCACCAAGTAGGATAGGAAAGGAATGGCAGCTCGCTACCCGGTTCCCTGCGCTGCTTTCCGCCACGCATCGCAGTCAAATGCCAACGCCAATAGCCTGGCAGGCGCAAGCTCGTGTCGCTATAGGCCGCTAGTGCCAAGGGCGCAAAATGTGCCCAATATTGTAATTGCTCAACTGCTGTGGCCTTCCTGGTTCGTTTTTGACCTGGACTTCGACAACTAGCGCAGCGACGTCCAGGCGTGGCAGCCCAACTTTCGCCAACTATTGATTTATCAGCCGCAGCGCCACGCCATCAGGAAACCCGGGAGAAGTCAACACGCGGCTGCCGCCTGAATGCCCAAAACTCTCGGTACGAAGCACGGATCCCGTCGCCACGTTGATCCACTCCACCGAGTAGTGCCCTTTCGGCAAGTTCAACGTCAGCTCCGTTGGGCCGCTCCCGTCGAGGTATATGGCATACTCGCGTCCCGGATTCGACAGCACCCGAGCGCTGACGCCGGCCGCGTGCTTCACCACATCACGGTCCGGCCGCAGTTCTGTCAGCGAAAAGCGTTGCAGGAATTTCTGCAGGATGGCCAGTTGGTGCCGCAGCGTCGCGCTCCCGCCGCCCGGACCGTTCGCGTCCGTGTCGCCGCCATCTTCGTGCCCCACGGAAAAGGAATAATCCAGACCGTCAAACGTGCCGCCCTCCGAAAGGAGAAAATTCCACGCCTGCCGCAAATACACCTTGTCCTCGCGGCCCAGAAATCCCGTCTCGTCGTAGCCGATCGCTTTGCCCAGGCCGTAGTTGTCCAATGCTGCTTGCGGATACGCGTAGTGAAAATTCACGATGCTCGCTTGCGGCAGCAGCGTGCGCACCGGAAAATGAAAATTGCAATAATTCTGTGCAATTAAATGTTTGTTCGGCAAAGTCGACTCTTCACTGGCAATCCAATCGGCAACTCTTCCTTGCCACGCGATCGACGCTTCATCAGCCAGGTCAACTGAGTTCGGATAGCTGTCGCGTCCCGGCTTCGGCAAGTACGGGTTCACCACGCTCGAAAGGACCGGCCGGTCCGACCACGGCTCGTTCTGAATTTCAAAAACCACGTTGTCGAAAGCGTTCGCTTCGCGCACCAGCTTTCGAACATATTCTTCCTGGAATTTCAGCACGTTGCCGTTTTCGAGCGTTGTCAGTTTTTTCCACTCGCTCACGTCGGTGCTATTCACGTTGTTGGCCGAATTGAACGGGCTCACCGTCCACTGCACATCGCCATACGTCGAGGAGAACAGCGAAATCTCTACCACAATTCCGGATTTCGACGCTTCCGCCAAAAACTCTTTGTAGCGCGCGAAATATTCTGGGCTCCACTTCGCCAGATCAAACTTGTTCCCGCCGCCCGCATAGCCTCCGATTTCGCTACGCATCCACGGGGCAACAAAGCGTCCGGGCTGCGGCGCCAGCGTGTTTCGCTTGATGCCAAACGAAGTAGCGGGAACCTCCACATAGCTGCCGCCAAAAATCCGTGTGAAATTCATCCCGTCCGCGGCCAGCGTCGCCAGATATTTCTTGAAGTCGAAATCCGCGTTCAGAACGGAGCCGTAATGTTCGCCGCTGGTGATCAGCACGGTCGGCTTCCCGCGAAACAGAAAGTAATGCGGGTTCCTCGGATGCAAGCGAATCGGCTCGGTCGTCTGCGAAACGAGCGGCGCGCAATCGGAAGAAACAAAAGCAAGGAGGAGAAACGCCAAACCAGCTTTGCTAATGGAGGTCGCCATGGCTGCTGCTCCTTTCGCGGGCGGGAATCGCCCCGCAAAATCGCGGCGCTAGGTTATACCGTTTCGCTGCAAAACGGGCTTGGCACCGCCCGATCGCTGCTCTCACGGATACCTTTGACGCCTGCTACCCGGATTCGGCGCGGTTATGCTATAACGGTGGCGCCGTGAAACAAGGTGTTCAGCGCGCCGGCATATCCGACCCTCGGGGCGGGTCTCGCGGCGAAATTCGCGGGAAAACCGCCGAGATTGGCGAGCGGCAGGCCCGGAACGTTTTGACGGAAGAATCCAGCGCCTCGCCGGCCCCCGCGTCGGCGGCGCACGAAGACGCTTCGCGATTTTGTCCGGTGTGCTCGCAGCGCCTGGAGCCGCGGCGTTGTAAACTGGTTTGCAACGTTTGCGGCTACTATATGTCTTGCGCCGATTATTACTGAGCGTTTTCAGGGCTTTTGTGGATCTGGCCTGGAAATCTTCGGTGTGATTTTACAAACCGTCAGGTCAAG
>DATMZI010000122.1:0-25494 GCA_035607085.1 Candidatus Eiseniibacteriota bacterium | reverse complement strand
TTGTTGGCAAAGCTGGCTTCACCCAGCTGTGAGCCATACTTCGAACGCACCGATGCAGACTCCTCGCGGATGTCCATGGCGTCGGTGGCATCCATCTGCATACGGAAGGACATTTCGTACTGTGCAATACGCGTCAGCGTTTCGGGGTTGCCGAACTCCGTATAGCGCTGCTGATTGATCTCGTCCATCGCGTCCAACATTTTCCGGCGTTGAGACGCACTTACGCCTGAAGGGCTTTTGAGATACAACACGGGCTCACCGTGTGAGCGGCACTGCACGCCCTGATAAACGCTGGGAAGGAAACCGGAGCCCCACAGCTGCTTGCCTCCATCGGGAGTATTGCCGCCCGAAACGAGGACGATAAATCCGGGCAGGTTTTGATTCTCGGTGCCGAGACCGTAGACAACCCAAGAACCCAGAGACGGGTAGCCGAGGCGCGGATTGCCGGTTTGCAGCAGCAACTGCGCGGGAGCGTGGTTGAATTGATCGGTGCGCATTGATTTGATGATGCACAGATCATCGATGTGCTTTTCCAAATGCGGCAGACGATCGGAAATCCACTGGCCACTTTGGCCGCTCTGGTGAAAGGGATATTGCGAGCCCAGAAGTTTGGGAATACCGGTAATGAAAGCAAAGCGCTTCCCCGCGAGAAATGAGGCGGGACAGTCCTGGCCGTCAAATTTCGTCAGCTCCGGCTTGTGGTCGAACAGTTCCAATTGGCTGGGCGCACCGGCCATATGAAGGTAAATGACGCGCTTGGCCCTGGGTGCAAATTCGGGCGGCAAAGCCGCCAATGGGTTCTTGGGATCCCGCTTCAAGTCGAAAGTTGCCCCGTCTCCAGTGGCCCTCTCGACTCCCAACGCCATCGAGGATATCGGCGACGCCAGAGTATTCAGGAACAGCGAACCTAATCCGCCGGTCAACGAACCAAGAAAATGACGACGAGTTCGTGCCCGTAATTGCTCGAAATGGCTGTTGGAGTACCATTCGGTGTCGAAGTCAAAATGGCTTCGCTTTGATCCGTGACGCATTGAATCGTTCATTCAAATCACCTGTTCATTGCGGCATCAAGATTTAACAGAACGCTGCCGAGAGCCTTTAAACCATCCAGCTCTCTGGTGGAATTCTCGGACCCGTGCGGCGGCTTTTCAGAGAAACGCATGCTGGCGTTCTTGAGCAAAGCATTCTCGGGGGCCGCAACGATCTTATCGAATAGGTCGTGCAGCGTTGCTAATTCCTGTGTAGTTGGGTCGCGCGACAAAACCAAACGCGATTCAAACTGAATGCGCGCGTCCAGAGTTGACTGCCCACGTTGCGGGCGTGCCTCTTTTATGGTTCTTTCCGCCAATGCCTCCGCCGCCTCTTCGTACACGGGATCATTCAAGGTTACCAATGCCTGTAGTGGAGTATTCGTGGGAACGCGTCGCGGCAGGCTTGTCGTCCGGTCGGAAGCGTCGAAGATAAGCGAGCTCGGGTATCCACTGGTACGTTTTACAAACGTATAAAGGGCCCGTCGATAGCGATCAGAGCCTTTCGCGACCTTCCACTTTTCCCGGCTGTATACCGAGTTCCACACGCCAGCCGGCTGTGGAGGCATAACCGGAGGGCCGCCAAGTTTCCGATACAGCAAACCGCTGGCGGCCAACGCCTGATCGCGCACCATCTCTGCGGTTAGTCTTTGCTCGGGTCCGCGAGCCAGCAGCCGGTTTCTAGGATCTCGCTCCTTGAGGGCGGGAGTAATTACAGAGCTTTGCCGGTACGTCGCACTGGTTACGAGTTCGCGCAAAAGAGCCTTCATGTCCCAGCGCAGGTCATTCTGAAAATGTAGAGCAAGCCAATCCAGCAGTTCGGGATGGCTCGGCTCCTCGCCCACGCTTCCAAAATTCTCCAAGGTTTCTACGATTCCGGTTCCGAAGAGTTGTTCCCAATACCGGTTCACAGCGACTCGCGCGGTCAAAGGCTGGCCGGGGGAAAAAAACCACTTGGCAAGGGTCAGCCGGTTGCCCGGCTCACCCGCCGGCAGTCTCGGAAAAATAGCAGGAACATCCGGGCTCAGGTCTGCCCCAATTTTCGCAAGAAAGTTGCCGCGCTCAAACTCCCTGGTGGCACGTCGTTCGTATGGCTGCTCTTCGGACATGACGGGAACATCCACTGCGGGGATCTTGGCAAGCCGCCGTTTGAAATCCTTCAGGCGAGCGACCGCAGCCACGCGCGTTGCATCGTGGGCAAAGGATGTCCACCAGGGATCCCCACTCAAAGCGAGTCGGACTCGGCGAACGATCGCGGGCCTAGAGTCAATATCGCGCAACTGTTTGAGAGCAACTTCGACGCGAGTATTCGCGGAAAAATGTTGAGGATTGGCGAGAATTCCAACGATCCATCGCGTACGAAATAGCTTGGGGTTGGCCGCAAATCCATCCGCGACTTCCTTTTTCTTCACAATCTTCTTTTTGGTAGGCGGCGGAGTCACTGCGTCCTCAAGATTGCCTTCCGAATCCTGAAGGAACGAACGAAACGCGAGGCGCTCCTTCCGCCCATCCGCGTTTATAAACGAGGCTCTGACTTCTTGGACAATAAAGCCATCCTCCGGATTAGTGCGTGCCTTCTCCGAATCCAGCGGCGGAACTTCGATCTTGATCGCAGTCACTTCGGGAATACTGCTGCTGGCCCTCAGCTCATAGAAGGATTCCGGAGGTGTGTCCGGCCCGGCGAAAGCTTCGCCATTTTGAATCTGAAAAGTCATTGCCGGCTTGCCGCGGACGATGGCGCGGGCGAGCCTTTTTTTAGCGACTTCAATGGTGACCAACTGGTCGGCGATGTCTTCGGCCCTTTCTTTGGCGGTCAATTTCTTATTCTTTTTTATTTTGAGCAAATACTCTTCATGCTCGCGCACTCGCGGTATCAGTGCCATGACTTCGTTTGCGGCGGCGGACTCTATCGGTGCTGGAATCCATGGATGTTTTTCCACCGCCTCGCGGTCGGTGACGGTCAAAGACCGCACAAGCTCTGCGATCTCCTGCTGCATGTGCGAAGCCTCGGGTAGTCGCGATTCATCTTTGGGGTAACGCAGGTTGGGGTAGTCGTCGTCACGATCGGCATCGCCTGAAGTGTTGAAGAACGCCAGCGATTTGTAATAGTCGGCGTGACGAATAGGATCGTAGGGATGTGAATGGCACTGCACGCAGTTCATGGTTAGGCCATTTAGAACCGACCACGTTGTGGCAACGCGGTCCATCACGGCTACCAGGCGGAATTCTTCGTCGTCGGTACCGCCTTCCTGGTTGTTGGGAGTTTGACGATGAAATGAAGTGGCGATACGGTCTTGAAAGGTGGGATTGGGAAGCAGATCGCCGGCCAATTGCTTGATGACAAATTGATCATACGGCACGTTCCGATTGAACGCGTCAACCACCCAATCACGATAAGCCCACACACCTGGGCGGCGACGATCCGCCTCGTAGCCCATGGAATCCGCGTAACGCGCTAAGTCCAGCCACATGGAGGCCCATCGTTCGCCGTACGCCGAAGACGACAGCAGGCGGTCGACCACTTTGTCGTAAGCTTGCGGTGAGGTGTCAGCGAGATACGCTGCAACTTCGTCTGCGCTCGGCGGTAAACCAGTGAGATCGAACGATACCCGGCGTAGCAGCGCAGCCTTATCCGCCTCGGCGGAAGGGGCTAGCGACTCACGTTCCAAGCGCGCCAAAATGAACGTATCCATTGGTTGGCGAACCCAGCTTGCGCGTTTCACCGCAGGAAGTGGTTGCGCTCTAGGCGGGACGAATGCCCAGTAATCGGACCACTGGGCCCCTTCTCTAATCCATCGTCGAAGCAGCGCAATTTGTTGCGGCGGAAGCGCTGGCCCATGAAAGGGCATCCGCACGTCGGTGTCTTTCGCGGTGACCCGAGAAATCAGTTCCGAAGCATCGGGGTTACCCGGGACGATTGTCTGCCGCCCGGATTTGCCTTTGCCCAGGGCCTCATCTCTGAAGATAAAGGACACACCATTTTTTTGCCGGACGCCACCGTGACAAGCGACACAATTTTGATTAAAGAGTGGCCGGATATCCCGACTAAAATCCACCCTATTTCCCGCTGTTCGCCAGAACCTTGAGAACGGGTAAAACGATCGCCCCCAAGTTAAGAAAGCAGCTATCGCCAAGAGAGCCAGAATGCTTGAAGCAGCTTTCCAATCGCGCGCACGGACTGCGATTTTGTAAATCATCGATTAGCCTAAGGCACTCTCGTTAGGTACCCTGAGAATGGCACGGGGACCACGACAGGTGGTAGCCGTTTTCCCAAGCCACGCAGGGCTGTCCATTCGAGTCAGGCTTCGATTTCATGACTCGAATATCTCTGGACACCGCCGACGCGCACCAGCCGCTCTTGAAGTCAGTCCGCTCGTTCGTTCCAATTCCCGTTCTCTCGCCGGGCCACTCCCAATTGCTTAGATGGACTCACCGTCGTCGCGCCTGTCTACGGACAACATACGCGCCAACGCTATATTACATCCACCGGAGAAGTACTGGCGTGCCGTGGTCAAAGAGAATGATCTTCTAGCGGCGAGCGAGAGCTTCGAGGCTGCGAGCAGCAAAATCCACGACGGTTGTGAATTGCGCTGTGTCGGATCTACTCCGGTGCGTCGGTTCGTACCGAAATGCTATTCCACGCGTTCAACAATCAATTTCGCCGGTGATTCCTGTCGCACCAACAGCAACCCCTTCGCATCGCTGCCCATGCCGATCACAGTCTTTGGATCGATCGCCAACTGCTTCAGCTCCGTGGTGTTGGTATTCCAGTAGCCTATGCCGGCGGGATGCAGCGTCATCACATCCAGAATCAGTGCCAAAACCGTGGGTGCTGTTGGGGACATCGTGACCAGAAAAATCGGGTTGCCGCAGCTGCTGGACTTCTTCAGAATCTTTCCGCTGACGCTCTCGCGTAGTTCGACTGTTCCCCCCGCACCAGCCACGGCGAGCGTTGTTCCATCCGCAGAAACGCTTACGTCGAAAGGCTCGAGCAGGTCCCCTTCTGCTGCGTAAACCAGCTTCCCATCTGTTGCGTTATAAGCGCGCACGTAGGTATCTCCGTCGGTGGCAAAAACGGACTTGCCGTCAGGGCTGATTCGCGCGCCATAAGTGTTACCGAAGGTCGTCGATCCGCTCCATTCACGCGAGCCGCTGGCGACGTCCCAGAGTTGCACCGGAGAATTTGCGGTGCTGACTGCAAGCTTGCTTCCGTCTGGGGAAAGCGCCATGCCGGTGATCTCTTCTTTTAACTCGGCGCGCTTTCGCACACTTCCTTCAAAATCGAGTAAAGCGACCGCTCCGTGAGTCGAACCGACGGCGATCGTCTTCCGGTCGCAGGCGAGGGCGCCTGGATCGATCTGTGTATCCAGGTCCGCTTTGAACAATTTCTGCTGGCCGGTTGCCAGATTCCAGAGATGAATGCCTCTCTCTCGGTCCACACCTACGACGCTCTCTCCACCGTTGCAGACGGCCGCGAAATACACTTCGCCCGTGGTGTCCAACCTGATCACCGGCTTGACCGTCTGCGCGGGGATCGCATTCGCAAAGACGAGCGACACAAGAAGCGGGGCGGAGAAAAAAAGAATCCTCATAGCGGCTCCATCACCAGCTCAAACGTCGCGCTTGCCCCCATGGTAGTCGCCTGATCGCTCAGTAGAATCGGTCGAACCAGCTCGGTGGAGGGACAATCGTCATTCATATTCTTTCCCGGATCGCCTTTGAAAATGGGATCTGATGCAAAATACATCTGCGTCACCAGCGGCTTGTGACCCTCTGCCTGCACCAGGAAATGAATGTGCTGGCACTTCCGTGCCGGATAGTGCCCCGGCATCACCGATTGAAAATCATACTCGCCCTTGGTACCTGCGAGCAGTAGCGCGCGATACCGGTAGCCGGTGATGTCGTATTTGCCGTGATGGTTGGTCTGCCAGACTTCGATTTTCGCCTCCGGCACGACCGCACCCCGCGTGTTGTATACACCTCCGACCACGACAAGCGGCAATCCGGGATCGCCAGCTGCGCGCAGCATCGCGGAGTGCCCTTCCGACGGCGGCGTTCCTTTTCTGTAAAACGGACCCAACTGGTCGGTGGGTGTCGCGGGGCGAGCGCCACTTTCGGCGCAAAGCCAACTCTCCGCTGCAGACGCGGCCGTCATCCCCGGGCTGAGCTTGATGACTCCGATGGCAAGCGACTTCAGGAGAAGATCACGGCGGCTAAGTTCCATGTGACCTCTGGGTTAATTCGACCGCAATGCAGACAAACACATTGCGCGGATTCTATGAGAGTTACGCACTTGCGTCAACGCGGCACAACTTCGCGCTCAGGTCACCTTGAATGTTCTGAAAGTTGGGGTGGTTGAAGAGGTTGTAAAACTCGAACCGGATTTGGAAGTTCCATCGTTCGGCTGATGGCCCTTGCATCTTCGCGGGCCATTCTACTTTTTCCGTTCAGCGCAAAATGCCCCCGAGAACATACGGGCCAACTCATACTTCTGCTAAAATCCCGCTCAATGGCGAGGAGCGATTCACTGGCGTTTGCTGTGGCAGGCGCCGGCACGGTTTCCGCGTTGCTGGTACGCCCGGATAATGCGCGCTGGCTGTTGCTCTTAGCTCATGGCGCCGGAGCAGGGATGCGCCATCCCTTCATGCAGGAACTCGCCGATCAACTCGCCGGCGTAGGCGTTGCCACCCTCTGCTACCAATTTCCCTACATGGAGCAGCGCCGCCATCGTCCGGATTCGCCCGCAATACTCACCACGACGGTGGCGGCGGCTCTCCACACGGCGCACCAGGTTGCCCCCGGACTTCCGCTTCTTGCAGGCGGAAAATCCATGGGCGGCCGCATGACCTCTCAGGCCGCCGCGCAAAATTTACTTCCCAACGTCCGCGGCCTGGTCTTCTTCGGATTTCCCTTGCATCCTCCCAACAATCCCGGCACAAAGCGCGCCGACCATCTGGCCAAAGTTCCCATGCCCATGCTTTTCTTGCAAGGCACGCGCGACACGCTCGCGGATCTCAAGCTCCTGCGTCCGATCCTCAAAAGCCTCGGAGACCTCGCGACGCTCCACGTCATCGACTCGGCCGACCACGGCTTTCATGTCCTCAAACGTTCCCGCAAAACCGATCACTCGATTCTCACTGAACTCGCTCAACGCACGGCCGCCTGGGCCGGTAAGCTCACCTGATTTCCCAAGGGATGCCAATTTTTCCGTGCGGTTTGCGCGCACTTCGCACGATGCGCACTTGATTTGACCACGCTATCGCTCTAGTGTAGTGGCAGTGGGTCGTCGCGCTACTTGGCCCCCAGCCATGCAGTGTACGAAATGCGGTTTCGACAATCAGGCCAGCGCAGCTCTCTGTGTGAAGTGCGCTACTCCTTTCCCTGGTTCGGATTTGACCCTCGCGGGTTCAACCGAAACCACTCCCTCTTCCTCGTTTACGCAAGCCCCGTCTCCCGCCGCCGCTTCTTTGACTCCTGCGGTGATCGAACCTGGAAGCGTGCTCGGCAGCCGCTTTGAAATTCTACAGCTCCTCGGCGAAGGTGGCATGGGTGCCGTCTATAAGGCGCACGACCGGGAACTCGACCGCGACGTTGCCCTGAAACTCATTCGCAGCGAGCTCGCTCGCAATCCAGAAATTCTCCAACGCTTCAAGCAAGAGCTCATCCTCGCGCGCCAGGTCACTCACCGCAACGTCATCCGCATCTTCGACCTGGGTCAAGCCGACGGCCACAAGTACATCACCATGGAGTATCTGGATGGCCGCGACCTTCGCGCGGTCCTGCGCGAAAAAGGCAAGCTTTCGCCCGAGGAAGGCGCCAAAATCGTTCTGCAAATTTGCCGCGCTTTGGAAGCCGCGCACGGCGAAGGCGTCATTCACCGCGATCTCAAGCCGCAGAACATCATGCTCGACGCTAACGGCCGCGCCTATGTGATGGACTTCGGCATCGCCCGCTCCGCTTATCTTCCCGGCATGACGCAGACTGGCGCGCTCGTCGGCACGCCCGAATACATGTCCCCGGAGCAGGCCAAAGGGGAAAAACTCGACGAGCGCTCTGATCTTTTTTCTCTCGGTGCCATCCTTTATGAACTGCTGAATGGCGTGTCGCCTTATCACTCCGATACACCGCTCGCCACGCTCTGGCGGCGTATTCAAGAGAAGGCCAAGCCACTCAGCGAAATCGATCCCACAATTCCCAAGCCATTGAGCGACATCGTCGCAAAAGCATTGGAAATCGAGCCACAGGATCGCTTCGCCAGCGCTGCGGAATTCGCGCAGGCCCTGGAGTCATGGCTCGGAATTTCGCCTTCCATGGCCGGCTCGACGACGTATCAGGCGCTCGTCGTTCCGCAACCCGCGCAGAAGCCCATCTGGAAGTACACCACGATTGGCGCGATTGTTCTGTTGATTGGCGTTGCGGCACTTGGCTTGCCGAAGAAATTCTTTTCTGGTCCAGCAAAAGTGGCGCATCCGGCGGTGAGCGTTTTGGTCGCCGATTTCACCAATCACACTGGCGATCCGGTCTTCGACGATACGCTCGAACCCATGTTCAACGTCGCGCTCGAAGGTGCCAGCTTCATCAACGCCTTCAATCGTGGCGCCGCCCGCAAACTCGCCGCCCAGCTCCCGCATCCTTCCGACAAACTCGATGAACAACCCGCTCGCCTCGTCGCCGTCGGCCAGGGCATCGGCGCTGTAATCACCGGCGAACTTAGCCGTCGCGGCGATAAGTACAGCCTTTCCGCAACAGCTCTCGATGCGCAAACCGGCAACGTTATTGCCAAGACAGAAACGACCGCGGCAACCAAGGACGAAGTACTCCTCACCATTCCCAAACTTGCCGCCCCCATCCGCAAAGCCTTGGGTGACTCCACTTCCGAATCCGCTCAGCTTCAGGCCGCCGGCGGAGCTTTCACCGCCGCTTCGCTTGAAGTCGTCCACCAGTACGGTATCGCAATGGAGCAGCAATCCGCCGGTCAGCTGCAGGAGGCGCTGCAGTCCTTCAGCAAAGTGGCGGAGATGGACCCGAACTTTGCGCGCGCTTACTCCGGAATTTCCTCGGCCTACGGCAACATGGGTCGCAGAACTGAGGCGGAGAAATACGCGAAGCTCGCCATGCAACATACCGACCGCATGACCGAACGCGAGCGCTATCGGCTGCGCGGTTTTTATTATCTGTACAACGGGAACTGGCAGAAGTGCGTTGAGGAATACAGCGAGCTGGTGAACAAATATGCGGGCGACAACATCGGACACAACAACCTCGCGACTTGCTACAGCCAGTTGCGCGATTGGCCCAAGGCCATCGAACAAGCCCGTGAAGACGTCAAGATCCACCCCGAGGCCGCCGGTCTCGGCAATCTAGCTCTGTTTTCCTCTTACGGCAGCGATTTTCAGGGCGGCGAGCGCGAGGCGCGCCGCCTGCAGCAGATGATCCCTTCGTTTGAATATGGATATTTGTCCCTCGCCTTCGCGCAGGTAGGCCAGGGCCAAGTCGAGCAGGCCTCGGAAAGTTATCGCCAGATGGCCAAAATTAGCCCGCTCGGTGCCTCCATGGCCACTTCCGGCCTCGCCGACCTGGCCGCCTATGAGGGGCGGTTCGCTGACGCAGCCAAGATTTTGCAGCAAGGCATTAGCGCCGACGTTGCCGCCAAAGCGGCGGATAGCGCTTCCGACAAGCTAGCCACGCTTGCCCAGATTCAGCTTCTTCGCGGGCAGCGCAAGGAAGCCGTGGCCTCCATGCAAAAAGCTCTGGATTCCAGTCAGGCCACGAAGATCCGTTTTCTTGCTGCGCGGATTTTTGTTGAGACCGGCGATTTCGATAAAGCGCAGAAACTGGCCGCCGGTCTTTCCGCCGAAATTCTTGCAGAGCCGCAGGCCTACGGCAAAATCATCGAAGGCGACATCAAGCTCCAGCAGGGCGATCGCAATCAGGCGATTCACTTTTTGACCGATGCCAATAAAATTTTGGACACCTGGATCGGCCGCTTTGACCTCGGTCGCGCCTATGTGGAAGCCGGCGCTTTCGCCGAAGCCACTTCTGAGTTCGACCGCTGCCAGTCCAGGCGCGGCGAGACGCTGGCGTTGTTTCTCGATGAAGCGCCTACGTCTGCCTATTTCCCGCCTTTGTATTATTATCGCGGCCGCGCCGAAGAAGGCCTTGGCAGCGCCGCCGCGGCTCACTCTTACGATCAGTTTATTGCCATTCGAGGTAAAGGCGACAGCAGCGAACTTCTACTGGATGCGAAGAAACGCCTAGCCAAGCTCAGCGCAAGGTAGCTCGACATGCCAAAACGTGGCGGCGTTCCCGACCGGGACCGACCCGCGAACATATCACCCTCCGAAAAGGAGAACGCGCTGAACCAAGTTTGGCTCAGCGCGTTCGTTGCTTTAGTCAGGATGGAATGACCGACTCCGATTCGCAGTACGAGAAGTCTCCCGTTTCACCCAGCACGGCAATTGATGGGCTACGGCGGGATGGTGGCGAGTGAACACTCCAGCGGAGATCGCATCCGCCGTGGCGGCATCACCAAAACAGGAAATGCACACCTAAGGCGTGTAGTGATTGAGGCCGCCTGGGCCTATCGACACCGGCCGGCCGTGGGCTGGTCACTGCGCAAGCGACAGGAAGCGGTCAGCGAAGAAGTCAAGGAAATCGCCTGGAAGGCTCAACACCGACTTTATGGGCGGTACTGCAAATTAGCAGCGCGTGGCAAAAAGACACAAACGATCGTAACCGCCATGGCGCGCGAGCTATTGGGGTTCATCTGGGCCATTGCAGTCAAGGTGGAAGCAGAAAAACACGAACCTTTACGGCGCGCAGCATAACAGGAAGTTCTTCTGAGCAAGAGGCTCGAAGGAGGTGGCGCAGGCCGCGGTCGAGGGGCACACGGAAAGGAGAACCCTCGATTCAACTATGCGGTAGATCTTCGGATCGAACCCGCATCTTTAGTCCGAGGCCGCTCCCGACGGATCACGATTATGCGGTTCCGACCCGCGAATATCAGGGTGATCAAACGTCGTGAAAGCCGCCTCGACCCCGACTTGCGCCACTTCCCAAAGCCAAGGGAAGAAAACAGATGCTCGTAGTTGACGCGTCATTCCATATCAGTTGAAGAGCCGTCGTCGTTCTTAGAACTTCACAGTTACGACCAGCAGATTGGACGGCGGACTCTGTACGCCTAGAACGTTGTTATCCGTCACGAAGTAGGTGTACATGTTGCCGTTCTTCACATCACTATCGTTATAGAAAGTTTGCGGTTGCGTAGTCGTACTTTTGAAAGTTTGTACGATCTTGAATTTGGAAAGCACATTATTAGTATTATTAGCGATCTGAGCCGGAGTAAAGGACCCAATCGCGCGCCACACTGTGAATTGACGAATCTGTCCAAAGTGCGAGGTGTCCCATGTCAGGAAAACGGTTTTACCGTTGCTGATGAGAGCACCAGAGGACGTTGTGCAATTCTTGGCGCAACGCAGACTTACAGGAGCATCCGAAGTGGAGTTCGCGACGGTGTAATCCTGTTCCTCGCCGCCGCCCTTTGTAAGGCCTCCACCTTTCGTCAAGCCGCCGCCCTTAGTGAGGCCGCCGCCTTTGGTCAGACCGCCACCATCGGTTGCACCGCCGCCCTTGGTCAAACCACCGCCTTTGGTCAGACCGCCAGCGGATCCTCCAAAAACGCCAGCACGCGCCGACGTTTGCCGATAATCGATGTGCGCCCAGTCGTTGAAGCCCTGGAACGTATCGGGCGGGTTGCTCGACGATGGGTCGCTCGACGATCCGTTGAAATCGATGTCCTGCCAGGCGATCAATGGTGTTTCAATGAACTGACTGTCGTTCCAATCGACGGCAGGGGGAATCGACGTCAAGCCACCTTCTACGCGAACTGCAGATTCGTTCGTGGCCTTGGGTGAGCCATCGCAGTGCCGAGGCGCCGACCTGGTACCCAAGAACATATCGAGTGCATTCAGCGGAGCGTACCAACGCGTCAAGTGCGACGCGGCCTGGTTGTTCCCCGGATCTGTGTTGTTACCAATGCCGGTTTGCTCATTGAGCAGGAGTTCCGAAAGACTCTGCAGAGTTTGGCCGGAATAATCGATCGGGTTCATTTCGCTTGCGCTCACAATCGTGTTCTGGTCAGCGCCGGGGAAGCCGCGTACCTGGAAAAGATAGCTCATCGAACTCAGGTAGTTGGGTTTGCAGTTGATATCGTAGTTTGGGGCATTCTGATTTGGCGCTGTATTGGTGTAGTAGGTACCGCCGTGAGTCAGCGTCAGTGTGTGACCCAACTCATGCATGAGCGTCCCGGCTTGTTGCAGGGCTGTGCCCACGAGATTCGCGCAGTAAAACTGGCCGTTTGCAGCGTTCGCAGAAGGATCAGGCTGACAAGGCTGCCCCGACGGACCGGGCACATCATCAGAACCCCACAAGCCAAACGTGACGGCAAAATCGGCGCCTCCCGGGAAGTCTCCGTGACCGGAACTGCTGGTCGGGCCGAGATAGCTGAGCGTCAATTGCGGTTCGCCTGTAATCGCCGGGTTGTTCGGATAGTTGAAAGCATAGGTACCGGCCGGCACGCCAGGTGTCGATACGGTGATGGTCGTCGTGTAGTAGGAAGGAGGATTCGCTCCAGGATTCCCGACCGAACTCGCGCTCAGAATGCTAAAGGTCCCGTTCAGTGGAATCGGGACGAGCGTGCCGTTAGATTGCATCAAGCTCAATGCGCCGTCAATCGTGACTCGACCGTTGCTTGTGTCGCTGCAATCCGGGATTAAAACATTCGGGCAGTCTCCGGGTTTGACCGTGCCCTCCGGAGGCGCGGGCGCAGGGGTTTCTAGCGTGATGGTTGCCAGTCCAGCGCCGTTCACCACAACCGAGTCGATGCTGTTGCCTATGACATTCCCGGTGTTGAGATTGTTCACGTAGTATGCGGCGGTGCTCCAGAACGACCGGGCTTCACCCAAGGCGTGTCCGAACAGCGCATAACGGTAACTGTTCTGCCGACCCTGTTGGAACCTGCCATAGGCCGGGCTATCACGTAGGAAGAGGAGGCCACCTTTCCAAGCCACGGAAGCCTGATTGGGGAATTGACACAATGAGCCAGTGTCCGCGCAGTAGGTAGTTGATTCCGAGATATTGTTGCCGCCGACGGTTGCGGGAGGCGCCACCACATTACCGGGTGCCAGAGGATCCGGCTTTGGCGGCAGTGGGCTCGGCACCGCCATGGAATACGAGACGACATTGGTGTCGTTCGCAAGGATGCCCGGCGGAGTGGGCCCGAGATCGAAATGCACGTGAACACCCTGGTTCGCGAACGTACTTGCTACCTGATCCAGTACAAGCTTCTGCGGCAGATGTGTGTGTGATGGAAGAAAGGTATTGGGTAACGTCCCGGGAGTCGTGCCGTTCGAATCGTCGAGATAATCCAACTCAACGAATACGTCTTTCCAATGCGGCATGTTCGCAATACCGGCGTTCGTGTCAGCACCCGGCAGTGAAACCCACTGGTACTGGTTGCTACTGGGGTCGTTAGGGTTGACGACGATCGGGATTACGTCGACGTAACCGGGAACGGAATTCCCATTGCCATCCTTGTAGGTCTTCCATACATCTAGTAGTCCGTCATTGTCGCTGCTTTGTACCGTGGTGCTCAAGATGACCGCTCCCCAGTTCACGCATCCTTGGTTGTTCTGCCCCGGCGCAACGCTAGCGGTCTTGATGGAATCGTTCGCCTGCACAGGATTCGGCAGATTGTTCGGCAAGCTATTCAAGAACCATGTCGGGTTGTCCCAGTCGCTGCCATGCAGGTTGTACACACCAGGAAATGCCGGCGAAGTTCCGTAGAGTGAAGGGAGAGGCTGAACCAACGAAAGATTTGCGTTCGGCGCTGCCAGATAAACCTTCTCGTTCTTATTCGACTGGCCGTTGGCGACGATATGAGTGATCTTGGAAACGGGCGCTGCCGCAGCCTGATAAAAACCAACAAGGTTCTGGCTGAAATTCGCCGTGTTGTTTGCCGGGGCGTAAGCGCCATCGTAAATCACAATGGAGTTAAGCGAACTGTAGGTGGAAACCGGCAGCCGATAAATGATGACCAGGCTCGCACCGAGCGTGAATGGCGTCGTATTTCCGTTGCTGCCGCTATCGCGAAGACTGACCGAGAACTGACCATTTGCCATGATGTTCCCAAACGTCGGGTTGGGCGTGCCGTCCGCTAGAAATCGAATGTTATCGATCGGCAGATAAGCGCGGACATCAGTGCGATACACGCGCATTGTCTTCGTTCCCATCGCACCGCCGGAGCAGCCTCCGGAACTCCAGGAAGTCGGAGCGGTGGGATTCAGGCCCGGTCCGCCATCAATCTTGTAACCATTAAAAAACGCCTGTCTACCGCTGAAAGCATCTTGGTTGCTTTCTACGGTTGACCAGTAGAGGTAAGCGGCAACGATCTCTGCACCGGGTGGGACGCTCTGAAGAGGTTGATTCGCTCTGCTAGCCTGCAAGGTGTCTGGGACACTGATCGTGCCACTGGCATAGCCGCTTCCATCCGGAGCGTTCTCCAACCAGCCGGCCACTACGTAGTCGCCTGTGACGAAGAAATTGCGAAAAATCTGCAGAGGAGGACCCGTTTGTGCGTTGCCCGTTTCAGCCATCATTGACAGGCTACAAAGGCACACCAACGCGCTTAGAATTCGGCTGGGGGAATTCATCGTCTTACGACCTCCGACAGTTGGTAAAAAGCGATCAGAGTAACTACAATCCAATAAATGAGGACGCCTTCTACTATGAGACAAAAAAACGGTATGTCAAGGACTCCTAACCTATGAACTGGCCTTACGCACGTCATAGGAGTTCTATATCTTGTTCTGGGGTTAAGGTGCCGATCCATTAACAACGAGCTTACGCACGATTCGCGCCTAACCGGCCCGCCGGGCTTTCTTCTTTGGACTTCGCGCGCAAAATCTTCTCCTTGTGGTTCTTGGCAATATGGCAGACTGCCGTGCAATCGATGGAGGTGCTTGTGCCGGAGACCGAATCGTTCGATCTTGTCATCATCGGCTGCGGTCCGGCCGGTGAGAAGGCCGGCGCGCAAGCAGCCTACTTCGGCAAACGTGTGGCCATCGTTGAACGAGCCAGCGTTCCCGGCGGCAGCTGTATCAATACCGGTACGGTGCCAAGCAAGACATTGCGCGAATCGGCCCTTTACTTCTCCGGCCTCTCGCAACGCGGCCTGTATGGTATCGACTACTCACTCAAGGAAAACCTCACCGTCCACGATTTCATGCACCACGAGCGTGAAGTTGTAGAGATGGAGCGGCGGCGCATTCTGAAAAATCTCGAGCTTCACAAAATTATTTACCTGCAGGGTCAAGCTTCGTTCGAGGATGCGCATACGATCGCAGTCACAGTTGCCGGGGGCGCACGGAAATTGCACGCGGAAGTCATCCTCATCGCCTCCGGATCGAAGCCGCATCGCCCGGCCGAAATCGCCTTCGATGACGTGCATACGTTCGACTCCGATACCTTCCTGCTGATGGATCGCATCCCCAAATCACTGGCCGTGATAGGCGGCGGCGTCATCGGTTGCGAGTACGCTTCGATCTTCATGGCATTGGGCGTCAAGGTAACTTTGGTCGACGGCCGCGACCGCCTGCTCCCGTTTCTCGATTCCGAAATTGCCGATGCTCTGCGCGATCGCTTGAGAGAGCTGGGTATGGAGTTCTGGTTCAATGAACGGCCGGTGAAGGTGGAGAACTCTCCGTGCGGTTCTACTTTGCACATGAAGAGCGGCAAAAAGCTGGAAGTGGAAGCAGCGTTGTTTGCGGCCGGTCGCCGCGCAGCAGTGGACGGTCTCGCTCTCGAAAAGGCGGGACTGGCCTTGAACGATCGGGGCTACATTCCCGTGGATGAAAACTATCGCACCGGCGTTCCCGGAATCTACGCAGCCGGGGACGTCATCGGCTTTCCCGCGCTGGCTTCGACCTCCATGGAGCAGGGCAGAGTTGCCGTCTGCCACGCTTTCGGCTTCAACTACAAACAGCGCGTGGCCTCCATGCTGCCCATGGGTATCTACACGATTCCGGAAATCTCCGCTGCGGGCGAAAGCGAAGACTCCTGCAGGGAGAAGAGCATTCCTTATTGCGTAGGGCGAGCCCGCTACGCCAACAACGCGCGCGGCCATATTGCTGGCGATACCTCCGGCTTGCTCAAACTCGTCTTCGCGCCGGATAGCAAAAAACTTCTAGGCGTCAGCATCATCGGCGAAAACGCCACCGAACTCGTTCACATCGGAATGATGGTCCTCGACAACGGTCTCACCATAGACGAATTCATCCAGCAGGTTTTCAACTACCCTACCCTAAGCGAAATGTACAAATACGCCGCCTATGACGGCCTCGGCAACCTGGCCGGACACAAACTCCGCGAAGGCTGAACGTCCGTCCGACGACTCACAAAGTCCGAGCACCGCTTCTTTCCGGCACAAGTAAAGCCGCGCTTCAGCCTGGCATCGGGCGGTGGAGAGGTTCCCCCGGGCCCTACTCTCCCGTTGACAATCAGTAGCCGGGCGATCTCGTGCAGGGCACCCTCCTTGCGGCTCACGACCCCACAATTAGTTGTTTGCGAACATTAGGGTAGAGGGGCTTATTCGGAACTTTCCCGCAGCTTCTTCAGCTGCGTAACCGCATTCCGGTTCTGCGGATCAAGCGCCAGCGACTTCTCGTAGTTCCCAATCGCCTGCACTTTGTTCCCGGACTCCCTATACGCCTCTGCCAGGCTGTCGAACGCATTCGCCGACTCCGGATGCAACTCCGCATTAAGCTGGAAAACCCGTATCGCCTCGGCCGTCTTCTTCTGCCACAACAGGTGGTACCCCACGGAGTTCACCGAGCCTTCCGGAATGGTTCCATCCTTAAGGGAACTCGCGAAAACCTGCATCGTCGCTTCAATGCCTTTTTCGCGAACCGCTTTGCGAAACTTCATGGCCGCCGAATCGTACGCGTCGTACTTGATCCAGCTGAATACTGAGGAAGGGGTTCCCGTCACATCACGAACCATCTCTGGCGCGATCGACAATCCGTTCTCGCTATTGGTGAATATCACTACACCCGATTTGCGATTGGGGTTCGCAATTACGAAACATTTGAAGGAGCCGTTGTCACCCCAATGCCACAGCGACGTTTCAGCTCCGCTTTTCTGGATTCCCCAGCCGAGTCCCCAGAAAAGCGTCTTGGAAAGTTCTTGCGGTGTCCGCTCCGTGCAGTTGGTACATTCCGGATCCACGGCAATTTGCGGCATTTCCATTTCTCGAAAAGTTGCCGGCTTCAGTCCGATGCCATTCACGATCGCAGCTACGAACAGTGCGTAGTCATGCGCCGTCGTGTTCAAGGTAGACGCAGCTCCGGCTTCCCTGGGCTTCCACAAATCCTGCGGCGTCTCATCGCTATCGTGACCAGTGGCGGTGCGTTCGTCAAAGTCCGGACGCCAGACGTAGCTGCTACTGGTCATGCCGAGCGGCAAAAAAACCAGCGCGGTCATCGCGTCGTTCAACGGCTCGCCTTCAATTTGCTCGACGGCGCGCTGCAGATAGACAAATCCTTCGCCGGAATAGCTGAAACGCTCGCCGGGAGTGAAATGAATCGTCAACGGGTTTCCGCCGCCACGCCAGTTGGGAAAGCCGGTGCGGTGACTGAGCACAAAACGAGCAGTGATTTTTTCCAACCGTGCGTCGCCCTCGATGTACGGATTTGGCAAATACTTGGTGAGAGGAACGTCCAGTCCGATCTTGCCTTGTTCCACGAGCTTCAGCACCGCGTATGCAAAGACCGGCTTGCTGAGAGAAGCCGCTTCGAAGATGGTGCCGTCGTCCACGGGAGCCGGCGACTTCATGTTCTTGACGCCGAAGTTGCTATGCCAAAAAACTTTTCCGCCGCGAATTACGGCGACAGACATTCCGGGAACGCCGCCTTGCTTCATCAATTCCGGAATGTCGTTCTGCAATTTCGCAAGTGAAGCGTGACGGGAGGCAGCTTGGCCAGACTGCGCATTCGCAAACAGATGAAGTCCAGCGGGACCAGCGTTCGCCACGACGCACAGGAGAATGCCTACGCCGCCGAATTTGACGCTTGCCGCAATAGACATAGGCCGGCCTCCAGGCTTTGTGATGCTAGGTACGCGAGACGCGGGCACCAGGTTCCCGCGCACGAATACAAAACGATAGACGAAGATACCCGGCCGCGGGTTAGAATGGCTCGCCGCCAGCGCCGCCGCATCGCGGTCCGCGGGTCACCGTATCGTGCAAGCGTCTCCTGAAAATACGATAAGGAAGGACGAACATGAGTTTCAGAACCACTAGACTTGCCTTGCTGGTTGCTGCGTGCATGTTCGCCGGATGCAGCCATTCCGACACCCAGAAAATGAAGGATGACGCCCAAGCGGTTCAGCAAAAGGCCGCCGACACTGCGGACGCCGCCAAACAGGCGGCGAGTGACGCGGCCGATGCCGGTAACAAGGCTACGACGGACACTGCTGACAAGGCCAAAGCAGCAAGTTCTGACGCGATGGACGCGGCCAAAAAAGCCGGCGCCGACGCGGCGGATGCAACGAAAAGAGCATACGACGCCACGGCCGACAAGACCAAACAGGTGGCCGGCGACGTGGCCAACGGCACAAAAAAGGCGGCCGATGCTACAAAAGATTTCGTGAAGGACGCCGCGGACAAAACTGGCAAGGTCACCAAGAAAGCAGTGGACAAGACCAAGCAAGCCGCCAAAGACGCTACAGACGATGTCAGCCAGTAAAGAATGCGGCAGTTTAGATGGAACGGAAACGTGAACCGCCGTGCGATGGATCCAGAATCGGAGGATGAACTTCATTGAATTGCCGGTGAGGGCGCATGGCGTTTGTGAGGATTTTTCTGCGTGAAGCAACAACGCCGGAATATCGCAAGGCGATTAGCGACGGCGTTCATCAAGCAATGGTTGAGGCCATTGCAATTCCGGTGGATGAATACTTCAAGTGATTTCAGAACCTCTGGCTGACCATTTGGTTTACGACCCGGGTTAGCTTGTCGAAATGCTCGTACAGAATTGTGTGGGTGCAGATTACGCTGAGCGCGGGAAGAAAACCGGGGCAGAAGCGCGCTGTTCAAACGCATCGCCGAGCTTTAGGAAAAATCGCCGGGGCTGCGAAAAGAATATCTGTTGATCAACCTGGTGGAAACGACGTGGGAGAATTGGTCGTTTGGAAATGGTGAAGCGCAGTACCAAAAAGATTGAGAAAGGAATTGAGGGCGGTTGGGGGTTAAGCCGCCCTCCTTGTGGATTCGGTGACCGCGAATCCAACAAGCCCGGATTACAGAGCAAACTCGCTGGCGTAGTTCAGACCTGGCCCATGCCGCCGTCAACGTGCAATTCAACGCCCGTGATGTAAGACGCGTCGGAAGAAGCGAGAAAGGCGACGGCGCTGGCCACTTCTTCCGGCTTGCCAAAGCGCTTCAAGGGAACGGCGGAAAGAATCTTTTGCGCGAACTGGTCCACATCCTGTTTGGACAGGCCGACACGATCGAAGATGGGCGTTTCAATAGGGCCGGGTGCGACGGAGTTTATACGAATGCCGCGCTCGACGAGTTCCGCGGCCAGCGTGCGGGAGAAAGAACGCAACGCAGCCTTGGTGGCGGAGTAGACGGACGCGTTGAGAGTGCCCTTGATTCCGGCGACGCTGGTGTTCAATACGATGGAAGCACCGTCATTCAAGTAGGGAAGCGCTTTCTGGATAGTGAAGTACGCGCCCTTGGTGTTGATGTCGAAGATTTCGTCGAAGTGGGCTTCGTCGGCCTGGCCGACGGGAACGAACTTGGCGACGCCGGCGTTGACGAAGAGTACGTCGATTTTGCCGAGCTTTTCGGTGACCGCGGCGTAGAACTGGTCGAGGTCGGAGAGTCTCGCGACGTCCGATTTGACGGCCAGCAGATCTTTGCCGATCAATCTTACGGCTTCATCCAGAGTTTTCTGACTGCGACCGGAAATCGCGACCTTGGCGCCTTCGTCATGCAGGCGTTTGGCCGTAGCCAAACCGATGCCGCTATTGCCGCCGGTCACGACGGCGACCTTGCCTTCAAAGCGCTTCATAAAAACCTCCAAATTAGTTTCGTCGTCGAGCTGCCGCGCGCCGCGGCGATTTGCGGCTTCGAACGCGGGCAACTTCGATACTTAGATGAGCGTCTAAGTAAAGGGTTGCAGAAAATGTGCGGATGACGAAGGGCCGGCCGCAGTGCCTTGATAATCCGGCAGATAAGGGCCAGTACGGTGGAAGACGAAGAGCTTTCGGATAGACTACACGGCAAATGGATACCAAGCAGATTGAAAGAATTTCGAAAGCCCTGGCAGATCGAACACGGTTACGGATTTTTGAGGCTATTTCGGCGCGCTGCGATTTGACCTGTGGGGAACTGGTCACTTTGCGAGGGGTCACGCCCGCGACGATTTCCCACCATTTGAAGATCCTGACCGATGCCGGGCTAATCGAATGCCGGAAAGACGGGCAGTTCGTGCATAGCCGGGCAGTGCCGGAGACGGTTGCGGAATATTCGGCGGCGCTGGCGAAGATTGTGGGGCGCGAGAAACCTGCCCGGACAGCAAAGAAGGCTTGAATCCACTCCGCTTCGCCGATTTGAGCAGCGGCCGCTATTTCAGGTATTTGTCATACCAAGCGATGATGCGGTTGAGACGATCGATGAGGTGTTTTTCCTCGCGCAGGCCGTGCGGTTCGCGTGGGTAGACAACGAGTTCGGTGGGAACGCCGTAGCGCTTCAGTCCGCGGTAGAGTTCCCGGCTTTGTCCGAGCGGATCGACGGTATCAGCGTCGCCCTGCAAGATCAGCGTTGGAGTTTTGGCGTTCCGCAGAAAGAGAAATGGAGAGTGGTTGAGAAAGCCTTCCGGCTTTTCGTAAGGAACGCTCCAAAACCATTCGTCGTAGGAAGGATGCTGTTCGGTTCCATACTCGGAGATGAGATTGGCCATGCCCGCGCCGGAAACCGCGGCTTGGAACACATATTTGGTCTTCTGTGTGATGGCCCATTCGGCCATGTAGCCGCCATAAGACCAGCCGCCAATGCCGAGGCGATTCGGATCGGCGACTCCTTTAGCGACCAGGTCTTCCACACCTTGCATCACGTCTTCAAAATCAGCACCGCCCCAGTCCGCGCGGTTGCTTTCGATAAACTTCTGGCCGTAGCCGACCGAGCCGCGAATGTTGGGATAGAACACCGCGTAGCCGTGGGCGGCGAGCAGCTGGCCCCAGGCTTCGATCGAGGACTCCCATGCGCCGGTAGGGCCGCCGTGAATCAAAGCGATAAGAGGCACTTTGGATTTTCCGTCGTAGTTGGCGGGTTTAAGTAGCGCGGCTTCGATTTCCAGGCCACCGAAGGATTTGTATTTGTAGATTTCCGGTTTGCGCAGGACGGATGCGCTGAAGGATTTGTTGAAGTTGCGGTATTCCTTGGGTTGCTGACCGGAAACGGCGAACCAGATTTCCTGCGGTTGCGTGGAATTTTCTCCGACAAAAGCGAGAGCTCCATCGTGGTCGAGCGCGAAAGAGGAGGGCATGGTATCGGGTAGAACGACGTCTTCGCGTGTGCCCGAGGGTGAGTATTGGATCAGTCTGCGCGTGAAACCATCGGCGGCGAGGAGAACCAGGCCACCGTCTTTTTTCCAGCGTTGCGCGAAGACCGCTCGGTCGAGACTGACGGCAGTGAGATTCTTGGCGGCAGGCGCACCGACGGGAAGAAGCCAAAGGTCGTGAGGACTGGGGCCGTCCTGGCGCGAGCCGATGAAACTGATGGTGTTGCCGGAGGGCGCGATCTGGATGCCGTCAAAAGGGCCGGGCGGCGCAAGCAGCTCCTTCGGTGCGGGCAACGATTTTGGGTCGGGCCATGAAGTTGCCGCCACGCGGAGGATACGATCGGTATTGCGGTCGGATTCGGGATGGTCGGTGGCGACGATGGCGAGAGACTGGTTGTCCGGGAACCAGGCTAACTCTGAGACCGCAAAGTTCGGCGGGGTGACAGCGCGCTCCGATTTTGCACCAACGTCGAGCAGCCAGAGACGCGGCTGCTTTTCGTCTTTGTCTTCGATGCGCGCGTCGTCCTTGTCTTTTTCCTTTTTCTCATCAGCATCCGTTTTGGCGTCTGGAGCGATGAAGGCGATCTGTTTGCCATCATGCGACCACTCGAAGCGGCTGATGTTGCGTTTGCCTTTGGTGAGAGGTTCGGCTTCGCCGCCCGTCATCGCGAGCAGATAGATTTGCTGGTTGGCTTCACGGTTGGACAGGAAGGCGAGAGATTTTCCGTCGGGCGACCACTTGGGGAGGCTTTCGGTCTTTTCCGAGTACGTGAGCTGGCGGAAAGAACCGGTTGCCGGTTCGAAGAGCCAGATATGACGGGGATGCTGGTCGCCTTTAGGCGGTTCGGTGACGACGAAGGCAACACGGGAGCCGTCCGGGGAGAATTCCAGATCGGAAAGGCGACGGAGGGCGAGGAGAGTTTCGGGAGTGAGCGGTTTGGCTGCAGGCGGCGCTGGATTTTGCGCAAAAGCCGGAGCGGCGATTAGCAAAGAAGCGGCGAGCAGCAGAGGCCGAAACATGAAGAGTCCTCCATGGAGTGAGAACAGAGGACTCTAACCGCGCATTGGGACAGCGTCAATCGCGATCAACTGGAAAAAATTAACCTTCTGCGCACGGGGCCGGAGCGAGGGGAAACCAGTGGAAGGTAGCTGGGCCTATGATTACAAGGCGAAGACGACAATCGGCTGGTCGTGTCGCGGTTAATTTGGAAAAGGAGATTGCCGTCGCATGCACGGGAATTGGCGCAAGGTGCTGATGGGCGTCGTGATTACGGCGATCGCGGCTTTCTTTGTAATCCGCCATTTTGACAGCGTTCGACAGAACGTGGCCCAGCGCGACTACATTCAATATTGGGCGGCGGGGCAGTTTTTGATTCACGGAGGCGATCCGTACGACGCGCAAAGAGTTCTCGAGCTGGAGTGGGAACAGGGCTACGCGGCAGACCGGCCGGTAGTTGTGCGAACTCCGCCCTGGTCGTTGTTCTTGTTTCTTCCTTTGGGATTGGTGAGCGCGTTTTGGGGCTGGGTGCTGTGGATGGCGGCGTCGGTGGCGGCGCTCATGGCGTCAGTGCGGCTGACCTGGAGGATATTTGGAAAAGCGCCGGAATCGCGGTCGTTGTGCGTGGTGATTGGTTACACGTTCGCGCCAGTCTTGGGTTGTCTGTTGGCGGCGCAAATCGGATTGCTGTTACTGGTCGGAATTGTTCTTTTTCTGGTGTGGGAAGACAAGCGGCCATTTCTAGCGGGCGCAGCGCTGCTGTTGCCGTTCGCCAAGCCGCATCTGCTGGTGTTTTTCTGGCTGGCATTTCTGATTTGGATTTTGGTGCGACAGAAATTTGCCGTCGCCGGAGGCTTTGCGGCCGCGGTGGGGGCCGCGACGATGGTCGCGGTGATTTTCGACCATACCGCGTTTCAGCACTATTTTCGATTTCTGCGCACCGCGGCGATCGAAGGTGAATTCATCCCCACGGTGAGCGGAGTTCTGCGGCTGCTGTTGTTCCGACCGTATTTCCGAGTGCAGTTTGTGCCGATGGCGCTCGGGTTGATTTGGAGCGTTTGCTACTGCGCAAAACACCGGGCGAATTGGGATTGGCGGGATCATGGGTTGGCGGTGATGGTGGTGTCGATTCTGACGACGCCATACGGCTGGCTGACCGACGAAGTGGTGCTGATGCCCGCGATGGTGTTTGCCGGACTGGCAATTTTTGGCGGGCAAAGGAAAGTTCAGGTGACGACGCGAATCGCCCTGGGTATCTTCGCGCTGCTGAACTGGATTCTGTTGATGCTGCTGGCGCTGCACGTACCGCTGCAGCTAGGAATTTATTTCTGGAGCAGCTTGCTGTGGTTTGCGTGGTATGTGTATGGGTGCTTCGCCATGGACGCAAGGAGAAAAAGGGAACTGCACCCGGCGGTGGCGACCTCGTAGCGAAGCTCGATGGATGCGACCGGCCCGCGCCCGTCCTTGAGGGTCGGACGCGGACTGTTCGAATAGCAAGCGTCAGTGTTTAGTGGTGCCAGCGGTCGTGATCGCGGTCGTGCTCGTGATCCCAGTGATGGCTGTGTTCGAAGCGGCCGTGCGGACCGTCCCAATAGCCGGCATAGAAGCGTCCGCCTTCGTGGCGAGGGCCGATCCAATGCGCACCCTCATAAGGCGGGCGAGTCCAGTAGCCGCGATGCCAGAGATAGCGGCCGTTCACTGGATACCAGTAACCGTCAACCCAGAAATAGCCAGGCCCGGGGCTCACCGGCACGACATAGTGGCGAGGCGGAGGCGGCGGGCCGATTTGGATGCCGATGGTGACTTGAGCAGCAGCGTGATGAGCGCCAAGCAAGAGCATTGAAGAAAGCAGCGCGGCTCGCAACAGGTTCTTCATTTTCGTCAATCTCCTTTTTGACGAGCATGCGCCGCTTCAACCAAGTTTCGCGGAAGGCTTGCTCGCACCAGATGTAACCCGAAACAGGCTTGCTAGTTGCGCGGCAGAATAGAAGTTGAGAAGCAGGGCAGCAATAGGAAGAAGGCTTTAGTACTGAAACGCTTAAGTTTCGTGTGGCGCGGAGACGCGAAGTGAAAACGGAGCAGCGATGGCTGCTCCGTCGTGAAGAGGGTTTCCAGAATTGTTTAGAAGCGTTTGCTAGCGGCCGTGTCCGTGATCGTCGTGATCGTGCCCGTGGCCATGACCATGATCTTCGTGCTCGTGATAGCGGCCGTTATCACGGACATGTTCGTGGTCCCATTTGTGGTTGTGATCGAAGCGACCATGCGGGCCGTCCCAGTAGCCGCCGTAGAATCGTCCGCCTTCGTGGCGAGGGCCAACCCAGCGAGCTCCGGCGTACGGAGGCCGGGACCAATAACCTTCATGCCAGCGATAGTGGCCGCTTACCGGATACCAGTAACCTTCCACCCACAAGAAATCAGGCGCAGGTTGGGCGGGCATGACGACCACGGCGCGAGGGGGCGGTGGCGCGCCGATCTGGATACCAATGGAAACTTGTGCTTTTGCGGGAATGCCTGCCAGAAGGAACGCGGAAAAAGCGGCAGCTTTCAACAGATTTCTCATCATCGTGTTCGTCTCCTCGAACCGTGTTGCGGGCTTTGCGTACATCCTACGGTAGATGGTTTTGGGCGAGTTGGGCGAGCAGCTGGCGGATGGCGTGCCGAGACAATTAGCTGTACTTCTAGCTGCAGTTCGGACCTGTACCTAAGTACGGGTTGTCGGCTGCAAAAAACCGTGGGAGGGGGTAGGCGATTTGCGGCTCGATTGCGGGGGTTTGCGGGGGTCGGCTACAATCTGTGTTCCTTTTGCGCGCGAAAAGGCTGACTTAAGAGCATGCACGAACTGAAACTGCAC
>DATMZI010000118.1:0-8176 GCA_035607085.1 Candidatus Eiseniibacteriota bacterium | reverse complement strand
GCCTGTGACAATTCCTGCCGGCATGGCCTGAATGGCGAAACTCTTTGGCCCCATGGGTTCGACTTCAAAACCATTGGCCACGAGCTCTGCGGCGATTTTTTCGAAGATGACAATCTGGCGGGGGGACAGCTCGACGATCATGGGCATGAGCATGCGTTGTGATTCAACTTTTCCTGCGCGGCGAGCTTCGAGGTGCTGCTCAAACAAAACCCGTTCGTGGGCGACGTGCTGGTCGACGATCCACAATCCCTGGCCGTTCACGGCGATGATGAAGCTGGAGCTGACCTGGCCAAGCGGTTTCAAATCAGCGATCTGATCGGGATGGGGAAGCGAAGCAGGCGCGTCGGTGCTGGCGAGATTGCCCATCCACGCGGAGGTAACCGGAGCGGCCGCGCCGGATGCGATGCCGCTCGCAAACGACGAGCCCGGCTCAAACGCAAAGCGTTGCTCAACCGGTGGCAGCGGTGCCGAAGAAAGATCGAAACCAACGTCGGAACCCACTCCGCTGCCGACGCCTGCATTGAAATCGGAACCTCCTCCCGAACTAGGCCCAATCTCTCCCATAGGTGGAATCAAGGCGCGTGGAATTCCAGACTGCACAGGAGCGGGCGTTACCGGATGCAGCGAACTGCTTTGCGAATTCCAGGAAGCAGGATTGGCTTGCCATGCGGGCGCAGTTCCCGCGGCAACAGCGAAGCTGGCGATAGGCCGCGCTTGCATCAACGCTTGACGAATGGCATCGCGCACGGCGTCGTGTACAAACTGCGAGCGGCGGAAGCGGACTTCGATTTTTTTGGGATGAACGTTAACGTCCACTTCGTCGTAGGGCATTTCGAGAAAAAGCAGCGTGGCCGGCGAGATCGCGTGCGGATGAATGTTGCGATAGGCCTCGTGGATGGCGTGCAGAACCAGCTTGTCACGCACGAGACGCTTGTTGACGAAGATATAGATGCCGCTGTTGTTGGTGCGCTGAATTTCCGGGCGCGAAGTAAAGCCGGTGACGGTAAGCGTGGCCTTTTCTTCTTCGGCATCGAGCGGCGGCTCGGTGATTGCGGCGCGAAAGGGCGAGGAGGAAGTGGGAATCTCAACCAGTTCGTCCAGTGACTTGCGTCCGAAGAGCTGGTAAACGCGATCAGCAAGTTTTTCGGCCGGCGGGCAGTCAATGATCGTTTGCGTCGGCGTGGTAAGGACGAACTGTTTGTCGGGATTGGCGAGAGCGTAATGCGTGACCAGCGAGGCAATGTGGCCGAGCTCGGTGGTATCGGATTTCAGGAACTTGCGCCGCGCTGGAACAGAGTAGAAAAGATCGGCCACACTGAGCGTAGTTCCGGCGGGGAGGCCAGCCGGTTTCACGGAGACGAGTTTGCCGTTGGCAAATTCGACGCGCGTGCCCTCGGCTTCGGCGGCGTCGCGGGATTCCAACAGCAGGCGCGAGACCGATGCAATCGTGGGAAGCGCTTCGCCGCGAAAACCGAGCGTGGAGATGGAGAGGAGGTCGTCGGCAGTCTTGAGCTTGCTGGTGGCGTGGCGCTCGAAGGCCAGGAGCGCATCATCGTGGGTCATACCATGGCCATCGTCAATGACGCGAATCATGCGCCTGCCGCCCGCTTCCGTTTCGATGCGAATCGTCTTTGCGCCAGCATCGATGGCGTTTTCCAACAGTTCTTTGACGACGGATGCGGGGCGTTCCACGACTTCGCCAGCGGCGATTTTGTTGGCCACGGATTCGGGAAGTATGCGGATGCGACTCATTTTAGATGTTTCATGCCTCTGAACTTTTGACGTCCGCGCGGCCTTCAGGTGGTCCTTGGTGGCTTGCCCAGCGAACGACGTCCTGGCCGGCGAAGAACACCAGTACAACAATTCCCAGTCCGATCGTCGCAACCGTCACTACTGCTTGCAGGCGCCCTTGCCCGCTCAGACTAACATTACGACCGTACAAACCCCGAGCACCAGCGGCCGGTTTGAACAATTTCGCCGAATGGTTTGGTCAAAAAAGACGCCATGGCCGACCAGCGTCAACACTGCTTTCAACCAATCGGGCAACTTAGGCGCGGCCGACATGCAAACCTACTCCTTGAGCGCAATTCCCAGTTGATCTAGCTGAAGTTTGTCCACCTCGCTAGGCGATTCGGCCATCAAGTCCTGGGCGGCGGTGGTTTTGCCGAAGGCAATGACTTCGCGGATGGATTTTTCTCCGGCGAGGAGCATCACGACGCGATCGATGCCGAGGGCGATGCCGCCGTGGGGCGGGGTGCCGTAGGTCAGCGCGTCGAGGAAAAAGCCGAAGCGCTTGCGCAGCTGCTCTTCGCTGAGGCCAAGCGCTTTGAAAAGGCGCTCCTGAATGTCTTGGCGATGAATCCGGATGCTGCCGGAACCGAGTTCGTAGCCGTTCAAAACGAGATCGTAGCCTTTAGAACGGACCTCCCACGGCGTGGATTCGAGTTTGTCGAGGTCTTCGTCCACGATGCCGGTGAAGGGATGCTGTGCGCTGACCCAGGTTTTGTCGGACTCGCTCCACTCGAAAAGCGGGAAGCCGGTGAGCCAGAGAAATTTCCATTGGCTTTTGTCGATGGCGCCCAGGGCTTCGCCGAGTTGCAGACGAAGCTGACCCGCGATGAGCGCAGCGGCTTCTGTACCTTTGATCTGTTCTCTGGCGGAAACGGCGACGACCAAGTCACCCGTGTTTGCACCACAAGCATCGGCTAGTTTCTGGGTATTTTCTGCGCCAATTAACTTTTCCACGGTTGAGGTGATGCCTTCCGTGGCCATTTTCACGAAGTAAGCGCCGCGCGCGCCGTGGGACTTGGCTCTTTCAATGAGTTCGTCGAGCTGCTTGCGCGAATAGCTGGCTGCGCCGGGGGCGGCGAACGCGAAGACGTTCCCTTCGATCTGCAATTTCTGTTTTGCTTCGTCCGGAAAGCAGGACGTGACCTCGTGCAGTTCCATGCCGAATCGCATATCGGGCTTGTCACTGCCATACTGGCGAATCACATCTTTGTAGAGCATGTGCGGAAACGGCGCTTCGACTTTAATGCCGGCGACGGCGCAGGCACGCACCATGACCCGCTCAATCACGCGAAAAATATCTTCTTGGCGCGGGAAAGACATTTCGAGATCGAGCTGGGTGAATTCGGGCTGCCGATCGGCACGTAAATCTTCGTCGCGAAAACATTTGACAATTTGGAAGTAGCGGTCGAGTCCGCCAATCATCAGAATTTGCTTGAAGATTTGCGGCGATTGCGGCAGCGCGTAGAACTGGCCGCGATGCACGCGGCTCGGTACGAGATAGTCGCGCGCGCCCTCGGGAGTTGAGCGCGTGAGCATGGGCGTTTCGACTTCGATGAAACCCATTTCGTCCATGGTCTTGCGGATTTCAAGGATGATTTTGTGGCGCAGCGCGAGATTGGCGTGCGGCTTGGGACGGCGCAAGTCCAGATAACGAAAGCGCAGGCGGGTCTCCTCGGCGGCGTGGATGTGATCTTCGATAGGGAATGGGGGCGTCTTGGCGTTGTTGAGAATGTGCAAGTTCGTGGCGTTTATTTCGACTTCGCCGGTGGCGAGATCGGGATTGGCTTTCTGGCGTTTCACCACTTCGCCTTCGACGGCGACGACAAATTCGCTGCGCGCTTGTTCTGCTTTAGCGTGAGCTTCGGGTTGCGTTTCTTTGTTGAAGACCACCTGGACGATGCCGGTACGGTCGCGCACGTCGAGGAAGAGCAAGTTGCCGAGATCGCGGCGGCGCGCGACCCAGCCGAGGACGACCGCGGGCTTGCCGGCGTCGGCGCCGCCGAGGGCTCCGCAGTAGTGAGTGCGTTTCAGGTTACCGAGAAAGTCCAGCACGTTTTTCCTCTTCGTAGAACAGACGTCAACCTGTGCCATTTCGCGGCTACAGTTGGCGCCGTCCAGAATTTCCTGCCTGTCTGCGCTCGCCTCGATGATGGCCACCCGTGGCACAGACTGAAGTCTGTGCTACGGGTGCCGTTTCAAGAAGTCGAGGAGCTCGGGCTCAGTAAATTTTTGTTGCGTGCCGTCGGCCAAAGTTTTTAGCGTCCACGAACCTTCCGCTACTTCATTATCGCCGAGGATGAGGGCGTAGCGCGAGTTGAGCTTGCTGGCGCGCTCGAGGGCTTTGCCGAATTTTTGCTCGACCGGAGGAAGCTCGACGCTGAAGCCGGCGTTGCGGAGATCCTTTGCGGCGCGAATGGCGGTAGCGTGGGCGTGTTCGCCCATCCAGGCGATGTACACAGCGCGACCGGCGCTGTCCGCAATGTTGCCCCCCTCTTGCATTGAGAGAATCAGCCGGTCTTCGCCGATAGCAAAGCCGATACCTTTGCTGGGCGGGCCGCCGAGGAGTTCGACCAGGCCGTCATAGCGACCGCCGCCGCAGACGGCATTCTGCGAGCCGAGGCCTTGTGCGGTGATTTCAAATGTGGTGCGCATGTAGTAGTCGAGGCCGCGGACAAGGCGCCAGTTTTCGCGGTACAGCACGCCGCGCATTTCAAGCTGGCGTCTGACGGCGGCGTAGTGCGCTTTGCAGTCGTCGCAGAGATGATCGACGATGCGGGGAAGCGTTTCGATGATGGGCTGTTCGTGTTCGAGTTTGGAGTCTAGGACGCGCAGCGCATTGGTTTCGATTCGCCGCTGCGAGTCGGCGCCGAGGTTGTTTTTAACTTTTTCGAGAGCGGATTTGAGGGTGGCGACGTAGCCGCGGCGGCAGTTGTCTGCAGCGTGGCCAATCGAGTTGATTTCGAGCTGCACGCCGGGAAGTTGCAGACGGTCGAAGAAGGTCATGACCATTTCGATGACTTCCGCGTCCGTTGTTGCATCCTTCTGAATCTCCTTCGCGACGTCTTGGTTTGCAGCTTCCAGCCGCACCGCTTCCAACACTTCCGCACCGATTTGGTAGAACTGGCGATATCTTCCCTTTTGCGGCCGCTCGCGGCGGAACATTGGGCCCATGTAGTAAAGCTTTACCGGCTGCGGCAGCTGCTGCATGTTGTGTTCAATGTAAGCGCGGCACACGCTCGCGGTCGCTTCAGGGCGCAGGGAAACGCTCTCGACGAAACGAAAAGTCTGAATCTTCAGATTGATTGAGCTTAGGCACTTTGCGTCGCCGTCATTGCGGTATTGTTCGATCAACTGCTCAAGATTCACGCGATCTGACGACAGGCTGGAACTAAGGTTGAGCAACCGCTCCTTCACCATCGAGCCGATTCGGCTCAAGAAGTCAACTACGGACATGAGAAACAGGTCGGCGTGCTGGGTTTCTTTGTACTTCACATACATGTCGCCGCAGAAGGTCCTCAACTGTTCGAGTTCCGCCCAACCTGGGTTTTCGGGAAAAGAGTACATTTCCTTGCCAACAACATCGGTGTCCTCCCCGATCGAGCGGGCAAACAATTCAGTGGGCTCGAAGACCGGCGGGCGGATTTCGCCGAAGCCGAAGGTGGCGAAGACATGGCGGGCAGTTTCTTCGACGCGGTTCCACAGGACGGTTTCGGGCGGGAGAAGGTCGCGAGTGCCGCGGATGGCCTGGAATTTGGATTTGATCGCCATGGAATAAGTGAATGATTTCAATGCAAGGTGCCGCCCTAAAGTGCGGCGCTACATGGACTCCTCTCGGTAGATGTTTTTGTATTCGACGTAGCGGCGGGCGTACATGTCGATGGTGGCTTGGTCGATGGCGGTTAGGGTCCGTTTGACTTTGCCGGGGGCACCCATCACCAAGCTGCGCGGAGGGATGGTGGTGCGTTCGGTGAGAAGCGTGCCGGCGGCGACGATGCTGCCTTCGCCGATGACGACGCCATTGAGAATGGTGGCGCGCATGCCGATGAGGCAGCGCGACATGATCGTGCAGCCGTGCAGGGTGACGGAGTGGCCGACGGTGATGTCGTCGCCAAGGATGAGCGGGTATTCGTCTTTCATGACGTGGAGAATCGAGCCATCCTGAATGTTGGTGCGCGCACCGACCCGGATGTAGTTTACATCGCCACGCACGACCGAGAGCGGCCAGACGCTGGAGTCTTCGCCGATGACCACGTCGCCGATGACGACAGAGCCGGGATCGATGTAAGCGGAAGCTGCGATTTGCGGGTGTTTGCCCCGGTACGGGCGAATATCAGGCTGGCGCTGCACGAATCCCCTTTTTGCGAATTTCCGTGAGAGAAAGATTAGTCGATTTCTACCGAAGGGCCAAGTGTAGTGGAGCCGAGTTCATCGAGGCGGGCGGCGACGGCGCGGGCCACAGCGTAGAGGCTTTTTGCGGCGGCGGCATCCTCGCCGAGTGTGGCTACGGGCTTGCCCGTGTCGCCGCCAATGCGGATGCGGGGATCGATTTCGATTTCGCCGAGGACCGGAACCCCGTAAGCGCGGGCGGTTTTGGCGCCTTCGCCGTGGCCGAAGATGTCCACGGGCTTGCCACAGTGGGGGCAGGCGAAGGTGGACATGTTTTCCACGACTCCGAGAACTTCGACATGGACCTGGCGGAACATTTCGATGGCTTTGCGCACGTCGGCGAGAGCGACCGTGGAAGGCGTGGTGACAACGACGGCGCCGGAGACGGCGACGGTCTGGATGAGGGTGAGCTGGACATCGCCTGTACCCGGCGGGAGATCAATGATGAGGTAATCGAGCTGGCCCCATTCGGCGCTGCGAAGAAACTGTGTGATGACGCCGTGCAGCATGGGGCCGCGCCAAATCATCGGCTTGTCACCGGGATTGAGTAGGCCCATAGAGATCATTTTCAGGCCCGAGACTTCGACGGGAACGATGCGGCGGTCGTGCGTCGCGAGCGGCTCCTGATTGGTGCCGAGCATGATGGGGACGTTGGGGCCGTAGACGTCAGCATCGAGAAGCCCTACCTTGTGGCCGAGCGCGTGCAGAGCGAGCGCTAGGTTTACGGCGACAGTGGTCTTGCCTACGCCGCCTTTACCGCTGGCGACGGCGACGAGATTTTTTACGCCGGGGATGGGCTGGCGTTCGGGCATTTGTTGGGGTGCGGATCCTGGTCCTGGTGGCATTTTCTTCCTTTGCTCAATCGTACAAAAAACGCGGGAAAGTATTTCTCGGCGTCAGTGGCGGCAGCCTCGACTCGTTTACACCGCTGCACAGACTGAGATCTGCGCCACCAAGATGCCAGCTAAAGCCCGGTCCTGCATTCGGAGCCCGAAAAGACAAGTAAGTTCATGCATTGACGCCGTGGCATTTCTTGTACTTTTTGCCGGAGCCGCAGGGGCATGGGTCGTTACGGCCGACCTTAGCGCCGGCGCGGACGGGCTTCGGCGGCTCGGCCTGGACAGCGCCAGCTTGGTATTGCATCTCTTTTTCCTGGCGCCGCTGCTTGCGTTCCATTTCACGCGCGAAGGCGGGTAGTTGCGGAACCGGTTCGTCGGCTACGCGAGCGGCGGCGCTGGCGGCTGCGGCGAACGGTCGCGGCGCGGCGGGCGGAGTGGGACGCGGCTGCGGCGCGCCTTCGGGCGGCGGGCCCTCCATCTGCACTTGCACGTTGAAGAGATAGCGGATGGTTTCGTTGTCGATGCGCGCCATCATGTCTTCAAAAAGGATGAAAGCTTCTTTTTTGAACTCGACAAGGGGATCTTTTTGGCCGTAGCCGCGGAGACCGATGCCCTCTTTCAGATGGTCGAGGGAGAGGAGGTGGTCTTTCCACTGGGAATCAACGACGTCGAGGATGATGCGGCGCTCGAGCCAGCGAACCACATCAGGGGTGAGCTGTTTTTCCTTGTCGGAATATTTTTGGACGACGGCTTCGGCGACGGCGTCAGAGAGCTGGTCGTGATTGAGAGCAGACGGATCGATGCCCGCTTCTTTGCCGTCAATGCCGAACTGACTGTGAATTTCGGCGAGCAGCTGGGTGGTGTTCCATTCACCGGGGTGCTGGTCACGCGGGCAATACGTGTCTACGAGTTCGCGGGCGATGTCTTCCGCAATGCCGAGGACGTAGTCGCGCTGGTCTTTGCCTTCGAGAGCGGAACGACGTATGGCGTAGATGGTTTCGCGCTGCTTGTTCATCACGTCGTCGTATTCAAGGAGGTGCTTGCGGGCGTCGAAGTTTTGCGCTTCGACAGATTTTTGCGCGTTTTCGATACGGCGGGAGATAAGGCCGGATTCGATGGGCACGCCTTCGGTCATGCCAAGGCGGTACATGAGAGCTTTG
>DATMZI010000115.1:0-13030 GCA_035607085.1 Candidatus Eiseniibacteriota bacterium | reverse complement strand
ATAAAAGCGGGAACGAGAACTTACGCATGGAGTCTCCAAGAACATCACAGATCGCGCTAGCGTGAGGCAGTCTATTCACGCGGGAGCTTGAAAACAAGGAGCGACGCAATGTTAGAAAGCTATACAAACTACGGAACACTCGTTGCATCGCGTTGTGATAGATTTTCGCCGTCCAGGTGACTGATGATTCGATCGTTTTTTAGTTTCTGCGGCGCCATGCTTGCCGCAGGTTTTCTTGTTACGCCAGTTTCCGCGCGTCCCCAGATGACTGCGCCCGCAACAACCGAGGGGGACTTTGTCGTACACAATTTTAAGTTTCGTTCCGGCGAATCGTTGCCGGATGTGCGGCTTCACTACACGACGCTGGGGAAACCGTCCCATGACGCGCAAGGCCGCACGACGAATGCGGTGCTGATCTTGCATGGCACGGGCGGCAGCGGCCGTCAATTTCTGGCTCCGTATTTTGCAGGCGAACTGTTTGGACCCGGACAGCTCCTGGACACAACGCGCTACTTTATTGTTCTGCCGGACGGAGTCGGCCACGGGCAATCGTCGAAGCCAAGCGATGGCTTGCACGCGCATTTTCCGCAGTACGACTACGACGACATGGTTGCGCTCCACTACAAGCTGCTCAACGATGGTCTCGGCGTGAACCATCTGCGGCTCATTTTTGGAACGTCGATGGGATGCATGCATTCGTTTGTGTGGGGCGAGACGTATCCGGATTTTATGGATGCGCTGATGCCCATGGCGTGTCTGCCGGTGCAGATTGCTGGACGAAACCGGCTTTGGCGCAAGATGGTGATGGATGGGATTCGAAACGATCCTGAGTGGAAAGGCGGCGACTACACAACGGAGCCTCCACAGGGCCTTCGCATCGCGCTCGACCTTCTTATCATCGCCGGAAGTGCACCGCTGCCGATGCAAAAGAGCATGCCAACGCGCGACAACGCTGACCAATACGTGGACAAATATTTTCACGATCGTACCAGCGGGCTAGATGCCAACGATTTTCTGTACCAGGTGAACGCATCGCGGAACTACGATCCGTCTCCGCAACTCGAAAAGATTACGGCGCCGGTGATGTGGATCAATTCCGGCGATGACTTTATCAATCCGCCGGAGCTGGGAATCGCCGAGCGCGAAGTGAAGCGATTGAAGAATGGCCGTTTCATTTTGATTCCGGCGAGCGAGCTGACATTTGGTCATGGGACGCACACACATGCGGCGTTGTGGAAAGAGCATCTGGTGGAACTGTTACGTGAGTCGGCGCGTTAGGCGCAAAGGCAACGACGGATCGCTCCTTCCACGCGCGGCTAAGAAGGTTCAGACAGGACTTCTCGTACCAAGCGAAGCGCGACGTTACCAAGATCGAATTCCTACCGGAGCAAACACCATCCGCCTATTCCTAGAATTCCTTGTACGGCACACAGCCACGAGCGTAGAGTGATTGTTTCAAAGAATCCCGCGGCAGTTCTTCTTTGTAAGTCGGCCCGAAATAAGCAACGAAATCGTCGACGCAGTTCCGCATCGAATCAGGAGGTAAACTGCGCTGACGACGCTGGATAGGCGACGGAGGGTTCCGACTATTTGAAGACCGGGCAGGAGGATCGGCTCGACGCGTTTCTAAGTCGTGGAACCTCGTGAGGATTTAACACGCTACAAGGGTTGAAACATCGTCGCTTTTCTGAGAACAGATGGTCGCGCAGCGAACTTTGCACATCGACGCGCTGCCGGCGGTGCGCTAAAAAAGGTGGTAGGCCCAGAGGCGATCGGGAGGCAGTTGCGCCCCGGATCTTCACTTTTCCTTGAGACCCAAACCACGCTCATTGACGGAGCAGCGGCAGGTGCCTAGGATGGCCGGGCGAAACAAGTTCGAGATGCGCTTAGGAGGCGGTGACGAATGCGAGGATCAACGTGCTTAAGCTGGAGCGCGAGAGCTGCAACCGTAGTGGTCGCCATCGGGTCGCTCGGTTTCGCCGTCGTGGCAAACCCGCAGGGACTCGTGAGCAGTGACCTGTCGCGGTTGAGGTCGGTGAGCGGAGTGGCTGCATCACCCGACGGGAAGCGCCTCGCGTACACCGTCGTTATGCGAGACCGGCCAGGGCGTCCGTACGGTCAATTGTGGATTATGGATTTGTCCACCCAGAAATCCGTGCGTGTCGGGGGAGATAAGGACGGCGGCGGAAGCGGAGTTTGGTCACCGGACAGCAAGTGGATCGCCTTTTCCGGACATCAGGGAGACAAGGGCGGGCTGTTCGTCGTGCGGCCGGACGGATCCGAAGTGACGTTTCTGGCCGAGGCGCATGGAACAAACAGCCCCTTGCCGGGTATGGGCAACGAGATTTCCTGGTCCCCTGACGGCAAGCAGATCGCATTTGTTTCCTCAACGCCAGATCCGCGTGCGGCCGAGGCTAGCGGCGATCCGATGGTGATTACTCGCTATCTCTACAAGCCCGACGCCGGCGAGGGCATGACCCGCTTCAACGACAATCAGCGGCTCCATATTTTTGTCATTGACGTGGCGACAAAGCTGGTGCGGCAACTGACGCAGGGCGATTTCGACGAGCATTCCGTCGACTGGTCGCCGGATGGCAAGAAGATTTTGTTCGGCTCGAATCGCGAACCGAATCAGGATGAATTCTTCAACTACGATCTGTTCACCCTCAATCTCGCCGACGGAAGCATTCAGCGCATTACCGCCACGGAATACAACGAATACGATGCCATGTGGTCACCGGACGGAAAACAGATTGCGTATCGCGGCACTCGCCGCGGAATTACCGACCGCGAGACCACGATGGAGGACACCCACGTCTGGGTGATGAATTCCAACGGAGGCAGCCGACGCGAAATTGGAGCGATGATCGACAACCGGCAAGGCGCTCCCTACTGGTCAGCGGATAGCAGCGCGCTGTATTTCACAGTGCAGGAGCGCGGGAACAATGTGCTGATGCGTCTGCCAGTAAGCGGCGGTACAGCGCAATATGTCGTGAAGGAAAGAGGGGGCGTGTTTTCGTTTTCGGTGAGCAAGGATGGCGGACTCTACTACACCTACAGTTCGCCGAGCGACTTGCCACAGCTTTATCAGAAGACCGGAAGCGGCGCGCCAAAAAAACTAACCGACTTGAACGCGGACGTGCTGGCAGGAAAGCAGTTGGGCGAAGTCGAATCGCTTACTTTCATCAGCAATGACAACAAGTTCGAAGTCGAAGCCTTTCTGACCAGGCCCATCGGCATGACCGCCAGTTCAAAGCATCCGCTCATCGTGAATATTCACGGCGGCCCGCATGGTCAAAATGGTCCAACCTTTAACTTCCGGAACCAGATCTTTGCGGCGCATGGCTACGCGGTGCTGAACGTGAACTTCCGAGGTTCGACCGGATATGGCCAGAAATTCGCCGACGCGGTCTTCGGCGACCAGAACGGAAACGAAGCCCAGGACATCTTGTACGGTGTAAGCGCAGCCGTGCGGCGAAATCTCTGGATCGACCGCGAGCGCATGGGCATCGAAGGCGTCAGCTACGGTGGCCAACTCACCGAATGGCTCATCACCCAGACGAATGAGTTCAAGGCGGCGATTCCCACGGCCGGAATCGTGAATCTGGTCAGCTACAACTACATGACCTACTACAACCAATATGAAGAAATGGAATTCGGGCAATTCCTGCATCAGGGCACGCTGATGGATGAAGCCTGGAAACGCTCGGCTCTGAAATATGTGTCTGCAGCCCACACGCCAACACTCATCGTTCACGGCGAAAACGATAACGACGTCCCGATCGCCGAGGCCGAGCAATTCTTCATCGGACTGAAAGACGTCGGCACGGAGGCCGCTTTTGTCCGCTACCCCCGCGAAGGCCACGGCCTCCAAGAGGTCCAGCATCAGATTGATTGGACCGATCGTTCCATCGCCTGGTACGAAAAGCACTTCCCGAAGCCCGGCGCCGAAGGCGTCACCAACGTCCAGCCGTGAGCGTCTGCTGGCCAATATAGCCGGCATATAGGTACATCTTTACGACTTTCGACAATCCGAGACTGCTCATCCTTCGCATTCTTGAGGTTGAGTCCAGTAGAGATAGTAGCCAACCAGCGCGCCTAGAGCAGTGGCACTGCGGCGAGCACTATTGCCAGCTGGTGGTTTATTATCGTGCCAACAATCTAGTGGCACTGGACTCGCGGCGCTGATCTTGGAAAGCTATTTGACCTGCAAAGATTGCTTGTGGTTCGGTGCATCAAGTACAAGCACCATGAATATCCCTTGCGACAACTGCAAAGCGATTGGACCGTTTTCCGGCGAGCCGCCGAAGTGCGAGGTTTGCGGTTGGGAGCGCGACTCTTCACGCCACAAAACAGATGTTCCGCCTCGAGAACCGGCGTCCCTGTGGCGCGGAGAAGAGAAAGTTGGACAGAAAGTTGGATTAGGGGGTCTGCTGAGGGTTGGCCTTTGGGGGGCCCTGGTTCTTGGCGCGGGCTATCTGCTAGTTCAATACCTGGCCCCGGAAAAGCACCCGGATATTCTGACCCCGGGGAAATACCAGCTCGCGCTGAAGTACCACTTGACGGAAGACCAGGTCCTTATGGATGCAAAACCGAAAGACTGTGATTTTACGAATGCTCCGGTGGGCGATAAGCACTGTCACTTCGAACAATCGCTCAATGTCGTGCGGGAATGTCTAACACCGAACTGCCCTGTAAAGCGTGTTTACGTTTCGTGGCGCAAGGTCGGGGACTGATGTACCCGCGCGATTAAAGAAGACCTAGGTTCAAGACGCGAACCTGGGGCACCCGGCCGGCGACTCCATTCTATTGGCCATGACACTTCTTGTATTCTTTGCCGCGCCCACAACAACACGGATCGTTTCTACCGGTTTCACAGCCGAAACGCGGGTTCTCTCCGATCGCGGGAGCGAAACCTCGCCTTTCTTCTTTTTCCTCCACGCGATTAACTCGAGAACAGGAGCGCCAGACACCTCTTTTGGAATTATGACATTGTCATCCGTCTTGACCTGCCCACCGTTTTAGTCCGGTCTTAGCGTAGTTCTCTCGTTATCCAAGGCCTCGGTTTGGCGCCACGGAGTGGAGCACACGACTGGCGCGGAGGCGAGCGCCGATCTTGCGCGACGATTGGAAATCGAGACTCAGCTTGCCTTGGGCGATGCCAAGGTCGCTGCTAGACGGCCCACAAGGTTAAAGACTACAGGCCGAAGCAGGTAAAGAAGAACCACAAAGAACATCACTTCCATCCCCTCGGCAAACGCCCACATGCCACCCGAAGCGTTGTGTAGATCCGTGATCTGCGCGATGGAACTACCTGTCGTGGTGGCCTCATAGCGGATCATCACTGTGCGCTTGAGAAGCATGGTTTCATAGGCGAGCACCCATACGACAACGAAGGTGCAAAGTTCGTAGCCGACGCGCACAAACCCGTTCAGGCTGCGCACGAACCGGGCATACCGGTCTGTTTCCGCAGTCTCGCGATCTCTCAGCATGGCCAGGATGGCGAGCCCGAAAGGCCCCAATGCCGCCAGAACCAGCCAATAGGAGGATCGCTTCTTCGCGCGGATCACCTGAAGGCACACCAGCAGCCACAAGACGAGCACAGTCACGGCTGTTGCCCACATCACTGTTTTCTTCAGCAGATTCAGCCGGTGGAAGTTGCGCACATAGTTTGGATGACCCGCCGCAATTTCGGGATTGATCAAGCTGAACAGCGCTCCGCCGAGCGCCAAAACCATGGGAATCAGCAGAAGCAGGACAACTGCAACCGCCCATTGTTTCTTTATCATTTTCATTGGGCGCACCACCGGGCAACGTCGGTTATTTCACTCTAACACCCACTCGCAACTCCCGGTAATTGGGCTATAACGAGGGTGCTGAACAACGAACCAAGCGGAGCGGCGAGTGTTAGGCCAGATGATCATCCCGACGATTACTTTTGCCAATACTTCCTCGGTGTGCGATGCACGATGTCAAAATTCCCAAAGCGCGGCCAGCTGGAGAAAGCCACGTGTACTCGCTCGAAGAATAGGCCCAGATGTTGGCCATCCTTCCTGAGCCGACCGCAACGGTAGTCGCCACGGCGGCCTTCACCGGTGCCCGCAAGGGAGAGATCAGAGGATTCACGTCGGAGAACTACTACGGCTCCGAAATTTGAGTTGAAAAATCCGGCGGAGCCACGTGGACGAACCGAAATCTCGCGTACCGAAACTAGACTCTCGTCTTGCGATTGGGAGGTTATCACCGCGCACATTAGGTGCATCGTGTAGTCAGCTACCCATAAAACTGACCACAAACCGACATTACTTTTCGGATCGTACGAAATATAAACAACCAAGAAGGGTGAGGGAAACCGCGGCAACCCCCATGAACAGCGCACTCTCTCTCAAACCACCGGTGGACCAGACCGCGTAATTTGATAACGCACCAGTGATTGGCCGGGCGTGTTCTAGCAACATTACAAGCCACCCTGCCACCGCGCCTATGCCGAAATAGCTAATTTTCTTGACCAGCGCGATTGACCGTGTGGCTCGCTCGACTGCCATTTGCTTGCTCATAAGTTGCCCCTTCCACCAGACGTAGTCTGGGCTCGGTAACACAAGGGGTGCGACCAACTCCGACTGCAAGAATTCCGAAACAGCGACAATATCTGAACAAATAGCGCAACAGCTTGCGTGCCCTTGGAGCTCGGCACCGAAAGTGCCGCAACGCAACGCCTCGATAATTTCCTGTTCCTTGTCACAATAAAATTGGTTCATAAAGTTTCAGTCCGTGACTCTCTTGAACGCTGACGCAGCGCGGCTGCGAGTTCGTTGCGGGCCCGAAATAGCAATACGCGAACGCTTGCTACCTTTAATCCAGTGACGCCAGCAATCTCTTTGTGATCGAAACCTTCCACGTGGGCCAGCCAAAGTAGTTGACGTTCGCGGGGTTTTAGTTGGTTGAAAGCCCTGCGAACATCTGTCTTCATCTCAGGATCTTCTTGGCTAGGTTGATTTGTGCGGTCAACAATGTCTTGCACATCTTTGCGGCGCCATCGATCATGCAAGAGATTGGTCGCGATCTTGAAGAGATAACTCTTACTCTTTGCCGCATCCATTTCCGGCAGCGTCGCAGACAAGAAGCGACAGTAGCTCTCTTGAAGCAAATCCTCAGCGACATCAGGACGTCGGGATATGCGTAAGAGATAGCCCCACAGCGAACGGCTGGTCCGACTGTAGAAAACGCGAAAGGCATCCTGATTCACGTCTGTCTGACAATTCGAATCTGCAATCGAACCTGACACCTCTTCCAAGAGCTCGATACTAGCGATGCGAGGTTGTCGCAAAATCCACGATCCTTTACGAACGGCGTGTACCGGCTTCGCTAAATAAACCGAACGACTTCGACAGGAAATAGGACAGGGCGGAGGACAACCCGAAGCCGACGCCTAAGCTTAGTGTTATTGTGCCTGACACTAGGAATCCTTCGTCGCCGCCAGAAACTCTACCGCGCAAGAGCAAAAGCCCAACTCCAAGCAAGACCAAGATAACACTGGCCTGGGCGGCGCCTAGTATCCGCCCGTGCGGGGTCCGTTGCTCCATCGTGAGCGATTCCATCAGTTGCTTCCCGGCATCGCTCTGAACATACGCAAGCAATTCCTGACCTGAACCGAACTTTTCGAGTAGTTTGGTCTGCAATCCTGCCTGCAACTTCGCGGTTTTGTAACGACGGATTGTACTGAATATGGTCCAGACAATGAACCCAACTAACGCAAACATAATCGGGAATATAACAATTTCCTCAGCCACGGTCGGTTAGCTCCCTTCGATTTTTCAAACTGCGACGCAAGAATCTGAGCTGCTCCTTATTACTTATAACGGCTGACACCGAGAATGGTTAACAGTGGCGCCGATAGACGAGTCGACTCCGGCCGTGTGGACGATAAGTTTGAATGTATAAGTCGAAGGAGGAGCGGTTGGACTGGATGTTCGGGAAGAAGAAGATCAGTTACTACGTGAGGACGGCAGTGGACGAGTCGAAGGTTGCTTTTGAAACTTTCGGTCGTGCCTGAGCGAATCCCGCGAATGATTCAAAGAGCTTGTTCTGCTATCGTCCTTAGAAAAACGGCGCTATTGCTTTTTCGCCGATGCTGAAGCGGCGACCGGTGCGGTGGCGGCGAGTTTCTTGTATTCGGCTTGGGCTTGAAGGAGTGTTGGGATATAACGGAAGGGCCGCTCACTCGCACTTCCCGGACCGGACTTCTGGAATATCACTTCTGGTTAATCCGTCATCCGCCGGGACGAGGAGCTTGGCACACGATTGCCCTGACTCTGTGCAAAGCTGCCTGGACGCTAGGTCAAGTTGGTGACATAGTGCCGCGCCGCAGGCAAGAGAGCCGGACGCGCGGGTAAGTATGAGCCGTCATCGTGATGCATAGTAAGCTCGTCGAAACGCTCGAGGATGCGACGAGCGCTTCAAATCAATTCAAATGCAGAAGGAGAAAAAGCATGCTGTGGAAACTTTGCTATCACCCTTACAACGGGTTTCTGAGTATGGTCGTGCTCGGTGTGTTTCTCTGCGGCATGGCCACCGCACAGGATCATTCGGCTCACACTCAAGCGAAGCCAGCGACCCTGATGCAGGGCTATGGCGACCTGCATCACCCGGTATCAACCGACAACGCGCAAGCCCAGCAATTCTTTGATCAGGGATTGCGTCAAATCTACGCTTTCAACCACGACGAAGCGGCGCGCTCGTTTCAGCGTGCCGCAGATCTTGACCGCAAATTGGCGATGGCCTATTGGGGAGTGGCCGAGGCTGTAGGACCCAACTACAACGATCCAGCCAGTGACGACCGTTTCGCAGCGGCCCATACATCCATCCAGAAGGCCGTTGATCTCTCGAGTAGCGCTTCGCCGGCTGAGCAAGCTTACATCAAGGCTATGGCGCTGCGTTTTCCGGCCGATCCCAAGTCGGACCGTCGACAGGCGGCCGAGGCCTATTACCGCGCGATGCGCGAAGTGGTCAAGCAGTTTCCTGACGACCTCGACGCGGCTACGCTGTTCGCCGAATCCGGCATGAACCTGCATCCCTGGGGTTTGTGGATGGTGAATGGAACTCCGCGCGAGGGCACCGAAGAAATCGTCGCGACCCTCGAATCGGTGATCAAACGGGATCCCAACCATTTGGGCGCGATCCACTACTACATTCACGCGGTGGAAGCGTCGAAGTCTCCGGAGCGAGCTCTAGCCGGCGCCAACCGGCTGGCGGCCATAGCGCCAGCGGCAGGACACATCGTTCACATGCCGGCTCATGTCTACATACGAACGGGCGATTACGAGGCGGCGGTTAAAACCAACCAAGACGCGGCGGCTGTAGATCAGGCCTACATCAAGGAGAGCGGCGCGCAGGGCATCTACCCCATGATGTACTACAGTCACAACCTGCACTTCATCGCCATGTGTTCAGCCATGAATGGCGACTACACTGAAGCCAACAAAAATGCCGACCTTCTGGCCGCCCACGTGGCGCCCCATGTCAAGGACATGCCGCCGCTGGAAGGCTTCATGACCATCCCCATCGCGGTGGATGTGCGCTTTCACAAGTGGGACGAAATCCTCAAGATGCCGAAGCCCGATCCGGACATGAAGATCATGACCGTGTTCTGGCATTTCGCGCGCGGCATGGCTTTGGCGGCTAAAGGGAAGGTGAGTGAAGGCGAGGCGGAGTATCAGGTCGTGTCGGACGCGGAAAAGAATACGCCAGAGGACGTGGTTTTTGCCATGCCAGTAAATAACAAGGCAAAAGACGTCCTGAAGATCGCAAGAGACGTGTTGGGTGCGAAAATTGCTTTGGCGAAGAAAGACAAAGAGAGCGCCATCGCTCTGCTGCAAAGTGCTGTGGCCGCCCAGGACACCCTCAAATATGCCGAGCCGGAGGACTGGTTCTTCCCAGTGCGCGAGTCACTCGGCGCGGCGCTTCTGATGAACGGAGACAATGCGGGCGCGGAGAAAGTTTTTCGCGAAGACCTAGACTACCACCCGCGCAACCCGCGTTCGTTGTTCGGATTGCAGCAGGCGCTCAAGGCCGAGGGCAAGGAATACGATGCCGGCTTTGTGCAAAAACAGCTCCAGACCTCGTGGAAAGGCCGAAATACGCAATTGAAGCTGGATGATCTGGTCTGAATCTGCAGGCTCTCTGGCATTCCGCCCTGCATGAGTGGCCGGCATCGCTCATCGTTTCGCACTGCGGCGGTTTTTCGCTGATGCGTGGCGGACGGGCTTGCTGCGGGCTAATTTCGCTTGGTTTCGGAATCGGGCCGGGGGAAGACCGAACTTACGTTTGAAGGCGCGGTTAAAGGCCGGCTCCGACTCATAGCCAACTTCAGCGGCGATCTGCGCAACACTACCGCTGGTGGACTTGAGCATTTGCGCGCCGAGCTGAAGCCTCCAGCGGGTCAGGTAGGCAATCGGCGTTTCCGACAGATAACGCCGGAAGCGCTCGGCCAGTACGGAACGCGAAGTTCCTACATCGTTCGCGAGCGCCGCAATCGTCCAAGGATGCGCTGGCTTGCGATGCAGCAAGGCCATGGCTTTCCCGACTTCCGGGTCACGGACGCCTGCCAGCCATCCGGTTTGTTCCGGCGGAAGCAGCACGATATAGCGTCGCAAAGCTTCAACGAACAGCACTTCTGACAACTTGGCGATCACGGCCTCACCGCCGGGCGTGGATGCATCCGCGTTACCCACCGAATAGCGGATAGAGTTCTCTAGCCATTGGCCCGAGGCGTCGTTGCGGATATTGATCTTCAGAACGGGTGGCAGACCACCAAGGAAGACCCGGCTAAGTTGCGGCTCGCAAGCCATGTAGCCGCAAATGAACTTGGTGATTTCGCCGCCTCCACCCATGCGGGAGATTTTGAGGCCTTGAGACGATATTCGTTCCAGCTCTTTCGCCATGTCCACCGCCTTGACGGCCGAACCGTTTCCCATAAAGTGGGGGTCGCCATGCGGGAAAATTATGATCTCTCCTGCGTTTAGAGGAACCGGCCGGCCCTCGCCCTCGATATGCGCGTAGCCACGGCCCTCGGTCAGCAGATGAAAGATGATCACGTGCCCGGAGTCCGGCGAGAAATAGGGAGCTACCGCGCGCGAGGCTGGCGACCGAAAACACCAGGGCGCTGAAAACTCACCATTGTAAAACAAGGCTCCATCGAGTCTGACGGCCTTCAAAACTTCTGACAAGACATCCATTCGGCTCCAAAGTGCGGCGATCGAGTTTCGGCAAACTGGTCGGGACGCTGGGTCAAGTAAACCACATACTACTCGTGTCCGATCAAGAGAACTAGACGCTTAGATAAGTATTCCCGCCGCATCCTGCAGCATAGTGACTGGAGTCGACCGCAATTCAAAAATAAAGGAGACCAAATCATGCACGCTACCGCGATCTCATCGGAATTTGTGAATCTGAAAGCTCGCCTCAAGAACACCTGGATGGCCGGGGATTACGATCGGTTCTCACGTTACATGGAAAACAGTGCGCGGGATTTCTACGAGCGGCTGGACGCCGCTCCTGGAGCTCATTTCCTGGACGTGGCCTGCGGCTCAGGGCAACTCGCTCTGATTGCCGCGCGGGATGGTCTGGAGGTTACCGGCGTGGACATCGCCCGCAATCTGGTAGAGCGCGCACAGGAGCGGGCGCAAGCCGAAGGTCTCTCCGCCCGTTTCGAGGAAGCCGACGCCGAGGCCCTCCCTTTTGAGGACGCGAGCTTCGACATCGTGGCCAGCCTGGTCGGGGCGATGTTCGCACCGCGGCCGGACCTTGTCGCTCAGGAACTGCTGCGGGTGTGCAGCCCGGGTGGAACCGTTGCCATGGTCAACTGGACCCCACAAGGCTTTATCGGCCAAATGTTCAAGGCAGTCTCGAAATTCACTGCGCCGTCCGGGATGCCCGCACCCGTGCTGTGGGGCGACGAAGCCAAAGTCCGTGAAAGGCTCGGCGAGGGACTCTTGGATCTATCCCTGGTCCGACGGCAGTACGCGTTCAGCTATCCCTTTCCTCCCTCGGAAGTCGTGGAGTTCTTCCGCCTCTATTACGGACCCACCCATCAGGCGTTTGCGTCCCTCGATGCCACGGGCAGCGAGAGTCTTCGCCGGGAACTCGAGGCACTTTGGACTTCTCACAATCGAGCTGGCGTGGGCTGCACCACGGTCTTCGCTGAGTATCTGGAAGTGATCGGCGTTCGAGCTTGAATCATCTATTACCTTTTACGGGAGGAATTGCATGACGAATCTCATTCAGCAACCGACCATGGTTTTCGCAGCGGGAAACAAGCACAAAGAGATTGCCGAGTACGTAGGGCGCCTCAACTCCGCCACGGAGGCCTTGAGTATTGCACACATGAAGAGTCCGGCTGGCTGGATAGAGCCGGGACAGATTGCCGAGTTCGACGAATATACTGTGGTGCTGCGCGGCACTCTTCGTGTAGAAACTCGCGCGGGAACTATAGACGTAAAGGCAGGTCAGGCAATCTTGGCTCGCCGGGGTGAATGGGTGCGCTACAGCACCCTGGCGGCCAATGGTGCCCAGTATGTGGCGGTGTGTATGCCGGCCTTTTCTCCGGAACTCGTACGTCGGGACGAATGACGGAAGCCACGCGTCCGGCAAATCCCACCAGACGCTGGGAGGAATGCGCTCAGAAATATCGACCACATAGATTTCAGGTTGTTGGACAAAAAGTTGCCTTTCACGCCTTCTCCGCCGCTAATCGCTTTACCGGATATTTCTGGCGGCAGTAAACGGCAAGCCGCCCGACCCTTCCAGCCTACGTACCTACAACCGTTACCTACATGATCTCCATGTCGCCAAGGAGATCGCGTGGCGGAAGTCCGGCTTTATCCGTACCTCGGCCGATCTCAGCACGTCTTCGCTTGGACCTATTTGGCCCATCCTGGAATCCGCCGGTATCTTGTTGACTTCACCGGACCGGTCTCAGATCCGGGAGTGCGGTGACCAATCCTGCCGATGGTTATTCCTGGACACCAGCAAG
>DATMZI010000102.1:0-8485 GCA_035607085.1 Candidatus Eiseniibacteriota bacterium | reverse complement strand
CTTGGACGAGGTCGGCATCCGCGAGCGCTTGCTTCAAGTCCGTTGTGAACTTCAGATGATCGCGCGACGCGTTGGGTGAGAGTCCAACCACGGTGAGATCCTTCCACGCCGCATCAATGTATCGGCGCAAGTTTGCTTCTGCATTTGGTGCCGGGTCGGTGGCCACGACATTCAATCCACGTGCGAGGTACAGCGCCGCCCAACTCGCACCAATGACTCCCGTCCCGACGATAGCGACGTTTCGAATCTCCTTGTTCTTTCCCATGCAATCCTCCTTAGAGTGTCTTATCTTCAACTGAAACCGGTTGTGTTTCTCGGACTTCACCTAACCGCGAATGTAGATTTGACAGCTGAATCCGGCGCTGGTTTCGCAATTTCTGAACCACGGTGATTTACGATTAGCCGGTCACCTCGCTGCCCCGTCACATAGGTCCAGATCCATTGCAAGAAGACGCCTAAGCGGAGGCTCGACGTGGCGAGGAATTGGAGGTGCACAGCGGCCCATGTGAGCCAAGCCGCTAAGCCGCTTATCTGGACTTTGCCGCTTTGCAGCACTGCAAAACCCCTACCCACCACAGCCATACTGCCCTTATCAAAGTAACTGAACGGTGGCGGAGAAGAATTGCCAACAATGCGGTTGTGAATTAGTTTTCCCGCATAACGCCCTTGCTGTATCGCAACCTGAGCAACTCCTGGGAGGGGTTTTCCGTTCTGGTCAAGCGATGCCGTGTCTCCCACCACAAAAATCTCGGCGTGTCCGGGCACACTAAGATCTTTCTGAATGCGCACCCTTCCTGCGCGATCTGTTTCGACGTTCAGCCACCTACCCGCTGGCGAGGGTGCGACACCTGCAGTCCAGATTACCGTTTTACTTGGGATACGCTCGCCAGCGACTACGACACCTTCCGCGTCGATCTGATCGACGGCGTGTCCGAGCCGAATTTCGACACCCAAGTTCTCGAGTCGTTGCTTCGCGGCCTTGGAAAGATTCTCCGAAAACGGCCCCAAAACCTTGGGAGCCATATCGACGAGCACGATTCTTGCTGAGGTTGGATTGATCCTACGAAAATCTGATTTCAGCGCGGTTCGAACCAGGATAGCGAGAGCTCCGGCCATTTCAACGCCTGTGGGACCGGCACCGACGAGAACGAAAGTGAGCAAGTCTTGATGGCGGGCGGGTTCTTCCTCGGCTTCCGCTAGTTCGAACGCCCCCAAGATCTTGTTTCGGGCTGCCTCAGCATCCGCGAGACTCTTCAAACCCGGTGCGTACTCCGCGAATTCACCATGACCGAAGTAGCTGTGACTCGCTCCAGTCGCCAGGATTAGATGGTCATAGGCGATCGGCACGTTCTGCCGGTCGGCATCAGTTACGAAGACGCACTTCTGATCTTTATCTATCCCCGTCACTTCCCCCATAACTACTGTGGTGTTTTTCTGATTCCGAAAAATGCTTCGAATTGGAGTGGCAATCTGACTGGGCGTAAGCACCGTGGTCGCCACCTGGTAAAGCAGGGGCTGAAACAGGTGATGATTTACGCGGTCTATCAAAACTACGTTCGCCGGAGTACGACGAAGCGCCTTGGCGGCCGCTAACCCTCCGAATCCTGCACCGACAATGACCACGTTTGTTTGAGCCATTGTTTACCTCTACCTTTTTTGGGCGACAGCGACCTTCGCCGTTCTTGTAAAGTCAGGTGGGCGTTTCTCGAAAAACGCGGCAAGCGCTTCCTTGGTATCCGCAGAACGCAGCCGTGCTGAGAACTCCTTGTTTTCGGCTTTCGCGGCTTCGACGAGCTGTTCGCGCCAGGGATTCTTCATGAGCCGCTTGCAAGCCTGCAGCGCATCAGCGGGCTTTTCCGCCAACTTCTGCGCCGTAGCCGTGGCAGTTGCCAGGAGTTTCTCCTCAGCTACGACCTGCGTCACAAGCCCGAGTTCCATTGCGTGCTTGGCATCGAAGGGCTGTCCCAGCTGAATCAACTCGGCCGCGCGGAGATATCCGATCCGCGCGGGAAGCGAGTAGCTTGTTCCGAATTCCGGCACCAAGGCCAGATTGATAAACGGCATCTGGAACTTCGCGCTCTCGCCTGCGTATACAAAGTCGCAATGTGTCAACATGGTAGTTCCGCCACCAATGGCGAAGCCTTGCACGGCGGCAACAACGGGTTTAACAAAATTGACCAGAGCTTCGATCAGCCGGGATTGCGGACTGTCGCCCGGTCCCATTGGATTCTTGAGAAAATCCTCCAGGTCGTTGCCCGCGCAGAAGGAGTCACCAGCACCGTGCCAGAGCACAACGCGCACGCTGTCGTCTTTTGCTGCGTTGTTGAGGAGATCCGCCATGGTGATGTACATGGCGGACGTCATCGCATTTTTCTTAGACGGTCGATTGAACTGAAGTCGCAGGATGCTTCCAGAGTGTTCGGTAACAATGTCGGTCATCGTGCTCCTCCGGCCGTCGTTTCCAAATGCGAGGCGTGCGGGACGGCACCGCTCGCACGCAGGGCTGCAATGTCGTCATTTGTAAATCCAAGTTCCTTGAGCACTTCATCGTTGTGCTCGCCGATTCCAGGCGCCCGCCTGGCAGATACCTTAGTAACTCCGTGCACTTGAATGGGACTGCTGATGGTCGAGGTCAACTTCTCGCCCGCTCCTTCGAGCGGAACGATAATGTCATTGGCCCGCAATTGCGGATCATTAACGACTTCTTGCGGATCACGAACGGCGCCGAAGGGGACGTGAACGCCGTTAAAGACGTCGTACCAATGCGACATTGGCTGCGAACCAAAAATCCCATCGAGCATTGCCGTCAGTTGTGGCCGATTCTGCGCTAGCTTGACAGGATCCGAAAATCGCGGGTCCTTCAGGATGTCCTCGCGACCCATTGCTTTCAGGACCGCGGGTACCTTATCCGGGGTGGCTACGAGAACGAACCAGGTGCCATCGGAAGAGCGATATGTGTTCAAGGCTGCATTTGCGGGATGGGTACGATCGTGCAACCCATAGAAATTCGCACCACAAAGAGCGGCCTGGATAAAGACGCTCGCCGACCAGACACCTGCCGCGAGGAGCGAAGTCGTAACATAAGATCCCTTTCCAGTACGTTCGCGGCGGTAAAGCGCGGTCGCAATCGCGGCATAAATGCAGACCGCAGTCGCATTGTCCCCGCTCCCTGCCACTGGCCACGTCGGCGGCTCTCCAGCATCGCGGGTCATGAATAATAAGCCGCTTCGTGCCCAGAAGGCCGTGAGATCGAATCCTGGGAGAGCAGCGTCCGGACCTTTCTCGCCGAAGCCGGTGAGATCGGCGTAGATCAAACGCGGATTCCATTGCGCAACATCGTCATATTCGAGCTTCAGTTTCTTGCGCGCGGAGTGCGGTGTGTTGACAATGAACACGTCAGCCCACTTGGCTAACCGCTCGAGAACTTGCTGCGCGTTTGCAGATTTCAGATTGAGCGTGACCCCGCGCTTGTTGCGATTCGCCAATTGGAAGGGATAAGCCTCTTCGGAATGCGGCTGGGGTGGGATCTTCTGTCCCATCCTCCACAGTTCTCCCTCGGGTGGTTCGACTTTGATGACGTCGGCGCCGAAATCGGACAGAATCGTGGCCGCGCCGGGGCCGGCGATGAAGCTAGCGAGCTCCACGACTTTCAGTCCTGAGAATATGTTTTCGTCGGCCATAAGTTTTTCCTCTTTCCGTTTCCAACTAGCCATTTTCGAAAGATGGTGAAGTTTTTTGTGTGTTTAGCGTCCCTGGAACTTCGGAGCGCGCCGCGCAAGGAACGCAGATGTTCCTTCTTTCTTGTCCTCAGTCCCCGCGCAAATCGCGAACAACGAAGCTTCCAGGAGCAATCCCTCAGCGAGGGTCGCGTCTGATCCTTTGTTTACCGCCTCGATGGAGTACTTCACTCCGACTGGGGCGTTAGAGACGATCTGGTTGAGAAGGAATTCAGCCCTTGCGATCAGGTTGGCGCCCGGAACGACTTCATTCACCAGACCGATGCGATAGGCTTCTTGCGCGTCAATGATTTCGCCGCACAGAATGAGTTGCAATGCGCGACCTTTGCCGACCAGCCTGGGAAGGCGTTGCGTTCCGCCATAGCCCGGCATTACTCCGATCTTCACTTCGGGTTGACCGAACTTGGCCGTTTCCGCGGCGATTCGAATCGTGCTCGCCATCGACAGTTCACACCCGCCACCGAGCGCAAAACCATTCACAGCGGCGATGACCGGTTTGCCGAGGTTTTCAATGAGTTCCGTTAGCGCCTGGCCAGATCGCGTTTTCTGTTCCGCGGTGAGTGGAGTGTCGCCGGCCATTTCGCTGATGTCTGCGCCTGCTGCAAACGATTTGTCTCCCGCTCCGGTAAAAACGACTCCACGCACTTCGGAATCGTCGCGGGCATCTTCAAACGCTGACCGCAATTCGGATATGGTTTTCGCATTCAGTGCATTCAGCACTTTGGGCCGGTTGATGGTCACGTAAGCAATCGGACCTTTTTTTTCGTACAGCACGTTTTCAAGTTTCAAAGCAGATGCCGGCGAACTCATGATTCTCTCCTCGTAATGGTGAAACTGATTGAGCCAGACTAGGAACTCGCAGGCAGCTCCGCGTATGCAATTCCAGACAGATTTCCTTCGGCGAAGACGATATTTTTCTTATTCGAACCGTCGAGGGCGGCGCTGTAAACGGATCCGCCCAAGTCAGTCAGGAACATGCGCTTGTTTTCGAGATCCAGCGAAAGGCCGATGCCTTCCATCAGATGATTGAAGACAATTTCCGGCTCTTTGCGCTTGCCGGCGGGTGTGTCCATCGGCGCTCGATTGACGGTGTTTCCGCGAGGCGGGTCCCCGCGGTCGGTCCAGTAGATCACCCGGTTGCCGAGGTCGAGATCAAGATCGATCGGCTCGGGTAAGTTGTCGTAGAGAACTTCGATGTCCTGACGGTTTGCCGGAGTCTGACCCTTAGGGATTGCAAGGCCGGCTCGGAAAATGCGTCCTTCGTCGGCGTTATCATTTCCTTTTTGCGTCCAGTAAAATTTGCCGCCGTTCACATCGACAGCGATACCAACGCACCAATTTCTCGCGTCGCTCCGGTCCGCATCACCGTGTCCTGTTTCAACGAGGGTTTCGACATTTGAGCCATCGAGATTCGCGCGCATGACTCGCATACCTTCGCGGTCCGACCAGTAGAGTTTCCGGTTCTTCGCGTCGAGCTGAAGCTGCTTGGGAGTCCACGTCGCGCCGGAGGGAACAATGTTCGTGACGTTGGTGCCGTCGAGGTCGGCACGATCGATCGTGCCGTCATTGGCTTTGGGATTTCCCATATTGGTCCAGTAGATGTGGCCGGCTGCGACGTCGACCACGACTCCATCGGGAAGTTTTCGGCCTTCGTTGACGATGGTTTTCAAGTCGGAGCCATCGGGGTTCGATGTAAGGACGCGACCCGCGGCCAGATCCAAAAAGTACAAACGGCCCACAGTCTTTGCGGCGGACTTCACTGATTCGAACTTGGAAGCTTTAGAAGACGGCATAGAGTCTCTTATCCCTTTCTTTGGTGCTTTCATTTATCGAGTGTCGTTTCGACGAAAGTGTTCTCGGTTGGCTAAATAAAGGCACTGAGGCCCGTAACGGCCTTGCCCACAATTAGGTTTTGCATTTGGAACGTGCCCTCGTAGGAGTAGAGGGCTTCCGCATCTACAAAGAACCGCCCGACGTTGTAGTCAGCAGCGATGCCATTGCCGCCAAGCAGCTCGCGGGCCCACGCAACCGTCTCACGGCACTTGGCGGTAGTGAAGGCCTTTGCAAGCGACGCGTGCGCGTCGGTCATCTTGCCTTCGGCCTGCAACTGGGTCATTCGCACCAAGAGACACTGCGAAGCGGTGATGTTGGCGAGCATCTTGGCCAGGAGGTCTTGCACCATCTGGAATGAGCCAATCGGCTTGCCGAATTGCAAACGCTCCTGGCAGTACTTGAGCGCATTTTCGTATGCGCCCATAGCGCATCCCGTCGCTTCCCAGCCAACCATGAATCGCGTCATTTTCAGCACACGGGCGGTGTCGCGGAACGACTGATCGGCTTGCAGCCGGTTTTCCTCCGGAATGCGGCAGTTCTCCATCGTGATCAAGCCGTTCTGCACGACCTTGAGGGCGATCTTGTTCTGGATTTTTTCGACCTTGAAGCCGGGTGTGGTCTTATTCTCGACGATAAACGCCTTGACCTGGTTGTCGGCGAGATCGCGCGCCCAAATGATCGAGATGTCGCACCACGGAGCGTTGCCGATCCATTTCTTCTGGCCATTGAGGATCCATGTGTCCCCGTCACGCTTGGCCGTAGTCGTCATACCACCAGAGGTTCCCGAGCCTACGAGAGGCTCGGTCAGGCCGAAGCAGCCAATTTTTTCCCAGCGGGCCATCGGCGGGAGCCATTTCTGCTTCTGTTCCTCAGAACCGCCCAGATAGATGGACCCCATCGCCAGGCCACTATGCACGCCGAAGAATGTGGCAATTGAGGAATCGACGCGCGCCATCTCCATGGCGACCAAGCCAAATAGCTGTGCACTTCCGCCCCGGCAGCCATACCCGTTCATGGCGACGCCGCCGATGTTGAGTTCTTTAATCGCGGGCAACAACTCAAATGGGAAAGAGTCCTCAACCCAGTACTTCGTGATGATGGGCTGGACCTTGGTTTCCATGAACGCGCGCACCTGTTTCAGGGCGGATAGCTCATCGGCGGGCAAAGTTTCTATGAGTTGATAGAAGTCAGAATTGGGCTGAGGAAGTGTTTTTTTGATTTCTTTTGTCGGGCTCGCCATGAAGTTTACTGTTGCTCCGTTTGCCTTGTGTTTGTGACTGCCACAACGACTAAAAGCACCCTTTCGGCCAAAGATGTTGTTGGCTTAGGTCGCTGAAAAGAGGCGCGTTATTTTTTCGAAATGATTCGAGCTGCAGAACATCTGTCAACACATTCACGGAAGTGCCTAGGCTTTGACGCCCCGGAGAATTTCAAAATGGCGTGCGGGATTTCTATCTGTACTTGAATCACAGGGACAATAACTGTGGGAGCCGCACTCGCGGGTTGTTATCGGGTAGAATAGGCGCCTTATTGATTCCGAAGAACAGATCCAGAGACGGCTTCCTTCGCTAAGGCGACCAACATGGACAGATTATCGAGGACCGCAAGCGGGCTTTCCCCATGAGCCGTACGCAGCCTTGAGGCTGCAGTCGCAGAGTTATCCTATCGTGGAGAGTCTCGATAAATAATCCATCTCCAACTCGCCTTCATAAGTTTCGGCGCCGACCTTCAAGACTTCCGTCACGCGCGCTTGCGTCACCTCGCTAGCGACACTCAAATCGGACTCATAGGCTTCCACCAGAAGCCCCTCTGCCATGGAACTAAATGCTCCGGTATCCACGGCCGCCTTGGCGTGAGCGATGGCATGCGCAGGAAATGAGGCGATGCGGTGAGCCAGTTTCTCGACAAAAGGCGTCAGCTCGTTCGCTGGCAACGCTCGATTGATATAGCCGTAACGTTCTGCCAGCTCCGCCGAAAAATCATTGCAACCCAGGAGCACTTCCAAGGCGCGCCCCCTCCCGATGAGCCGTGGCAATCTTTGCGTAGCGCCGCCTCCAGGAACAAGCCCAATCGCCACCTCTGGATGGCCGAAGATCGCTTTGCCAACGGCAGCAAAGCACATGTCCATGGACAGCGCGATCTCACTCCCTCCGCCCCGGGCCCGTCCCTCGATTTTGGCGATGGTTGCCTTAGACATGTTCCTAAACCGCTCGCCGATCATCTGCGTAAGACGAAAGCCGCGCGTATGGGACACCACTTTGGAAGCGGCTCCAACCCGGCCCAAACCAGAGTGGGCTATAAAGAAATCAGGAAGGGCGCTCTGCAAGACCACAACCCGGACGCTCTCATCGGCCTCGAGTTCTCTGCCAAGTTTGTCGAATTCCTGCGACAGAATTTCATCAAGAAGATTGATCGGCGGGTGATCGATGCTGACAAACGCGACTCCAGAGTCAAACCCGAACCGGAAACATTTGTAATCAGAATATTGCATGGGAGTAGCTCCATTTCGGCTTGATCTATGTTCTTTGACGGTACTGACACTGTAGTTTCCTACCCTGCAAGCTTTCTCAGCCGTTCTGCACTGGGTTGGTCAGGACACCGATTCCCTCGATCTCCACTTCGAAGATATCGCCGGGCTTCATGAAAACGGGTGGCTTACGCGCCGCTCCGACGCCACCCGGTGTGCCGGTGATGATCACATCACCTCGCTCCAGACTTATGGCGACACTGATCATTTCAATCAGCGCTGGGACGCTGAAGATGAGCTGATCTGTGCGTGCATCCTGCATCACGCGGCCATTCAAACGGCCTTGGATGCGCAATCCTTGAGCGCCCGGCGGAACGCTATCGGGCGTCACCAGCCACGGGCCGAAAGATCCTGTGCCATCGAAATTCTTGCCCATCGTCCATTGCGG
>DATMZI010000094.1:0-20602 GCA_035607085.1 Candidatus Eiseniibacteriota bacterium | reverse complement strand
CGCATTGGAATGGCTCCGCACCGCAGAAGAAACGTTCCGCCAACGGGCTTTTGGCGGCGCGGAAACACGATCGCCGCGGCCAAAGGTCGGCTTGGCGCTGGCCGGGGGCTTTGCGCGAGGCATTGCGCACATCGGTGCGCTGCGTGCTTTTCGAGAGGCGGGAATTCCCATCGACTTCGTGGCGGGCACCAGCGTCGGCGCGCTCATCGGCGCCGGCTTTTGCGCGGGCGCCACGCTCGAATTCATGGAAGAGACCGCCAGGCAAACCACGTTCGCCGACTTTGGCCGGTGGACTCCTTCTTGGCTGGGCCTGGCCACCAACCAGCGCCTGGAGAAATACTTGGCGCGCATGACACCGATAACCACGTTTGAGCAACTGCATGTTCCGCTGGCCATCAGTACCACAGACATCAATGCGGGCATAACCGTTTACTATTCGAGCGGGGCGATCGCGCCGGCGCTGCGCGCTTCCTGCGCGTATCCGGGCTTGTTCGTTCCAATTCAATACGACGGACGCACACTGGTGGACGGCTTTTTGACTTCCCCGGTGCCGGTGGAAGGGGCGCTGCTGCTCGGCGCAGAAGTGGTAATCGCCGTTTTTCTGGAATCGGGCGGCATCGAAAATCCCCGCACCGCCGTGGACATCATCAGCCGCTCGTTCAACATCATTCAGGGCCATTCCGAAATCAGCTGGCGGGCGCAGGCCGATGTGGTGATTGAGCCTGACGTGACATCGTTCGCGTGGGACGACTTTACGAAGACGCCCGAACTGGTCGCCGCGGGCCAGGAAGCCGCGAAGAAAGCTATTCCACAAATTCTCGCTGTGCTGCATGGCGAAAAGAAAAATCCGGTAGTCTAGCCGTTCAGCGTTCCTGCAAACGAGCTTCAACAAGGACCGGTTGACCTTCGCCTTTTCCACGCTGCGTAAGCCATGCTGCCAGACCCTCGGCGAATTTTCCCGGCGTTAGGTGAAAGCTTGCTTCGATCGCGCCATCCGCGAGTGGCAGAGTATCGTCGAACTCCGCGGAGTTGGTGAAGTTGCGCATGCAAAACTGGTCCAGCCACTCCAGCGGGCAGGCACGCCGTTCGCCGCGAATCACCACGTCCACCAGAAACTTTTGCGCGTACATGGCATCAGATTACCACTGCTCGCCCGGAGGAACGGGCTGCGTCAAACTGTTAAGATAGCGTTCAGGAGCATTTCGCCAGTGAAGCTGCGATACCTGTTTGCAAGTTTCGTCACGTCTGCCGCGACCATCCTGACCGCCGGCGCGAGTTGCGCCCAGGGTCCGCACCCCGCTGTGCTACAGCTGGACGCCTGGCGCAAGGCGGTGCTGGCCGGCGACGCGCAGGCGCTTACCCCCCTTTACTCGGCCAGCCCGAGGATTCTCGGACCCGGTCAAACTGCGTCCAGTCTGACATCGGAAGTCGCCTACTGGACTGGTTGGAAGGGCAAAGGACTGAAAACCATCTCTGCCCAAATCGAAAGTGCGCAGGAGCCGCAGCCCGGGCTTCACATTCTCTCCATTCAGTTGACGCTAGTCGCTTCCGAGGGCGGGGCCGCGAAGAAGTATTACCTCAAGATGGCACAGGGTTACGCCGAACAGGGTGGCAGCTGGAAAATCGCCGTGGAGCAGCGGGAAGATGCGACTCGCCTGAGGGGCCCGGCGGAACGGAAGGACCTGTATCCCTCCGATGCCGATGCGCAAAAGGACATCGAAGAGGCGCTGCAAGCCGCCGCTAAATCACATAAGCGCGTGATGCTCGTTTTTGGCGGCAATTGGTGCTACGACTGCCACGTATTGGATGCGGCGTTCCACACACCGGAAATCGCGCCAACCCTCAATCGCAACTATGTAGTCGTGCACGTGGACGTCGGCGAGTACAACAAGAACCTCGACCTCGCTAAAAGATATGAAGTCCCTTTGGAGCGCGGCGTGCCCGCGGCGGCAATCCTCGACAACACCGGCAAGTTGCTAGTCAGCCAGAAAAATCAGGAGTTTGAAAAGGCACGCTCCATGGCACCGGAAGACATTCTCGCGTTTCTCAACAAGTGGAAACCCGTGAGCGAACACTAGAATTCCCTCGCGGCGCTTTTGCTACAGAACTAATCGAATCTCTGAGTCCATCACCACGTGCGTGGCCATCTCGCCGTTGATCGAATACTGGTCACCATGCTCGTTTTTGAAATGAAAGAAACGGCTGATGTGATAGTCCTCGTCAAAGATCGAAAATACTTTTTCGGTTTCTGCGTGGGAAAGCTTGAATGCACTGAGTGGCACCGGTTCCCCAGGTTTCGCTGCGAGACTGGTATACAGGCGATATAGTTCTTGCAAGGAAATCATGGGGGCGGGCCCTGCGGCTTGGGTGCTCATAAACGCCACCTTTTCTTCCGCGAAGTAAGACCCTCATTTTACACCCGATTTGTGCGGAAGAGACGGCTGGTTCGCTTTGTCAACCACCTGAGAATCCTCTATCATTTTCCTGCGGCCAACGAATCGAACCTGCCAGATCGTTCGCACAAGGAGGAAACACATGGCGATTGCCGTGGGACAAGTGGCGCCGGATTTTTCGCTGAAGGATCAGTATGACAAAGACGTGAAGCTTTCGGACTTTGCAGGAAGGAAGAATGTCGTAATCGTTTTCTATCCCCTGGATTGGAGCCCGACCTGCACCAAGGAACATGTCTGTCTGGTAAACGGCATGAAGAATTTCGCCACGCTTGACGCGGAAGTGCTAGGCGTCAGCGTGGATAGCGCCTGGTCGCACAAGGCCTACGCCGAAAAAATGGGCATCCAGTATTCGCTGCTGGCGGATTTCAATCCGCGCGGGGCCATGGCCGACAAGTACGGCATATATCTCGCTGAAAAAGGAATCACCGGCCGCGCCATCGTCATCGTCGGCAAGGATGGCAAGGTCGCCTGGATGAAAAACTACGACATTCCGGTAGTGCCGGACGTGGACGAAGTAGCCGCAGCGTTGCAGAAAGTAAAAGCCGCAAGCGCGTAAAACAGTTTTGCGTTTCGGACATTTTTCAAAAGTACCGGCCAGGGCAAGCGGTTCTGGCCTTCTTTATTGCGTGCCATGAATCGCGGCGAGCAGAAACGGCGCGGCTAGCCACAAGCAGAGTGTAAAGGCTCCGCCAATTGCCAGTGGCCAGCGCAAAGGATTGGGCCGGATCAAGGCGTACGCAGCAGCCAGCCCTGGAATAAATCCGAACCAGATAAAGCTGACCATCACCACGTGATTGGACCAGTCAGCCGGAAGCCATTTCGCCAGCTGCCCGACGAATGCTGGAGAACTGACGCCGGGGACTCGCAGTAACAGGCTTAACGTAATGTTGGCGAGCAGAAAAATCGCAAACGCGTCTCGCTCTTCTTTGTGCGGCTCTTCGGCCGGAGCAGCGAACGGTTCCCGCTCCGCCGGAAGCACCTTCAGCCAGGCGATCGCCACTGGAGACGCCGCCGCGAGCAACAGCAGCGAGTACAGAACGAGAGCCAGGCGATGGTCGAGCACGCCGGCAATTTGCACTGCGAAAAGCATGGAGAAACCGCTCAGAAGTTTAGCGAGGGAAGTCGTTGCGCGCCACCACGCCGCCCTTCATCACGAACTTGACTCTTTCTAAGGTTTTCACCTCAGAGAGTGGATCGCCCTCCACCGCAATCAGATCGGCGTAGTGTCCTTTTTCCAAAGACCCTACTTTTTCGCTCCAGCCGATCAAATCGGCAGCATTCAGTGTGGCGGCGCGAATGGCGTCCAGCGGCTGCATGCCCCACTCCACCATTTTGCCGAACTGCCGCGCGTTGTCGCCGTGCGGATACACGCCGGAATCGGTGCCAAAGGCGATTTTAGCGCCGGCCTGAAACGCTTTGCGGAAATTCTCACGCTGCAGGCGTCCGACCTTCTTTTCCTTCTCGATGGATTCGGGCAGCATGCCAGCCTTCGCGCCTTCCTGCAGGATGAAATCATCGTTATAAATGTCGAACACCAGATAGGTTCCGTGTTGCTTGGCTAGCGCGATGCCCTCGTCATCAATCAAGCTGGAATGCTCGATGGAATCAATTCCCGCGCGAATGGCGTCTTTGATGGATTGCGTGCCGTGCGCGTGCGCGGCCACTTTGCGGCCGAGCTTATGCGCTTCGTCGGCGATCGCCTGCATCTCTTCCAATGTGTACTGCGGCGTGCCGGGCTGATCTCCTTTGCTTAAAACACCACCCGACGCGCAAATCTTGATCACGTCGGCGCCATATTTGATCACTTCGCGCACCTTGGCTCGCGCTGCCCATGGGCCATCGGCCACCCCTTCCGAAATATGGTGATATTCGGCGGGCAGCAAGTTGTCATCACAATGGCCTCCGGTGATCCCCAGTGCCGGTCCGGAGACCAGCATGCGCGGCCCTTCAATCTCTCCAGCGTTCACCCCGTCACGAACGGCCACATCGCTGAAGCCGGCCGCTCCCACGTTGCGAATCGTGGTGAATCCCGCGCGCAGCGTTAGCCGCGCGTTTTTCGCGCCCGCAACCGCGGAACGCGGCACGGAAATGCCTAGTCCCGCATATCCGCTTTGCTGCGGATCTCCCGTAACGTGCGTGTGCACGTCAATCAAGCCGGGCAGGCAAGTTGCCCGAGAGAGATCGATCGCGCCGATGTTCGATCCGGAGGCGGGCGTCACCGAGGCAATGACCCCGTCCACGTCAAAAGTCACCAGTTGATCGGATAAAAGTTGTCCGGTGCGAACATCGAGCAATTTGCCGCAGCGCACCGCGCCCGGTGCAGCCGCGGCAACGCTCGCAGCCAGCAAGCACACACTCAGAATCAAAGCAATTTTGCGCATCAATCCCTCACCGATTTCGAACGGAAATTGCCCCAAGAGAATAGCTCGAAAAATGAGCTACTGCCAATCGTCTTCCGCCGCATTCAGCTCCGTTCTCGCTATTTTGGCTGATTCTGGGCGAACGAGCGAAGGAACAGTACCAGCTGCCAGCGCTGCTGTTCGGTGCAGCGCTTCTTGAAACCCGGCATCGGGCGATGCCCTTCGCTGATTTTATAGAACAACTCGCCGTCGCTGACCGAATTCATATGCGCCGCGTCGGTGAAATCCGCAGGCGGCGGGTCATATGACTTGCCCTGTGAACCGTCACCCTTCCCGAAATCACCGTGGCACTCCGCGCATTTGTCCAGATATAGCTTTTGCGCTGCTGGAAGATTTGCTTGAGACGGTTTTATTGGATTTACCGCTCGCTTGGCTTCCTCCGGCACAATCCACGGTCCGGGATGGAAGAACGCATAGACCGCCGAGCCTGCGGCAGTCAAGAGAAGAAGTACAAATAGGGAACCGGCCAGTTTTTTGCGTGCAGGCGAAGACATGAATGAAGAATCTTCGCACAAACGCAAAGAGTTTAACCACAGCGGGCACCGAGTTCGCCGAGAAAAGGTGGGTTAGGCGCGAAGCGTAAGCCAGAGCAGTTCGGCATTGAAGACGACTATGGCGATCGCGACGACCCAGGCTAGGCTTGCGGTAAGCCGCGAGTTGGCGAACGTGCCCATTTTGGCCTTGTTGCTGGTGAACTGCACGAGCGGGATCACCGCGAACGGCAACTGAAAACTGAGCACTACCTGGCTAAGAATCAGCAGCGAAGTGACTCTGCCTTCACCGTACAAACCGATCACGATTACTGCGGGAATGATAGCCAGCGCGCGCGTGATTAAGCGGCGCAGCCACGGTTTAAGGCGCAGATTCAGGAATCCTTCCATTACGATCTGGCCGGCCAGCGTACCGGTCAATGTTGAGTTCTGCCCTGACGCAAGCAACGCGCAGGCGAACAGCGTGCTCGCCAGGCTGGCTCCCAATACGGGCGTAAGCAGCTTGTAGGCGTCAGAAATTTCCGCAACGTCATGCAAGCCGCGGGTGTGAAATGCAGCCGCGCCGAGAATCAAGATCGCAGCATTGACGAACAGCGCGAAGGTTAGCGCCAGGGTCGAATCGAAAACGGCGAAACGCAGGGCCTCGCGCTTGCCGGAGGTATCGGTGGAAAAAGCGCGCGTCTGTACGATGCTCGAGTGCAGATAGAGATTGTGCGGCATTACCGTGGCGCCCAGGATGCCAATAGCGATGTACAGCATTTCGCGATTCTTCAGTATCTCCAGCCGAGGCAGGAAGCCTTGCGCCGCTTCCTTCCACAAGGGCTGTGCAAAGAAAATCTCATAAGCAAAACAAACTGCGATGCTCGCGATCAGCGTGATCACGAAAGCTTCGATTAACCGGAACCCTCGCCCTTGCAGCGCCAGAACAATTAGCACGTCCAGCGCTGTGATCAGCACACCAGCCATCAATGGCAGGCCAAAAAGCAGTTTCAGCGCAACCGCCGAGCCCAGCACTTCCGCCAGATCGCACGCTGCGATGGCGACTTCGCAAATCACCCACAGGGCAAAGGATACCGGGCGCGGGTAGGATTCGCGACAAGCTTGCGCCAGGTCCCGCCCTGTAACGATTCCGAGCTTCGCGGAAAGCCCTTGCAACAGCATGGCCATGAGGTTGCTAAGTAAAATAACGCTCAACAGCGTGTAGCCAAATTTGGAACCGCCACCAATGTCGGTCGCCCAGTTACCGGGGTCCATATACCCAACGGCGACAAGGTAACCGGGTCCGGCAAACGCTAGGACCTTGCGGAACCAGCTCAGGCCGGGAGTGATGGGAATGGTGCGATGGGCTTCAGGGAGCGAAGGCCACAGTGCAGGAGCCGCGCCGGCAGCCGGCGCCGGCGCGCGATTCTGTGCGACGTCGGGTTCCGCTTCGATGAGTTGTTCCGTGGTGCGCGGCATCTTTATCTGTGCTATCAGCAGAAGTTAACTGCAGTGAATGCTCGAACTAAACTACATTTAATGGGCTCTTCTGTCAATAAGTCTTTTCTCCAATGTGCCGCGCATGAACTACCGTAAACGCGGGGTGTGGTACCTTTTGAAAGGAAGCTCAGGAGACGCGCATGGACGAGAAGCCGCCGCAACCACAAACCGGCCAGATGCAGATCAAAGCCGACGAGAAGGAGCTGCAGGGTCTTTACAGCAACCTGGTGATGCTCCAGCACAATCTGGAGGAATTCACCCTGAATTTTGTCTACATTTTTCCAAATGGGGCGCAAGGCAAGCTGCTCAGTAGCATGATTGTCAGCCCCGGTCACGCCAAGCGCATCTGGCGCGCGCTGGGTGAAAACATTTCCCGTTACGAAGCCCAGTTCGGCCCCATCAAGGAGGCTCCCGAGGGCAGCAATCCCCCTCCAAACGTTGGATTCGTACAGTAGCCAGATATTTCGCGGATCGCTGTTCAGTGTGGCTTCAGATAAAGATACGCCTTTAATAGCCTAGACGCCGCGCGCAATCGCCGAGCATCTCCGCTTCCCACTCCGGTCGAATCGGATTTTTTGGGTGAGGCAAAGCGCTCGGGATCCTGCCAGTCAAGTGCAGGAAAACCGCGGCGGAATGTTTGTATGCCGGAACCGGCGCCCGAAACGCGACGTTCCCCAGATGCTGTAGCGAGTCGGCAAGCGCATAGTAAGCCGCGTCGCCTGCTTCCCACAGCCGATCCCGCTCCGCGAAACGCTCCGGACAGAATGTCGCTAACCCCAGCAAGTAGTCCGACCCATATTCAATCATATTGATGCCCAGGTCGTTGCCGGTATAAATGCGAAAGTCCGGCCGCTGCGCATCGCGCAAAGCAAGCCGCTCCAGTTCAATCGTGCGTTCCAGGGAAGAGTGTTTCATCCCCTTCAGCTCCGGAATATCCATCAGCCGCAGCACCGTTTCCTCGTCGAAGATTTCTCCGTTCGGCGCAAACATCGTCCCCAGTTCGAACGCCAGCACCTGTGAATAACCCTTGCAGATCGCTTGATAGGTGGCAGCTTTCTCGCTCGCGGATTTTCCATGCAAGCGCCGCGTTTGAAAAAGTATCGGTATGCCGCCGCGGCCGACGATGCGGTCCACCTCGCGACGGTATAGTGCTACGACGTCGCCGTCCTGTCCTTCGATGTACGCGCCCGCCACAAACACGGCGTCCATACTCAGCGCTTCGCGAGTCCACCGCAGCACATCGCTCTTTTCCGCATCACTCAGATAGTTCACATAGCCGGTGTCCATGTTCACCGCGTTCATCAGTCCGGCCCGCTGCGTCGCCGTCAAATGCCTTTGAAAAGCCTCAACCGCCACGCGGCCATCGGCGTCGAACGGCAGCAGCGCCGCCGAAATTCCCTGCACCTTGCGGCGCGGCTTTTGCCGCTTAATCATTGCTTCAATCTCCATGAGCCAGCCCTCAACGCTTCTTAAGCGCCGCCAATTGAGCTGCCATCCCTGAATTCTTGTAGTACGCGTCCAGTGGATAGCACCCCGACGGCAGTCCATTGCGCGGCGCCGTGGTGCAATCGCTGAACGTTCTGCAGACGCGTTTATGCTCCACCGTGCGGCCATGCGCGGCATCCCACAGCATTTCCGGATACGTAAGCGCCATTCGCCCGAGTCCTACCGCGTCCACCCAGCCCTCACGTATCGCCGCCTGCGCCACATGCGGCAAGAAATCCTGCAAATACGTGTACGCCGTTCCCACAACAATCAACTTCGGAAAGCTCTGCTTCAACTCACGCGCGGCGTGTATCTGCCGCGCCACACCCACCAACGGGTCTTCCGGAGGCAAATATCCGTCCGACGGTGGATACAGCGCCGGCCGTTGCACATGCGGATTGTAATAAGGACTCCCCGCGGTGATGTTCACTAGGCTAATTTGCGATTCCTCCAGCAGGTGAAGAAATTGAATCGTCTCCACAAGTTCAGGCTCGGTGGGTTTTTCTTCGTTCACGCCGAATCCCCACCGGTACGGAATCAGCTGCCCATGCGCTTCGGGAATCCCGGGCCCCGGTTTTCCTGGCACCGATCGTTCCGGGTCCGGCCGAAACGGAATCGTGTCAAAGGCGGAGAGCCGTACGCCGATCTTTAGTTTCGGCGCAAGGGAGCGGATTCCTTCGACAATTTCGCGTAAAAACCGGGTCCGGTTTTCAAAACTCCCGCCGTAGTTCCCTTCCCTCGTGTGCGCGCTCAGAAATTCATGTCCCAAGTAACCGTGGCAATGTTTGACATCAACAAAATCAAATCCCAATTCCCATGCGATCCGCGCAGCGCGGTGAAAGTCCTCAATAATCGCGAGCACCCCCGCATCGCTCAACACCGGATAGTCCGCGGGCAGACTCAGCCGGCGGTCGAGAATCGGGTGCCGATACAAAATGCGCGGCTCCGCCCGGCCACCAGCGTTCGGCCGGCAGTAACGGCCGGAGTGCGTCAGCTGCAATCCAATGAGCAATCCTTCATCAGACCCAGCGACTTTTTTGTGCTCTTCAATCAACACAGCGCGCAATTCTGCCAGCCCGTCTCGCGTGTGTTCACCAATCACCAGTTGATTCGGATTCGCCCGGCCCTCGTGATTGACGGCGACCGCTTCTCCGCCCCAGATCAGCTTCGCGCCGCTCTGCCCAAAGCGTCTCCAGCGCCGCAGCGTGTGTTCGCTCGGCTGTCCGTCCAGCGTGCCGTCCCAGCCCTCCATCGGATGGATAGCAATGCGATTGCCGATCCGCAGATTGCCGCTTTGCAGCTTCGCCAGCAGCGGCGAATCAGTTCCATGTTGGACTTCGTTGTCACATGGAATGTTCAACCCGAGCGAACGCAAATGTTCCACAAACCGCGCCACATCCTTAATCGTGCCCAGCCGCACGATCGCACTGCTAGTCATGATTGCGTGCTCCCGCGCTCGGGCCAAGTAGCAATGGCGGCCGCTCCAATCAGCTTTATGAGTCCGTTCATATAACTTCCGGGAATATCGCGCAGCCGCGCCAGCCACCACCCCACAATTTCGCCTCCGTTACACCGTGCGCCGTTAAAAAATCACACCCGGCAGCCGTGCAGTTTGCAGGATTCTTCGCCGACGGGCAAGCCATTCCTTGCGCCACGAAGACGGCGCATTCCAAGCAATTGCGCTTGATCTATTTGCGTTTGCATCAGAAGAAATTCGCACGTAGAAACTGAAATTTAGCCTGCAACACAGGTATCACATCGTACCGGAAACACAGGTAACGCTTTCTCTCTGTTTAGGGAGGAAGTGACTATGCCATGGACGGAGTGTTCAGCAATGGATGAAAGAATGCAGTTTGTGGCGCGCCGGCTAGCCGGCGGGGCGATGGCGGGGCACAAGGCGACTATTTACGGCATGGAATCCTGTTGCCGTTCTCGCGGCCCTGGGATTCATCTGGGCCATTGGGTGAAAGTGGAAGCCGAGCAAAGAAAAGCACTGGGTCAAGCGGCATAGGCTAAATATTGGGAGAAAGTAAAACGCAATGGAGGTGGTACAGGTTGCGGTCTTGGAGCCCACGGGAAGGAGAATCCTCGGCCGCGTTATGCGGAAGGTCTATGGACTAACCCGCGCAGATTGTCCGGGGCAGATCCCGACGGATCACGATTATGCGGCATCGACCCGCGAGTATCTGAGTGCTCAACCGTCGTAAAGCTTCTTCGACCGCAACCTGAACCCCCCAGAGGAACAAATGAAAGCCATTGCCCTAAGTTGACAGGTCGTTCCATATCTAACGCGGTGATCGGACAAGTGATTTCGAAACAGGGACCGACAGGACTTGAAACAAAAAAAGGGAAGGGGGCTGACATCGCCCCCCTCTTAATCACGGGAAGCGAGCAACTCAGTTGGTTGTCGCAAACGCAACCTTGTGGAAGGTGGAGTACTCCGCCTCGAACTTCTTCACCACGGGGATGCCCTCGATGAACCGCGCCATGATCTTCTCGATCTGTGGATACAGTTCACGATTGTAAGCCTCCGCATACTCCTTCGTTTCCCACAAACTGATCGCTTCCACTTCCCTCTTTTCCGGCGTCACGAACAACAGCTCATCCAGGAATCCCTTTTGCCTGCGAAGCAGGGGCAGGATTTCCTTTTCAAACGTTGCCGGAAGCTCCTTGGCAACATTCGGCTTCAGTTGCAACACGACTTCACGTGCGAACATATAAGCCTCTCTTTCAATTTGCTTGGGGGGGCGATGCCGCTGACCCTCTTCGTTTTCTCTACAGAGCGCAGGATCGAAAGTTCATTCCGTCCCCCACCGGATAGTCGCATTCCAATCGATCAATTTCAGTGCTACTCGTTACGCGCCTGCGTGTCCAGCATCACACTCGGTAATCGGCCATGTGGAGTCAGTGTTGGACTCGTCGGCCTAGGTAATTAGAAATCGGCTTGTGGAACGTGATGTTCGGAGTGCTCCTGATCACGAGCAAACCGCAACTAATCGCCTTAGGTCCTTCCATGAGAAGGCCGGTTGATGTCAAGGCGCAGTTTCGCTTCGTGCTTTCTGTGAGTCTTCTCCCATTCAGCTAAGCCGCCCCTGTCGCCATCCTTCCATTCGCACTCTTTGTGAGCGATATTCGCTCGGTGCAAGGTGGCGGTGTCAACGATCCTGTTGATTTCAGAACTGGGAATGCGGATGAGCCGTCGTCCAATCTTGGCGTTTGCAATTCGACGTTCCAGTAGCCATCGGCGAATGGCCGCTTCCGTTACGAAGAGTGGTTCTGCTACTTGTCGGACCGTTAACCAATTGATTTCTGAGTTGCCCGCCTGACCTCCTTATGCGTTATTCCGCGCGAATCGGAGCGTAATGAGATAGACAGCTACCTGCCAAGATGAAGAATAAGCACGTGGGATTTGTTCCATGTAGGAAACTCGTCGGGATTTCCTGCACGGGAACGGGAAGGCAGAGGAATCCGGATTAGCTCTTAGGAGCTGAGGGAGGCTTTCGAGATTTAATCGATTGGCGAATCGCCCTTCCGTCGTCGTGCCCGGACCATATCTCTCGTTCAATTGCTTGGAGACCTTCGCGTAGGAAAGGCGGCGTCTGCTAAGTTCATTGAATTAAATAGTGGGCCTGGGTGGACTTGAACCACCGACCTCCCCTTATCAGTTGTCATCAAGCAATGTAATACAGCCAGCGACGGTTTGCTATCGTGTTGATTTCCCGCGCCATTACAGGCGATTCCCTTCCCTCTTCTCAGCCACCATTGCTACCAGTTTTGAACGAGGGTGGGCACAAAATGGGGCACACTCGAGTTGTCCGTAATAGAGAGCCGCGACGGCGGGAACAAGCCTAAGGGGCTGCTGGCTTTTTTTATTTTTGTATTGCCCTCGGACGACAACTTCGATTCACGTAAGTGCAACAGCGAGTAGTTGCATGGTGATATATCGTTTTTAACTTGCTTTAACCGAATGCATTTGGGGACTGTGAGACACGCGGGCACGCACAGTTGTTCCGCGCTGCAATCCCGACTCGATGGACAGTTCCCCGCCAACCAGCTTCATGCGTTCTCTCATGCTGGTGAGACCGAGTCCCTCCTTGTGGAAAGCTGTTTCCGGGTCAAAGCCGATGCCAGAATCATGTATCGTCAGTTCGATTTGGTTTAGTCGATTCGTCAGTGAAACCTGAAAGTGCCTTGCCCCGCTATGTTTGGCCGCATTGTGCACGGCTTCCTGCAAAACGCGGAAGAGACATATGGAAATGTCCTCTGAGAGCTCAGTGGGGATGTCCCCCGATTGGAAATCAATATTCACTCCAGATTGGTCGGAAAACTCCCTGCAAAACCCCGCCGCTGCAGCAGCGAGCCCGAGATATTGCAGCTTTGAAGAATGCAAGCGATGCGACAAAGCCTGTACATCGGTGCAGAGGTCATTGGCCTCTTGGCTCGTTTGCCCGAGCTCGCGCCTCAGCTGGCCGAGCGATTCAGGACTACCGCGGCGAAAATCGTCCAGTCGCACCGCTAACAACGCGATTCGCTGACAGATGTCGTCATGAAGCTCCCGTGCAATTCTGGTACGTTCGGCCTCGTGGGCTTGGATGAGCTTCTGATTCACTTTGGAAAGGGTGTCTTCGGACTGCTTGATGTGAGTGATGTCCTCGGCGAAAAGAAGAACTCCTCCCTGCAAGCCGTCGGAGTTCCACCATGGACGAATTTCCCAGCGCACCCACATAATACCGTCTTCACGATCCCAGCGATCTTCGTCGGCTCGCACTGTTTCTCCCTGCAGAGCACGACGATGAATCTCTTTCCAGCGGTCAGGTATGTCCGGAAAAAGTTCGTAGTGCGAGCGTCCCAGCACTTGAGAGCTGTCGATCGCGTAATCCGAGCAAAACCTATCGCTGACTTGGAGATAGCGCATGTCACGATCGAGCATCGCCACTCCGGCCGGTACGTTCTTGACGAAGTTTTTTAGCAATTCCTCTCGCGTTCGCAGGAGCGAGGTCTGCACTTCCAGCGCGTGGTTCAAATCGTGCAAGGCCTCTTCTGCCCGCTTGCGCTCAGTTATGTCATGCAAAATACAGGCAGCGCGGTCTATCGTCCCATTCACATCTTCAATCGGAAAATATGAGAGCAACAAGTCTCGCTCGCCAACCGTAGGATAAGAAAACTTCATCTCATATCTGACCACGTTACCTAGAAAACATTCATCCAGTTTTGGCTTGATGACTGTCTCGAATGGTTCCTTGCCCAACACATCAGGAATGGAACTCCCCACGACTTGATCCCTTGCCAAATTCCGCATCTTCAAGTACTGACGGTTCGCAAGAAGGAAGCGGTATTGCCGGTCTACAACCCCGATCATATCCGCCGCACCTTCCACCGCCTTCTCGTACTCTCTCAGCTTGTCCTCAATCAGCTTCAGGTCAGTGACATCCGTAACCATGCCAACTACCCTTTGTATTTTGCCGGCTTCATCAAACAGGGCATGCCCGCTGCTCCTCAGCCAAATTACTCTCCCTGTGGGAGACAAGAAGCGGTATTTAATGTCGCGGTTAGGCTTCTCCGGCGTAAGGGCGCCAATCTCATTGAGGAATCTTTCGCGGTCGTCCGGGTGAATTCTGTCTACGAACTGTTCGTCGCTGAGGGGGTCTGGCTTCGTCAGCCCAAGCACCGCCGCAAATTCCGGAGACCGCACTACTTTGTTTGTCCTAGCGTTCCAGTCGTATGCGTACATCTTCCCGGCTTGCGCTGCCAGATGAAACCTCTCTTCACTTTCACGCAGCTCTGCTTCAGCTCGCTTGCGCTCGGTGATGTCGCCTACCATGGCCAGCGCCCCATCAAACTCTCCGTTATCCTTGAACACGGGGGTTGCTGCCAATCGTACCCACAATTCCGAACCATCTTTGCGCCGGAGTCGTTCCTCAATCTGCTCACGCAGTCCTTGCTGTCGGCGCGCTAAGACTTGCTTTTTACGTTCGACGTCCTCGGGAAAATAAAAATCGAATACACTCCTTCCAAACATTTCTCCAGATTCGTACCCGAGCATCTCCGCCATTTGTCGATTTACGTAAGAATTGTGAAGTGTCGAATCGAGTAGCCAGACTCCTTCGTTTGTGGTCTCAACTATCCCGCGATACCGCATCTCGCTTTCCCTGATTGCTTCGTCTGCTCGTTTGCGCTCGGTGATGTTGGCCACCATGCCGATCATCCGTACCATTCTGCCGCCTTCGTCGAAGAAAGCATGGGCCGTTTTCTCCAACCACACGACCGAACCATCGGGACGCAATACGCGATAGGCAATCTGGACATGGGGATTCTCAGGGGTTCGCTCGGTGACGGTGGTCGTAAACCGCGCTCTGTCATCCGGGTGGACGCTGGCCAGTAATTGCTGCCGTGTAAGCGAAGCCTCGCCCGTCGAACCGAGCACTCCGACAACGTCACCCGAGCGGACTATTACATCGGTAGCTAAATTCCAATCATAGGCGTACATCTTCCCAGCCTGTCCCGCCAGACGGAACCGTTCTTCGCTCTCGCGCAGCGACCGCTCGGCGTTTCTGCGTTCAGTAATGTCAACGGCAATCGCCACCCAACCGTCGACATTTCCTTTAGTATCGAGCGTGGGAGTATAGTTCGCCGAGATCCACCTTGGCCCGATACCCCGAAAATTCGTTTCTTGCTCGTAATGAACGTTCTCCCCAGCGAGCACTCGATTGGTATGCGGCAGCAAGGCCTCAAACGCGTTCTCCCCCAACACTTCTAAGATCGGCCGATGAACAATTTCGTTCAAAGGACGCCCGATCCAGTCTGCATATACTTGGTTAGCCCACAAATACCGGAAATCTCGGCTGCAACGGGTCACGGCCGCAGCCATCTGCTTTACGACCGTTTCCAATGTTTGTGCTTGTGCATCTCTTTCTTGCATGGACCACTCACAGCACTGCGCTACATGGTTTCAGGAAGGGGCCGATTTGAAATACGCGGTGCGAGCAGACTTCTGGAAACCCGCTTGGTCCGGCACCGTTTTGCCGGAGTTGGATAAGCATAGCACGGCGTCGCAAACAGTTATCACACTCCGCCGCAAGAGCAGGTATCTTCTTACTTAACCGGAGCTTTATTCAGAACTGCTAACACCCAATATGTCTCAGACTTTGCTCTTGCCATCTAGGCTGACCACCCACACCAATTTTGCTTTATCACAGGTAAACTCAGCGTGAATGTCGTCCACCAAGGGCACGCGGCAACTCACAACATTGTTGGGGGGGTAATCAAATGCAGGATTTTGGTCTGGCAGTTGACTATAGCGCCCGTGCCATCCGGCAATAGCAGCGTGAACGTTGTTCCCCGAACTTCGTACGAAATTCTTTGTGCCGGGGTAATCGCCCCACTACTCGGTAACGCTGCTACATTTTTGGCGTGAAAGACAATCTTTGGACTCTTGCGTCCCGGCGACGACGGACCGGTATGCAGCGCGATCCTAGCGCCGCGTGCAGAAAATTCCTTCCAGGCTTGTTCATTTGTGACCCTACTGAGGCCAAGCACTTCTCCGTGGAACCTGCTCATTGCATCGATCTGAGCAGTAAATAAAATTACGCGCGCCAGCTTCATCCAAGGGTCTCTTGTTTAGAAGATTGCTTCATCAATGTCTTAACCGTCCGAAGCCTACCGCAAATCTCAAAGCATAGACAATTCGGAAATCACGCATCAGACGCCAGCCGAATTGGCCCCTGCCCTGTAAGAATGCTCGCAAGGTGTTCGCCTATCGACTGAGCATTCTCCTGCCGCGTGGGACTCGTCATTTCAGTTGAAAGCTGCTGGCCGGGAAAAAAATTCCAATGCGACTGCTTAAGTTACGAGGAAACGATTCGAACAATTTCGCAGAAGCTCCCGAGATTGCGATGGACTTTCACTTGGGGCGATCCAGCGACAACGAACATTACGCCGTGGTGTTGCCGTGTGGGCATACCACTAAACGAGGACACATTCACCGACCCGCAGAGCGGTTATTTGGACGTGAGATGGTTGCGCCCCGGTATTTCGGCGAGAGAGCGGGGAGAGGCGTTCGGAGAATGGCTGGACGATCTGCCGACAGCGCCGCAATTGACGACAGCGACTACCGCGCAGGACTGGCAATCATTCTGGAACGCGATGAGCCCGGTGACTCCAATCGGCACATTGCCTCCCGCTCCCTTTAGACCGGCTTCGATTTACGGCCACCTCCCCTTTAAGGCCACCACGTACCCGGAGACCGTCATCTATCGTTGGGAGGCTTACCCGACGAGTCTGCGAATTGATGTGAAGGCGAACCCTCCGACCATTGCTGCCGTCACCTATGCCGCTCCGGCGTCGGAAGTGCCATTTGCCCAGACAGGGTTTGCGGCAGTTGCACGGTTCGCGTTGCCAAGTCTTAAGCCTGCCTGCTTTCGCTACGAGCTTCAGCCTGTCGCATGAGTGCGGTGCGGCCGTTCCGCTCTATGGCTAGTCAGGAGGTGGAGTCGAGGTGAAATTCCCCAGCTTGACGAAGAACAGATGCCCGATCGCCAGCCCGATCCTCCTGCCAGAGCTTTAACTCGCTGACCTATCAGTCCACTCGATTGCAACGGACACCTAATATATTAGGTGTTGTCCTTGCTATATCAACAAAGACCTTGTATATTAGGTCCATGTTGAGCCTATCCTCTATAGCTGAGCAGATTGCTGCAAAGCGCAAAGCACTTGGCCTCACACAGCCCACGCTTGCCAAAAAGGCTCGGGTTGGGCTTTCCACGCTTGACGCTTTGGAAAACGGGCGGCTGGGCGAACTTGGATACTCCAAAATTACCAATATTCTCTCCGCGCTCGGTCTCGAGCTGAAACTGCAGGAAACGAGCGCCCGCCGACCGACGCTCGAGGAACTCATGGAAGAGGAAAAGAATGATAAAGGTATGGACCGACGCCGCTGAGGCGGGTCTGTTCGATCGCTTCGATAATCGTGGCAGCACATTTCTCTATCTGCCTGACACTCTGCCCGAGCGCGCGGTTTCCGTTACGATGCCTGTGCGACTTCCTTCATGGGATACGCGCTTCGGACTTCCGCCGATTTTTGAGATGAATCTGCCCGAAGGCGTCCTTCGCGAGCGACTCCGCCTTGCCTTTGCAAAGGCCACCGGCACCTTTGACGAGTTTGATCTGCTCGGCATCGTAGGACGTTCACAGGTGGGACGTATCCGTTATACAGGCCAGAAGGAACAGCTGCAGGAAGATGTTCCATTTCAGTCGGTGGATGAAATTCTGGCAAAGCGCCGAGATGGCGATCTCTTCCGCTATCTCCTCGAAAAATTTGCATCATTCTCCGGCATCAGCGGCGTACAGCCCAAGATACTGGTGCGCGACGAAGCCTCGCTGAACAAGGCGAGCTACCGGCTCTCGGAGAGTTACCGGGGCGCGACGCATATCGTGAAATTCTGGGAGCAGAACGAATACCCGCAGCTCGCGGCTAATGAATATTTCTGTCTTAGTGTCGCTCAGAAATGCGGACTGGATGTTCCACCCTTCCAACTTGCCGAGGATGCGCTTGCGCTCGTCATTGATCGCTTCGAGCTGCGTCCGGATGGCAGCTATCGAGGCTTTGAAGACTTCTGTGTGCTCAATGCGCGCCGCACCGAGGAAAAATATCGCGGCAGTTATGAAACATCCATCCTGAAGCGATTTACGGAATTCGCGAATTCCTCACACGTTGGTGAAGACCTAGAGCGGCTTTTCACGCTTATCGCCGTCAACTGTGCGCTGCGTAACGGCGACGCCCATCTCAAGAATTTCGGGATTGTCTATGACGACGTTCAGGGCGAGGCCCGGCTCGCTCCTGTCTATGACCTTGTGACTACCTCCGTCTATCTGCCCAAGGACAGCATGGCGCTCACCCTAAACGGCACGACGAAATGGGCAAGCGCGAAAGAGCTGCAGCGGCTGGGAGAGACGCGCATGGGTGGCACCCCTGCCCGCGTAAAAGAAATACTGGAACGCGTCGGCGCAGCGATTGCGTCCACGTCTCAGGAAGTCGGTGCATACATCAAAGAGCATAAGGAATTCGACGAGATCGGAAACCGCATGCTGCAGGAATGGGAGCAAGGCGCTACGCTCTCGCTCAAGACGGTTTGAGTAGTACTTTTTCTATTCCGCTATCCGAAGGATAGCCGACTGGTAGCCGTCCAGTAGCTACCGGTCGGCAACCAGTTCGCCGAAGGATATCGGATAACAATCGGGTATCCGACAGCTATCCGATATTGGAAAGCCTCCGGGTCACTTCTAGATATCGGAAAGCTATCCACTAGCTTTCTGAATCCACTTGAGTATCGACAAGATGTCGGCTATGTACGAAACGCCTGCGGCGCAGGAAGAATATCGTACAGCGCTGGGCGTGGGGAGTTCGATGGTGCAATAAATTGTACGTTGAGTTGTGGGTTGGGGTTTTTGATGCAACACCCGGTAACCTACTGATAAGCGGCCTGAGACATAGGTAACACATCGTGCCGGACACATAGGTGACACTTCCTCCGCTAGGGGAGGAAGCGATGCCTTGGAAGGAGTGTTCGGCGATGGAGGAAAGAATGCAGTTTGTGGCTCGCCGGCTAGCCGGCGAGCCGATGGCAGAACTTTGCAGAGAGTTTGGGATTTCCTGTAAGACCGGCTACAAGATCTTCGATCGCTATCAGGAATGTGGCATTCACGGGCTCACCGACCGAAGCCGGCGTCCCTATCGCTACGCCAACCAACTTCCTTTCCAGGTGGAGAACTTTATCTTGAATGTGAAACAGGAGCACCCCAGCCGGGTGCTCGCAAATCCGCGAGCGACTGATCCGCAGGTTTTCCGGTATTCCGATCCCTGCCAAAAGCACCATCCATGCCGTGCTCGATCGCCACTGCCTGGTCGAGCGTCGCGGCCGCGTGCGCCATCGTGCCCAAGGGACTGCTCTCTCCGTGGGGGCAGCGTCCCAACGAGTTGTGGTGCACCGATTACAAGGGCGAGTTCCTGTTGGGCAACCACCAATATTGCTATCCGCTGACGGTTACCGACCACGCCAGCCGTTTTCTTCTTACTTGTGATGCCCTTTCTTCCACCCGGGAAGACTACGCTTTTACTGTATTTGAGCGGCTTTTTAAGGAGCGCGGCCTGCCGGCGAACATGTGCAGCGACAACGGTGTGCCCTTGGCTTCTGCTCACTCGTTGTTCAACTTGAGCAAGCTAGCTGTCTGGTGGTTACGCCTGGGCATTGGTATCGAACGCATCAAGCCAGGTCATCCGCAGCAGAACGGCCGTCATGAACGCAGGCATCTCACTTTGAAGAAAGAAGCTACTAAACCCGCCGCCAGCAATTTTCTGCAACAGCAGGCCCGCTTCGACAAGTTTATCGATATCTTCAACAACCAACGTCCGCACGAAGCGCTCGCCATGAAATGCCCTGCCGAAATCTATCAGCCCTCGAACCGCACCTACACCGGACTGCCAGACATCGACTATCCGCTGCACGATAAGACCATCGTAGTCACGCGTTGCGGCCGCATCTGTCTGGGCAAGAAGAAAATCAACTTCAGCACAGTCTTCGCCGGTCAAGCCGTCGGCATCAAGGAAGTTCACGACAACATCTGGCTGGTGAGCTTTATGGATTATGATCTGGGATACTTCGATCTGGAGACTCGAGTGCTCGAACCGCTCGAAAATCCGTTCGGCCCAAAAGTGTTACCCATGTCTTAGGTACGTTGCGCCATGTGTCCGGGCCGGACATGGGCCTGGGTGGACTTGAACCACCGACCTCGTCCTTATCAGTTGTCATCAAGCTCTGTAATACCGAACGCGACCATTGCTATCGTGTTGATTTCCCGCGCCATTACAGGCGATTCCCTTCCTCCGCCTCAGCTACCCATTGCTACTACTTTTGAATGAGGGTAGGCACAAAACTGGGCACACCGGATTGGCGCGGCGAGTTGTGAGCGGCCTGACACATAGGTGACCGGCATGGCGCGGCGGCGGGCACGGGGACGCCTTTGGCCCTGCGGGCGCAACTTTCAATTTTTTATTTTTCAGTTCCGGTCGCAACGGGATCAGGTACCAGAACCCAAGTTACCGGCCACTTTCACTGCTGCGGCGCGTAGTTTCAGATGATCCACGGCTGCGGCAGCGTCTTCATCCAGAGATCCAGATCACAACGTGTGGCGGGTATCCATCCTTCGGCATGAACCTTGCCGCCGCCGTCTTTCACGCAGTAACTGATCTTCTTCTTGTGAACATCCAGGCCGATGTAAT
>DATMZI010000090.1:0-47942 GCA_035607085.1 Candidatus Eiseniibacteriota bacterium | reverse complement strand
CGACCAGGGCTCGGATCGAGCCGACGAGTAGTACTCCTCGGTGGCTTTTTTGCCATTGCAGGGAACAAAACACGGCCCTTCGGTGTCGTACCTTTGTGCCCGCAGGCATCGTATGCTTTCACAGGATGTTCACTCAGGGTTGGTATCATGCAACCCTGAATTCCTTGGGGGCGGCGTGAAGGCCCATGCGCCGCGGCTCGGTCACCCAGGCAGGGGGAGCCAGCTTCATGGGCATTGCAGATCCAAACGCGCGCCGACTCGAACGCCGCTGGGCGCCGCGCTACAATTTTCGCACCGGCCTCGACATCGAATGGGGCTCCGCTGTGCTCCGCGCCAGCACGCGCGACGTCAGCGCCAGCGGCATGTTCATCGAATCGACCGATCCGTTGTGGATTGGCGCGGGCTTTTCCGCCAATCTACAACTCGAGCATCCCGTACGTGTGGATTGCCGAGTGCGCCGCGTGGAGCCCGGCCTAGGCATGGGCGTCTCCGTTTCTTTCCCGCAAGAGCAACAGCAAAGTTACCGAGAATTGATCCTCAAGCTTTCGCAATCGGCGCCCGGTTCAGAACCGGGGGGCTGACGGTATACTCACCTGCATGACCCGCTGCCTTGATTGTGGCGCCGCGCGCGATGTGGATCAGTGTCCCGCGTGCGGCCTGACCTCCGCCGCCGCCGAGTTGATGTTCCGCAAGCGGTTGATCAAGCAGACCACGTTTTTTCTCGCGGGTTCGCTGCTGTTTCCGTACGCCACTCCAATTTATCCGCCTCTTGATCTGGACCTGATGCTGGTTTTTTTTGGCGTGCTGTTTTTTGTGGCTCTGACCATCACCGTATTTCTGGACCGGCGCGCGCGCAAGCACCAGGAAATCGAAATTTTGAAGCGCATTTACGCAGGCTTTATTCCTCTGCCCTGGATGCTGGCCGCGGCGATTTTTCTGAACGGCAAACTGGACTCGCCCAGCAGAGTCGCGTATGTGCCCACGCAGGTGCAGGGAAAGTTTCTGATGAAGGGTTTGGTGCGCGGAAGTAGACGGTTGGTGGTGCGTTCTTGGCGGCCGGATCAGAAGTTCGAGCGGCTGCCGGTGGATCCCGACGACTTCGACCGGTTCAAGGTTGGCGATCGGATGGAAGTGGCGGTTGAGCCGGGCGTGCTGGGGATTCCCTGGGTGTATGGCGTGTACCGCGAAGGGCGGCCGCGGGAGTAAGCAGCGCCGAGCGTCGGCGAGACTCAATAAGCGGGCTTACCGCTCCGCAGCAAGGGAATTTGCAGCTCCATAAAGTTGCCGGTCGCGCCGAAGCGGAAACGGTGGCGCACCACCGGCCCGGAGTCGCGGGATTTCCACTCCGCGGTTTCCAGCGGATCTCTCGGAATATCCGCCGCACTCAGTTCCGCGCCGTCCCCTTCGACTTTGACCTTTGCCGGATCAATTTCAAACGCGCTCTGTTCCGCGGTATCTATGAGCAGATAGCGCTTCCAGAGACGAACTAGATAAATCCCTTTTTTTTCACCGTGATAGACGTTCCATGATTTCGGTGCGTCGTCGTTGTAGCGGACGATAGCAAAGGGGACAGTCTTCCACTGCTGCTTCTGGGGTTGCGGAGGCTGCTGCCGAGCAGGGCGGGCTGTAGCCGATAGGCCAAGAAGCGCGAGGGTTGTGCAGAGCTGAAGATGCAGAGCCCGCTTTGGTAACTTCGCGAAAAGAAAGTCGCTCACTTTCATTGCGTAACATTTTACAGGATATCGCGGTTGCGTGATTCGGCTTAAGAGGCGGGCGGTCTTTTGTGCGAGGAACGATAGTCTTTCGCTCTCGTCTTGCTACCGATTCTTCTTGCGCGTCGTCTACATCTGCAAGCCTTGGGAAGATCACACACAAAAAGTGCGAGGTAACCGCCCCGATGATCACTCGACGAGAAGCGGTGCGTCTGCTGGGTTCGGCTTCGGCCGGAGCATGGTTCGCGGCCATGCCTTCTGGCCTGCGCTTCCCGGCGGCCCAGGAGAGTGCGGGCCAGCTATCGCTGGAGCCGGATTCGCCGCGTTGGGCACTGGAAGGGGAAGCCAAGGTTGCTGAGTATCAGGGCCGCAAATGCCTCTTACTGGATGGCGGAGCGGCCACGGTGAAGGATTTTTTGCTGCGCGACGGCGTGATCGATGTGGACGTCGCTACGCCGGCAAATCGCGGATTTTTCGGAATCCAGTTTCGGATTGCGGAGGACAATGCCAACGCGGAGTGGGTTTACCTGCGTCAGCACAAGTCCGGGCTTCCCGATGCCATGCAATACACTCCCGTGTTGAACACCGGCCTGAACTGGCAGCTCTACAATGGGCCGGGCTTCACCGGCGCGGTGGACATTCCGAAGGACGTCTGGTTTCATTTGCGTCTGGAAATCATAGGCGCGCAAGCGAAACTTTATGTAAAGGATATGGAAAAGCCCGCGCTGGTGATGAACGATCTGAAAAGCGGCGTGCAAAAAGGCCAAATCGCGTTGGCTGTGCTGATCGGCGCGACGTACTGGTCGAATTTTGAAGTGCGAACTACGCCGGACGTGCCGTGGGAAAGACACCTTCCACCAATCCCGGCGGGCGCGCTCACCAAATGGAGCATTTCACCTGCCTACGATGCATCGGCGCGCAGCGTCGAGCGACCCCTTACCAGCGCCGAAAGCGCAGCGATCCGGTGGCAGGAAGTGGAAGCCGAGCCGCCGGGATTGGTGGTGCTCTATCGCTATCTCCAGGCGCCGCACTTGAACGTCACATTTGCGAGCGATTTTTCCAAGCGACTGGAGCCGCAGGCTGGCACGAAGCTCGTGTATGCGCGAACGAACATTGCGTCCGACCGCGATCTGCTGGCGAAGCTATTTATCGGTTATAGCGACGAGGTCAGTGTGTTTTTGAACGGCAAAATCCTGTTTCGCGGCCGCAGCGCGCAGAATTTTCGCGATCCAGCGTTTTTAGGAATCGTGAATCCGGAAAATGACGCGGTGTATCTGCCCTTGAAAAAGGGAAGCAATGAACTGTTGCTGGCGGTCAGCGAACTGGGCGGCGGGTGGGGCTTCATTTGCCGCCGAACCGATGTGGAGAAATGAGGGTTTCGCCAGTGCAGGTTTAGCGCAGCAGCTCGTTGGCGTAGCGAACCGGTACGGCAAGGTTGGAGCCGCCAAAACCGTTCAGGATTGCGAAATTTACTCCAATTACTTTTCCTCGATGATTGAAGAGCGGCCCGCCCGAACCGCCGGAAGTGGTCGCCGCGTCGTACACGATCTTGTCTTTCAAGACGTCGCCAATGTGGCCCTGCGTGGTGGTGGGACGAATCAAATTTTGCTGCGCCAGGCGCGAAACAATTTGCGGCACGTTCGAGCTGCTGCCGGCAATTTTTTGCGCGGCTTCGGAACCGGCGCGCGCCAGAATTCCTTCGATACCGGTCGGATAGCCGATCAACACCACCGATTCACCGGCGACGCTGGCATCGCTGCGTTCGTCCAGATCGAGCAGCGTAGCTTGGGGTGGCATCGTTCCATCGAGCCGCAGTGTTGCCACATCGGCTTGCGAGGAAATACGATCTACCTTCGCTGCAAAGCCCTGTTCTTTGCCGGGGAAATATGCCATGTAGGAGAGTGCGTAAGGTTTGGCGCCGCTCTCGATCAGCGTTTTCAGCTCGTCATTGCCCCACCATGGTTCCGCGACGTGGTGGTTGGTGAGCAGGCGGCCATCCTTGCGAACCAGGAAGCCGGTTCCAAAAACATCCAGCTGCAGGTGAGGTCCGTTGCCGTCCAGGTCGAGCTGCACCATGCCCTTGTCGTCCAGTAGCGGCTTGCCCAGTTGGTCCACCGCGATCAGCAGGGGCTTTCCGGTGCCGCGATCCAGAAATTCCACCACCACGTGGAGCAGGCAGACGCTGGAGCCGTAGGTCTTCACAATCGTTTCGGCGACTTTGCCGTCGCTCTCGATGCGGTTCAGGCGGTTCTGCGTTTCGGCAAGCTGGCGGCGCAGGTCGGCATCGCCCGAGCCGCCGGTGGCGGCCATTCTCTTTTTCAATTCGTCGGACTGCGCCTGCAAGGAAGCGCGAGCCGCCTCATCGGGCGCCGCGCTGTTAAGCGCCAGGCGCGCTTGTTCGGCGCGGCGCAGCAAGTCGCTCTGCTGGATGACGCCGGAGCTGAGGCGTGCAACTTCGCTCTTAAGTTGCAGCGTGTCTTTGCGCGTTTTCTGATACGAAAACGATGTGATGAATGTCGCCGCCACGGTCAGCACGCAGAGCGCAAGAATCGCCGGCAGCACCCAGGCGCGCTTTCGCGTGACCACCCCGCCGCTCAGAGTTTCGACGGCCATTTCCGCTAAATGTTCGCGCTGCTGGGCTTCTTTCAGTTTGGCGCGCAGGGCTTCAGCCGGCTCGCGATCGCGGAACTCCGCCCGGATGCGCGCAGCGAATTCGGCCGCCTCGAATGGCGCGGAGATCACATCGTCTGCGCCCAGATCGAGAGCGCGGGCGCGTTCGAGCGCTCCGCCCTGCACCACCATCAGAATGCGAATCGCTTTTGTAGCTTCGCGAGCTTTCAGTTGCACAATCAAGCCGCAACACGAAAGGTCGGACGGGCTGGCTTCGGTTACCAGCACGGGTGCCTGTAAAGATTCGATCTGCTCGATGTCGAGCGAATGCTGTTCCAGAACTTCAAAGCCCTGGCCGGCGAGCGCGGCGTTCACCCTCTCAGCAGCGTGGGGAGAAAGGTTTAAGAGAAGGATGCGCATCGAGGACAGTTTAGCAGAAGCGCTTCATCAAGTTGTGCGCGGCCGCGGTATGGGATTGCGGATGCCGTCGCGGCTGGCCAGAGGTTCCGCACGGGCGCGACCGCGTTTATACTGATGCCCGATGAATTCAGCCAAGGCCTTAGCCAATCGCAGCGCACGCGTGTTCCTGCGGGTGTTCCCCCCGTGCAGCATGATCTCGCAGGCCATTGCGTACAACTTGTTCCTCGCGTTCTTCCCCACCTTGCTGGTCATCGTGGCCATGGCTACCAGCCGCTGGGGCAGCCAGACCAATTTGCTGGATATGGTCACGGACTTCACCAAATACCTGCCACCCGGTAGCCGCCAAATCGTTTCTGAATTTCTGATCAAGCGCGCTCCGCAAGCCTGGAAGTGGGCCTTTGTCGGTTGGGCCGGCACCTTGATCGCCGGCTCGCAGGTAATGAAGCTGATCATGGAAGGCGTTCACGTCATTTACCACGACACGGAAAAGCCGGGCTTTTGGCACCGCCAGCTGCGCGGCTTGCTCCTGCTGGTTGCCACCATCGCGCCTCTCCTGGTGGCCGCGGTGCTCGGCGTATTCGGCCGCCCGTTGCGGCATTGGGTGGCTCGCGAGCTTGGCGAGACACATCCTTTCCACGGCTTGTGGCCGCTGTTCTTTCCTATAGCCGCCTTTCTGCTTTCGCTTTCCGCGCTGATCATGATTTACCGCGTGGCCCGTCCGCAGGAAACCAGTCTGCGCAATGTCGTTCCCGGAGCCGTTGTAGCCACTCTCTTGTGGTGGCTGGCCGACGTCCTGTTCGGCTTCTATGTACGCCGCGTCCCCTACAGCGTCGTATACGGGGGCCTGGCCGCCGTCATTGGCTTGCTGATTTGGATGCAGATCTCCGCCATCATTATTTTTCTCGGCGCCGCGTGGAACGCCGAAGCCTATGCGGTCCGCAATGGGCGTACCCAAGCGCCCGCTCCTTCACTCCGTTCCCGTTCAATTGGGGCTGGCAATTGAGACCGGAGTAGTGGCTCAGTTCGAAGCTTGTGGGGGAATCGATTCATGTCACATCAAGATTGGAGGGAGTCTTTCAAAGGATTAGTATTTACAGCGGCCTTGGGAACTGCGATTTTGTATTTCCTTGAGTGGAATGGCTCTTTCTCAGAGGCTGCATTCCGGCAACCACAGAGGGCCAATGGGAAGAGGCCACGCCGCTGGCAGCTAGATGGTATGTATTCTCTGGATTTTCATCGTGCCGGGCGTAACGCTGCTCATTTGGATTCATAGGGCAAACCGGACCCAGTACCCGCCGCTGCGTTCAATTGACACCGATTTTACGCGCAGCGTATAGTCCCCGTAGTAGCATTTCCTTCAGGCTGCCCAGCAGAACCTAGTGCTGACCGGGTCGAGGCGGTTCGGCGGTTGGAGCTATGCCGTAAACATGCGCCACCTGCCTCTTTTTCGAATTGTGCCGCCGTGGCTGCTGAGGCTCGCGCTCATCGCAGCTTTGGCGCTTCCTTGCGCGCCATCGCCGCGTTCGCAAAATCCTCCGGCGCCCGAACCTTCCGCGAAACCCACCGCTCCACAGACGGCAGACCCACAAGCCAAAAACAGCGGCGAAAATGGCTCTAATCAGGAAGTCATGACCCGCGACACTGCCACTACTTTTAAAGTCAGGGTAAATCTGGTATTGGTTCGCGCAGTCGTCCGCGACGAGCACGGCAAAATCATCGAAAACCTAAAGAAGGAAGACTTCCAGCTTTTCGACAACCGCAAGCCGCAAACCATCTCGACTTTCAACGTGGAAACGCCGCTCAGCCACGCGATTCCTGTGGTTTCCGCGACCGACCACGACGCAACCGATCCGGACACCAAGGAGCTGTTAACCGCAAACCTCCCGCAGCGGTTTGTGTCCCTGTTTTTCGATGATATCCATCTGGACATGGCCGACGCTGTAACCGTCCGCGCTGCCGGCACAAAAATTCTCGATGCCATGGGGCCCCCAGATCGCGTCGGTATTTACACATCCTCCGGGCAACTCACGCAGGAATTTACCGCTGATCGCGAGCTCGTGAAACGCGCGCTCTCCCAGATTATCCCGCACCCGATCGGCAACAGCGGTTTTCATGATTGCCCGGAAATCACCTACTATCAGGCCGACCTCATCGAGAATCGCAGTGATAGCCAGGCCCTCGCGGTCGCTGTGGAAGACGCGGTGCAGTGCGCATTTAACGGGGACGAAACGCAGCGCGCGGCCGCGATGCCCATGGCCCACGCGGCGTCCGCTCGCGCTTTAGCCAGCGGCGACACGACCTCCACTTATGCCTATCAGCATTTGTCGGACGCGCTGCGCAGGCTGAGCTCCATGCCCGGCCAGCGCAAGATGGTGTTTATCTCGCCGGGATTTATCCTTTCCACACTGCTAGCGGAACGCAGCGAAGTGATTGATCGCTCGACGCGCGCCGGCGTGGTGATTGATACGCTGGACGCGCGCGGACTGTACACTCCGGACGTGAGTGGCGACATCGCGAATCCCCCGGCGGATTCCTACAAGACGGTGGGATTCAAGACCTCGTATCGCGTTGCCACGCAGTCCGCGCAGAGTGAAATCCTTGCCGACTTTGCCGCTGGCACCGGCGGCACCTTTTATCACAATCGCAACGATCTCGATGTGGCGCTGCGCGAAGCCATCGCCGCTCCGTCCACTTCCTACGTGCTCGGTTTTTCTCCGCAAAATCTCAAGCTGAACGGCAGCTTCCACGCACTCAAGGTCAGCCTGGCCGGTAAACAGAAATTCACAGTGCAGGCCCGCCGCGGCTACTATGCGCCGCGCAACATCAAGAATCCGGAAGAGGCCGCCAAGGAAGAAATTCAGGAAGCTGTGTTTTCCCAGGAAGAGATCCGCGACCTTCCGGTGGAACTGCAAACGCAATTCTTCCGCCGCGACGCCACGGCAGCCCGGCTTTCCGTGTTGGCTCACGTTGATTTAAAGGGTCTGAAATTCCGCAAAGTGGAAGACCGCAATCACGACGACATCACCCTGGCTACGGTGATCTTCGATGAAAACGGAAACTACGTTGCCGGCGGCGAGAAAATTCTGGAAATGAAGTTGCGCGATGCGACACTGCAGCGCCTCGATCGCTCCGGCATCACCGTAAAATCCAGCTTCGACGTGAAACCCGGCAATTATCTGGTTCGGTTGGTAGTGCGCGATAGAGAAGGAGAGCTGATGGCGGCGCGCAATGGCGCCGTGGTCATTCCGTACTAGCCGCGGAATTCTCATCGGTAGTTTCCTTCTGACGGAGGCAGTCATGATTACGAATGCTCGCAACGCTGCAAATTGGCGGCTTGGCATACTTTTCGCTGGAGCTTCTTTACTTTTTGCCGCGAGTTGCCCGGCGCAGGAATCCCCGGCCGCGCAAAGCCCTCCGGAGCCCGCCCCGGCGCAGAAGCCCGCGGAAGCGCCCGCTAATGCCGCGCAACAGCCGGTCGCCGTCTCGCAAACGATCAAGAAAGAGTCGCGCCTCGTCCTGGTGGACACCGTAGTGACCGACAAGAAGGGGAACTACATCCACGACCTCACGCAGAACGATTTCAAAGTCTACGAGGACAACAAAGAGCAGCCGATCACCAGTTTTTCCACCGGCGCCAACGCCGCGGGTCCGCAGAACAACCAGAAACGTTACCTGGTCCTGTTTTTCGATAACTCTTCCATGGCTTTGCCCGACCAGATTTCCGCGCGCGCTGCCGCCACAAAATTCATTGACGCCAACGCCGCGCCCGATCGACTAATGGCGGTGGTGGAATTTGGAGGCGCTCTGCAGGTCAAGCAGAACTTCACTGCCAATGCCGAGCTGCTACAGGCGGCGGCCAAGGGTGAGAAGTCCTCCTACGTTGCCTCGAACTCCGACCCTGGTGGCCCAGGCGCGTCGACCATCAACGTGCCGGGCATGGCCGGCCTCTCCAGCATGGAAACCGACTACGGCGCTCGCTCCATGCTGCTTGCCGTGCGCACGCTGGCAAAGAATCTGCGCTCCGTTCCCGGGCGCAAAGCTCTCGTACTTTTTTCTTCGGGATTCCAGCTCACGCCGGAACGCCAGTCTGAACTGACTGCCACGATTGACGCCTGCAACAAGTCCAACGTTGCGGTGTACGCCCTCGACGTGCGCGGCTTGCAGTCGCCCGATATGGGCGGCAAGGTGTCTTCGCTTCGCTTGCCCGACGGAACCCGCGCAAAGGCGGTTTCTCTCCATGCGGTGCGCAAAAACGCGCAAAGGCGTGCTCGTCCTGGGCTGGTGCTGGCATCGTTCGCGGAGCCGCAGCGTCCAGGCGGTGGTGGACAAGGCGGAGGAACTGGAGGCGGCGCCGGCAGTGGTCGCGGAGGAACCGGCGGAGGTACTGGCGGCGGAACCGGTGGGACCGGAGCAGGGGGTGGTCGCGGTGGCACCGGCGCAGGAGGAACGGGCGGCACGGGAGGCCGCGGCGGAACCGGTACCACTGGCGGAACCGGGACCGGACGCGGCGGAACGACCGGGGGCCGAGGTACGACCGGCAGCCGTGGCGGCTTCCCGACCAACTCCTTCAACAATCCGAATAATCCTCTAAATCAACCACGCTCCATCGTTCCGCAATTTCCTTCATCGGCCTCCACAAACCAGCAAGTGCTGGCGGCGCTGGCCGAAGGCACCGGCGGCTTCACCATTTTCAACACCAACGATCTTTTCGGCGGATTGCAGCGCATCGCTAGCGAACAAAACGAATTTTATCTACTCGGCTATGTGCCGGGGGAAACGGCCGAAGGCAGTTGTCACGCTTTGAAAGTAAAAATGAATCGCGGCGGCATGAACGTGCGCGCGCGCAGCGGCTACTGCAATGCACGCAATCCCAGCATTCTGGACGGCACGCCGGTCGAAAAGCAGTTGGAGCTTCACGCACAGGAAACGCAAGGCGGCGGTGTCCAACCTGCGTTCCAGTCTCCCTATTACTACACCGGTCCCGGCGTTGCGCGCGTCAATCTCGCCATGGAAATTCCGCAGGACATGTTCAAGTTCGACAAAGACAAGGGAAAATATCATTCCAGTCTGAATGTTCTCGGCATCGCTTACCGGGAAGACGGCACGGTGGGCGCGAAGTTCAGCGACCAGGTCAAACTCGATCTGGAAAAAGACGACTGGAAGGAGTTCACCAAGACGCCCTTCCATTACGAAAATCAGTTTGATGCCGCAGCCGGAAATTACAAGATGACGGTAGTGCTCAGCGCGGGCAGCGACGCTTACGGCAAATCCAGCTGGCCCCTGAAAATCGATGCTTATGATGGGAAGCAGCTCGCGCTCGGCGGCATCGCCATGACCAACAACGTGCAGCGCGTGGAGGATCTGGCGGTTAATGCCGATCTTGACTCTGTATTGCTTGAAGACCGCACGCCTTTGGTGGTGAAAGGCATGCAGATCGTTCCGCTGGCGGTGAATCGTTTCAAGAAATCCGACAAAGTTATTCTGTATTCGGAAGTCTATGATTCGCTGCTCACCAATGAAAAACCGCCTCGCGTCGTCCTGGGCTATAAAATCCAGGAACGCTCCACCAACAAGGAAGTCTTCTTCACGGGAACCGTTTCGGCAGACGACTTCCTGCAGAAAGGCAGTCCAGTCGTTCCGATTGGCATGCTGGTGGTGGTCAAAGACCTCGCGCCGGGAAGCTATCGCGTCATCCTGATGGCTGCCGACTCCGGAGGGCGGCAGGCACCGGCGCGCATGGCGGACTTTGACATTACCAACTGACGGGACGCACCCAGCGACGGCTCTTGGAGCTCTTGTCGGGACCGCTGCACGTTAGGCCCGTTGTTGGCCCGTTTTTCTTTCTGGACAATTGTTCATTGGGGCCCGCAACTTCCTCGTGCCTCGCGGGTTATTCTTGGGGCGGAGCAGAGGCATGCCTTCCTGCTTCGTTTCGCGCCCTGCGGCTGCTATGAAAAGATCACGCAGCGGGTCATCAACTCTGGCAAGTATTCGATTGTCCGTCCGCGGACTATGGTCCTGCGCTCTTGCTTGGTCGTTGCTGCTCTCGCCTGGTCTCGAGGCTGCTCCGGCGCTTCGGGCCTCCGCGCGCGAACCCGCACCGGAAAGAGACAAGAAAACAAAACAGGATCCGGCGTTGAAGGGTCTGCCGATTGCCGATCTCACTGCGGACGAAGCGATTTTGCATGCACTCAATCGCCTTGCTTACGGTCCGCGCCCAGGCGACCTCGAACGGGTGAAGCAGATGGGCTTGGCCAAATGGATTGATCAGCAGCTCAATCCGAATTCGATTGAGGACAGGTCTCTCGATGCACGCCTGGAGAATTTGCCGACGTTGCATATGAGCACGGCCGCTTTGATCGCGGACTATCCACAGCCGAAACAAGCGGCCAAAGAGGCGGCGAAGCAAGCGTCGGGGACGCAATCGCGACTTGGCGCCGCCACAGCGGCGATCACGCAGGACTCTCCGTCAAATGCTTCCAAACCATCGGACGATTCCGCTGTGATGCGGCCTGACATTCGATCCAGCAAGGACGGAGCCGCGGATAACGAAGTGCCGTCGCCGATGAAGTTGCCATCCGGCAACGTCGCGACTACCGGTTCAACTCAGCGAGGCGCATTGAGCATTGACCCCAACGCTGTGCCTCGCCCCATCGCCGACGACAGCAAACGGCCCGCCCGCGTGGTCGAAGAATTGGCCATGGCCAAGATGGCGCGTGCCGTTTACAGCGAACGGCAACTGCAGCAGGTGATGGACGATTTCTGGTTCAACCACTTCAACGTGTTCGCCGGGAAGGGCGAAGACCGCTACTACCTGACATCATACGAACGGGACGTGATTCAGCCGCATGCGCTCGGCAAATTCAAGGATCTGGTGACGGACACCGCGAAGAGCCCCGCCATGCTTTTTTATTTGGATAATTTTCTGAGCGCCGATCCACGCGCCGCGCAGCGTCAGGCGCAGGAACGCGCTATGCGCCAGCAGAAGCGGGGCGGATTCGGCCGTTTCCCGCGCACCAAGCCGCAAACGCAGACGACGGGCAAGAAGAAGCAAGGGCGCGGACTGAATGAAAATTACAGCCGCGAACTGATGGAGCTGCACACGCTCGGAGTTGACGGCGGCTACACGCAGAACGATGTTACGGAGGTGGCTCGTGCCTTCACCGGATGGACCATCGAGAAACCGCGGGAAAATCCGCAATTCAAATTTGACGAACGGATCCACGACCCTGACCCGAAGATTGTGCTGGGCAGAAAGATTCACTCCGGCGAAATGAAAGACGGCGAGCAGGTGATTGAGTTGTTGGCGAGACATCCGAGTACGGCGAAATTTATCTCGACCAAACTTGCGCGCCGCTTTGTTTCCGATAATCCGCCACCGGCGCTGGTAGCACGAATGGCCGGCACCTTCAAGTCCAGCAATGGCGATATTCGCGCGGTGCTGCGGACGATGATTTATTCGCCGGAGTTCTGGAGCCGAGAGGCCTATCGCGGCAAGATCAAAACGCCCTTCGAGTTTGTCGCGTCCTCGGTCCGCGCGCTGGGCACCGCGGCGGACACCACTATGCCGCTGGTGCAATGGGTTGGACGCATCGGGGAGCCGTTGTATCAATGCCAGCCTCCAACAGGCTACGCTGACAAAGCCGACGCCTGGGTCAATGCCGGCGCCTTGCTGAATCGCTTGAATTTTTCTCTCGCCCTCGCTGGCAATAAGGTACGCGGGTCGCGCACCGACGCTGCCGCGCTGCTTGGCGCGTCCTCATCGGCGGATGGAAAGCAAATCCTCGATCGCGCCGTGCAACTTTTCCTCGGTGGCCAGGCGGGACCTTCTACCATCGAAACTTTGCAGAAACAATTGGACGATCCGCAGGTGCTGCAGGCTCGCTTGGATGATCCCGTGAAGCCAGTGGATCTGGGAGTCCTCACGGGATTAGTTTTGGGCGCGCCGGAATTTCAACGGCGATGAGGTACAACCCGACAATCGCTGGCCAGGAAATCTCCACTATTGTTCCGCTGGCGCCTATTTCAATGGAACGAGATGTCTCATCGTTGGCGCCCGGAGTCACGAAACGGGTCAACTCGCCACAAAATTGGCGCCATAGTTCCGGTTCCGGACGCCGCCACTTAACTCCCTTCTGTTCCGCGCGCGGCGTTGTCGCGGCTACCTTTCCGGGTGGGTGCCGTTCGCGATTCCACGAGGTCAATCGTGCCTACTAACTCCAACTGCCAGGGCTCGCGCCGGTTTCCGTTTTCGCGGCGCTATTTCATGAAGCAGGGCGGCATCGCCATGGTTGGGCTCAGCACCATGCCGGCATTTTTGCAGCGCGCGATTGCGGGGGCTCCATCGTCAGGAAAAAGACAACTTGTCGTTTTGTTTCAGCGTGGCGCGGCCGACGGACTGAATATTGTGGTGCCGTTTGGCGAACCGAATTATTACCGCATGCGGCCGACGATTGCGATTCCGGAACCGCGGCGAGGCGGCGCTGATGCGGCGATCGATCTGGATGGTTTTTTTGGATTGCATCCGAGTCTGGTTTCACTGGAGCCGCTGTTTCACAAGAATGAATTGGCGATTGTGCATGCGGCGGGTTCGCCGGATCCGACCCGCTCGCACTTTGATGCGCAGGACTTTATGGAGTCTGGCACACCGGGAATCAAATCCACTGACGACGGCTGGTTGAACCGCGCGCTCGAAACAGTACCCGAAGAGAATGCTTCACCGTTTCGTGCCGTGGCCATGGGAGCGAATTTGCCGCGAATGCTGCGCGGCCCAGCTCCGGCGATTGCGCTGCCGGACGTGAAGCAATTCAAGGTGATGGCGCAGACTCCGGGTGCCGGACAGATTGCCGAAGGCGGCTTTGAAGCCATGTACGCGCAAACGGTGGATCACGCACTGCGTGGCACAGGCGCGGAAACGTTTGAAGCGATTGACATGCTACGCAAAGCCGATCCGGCGAAGTACAAACCGGAAAACGGTGCGGATTATGGGAAAAGCCGGCTGGGGCAAAGTTTGCAACAGATTGGACAGCTGCTCAAAGCTAACATCGGCACGGAAGTTTTCTTTGTGGATTGCGGCGGGTGGGACAACCACGTGAACGAAGGCGGCGTGCAGGGCCAGCTCTCGAATTTGCTGAAAGATCTGGGGCAGGGAATGGCCGCATTTCGTCGGGACTTGGGCGACCGCATGGAAAATATTGTGTTTGTGACGATGAGCGAATTCGGCCGTACCGCGAAAGAAAACGGCAACCGCGGCACCGACCACGGTCATGCGAACTGCATGTTCGTGATGGGCAGCTACATAAAGGGCGGTAAAGTATACGCTCGCTGGCCGGGGCTAAGCGAAGGCCAACTCAACGAAGGCCGTGACCTGGCGCTGACGACAGATTTCCGTTCCGTGCTCGGAGAAATTCTGCAGAAACACATCGGTGTACATGATCTCGCACCGGTGTTTCCCGGATTCGACAACAATCCGCAAAAATTCGCGGGGCTCATCCGTACCTGACACTCGGGTCGAGTCCTTGAGTAAACTTCGCAAAATGCGAAGCTGCAGCAATGCCGTATCACCGGACTATGGGTGTCCGGCTCAATCAATCTTTAACGCCAAAGAGAAAGCATTGACCTGAAGGCCGGCACGACAAGCATAAGTGCATGTGGAAGGGCGGGATTACTGCAGGTTGCGGATCCAGATGTTGCGGTAGCGGACCGGATGGTTGTGGTCCTGCAGAGCGAGCGGGAGTTTGTCGGGACCGGCGGTGTAGGGCGGACGTACGTGATGGCCGGTGGGGCCGGTGAGTTCAACGTGGTCCTGGACGAGGACGCCGTTGTGAATGACGGTAACGCGTGCGGGACGAGTCAGTTTTCCGGAGGCGTCAAAACGCGGGCCGTGCCAGATGATGTCGTAGGTTTGCCACTCGCCGGGCGGACGAGATGCATTCACCAGCGGCGGGTATTGGCCGTAGACGGCGCTGGCTTGGCCGTCGGCGTAGGTTTTGCTGTTGTAGGAATCGAGCACCTGAATTTCGTAGAGGCCCATCAGGAAGACACCGCTGTTGCCGCGATCCTGGTCTTCGCCCTTGGGCGGGGAGGGTTCGCGGAATTCCACGTGAAGCTGGCAATCGCCGAAGGATTCCTTGGTGTGAATTTCGCCGGTCTTTGGCGCGACTTCCATGTATCCGTCAGCGACAGTCCATTTCGAAGGGCTGCCGTCTTTGTGAATCCAATGTGAAGGATCCTTTCCGTCGAACAGGACGATGGCGTCCGATGGTGGCTTGCCAGGTGATTCTTGAGTGCTGGAAGTGCTTGGAGTGACGACCGGCGGGTTTGGGCGGTTGCGGTCGTGGATTTCCCACTTGGGGTCTACCTGCGCGTTGCAGAGTGCCGCGAAAGACAACACCGAGAAAGCAGAGGCGAAAATTGCGAGCTTGTTCATCGTGGCCTCACGAACTGACGCCGAATTCTACATTGCTGGCGGCGGGAAAAGAAAACGATTATCGCGGAAAAGGAGAACAGGAGGCGCGAGGCAACGGTGACGCGTGCTCTTGATCGCGACGACCGCACACGGGCGATCGACAGGCGAGAGTCCAAGCTGACTTCCTCAGCCTGGCTCGGGCGGCTTGCACCGGGTTCGCTTTGCTGGAATTCGATGCGGCCGCCGTAATGGTTGGACATCTGCCAGACAAGCTAAACCAACAGGGGCGGCATGGTCTTGTTCTAACGTACTCCCAAATAGGTACAACCAAATAAAACGAAGCGCACCGCTCACGGCTGCTAGTGCGCGTCGGAGCGGATACGCATACTGTAGAAGGAACGGTACACAAACGTGAACGAAACGATGAAGAAAATGGCTGCGAGGATGTGCGTCGGGCCATAGCCCCGGCTGGTGGTGAGTTTCACGGCGAGCTCTACGGCAAGCAGGCCGAACAGTGTAGTGAACTTGATGACCGGGTTGAGGGCGACGGAGGAAGTGTCCTTGAAAGGATCGCCTACGGTGTCGCCGACGACTGTGGCGTCGTGGAGTGGCGTGCCTTTTTGTTTGAGCTCGACCTCGACAATTTTCTTGGCGTTGTCCCATGCGCCGCCGGCGTTAGCCATGAAGATGGCTTGGTACAGGCCGAAGATGGCGATGGAAATCAGATAGCCGATGAAGAAGAAGGGTTCGACGAAGGCAAAGGCCAGTGTGGCGAAGAAGACGGCAATGAAAATATTGATCATGCCTTTTTGCGCGTACTTGGTGCAGATCTCGACGACCTTTTTGCTGTCGGCGACGGAGGCTTTTTCGACGCCTTCGAGCTTGATGTTGGCTTTGATGAATTCGACGGCGCGATAGGCGCCGGTGGTGACGGCTTGTGTCGAAGCGCCAGTGAACCAGTAGATCATAGCGCCGCCGGTGACGAGACCAAGCACGAACGGAGCATGGAGAAGCGAAAGCTTGTCCACATTGGCGGTGAGACCGTTGGTGAGCGCCATGATGATAGAGAAGATCATCGTCGTGGCGCCGACGACGGCGGTCCCGATGAGCACGGGCTTGGCGGTGGCTTTGAAGGTGTTGCCGGCCCCGTCGTTGGCTTCCAGCATTTCCTTGGCTTTTTCAAAGTTGACGTCAATGTTGAAATCTTTTTTCAGTTCGGCCTTGATGTTAGGGATGCTTTCGATGAGCGAAAGTTCGTAGACAGACTGAGCGTTGTCGGTGACTGGGCCGTAAGAGTCTACGGCGATGGTCACCGGGCCCATTCCGAGGAAGCCAAAGGCCACAAGACCGAAGGCGAAGACTGCGGGCGCGGCCATCAGGGAAGTCATGGCGTTGTTGCTCGTGGTGGTGATGAGATAGCCGACCGACATCAGCGCCACCATGGCCATGCCGAGGTAATAGGCGGAGAAGTTTCCGGCGACGAATCCGGAAAGGATGCCGAGCGATGCGCCGCCTTCTTGCGCGGAGGTGACCACTTCCCTGGTGTGGCGGGATTCGGTAGACGTGAAAACTTTGACGAGTTCGGGAATGATGGCGCCGGCAAGCGTGCCGCACGAAATGATGGTGGCAAGTTTCCACCATTGTGAGGTGTCGCCGCCGAGGCTGGGGATGATCTTGGAAGAGATCAGGTAGGTCAGTGCGATGGAGACGACCGAGGTGATCCAGACCAGGGAAGTGAGTGGCGCTTCGTAATTCATTTCATCGGCGTTGCCATACTTGGCCTTGGAGATGGCGCCGTTGATGAAGTAGGCGGCGGCGCTGGCGATGAGCATGACGATGCGCATGACGAAGATCCAGACAAGGAGTTGGACCTGTACTGTTGGATCCTTCACTGCAAGCAAAATAAAGGTTATGAGCGCTACGCCAGTGACGCCATAAGTTTCAAAACCATCGGCGCTCGGGCCGACCGAGTCGCCGGCGTTGTCGCCAGTGCAATCGGCGATGACGCCGGGATTGCGCGCGTCGTCTTCCTTAATTTTGAAGACGATTTTCATGAGATCGGAGCCGATGTCGGCGATTTTGGTGAAGATGCCGCCGGCAATGCGCAGCGCTGCCGCGCCGAGCGATTCACCGATTGCGAAGCCGATGAAGCAGGGACCGGCGTAGTCACCCGGAATGAACAGGAGAATGAACAGCATCATGAGCAGCTCCACACTGATGAGCATCATGCCGATGCTCATGCCGGCTTCGAGCGGCGTGTGGTAAATGGGATAGGGCTTGCCGCGAAGACCGGCGAAGGCGGTGCGGGAGTTGGCGAACGTGTTGACGCGAATGCCGAACCAGGCGACGCCGTAGCTGCCGGCGATGCCAACGATGCTGAAAAGCAGAATGATGGGAAGAGTGAGCGCGACGGACTTGCCGGGAACGGGCGACAGCCAGCCGAAGTAGAGAATGATAACTACAGCAATGAAAACCCAAAGGAGCATGAGGAACTTGCCCTGGGTGAGCAGATAGGTTTTGCAGGTTTCGTAGATGAGCTCGGAGATTTCGCGCATGGAGCGATGGACGGGAAGATTTTTGAGACGCGTGTAAATCGTGAGGCCGAAGAGCAGGCCGAAAATGCAGATCAGAATGCCCCACAGGAGAAGTTTGTGGCCATCAACACCAGTGCCGGGGCCGCCGAGGAAATGAACCGAGGAAAGGTCGGGAAGTTTGAGGCCAGCTTCGCCGCCCGCTTCGCTTTCGAGCTTGCCGGCTAATGCGCCGGATGTGGCGACAAGAGCGGTCGCGCTTAGGGCGGAAAGCTTGCCGAATCCGCTGAAGATTGCAGAACTACAGTGGGACCAGGCATTTTGTAGCCAGGTTCGCATGAAAGGCTTCCTCCGAATCGCTGTCCTTAATTCAATGCTTGCAGGCGTGTGGTGCACCGCGCTGCTGGAAATCCGCATACTAACTGGTGGCAAACGCCGCGGCGTTCACCGTGTTTGCTTCGCGCCACCTCGCCGCTAGGCAGGCATCGGAGATGCCGCGTTTGACGGGCTGGAAAGTGGCTCCTTGTCCTGACGGAAAGCAACCATGCCACGTGGCGGTGCCAGGAACCCCTTCCCGGCAACAGCCTTGATTCGGCGCTTGTAAGTACAAGCTCCGAAACCCCGCGGTTTGCTCGGTATAAGCAAAATTCAGGGCGTGGCGAAGGTCTGATTTATAACATTCCAGCGGCGGATTTTCAAATGAGGCGACTCTCTCAGGGTTGGATGACTTGAGACGTAGTTAGTAGCAGGTGAACGTTCGAACCGTGACTTCGCCGGCTACTGATTCCGACATTGCGTTTGACGCCCATGGGGTCCAATTTCCTTGATCGTCGAATTCGTATTCGTACGTTCTGCTGTTAACCTGGCTTCCTTACCGAGCATATCTTGAGTTGACTGTGACAGTAGGCAGTCGGCGAGGCGTGTTGCATTCCTCGCGGGTCATAGTCCCCTGGACAGACTCTAGGTCGACACATTCGCAAAGATGCCGGTGTGCTTCTCATTGTGTGGTATACTGTCGTTGCGCTTAATGCAGCGGTTGTGTTGTGCGGTCCCTCCGGTTTACTGACCTGATCTGAGAATACCCGCCCTTCGAATTCTCCGTACGTTTTCAGCGTAAATAAAAATAGGTCCGGCAATGCGGATTGTCGTGCGCAGCGAAGTGTGTGCGCAGCGGCAACCGCACCCGGCAAGAAAGCAAAATGACAAGTATTTCTGAACGTAGTTTTTCTGAATTTTCGGTAGCTCCTTCATTGAAGGAGCGGTTAAAAGCGGCAAAGTTTTTAGTACCGACGCCAGTGCAAGCGGCGGCGATTCCGCAGGCCCTGGCGGGTAAAGACCTGATCGCCACGGCGCAGACAGGAACGGGCAAGACCTTGGCGTTTCTGATTCCGGTCATGGAAAAGCTGGCGGCACAACGCGCGCGCGGAATTTCGGCGCTGGTGCTAGTGCCGACACGCGAACTGGCGATGCAGGTGCTCGCGCAATTCAATACATTCAAGGAAAAGCAGGCCGCACCGGCTGCTTTGGTAGTAGGCGGATTGCCGGAAGGCCGGCAACTCGATGCCATCCGCAAGGGCGCGCAGCTGGTGGTGGCGACACCGGGCCGGCTGGAAGATTATCTGGACCGCCGGCTGATTTCGCTCAGCGGAGTGGCGACGCTGATTTTGGACGAAGCGGACCGCATGCTGGATATGGGATTTCTGCCGGCGATCAAGCGCATTGCGTCGGTGCTGCCAAAGGAGCGGCAGACGCTGTGTTTTTCCGCGACGATGGAAGGAGCGATGACGCAACTGGTACGCGACTACACCAGGAACGCGGTGCGGTTATCGTTCGGGTCGACGTTAAAGCCGTCAGAGAATGTGCGGCTGCAGGCGTTTGAAGTGACGGACAACGACAAGGCGGACACCCTGCACGCGTTGCTGGCGAAAGAGAACGGCCGGTGCCTGGTGTTTTGCCGGACCAAGCGCGGCACAGAGAGAATCGCCAAGAGTTTGTCGAGGCAGGGACTTAACGCGGCGATGATTCATGGCGACCGTTCGCAATCGCAGCGGATTGCGGCGCTCACGGGATTCCAGCGCGGGCAATATAAGGTGCTGGTGGCGACCGATGTGGCTGCTCGTGGGATTCACGTGCAGGACATCGCGCACGTCATCAATTACGACTTGCCTGAGGTAACGGAAAACTTCATTCACCGGGTGGGACGGACGGGACGCGCGGGGGAACATGGCGTGGCTTCGACACTATTTGACCGGCGACAAAAGAGCGAGCTGTTCCAACTGGAGCGCGCCCTGGGGATCAAGATGGAGCGGCTTGTTTTGCAGGGCGGGCAGGCTGCTGCTCGGCCCGCGAATGGGCTGGTGAACAGACCAGTTAACAATGATCGGCGCGAGATGGATTTTGTGCCGCGGGCATCGGACCGTATGGTGCGGATGCCGGGAGAGTTTTTGCAGGCGCAAATGGAAGGCTGAGCCTGACGGGAAGCGCTGAATTATGAAGGATCTTTAGTCTTAATGAGCCGGGGATGTTGTTTCCGGCTCATTTTTCTTTAGGTCGGTATCAACACAAATCGGGAGCCTCGTGGAGACCTGCCTCCAGGCACCTCGACGCCCGCCCTTCCAAAGGAATGTGGATTCTGCTGGATCCTGCCAAGCATGGCAGTCAGGCCGTGCAACCGCGCGACAATACAAGCAAAACGCCTGCTTCATCTAAAGTCATTTTTTGCACAAGCCTGCGCAGTTGCTGGAACACGGGTCTGGATTCAGACTCTGGCATTTCGGGTTTGTAGCCTTGCTGATGGCACCCTGTACATTCATGGACCCATTTTCTCATCTTAGGAGCCTGCTCCAGGAATTTCTCCAGGTTTCTGTCTTCTTTACTCGCGCCTGGCCTCTAACCGGCAAAACAGACGAAACTCAATTCGAGCGAAGCAGGTTGGCATAGAGCAGCAGGCGCAGGAATGGAAATCTTCTGTGGGCGGACTGACCGGGTGGGCTGACCTTTGGTAACATGCCTAGCGACGATTCACGGAGACCGCGATTACATGATGACAGGAACGTTTGCGGCGGATACGAGTGCAGGCGCGCTGCGCTATGACTGGCGGCGGGACGAGGTGGAGGCGATTTACCGGACGGCGCTGCCCTCGCTGGTGTTTCGCGCCCAGTCGGTGCACCGGCGGTTTCATCCGCAAGACCGGGTGCAAACCTGCCAGTTGCTTTCGATCAAGACGGGCGGGTGCCCGGAGGACTGCGCGTACTGCCCGCAGAGCGCGCACTACAATACGGGGGTCGAGCGGGAGGGGTTGCTCGATCCGGAGCACGTGGTGCGCGTAGCGCGCGAGGCCGCCGGACGCGGTGTCACGCGGTTTTGCATGGGAGCGGCCTGGCGGCAGGCCCCGGAAGGCAGGGAATTCGAGAAAGTTTTGCAGATGGTGCGCGGAGTTTCCGAGCTGGGCCTCGAAGTATGCTGCACGCTGGGGATGTTGACCGAGCGGCAGGCGGAGCAGCTGAAGGAAGCGGGGCTTTCCGCGTACAACCACAATCTGGATACTTCGCCGGAATTCTATGGCTCGATCATCTCCACGCGCGTTTACGATGACCGGTTGAACACACTGGCGGCGGTGCGCAAGGCCGGGATTACGGTGTGCTGCGGTGGAATTTTGGGCATGGGCGAACGGCAAGAGGACCGCATCGGGCTGCTGCAGCAGCTGGCGCATTTGCGGCCGCATCCGGAAAGCGTACCTATCAACATGCTGGTGCGAGTAGAAGGGACACCGATGGCGAAGATGCCAGCGCTTGATCCGCTGGAAATGGTACGGGCGATTGCGACAGCGCGGGTTCTGATGCCGGCTTCTCGAGTGCGATTGGCGGCGGGACGCAAGCAGCTTTCACCGGAAGCCGTGACGCTGTGCTTCTTGGCGGGAGCGAATTCGATATTTGTGGGCGAGAAGTTGCTGACCACGCCGAATCCGGGGCGGGATGAAGACGAGGAATTGTTCGCCACGCTAGGCATGAAGCCGCTGGAGCCGCATGCGGTTTGAAGCACAAAGCAAACTGGAGAAGGATCTGGAACGCGACTTGGCGAAGTTGAGTGCGCGCGATCAGTTGCGCAGCTTTGCGCAGATTGCGGGAGTGAATCTTTGTTCGAATGATTATTTGGGATTGGCGGAGGATCCGCGGCTGAAGGAGGCGGTGCTGGAGGCGGTTGCAGCATCTGCGCGAATGGGTGGCACGGGGTCACGGCTGCTTTCGGGGCATGATGCGGCGTGGAATGAGTTGGAAGAGGAGTTCGCGGAGTTCGCAGGGACCGAAGCGGCACTGTATTTTGCGAATGGGTACACGTTGAATCTGGGTTTGCTCAGTTCGGTGCTTGGGAAAGAAGACTTGGTTTTTTCCGACGCGCTCAATCACGCCAGTCTGATCGATGGAATCCGATTGTCTGGCGCGCGGAAGGAAATTTATCCTCATCTGGATTTGAACGCATTGGAGCGCGCGCTGCGAGCGCATGAAAGTGAATCGTGCCGGAAGCTGATTGTGACGGAATCGGTGTTCAGTATGGACGGCGACATTGTCGATGTGCACGCTATGCAGAAATTAGCGGAGCTCTACGGTGCGAGTCTGATTGTGGACGAGGCCCACGCGACGGCAGTGCAAGGCCCGCATGGTTCGGGGATTGTAGCCGGCGCGGGTCTGACTCGGAAAGTGTTTGCGACAGTGCACACATGCGGCAAGGCGCTGGCCAGCGCCGGCGCGTTTGTGTGTGGCCCGCGCACGTTGCGGGAATTTCTGATCAATCATGCGCGGACGCTAATTTTCAGTACCGCCATGCCGCCGTACATGGCAGGGCAGGTTTGGGCGGCCCTGCGGCTGGCGAAGGGGATGGATAGGGAAAGGGAAGCGCTGAGCGCAAATTCGACGGGTCTGATCGCCTCGCTGCGTGGGGACGGATGGAACACGTGCAATTCGGCTTCACAGATCGTACCGGTGATTCTTGGCTCCAATGAAGATGCTCTTTCGGCAGCGAGGTTTCTGCAAGAAGGCGGACTCGCTGTACGCGCTATTCGCCCACCGACCGTTCCAGTGGGTACCGCTCGGCTGAGATTGTCGCTTACGGCGCGGGCTACGCGAGAGCACGTGACGGGCATACGGGCGGCCTTGCAAAATTGGAGAAGAAGGTCGCAGAGCTCGCTGGCTGCGGCGGAAGTTGCGGGCCGCGGATGAGGCATCACTTTTTTGTAACGGGAACAGACACCGGCGTAGGCAAAACCACGCTGTCGGCGCTGCTGTGCGCGGCGCTGGATGCAGTGTACTGGAAGCCTATACAGACTGGCACCTTGGAAGGCTCGGATCGCGCAACGGTGATGCGGTTGGCGGGGATCGGCACGGATCGTACGATTGATGAAGTCTATAAATTCGTGCCGCCGGTTTCGCCCGATTTGGCCGCGCGCTGGGCAGGCGTCGAAATTGACCTGGCGAAAATTAATTTGCCGAACCACCTGGCGAACGACTGGCTGGTAGTGGAAGGCGCGGGCGGAGTGCTGGCGCCTATCAACCAGAAACAATTTATTCTGGACATGATGGTGAAGCTGAAGCTGCCGGTGATTTTAGCGGCGCGCAGCACGCTAGGCACGATCAATCACACCTTGCTGACACTGGCGGCGCTGCATGCGGCAGAGCTACCGGTGCACGGCGTGGTTTTGATCGGCGATCAGAACCGCGAAAATCGCGAGACGGTGGAAAGATTTGGACACGTGCGAGTGATCGGCGAGGTGCCAAGGCTGCCGAATTTGCATCGCACCTCGCTGATGCAGGTGTTTATGAACCACTTTGACCGGTCGGCGTTTTCCCAGTGATACGCGACAAGCTGGCCGGGCGATGAACAGGGCAATTCCTCAGGGCCTAAAGCCCCGTCTTGTGCCAAGCACTGTCGGAGCTAAACTTCGGCCCCCCGCAACAAGGAGAGCTCCGGCGGAAACCTCCTCATGACATCGCCTCTTCGCATCTGGCATCCATTTACAAATTCTTTATTAGATCCGGCGCCGATTGAAATTGAGCGGGCGGAGGGCGTGTGGCTGCACGCGCGCGACGGGCGAAAGATTATTGACGCCGTGTCGTCGTGGTGGGTAAACCTGCATGGGCACGCGAACCCTCGGATTGCGGAGGCTATCGCGGAGCAGGCGCGCAAGATGGAACACGTGATCTTGGCTGGATTCACTCACGAGCCCGCCGAGGAACTTGCGACGCGACTAGGCAAGTGGGTGAGTCCGGAGCTAACGCATCTGTTTTTTTCGGATGATGGCTCGACCGCCGTTGAAGTGGCGCTGAAGCTGGCGATGCAGCATTTCAGCAACAGCGACCGCCCGGCAAAATGCGAGATTGTGGCACTGGAGCATGGCTATCACGGGGATACAGCGGGAGCGATGTCCGTAAGCGACGATTCGCCGTTCACCAATCCCTTTCGAGCGATGCGCTATCCCGTGCATCGCGCGCATTCAGCGTATTGCTATAGGTGTCCGGTGGGATTACGCCGGGAGTCGTGTCACATCGAGTGTGTTGGAAAATTAGAAACGCTGCTCGAAGAGCGCGGCCATCGGATCGCGGCGATTATTGTGGAGCCGCTGTTGCAGGCCGCGGGCGGGATGATTGTGCATCCTGCGGAGTTTTTGCAGAAAGTGCGGGCGCACTGTTCGAAACACGATGTGCTGCTGATCGCGGACGAAGTGCTCACCGGATTCGGGCGCACTGGAAAAATGTTTGCCTGTGATATTGCAGGGATAGCGCCGGACCTAGTGTGTCTATCGAAGGGAATTACCGGCGGATTCTTGCCGATGGGTGTGACGCTGTGCAGCGATCGAGTCGCCGCGCCATTCCGCAGCGAAAACCGGATGCATACTTTTTATCACGGGCACTCTTATACGGGGAATGCGCTGGCGTGTGCGGCAGCGAATGCCAGCTTGCAGATTTTTGACGATGAGCCGGTGTTCGATCGCATCGCGGGCATTGCGAAGATCCACGCGGAGCGATTGCAGCAGTTGCGGAAGTATGCGGCCGTGGGCGATACGCGGCAGATTGGAACCATCGGGGCCATCGAACTGCGTACGGACGATGCGGGATACTTGTCGGCGATGCGGCCGAAGCTGTACGGGTTTTTTCTGGAGCGTGGCGTGCTGCTGCGGCCGCTGGGCAATGTGGTGTATGTGCTGCCGCCGTATGTGATTTCTCCGGATGAGTTGCATCGCGTGTGGGATGTGATCACGGAAGCAGTGGAGTCCCTGTTCTAGCGGGACGGCAGCAAAAGACTACCCACTTCTTCCGGGATAACCAGAGAAAAGAGGAGAACATTTTGGGTGCAAAACTGGGCGCGTGGAAAGCGAAGATCGTCGCGTTCGCGGGAGCTTTGGGCGCGCCCGGATTGTTCCTGATTTCGTTTCTCGATTCTTCCGTGCTGACCTTTCCGGTTATCAACGATCTGCTGTTGATCGAGCTCAGCATTCAGCATCCGGCGCGCATGCCGGTGTATGCGTTCATGGCGGCTTCCGGTTCGATGTTCGGCTGCGTATTGCTGTATTTCATTGCGCGCAAGGGCGGGGAAGCGTTCTTTCACGAAAAGGCTGGGCCGCGTGCGCTGGCTATTCGTCACTGGGTAGAGCGCAACGGCTTCGGCGGAATGCTGATCGCGGCACTGCTGCCGCCTCCTACTCCGTTTAAGATATTTGTATTTGCCGCAGGCGTTTTTGAAGTTCCGCTGTGGAGTTTTGCATCAGCAATCTCGCTGGCCCGCTTAATTCGCTATTTTGGCGTCGGGTATCTGGCGGTGAAGTACGGAAAGGACGCGTTGCCGATGCTGGAGCGAAATAAGCTCGCCGCCGCGATCGCACTCGCAGTGTTCGCTTTGCTTAGCTACCTGGCGTCGCGTTGGATTCTGAGCCACCGCCATCACACCGAAGCCGGCAATTAATGGACCGAGCCAGAATTGTTCTGCCACTGCAACTCTGATGAAACCACCCGCGAGGTTTTGTCGAGAACGATATCCGCAAAGATGGCGCGCGTTTTTTCGTCGGTGGCTTGATCCTTCAAATCCTGGATTTCGACGGAATACCCTTCGGTCTCAGTTTGGACGGTTGCTTTAGGGAAGCGCGCGAACGTCACGAAGGTAGCTGCGGCAGCCGAATTTTGTGCCGCCGCTAGCATTAGAGACGGCTCGGGCTTATGGAGCGTGGTAACGCCGGAAGCGTAGCTGACTTCGCCGCCCATGCTGCGCATGACGACTAGGTTCAGGGCGGATTGCGTCTCGACGATGCTGTGCCATAGGAACGGGGAAGTGGATTCCGGAAAAGCCGCGGCGCGGTGAGGCAGTTCACCAGCCATGGTGTGAGCTTCGAGCGAGGCCACAGCGTTCGAGTGAACCAGTGCACGCAAGCCGATGTATAACGCCGCGAAGGAGAGGCCCACGATGGCGCCAAGGCGGCCGCGTGGACGCTTTATGCGGGAGCCGATTTCTTCGCTGACCAGCAGAAATAATTCCGGAAGTAAGATCGCTGCAATCAAGGCCGTGAGCAGCCACGGCTCGAGCGACGGCAGCACGTCCAGCGCGAAGCGTCGTGCCGAAAATGGCCAAAGCAATGCAACGTAGTCGGCTTGCAATACGTCGAGGAATAGATGCAGCGAACCTGCCGCCGCTACCGGCAGCCAGGAAAGGCCCGCCCAAATTCCGCCAAGGGCTTTTCGGGTCTGCTGCACGAAGAAAAAAGCCGCGATCGTGAGAACAGCGAGAAAAGAGAGCGAGTGCGTAACAGTGCGATGCCATTGCAGATAACCTGATGGACCGAGACCGGCGGAGAACCAATCCACGTCGGCGACAACGCCCGCGGCAATGATCGTGACAACACTGCGCCACGATGCGCGGGGGAAAAAAGCGCGCTGCAGCGCTAACGATGCAACTCCGTGAGTAAGAGCATCCACTCGTGTCAGTCCGTGGCTTCGGGGGGCTTTTCCGGGCCGGGCACGAGCAGACGCAGCGCGCGCGGCACGATGCGGAACTCGACCGGCAGGCGAGTGAGCGGTTCGCCGTCCACCTGGGCATAGGTGGGCGGGTCGGATTCGATCGGTTCGCAAACCAAGCGATCCGACTTCCAGAAGTACACGCCTTCTTGCTTGCGCAAGTCGCCGAACCACAAAGTGGGTAAGTAGCTCAAGTATTTCAAGCCGCTTTGCGTGGTCAGACCAACGAACTCGAACTGGTCTTTGTAAAGGTCGGCTTGCGTGGTGATTTTGAAAGGGCCGCCGTAATGTTTGGTGCGGCCTATGATCACCAAAGAGACTTCGCGCGACTGGCCTTCGCTGATAACGCGAAAAAGCTGAAACTTGTAGTTGAAGACTTCGCGCGCGCCTTGCCACCAGTAAGCGAGGATTCCCATGCGCGCTTTGAGTTCGAGGTCCACGGCGTAGGTAATGCGGCCGTCGGGTCCGGCGCCTGCGACGCTGAGGAAGTAACGGGCCTTTTCCGGTTGTTCGAGCGGAGTCGCTAAGCCGAGTGCGATGTCGCGCACTTCGCCGCGGGCGATCTGGTCAGCAGCTGTGGGAATTTCCCACGAGAGTTCCAGTTCTTTCGCGAGGACATTTGCAGTACCGGCGGGAAGGAGCGCGAGGGGTACGCGATGGCCGTTTTTTGAACCGGCGAGTCCGTTGACCACTTCGTTGACGGTACCGTCGCCGCCGCAGGCGATGACCAGCTGCCGGCCGTCGTGTCCCGCGCGCCGTGCGATTTCCGTGGCTTCGCCGGGGCCGGTAGTTTCCGCTAAGTCGGCCTGGATACCACGCGCGCCGAGAACTTTGCGTGCTTCGTCAATCTGAGCGCGACGTGCCGAGCCACCGCCGCCAGCATTAGGGTTGTGAATCAACAGCGCGTTGCGCAGATCTTGCATAGGTCCTTGTGTTTCAGCGACGCCCGGCCACAACGGCACCGGCATAAAGCCTGCGCTGCAAGCCCCGTCGGGCACGTGCGAAGCTACCTATTCTATATAATACGGGTTGCGATTGTGTGAAGTCGCGTGGAGCAGACATGGCGAAAGCGGCCACGGCGTCAGTGAAAAAGGAAATTGAAGAGCTGCGGGATAAGCTCCGCTTTCACGAATACCGGTATCACGTGCTGGATGATCCGGAAATTTCGGATGCGGCATACGACAAGTTACTGGTGAAGCTCAAAGAGTTGGAGACAGCGCATCCGGAGCTGGCGACGTCGGATTCACCGACGGCGCGAGTCGGCGCTCCGGCGCGCGCCGGATTCCAAACGTTTCGCCATGCGCGCCCGATGCTCAGCCTGGACAATGCATTTTCGTTTGATGCGCTGCGCGATTTTGACCGCCGCGTGCGCGAAGGCGTTGGGCGCGAAGAAATTGAGTACATCGCCGAGCACAAGTTTGACGGGCTGAGTATTTCGCTGATTTACGAGGACGGCGTGCTGGTGCGCGGTGTCACGCGGGGCGACGGCACTACCGGCGAAGATGTGACACCAAACGTGCGGACGGTCAGGTCGATACCTCTGCGCATCGCGCCAGAGACCCTGAAGAAGGCAAAGATGGCGGGTTCCTTTGAAGTGCGTGGCGAAATCATCATGACCCGCAAGGCGTTTGAAGCAATGAACCGTCAACAGGAGCAGAGCGGCGGCAAGATTTTTGCCAACGCCCGTAACGCCGCGGCCGGAGCGGTGCGGACACTCGATTCGAGCGTCACAGCGCAGCGCAAACTAGATTTTTTTGCGTACTACCTGCTGCGCGATGGAAAAGTTGTGTTTCCCAAACACTCCGAATCGCTTGAAGCGTTGAAGCTGTTGCGGTTTCGCGCCTCTTCCGACTGGAAGCCATGCGACGGAATCGAAGAAGTAATCAGGTATTGCGAAGCCTGGGATGCCAAGCGCGAGAAACTGCCGTATGAAATTGACGGCGTGGTGATCAAGGTGAACTCCGTTGGGATTCAGAACGAACTGGGGTTTACGTCGAAGTCGCCGCGGTGGGCGATTGCGTACAAATATCCGGCACGTCAGGAAACCACGGTGGTGAACGATATTCAGGTGAACGTAGGCAGAACGGGAGTATTGACTCCGTGGACGTTGCTGCAGCCGGTGCAAATCGGCGGCGTGACCGTGAGCAGGTCCACGCTGCACAACATGGATGAAATCGAGCGCTTGGGCATTCAGATCGGCGATACCGTGTTGATCGAGCGGGCAGGCGAAGTGATCCCGCACGTGCTGAAAGTTGTGAAGGAAGGGAAAGACCGCAGGCCGTTTCGGATGCCAAAAAATTGCCCGGAATGCGGAAGCAAGATCCACCGCGTAGAAGGTGAAGTGGCGTACCGGTGCCTGAACGCGGCGTGCCCGGCAAAACGGCGCGAATCGCTGCTGCACTATGCGAGTCGGCACGCAATGAATATCGACGGACTGGGCGAAAAGATCGTGGACCAATTGGTTGAGAAAAATATGGTCAAGGATGTAGCCGACCTGTATTCGCTGAATCTGGAGGAAGTCGCGGAGTTGGAAAGAATGGGGGAAAAGTCCGCGCAGAACCTGCTGGATGAGATCGAGGCCAGCAAAAGGAATTCGTTATCTCGGCTGTTCCACGCGCTGGGGATTCTCTTTGTCGGCGAGCGCACGGGCCAATTGCTGGCGGAACACTTTTCTTCGCTGGACGAGTTTGCGGCGGCGACCCAGGAACAATTGGAGGAAGTGCCCGAAGTGGGGCCGAAGGTTGCGAACAGCATCGTACAGTTTTTCTCCGAGTCTGCGAACCGGCAACTGATCAAGAAGCTAGAAAAGGCGGGCGTGCGGCCGACAGCGGAAAAGCGCGAAGTGAAGAGCAACAAGCTCGCGGGTAAGTCTTTCGTGTTTACCGGCGGGCTGGTAAATCGTTCGCGTGAGGAAGCTGGCGAAATCGTGAAACAGCATGGTGGGACAGTTTCCAGCTCGGTCAGCAGGAAAACCAGCTATGTGATCGTGGGAACGGATCCAGGATCGAAGTTCGACAAGGCGAAAGACTTGGGCGTAACGATTCTTTCGGAGGTTGAGTTCGAGAAGCTCGTTGTGGGGAAATAGCCTATGATCAAAAAGATTGCGAGCTAGCTGTCCCTTGTCTGAGTATTCCGTTGGAGTTAGGGCTTGCTGAGTTTTCTCCCTCTCCCATACCCGACACCAGAAATCAGCAGCAAAGACGGTCGACTAGAAGTCTCCATCCGACACGACCTCGAAGAAATTGTGGTAAGCACCGCCGCGCATGCCAAAACCAATCCCGTGCCCAACCTTTTGAGGTCGTCGTAGGACGCGGAATTGTAGGGCGCGCCGTGCGGAGCAACAGGCGCGAAATTCCGAGCGGTGTCGGTATAATGAAGATAGCGGGTGAGCTGGGCGATCGCTGGCTTGCCCTGAGTTTGCCGTAAGGCGGACGAAGGGCGGCGGGAGGAAAGTCCGGACACCGATCTGCGTCAGCAGACAAATGGGCAACGCGCCTGGTAACGCCAGGGGACGCGGTGGCGAAGCGGAGCGAAAGTTCGGCGGAGCAACAGCGTCACGGAAAGTGCCACAGAAAACAGACCGCCGCGAAAGAGAGCTGCTGTGACGGGCGGCAGGGAAACCTGCTTATCGTCTGAGAAAAGCGCTTTTGCTGGTAAGGGTGAAAAGGTGGAGTAAGAGCCCACCGCTCGTCTGGCGACAGGCGAGGCACGGAAAACCCCGCGTGGTGCAAGGCCAAATAGGAGGGGAGAGCCGGCCCGGCTCGCCGAGTGCTACAAGCGAAAGCTTGCAGCGCTTCGTCGAACGCGGTGCAAGCGGTTAAACGCTTGTTGCTGCGAGCGAGAGCAACCCTCGGGTAGGCTGCTGGAGTTCCGAAGCGATTCGGGACCTAGAGGAATGGTCGTCAGGCTTCGAGCAATCGGAGTCTACAGAATCCGGCTTACAGGCTCGCCCGCTATTTTTCAATAACTTACGGACAGTTTTGGTGAAATCGTGCCATAACTGTGACACGCGTCTTTGCTTTGTCTTTAGGTTTCGGCCTTCGGCCTGGCGAAGCGCTTGCGGCTTGTGGTGAAGGTATAGAGGACTGCACAGTCGAAAAGTATTTTCCTTTCCTCCGTGCTTCCTTTTCCCGCCCCTTTTCGATCTGCTTCTTCGTCCACTTTGGTACCAGGCCACCTTGCTGTTAGTTATTAAATAGTGGGACTGGCATGGCAGGCTCCAGCTTCCTATCGAGGGGCGAAGCGAAACATTCTTTCCGTCGAATATCATTTGCCAGGCGATCGCCTCCAAAAGCTCCGCGCTACTTAAAAAGTTGTCGCCTTAGCATTGAATCTACACACTACTATGTGTAGAATCATACACAGGAGGAGCGCATGCCCACGAATCTTGCTATCGACGATCGTCTGCTGGAGGAGGCGCAGAGAGTCGGCCGACACCGGACAAAGCGAGAAACGGTGACGGTTGCTCTACAAGAGTACATCGAACATCGCAAGCAACAGGAAATCCTGTCTCTGTTCGGGAGCGTTGACTACGAACGCAGCTATGACTACAAGCGCGAGCGCAAGGCGAAGCGTTTATGAATGTCTTGATAGACACATCTGTTTTTTCCCTGGCGCTTCGCCGAAAGAACGAAAGCTTAAGCACGAGTGAAAAGCTCCTAGTCGCCGAGTTATCCGAGCTCATCCGAGAAGGACGGGCCCGAACGATCGGTCTAATTCGACAAGAGCTCCTCTCGGGCATAAAGACAACGGAACAATACGAAAAACTGAGAGTGCATCTTCGTTCTTTTCCGGATGAAGTCGTCGATACGTCTGATTATGAAGAGGCAGCGAAGGCTGGTAATCGCTGCAGGGCGAAAGGAGTTGCGGTATCGATTGTAGACATCCTTCTATGTGCCATCGCGATCAAGAGGCAGTGGGCGATCTTCACAACTGACCCTGATTTTTCAAGCTACGCAAAAGTCCTGCCCTTCCAGATTCATACTCCCCGACGACGATAATGCGTTCCGCTGATTCGTCGCTGAGTGGCTGAGGCAAGAGACGGTGCACCAATGGTTTGGAGACGAGGTAGCTTCGAGCAGTCGTGATGAACTGTGCCACAAAACCTGCTTTCGCTGCCAAAACTGACTTCATTGACAAGATGAGTTTGTTGATTCTACGCGACTTATTGAAAATACAGACGGGTCCGAAGATTCCGGCTTACAGGCTCGCCCCCTATTTTTCAATAACTTACAGACAGTCTTGGCGAAATATCAGAGTCGAAAATAACTACGCCTGGGCTTGGCTGGCTTGAGGATTCGGCAATTCCTGCCGAATCATTCTCCACGTGTGCTGATACCTGGATCGTATAGTGACGGCTGGGCCTCGTTCTTCGTAACGAGTTCCTTGATGCAGAATCAGCCAGATCAGACGACACTGTCGATGCGCAATGACCCCGACGGCTTGATTATGTCCGAGGCGCGGGGCGCAACGGCGATAGATAATCTCGAAGATGCTCCCTTTACTTTTGCGGCGGCGTTAAGACCACAACGCCCAATTATTCGCTCAAACACGCACGCTCCGGATCAGACAGATGGACGGCCTCGAACTCCCCACTGATAAACGCGACCTCGCCGCTCCGGGCCGTTGCGATCTTACACTGAAGTGATTTTCATGACATTTCGCGGGCCGCACGGCCCTAAAGGACAGATGGGATGAGAAGGCCGGTCTCCAGCGGGATGCGATACGCTCCCGATGAAAGACGTGCTCTAGGCACAAGAAAAGGAGACCGGCTATGAAGAAGATTAGCACTGTGCAGACATTCAAGAGCGAAATTTTCAAGGACCAAAAGCTGACCATCGGTGTGGATCTGGGAGATCGCTGGTCGTTTCTACTGTGTTTTGGATGAAGCCGGCAAAATCATTCTGGAACAGAAAGTGCCGACGACACTGGGCCAGTGCAGCATCGCAGTGCCAAGGCGCAAATTCATCTGATGGTGATTCGGGCGCGCGCCGAACTGGTGAGTGCACGAACGGCCTTGGTGAACGCAGCCCGCGGGTTGGTGAAGTCTTATGGTGAACGACTGCCCAATCGCGGCACGCAGCAGATGAGCCGGGAGTTAGCCGCTGGATTGAGCCCAGAGTTGCGGGATGTTCTGGAGCCGTTGCTTAAAGAAATCGAATCGCTGAACGAGCGCAAGTATATCCGGAAGTGTCCTTGCTCCAGCAGGGTCAGGACACACGTCAGCGCGATCTGCGTTCCCACACCCTTCACATAAGCCGCGCTACCAGGCATGTCGAGTCAAATCGCTGGCAACTTCAGAGGTGCCGTTGGGGGTGATACTGACGATTGTTACCGGTTTTCGCGGATTTGCATTAGCCAGGTGCATCTCTTCTTTCGACATTTGGAAGTCATAGGCGGACTCCCGCGACCCATCGGATATAAAAGCGAGAAAATATTCGTTGTCGTAACGGTGGAAGAGGACTCTTGCCCGCCTGTCTCCTTCCTTTCGTGATAGGGCAGGCGTCACGGTCTCGAACCCTGCGGTCTGGTTCCCCAGGTTACGCACGTTGAGAACGGAGTGTACGGGTTGAGTGACCTCATAATCACCGGCCGGAAAGGTCTTGTTCTTGACGCTGAACGCAAACGGCACATGGAAGCGGAGCCTCAGGCTACTAGCCTGGGCATACGCTGCCGTGGCGATAAGGCAAATCGCGATGGTTGCTGCTGTGACCGATAGAATTCGTCTCATGGTATCTCCTCCAAATCGGGGATTTGTGTTTGAGGCCCGGCAGGTCCGGCGATTCTCAGTCCCGTGAGGATGCACCATCACATTGTTCGAAAACCTGCACCATAGACGCCGGGAGAACTTGGCATGTATTTGAGGTGAACAGGCAAAGTCTCTGAATATCAAGGGTTAACAGCTGACGCGAGCCAGCAAATACTCCACTGTTGTGCTCGGAATGAGCTACACTCGGTCAGAAAGGTGGGAATAGTTTTAGTGTCCACCTCCTGTTCACCTCCGTCAGCTGCCAATTTCGATCAATTCCATGTTGACCTGACCAGTGGCGAATTGCTCCGCTCAGATGTCCGTGTGCCCATTCAGGGCCAACCGTTTCAAGTATTACGCTTGTTGCTGGAGGCCGAGGGAAAAGTCGTTACCCGCGACGAATTGCGCCAGGTACTGTGGCCGCAAGACACGTTCGTCGACTTCGAACTCGGTGTGAACACCGCCGTCAAGAAACTACGCCAGGCCCTCGAAGACTCGGCCGACCGTCCCAAGTTCATCGAGACTCTGCCAAAATATGGGTACCGCTTCATGATCCCGGTAGAGTGGATGACCGGCAACGGTGACGGGGTTTCTCTGCCGACATTTCCGCTAGTTCACCTTCACCGGTGGGACAGAGGCCATTTTGGGTGACCAATTCGGTTGAAACATGTCCGGGATGCAAGACCAAGGGCGGTTTCGAAGTATTTGTCGTCGACATATCTGACCATCAGCAAAATAGAGTGTTTCCCCGTCGACTCGAATGAGGTTCATCTGCAGTGACGCCGGGCCTGCTTGATTTGCCGACACTCTTTCCAGAGGGCAGCGTTCTTCAGCAAAGGCATACCTTGGGCCAAGTCCCGATAAGTTTGCATGTATAGGTCGAAGGAGGAGCGCTTGGTGTACAAGAGCCGAACTCAGCGACACCGCTGATTCAGAGACACCAAAGGAGGCTCCCCCATGCAACCTAGGTATTACATTGGCCTGGATGTTCACAAGAAGAAGATCAGTTACTGTGTGAGAGACGGCGGCGGCAAGGTTCATGCCGCAGGATGCATTCCCGCCACACGTTTTGATCTGGATCTCTGGGTGAAGAGGCTGCCGCGAATCCACCCGACAAATCAGGGTTCGCCACGTGCACGAATCGTGGCGCGGTTCTCCAGAGCAGGCTTCGAATGCTTTCAACCGATTGCGGCGCGGAATCCTAACGAGAGTGTCTTAAGGCGGATATTTTTATCCACCAGACCGTGACGTTCCTGTCCTGCATGGGCGGGCGCCGCCGCTCGCCGAGAGTGAGTCCGCGGTTCAATGCTATTGGGACAACCCGAAGTTCCTTCGGCCAATTCTTCGCTCGTGAAGTCTTATGTGCCGCCACTAGAATGGTTGTCTTTGACTCGCCCGCCTTATGCCAAAGCTCCGCAAGAAGACGTGGTTTGAGCGCGTGATCGGGCCGACTCGCCAGATCATCGCTCCCGATATCGCCGTCTAAATACGCAGGTCGTGCCCGAATCAAATTATGATTTGCCGCGCGGACTACTTCCTTGCTAGAGTGTTAGGTATGTCTTTGAGTCTGAGCCAGAGGATCGCTACGCAGATTTGTTGTTGTCTGTGTTGTGGACAAGTGTCTTCTGGCATCGTGAGGCTCGCAATCTAGGAATCTAGCACTAGCCTAGCAGCAGTGAAGCCCACCGCCAGAAGAACTGGTTGGTGGGATTTTTGTTTTTATGGCCAATTTATCGAGGCGCCCGGAAAAAAGATGACCGAGACTCTTCATGCATCAACTGATGGGACGATCGCTATACCTCAATGGCGGCGCGAAACGCTGTACCCAATTGAGAGACGGCTCAACCATCTAGAGGCGCTAGAGGCCGAAAGCATCTACATCCTGCGTGAAGCTGTTGCCGAGTTCGCTCGCCCGGTGATGCTGTATTCGATTGGCAAGGATTCGTCGGTCATGCTGCGTTTGGCGCAAAAAGCGTTCCATCCGGGCAAGATTCCGTTTCCGCTGCTGCACATTGACACTAGCTATAAATTCCCCGAAATGATCGAGTTTCGCGATTCATATGCCAAAGAAATCGGGGCTGAGTTGATTGTCCACCAGAATCGCGAAGCGCTCGATCAGGGCGCAAACCCTTTTGCGCTGGGTACGCAAAAATGCTGTGGCCTTTTGAAAACCAGAGCCTTGCTGGATGGCCTGGCGGCTGGAGGATTTAACGCCGCATTTGGCGGCGCGCGGCGGGACGAAGAAAAATCGCGCGCGAAAGAGCGCATTTATTCTTTTCGCGATGCGCATGGACAGTGGGATCCGAAAACCCAGCGGCCCGAGCTGTGGAACATTCTCAATTCGCGGATCAACAGCGCGGAGAGCATTCGTGTTTTTCCGCTTTCCAATTGGACCGAACTGGATGTCTGGATGTACATCCACGCCGAGAGAATTCCGATTGTCCCGCTTTACTACGCACGCGAACGCGAGGTCGTGGAGCGCAATGGGTCGATCGTGCTGGTCTATTCGCAAGACCAGCTGTTGGCCGGAGAGAAGACGAAGTTTGTGAGCTGCAGGATGCGTTCGCTGGGCTGTGTGCCATGCACGGGCGCGATTCGTTCCCAAGCGGACACTGTTCCAGGAATTATCGAGGAGATGATCTCGTTTCGGCGTTCGGAGCGCGAGAACCGCGCTATTGACCACGATGAGGAAGGCTCCATGGAGATCAAGAAGCGGGAAGGCTACTTCTGATGTTGTCAGCGATTGAATCGGCGCGGGTTGAAGATTTCGCGAGCTTTCTCGAACGCGATTTGAACAAGGAGTTGCTGCGTTTCACGACGGCTGGAAGCGTCGACGACGGCAAGTCCACGCTGATCGGCAGATTACTGCACGACTCAAAAGGGGTATACGAGGATCAGCTCGCATCGGTCAGGAAAAGCCGGATCAATCGCTCCGGCCGCGCCCTCGATTTTTCGTTGCTGACCGACGGGCTGAGAGCCGAGCGCGAGCAGGGAATTACGATTGACGTCGCTTACCGGTATTTCAGCACGGCGCGGAGAAAATTCATCATCGCGGACACACCAGGACACGAAGAGTACACACGCAACATGGCCACAGGGGCGTCAACCGCAGATCTCGCGGTGATTCTTGTGGATGGGACAAAGGGTTTACTGCCGCAGACGCGACGTCACGCCTACATTTCCGCTTTGCTTGGCATTCCCAACGTCGTCGCCGCTATCAACAAAATGGATCTGGTGGACCACCGGGAAGAGGTTTTTTTGAGACTCCAGCAGGATTTCCTCGAGCTTGCGGCGTCCCTAGGAATCAGTCGCGCGCGGTGCATTCCGATCAGCGCGCTCGAAGGCGACAACGTTGTAGTGGGCAGTAAAAACATGCCGTGGTACAGGGGCGCGACCCTGATGGAGCACCTGGAAACGGTCGAAATCCAGCCCGTGCGGGAATCGGGAGAATTGCGATTTCCGATCCAAAGTGTTATCCGGCCCAACGCCAGTTTTCGTGGTTTTGCGGGGCGCCTCGCCAGCGGCGCGATTCGTCCTGGCGACGCAGTCCTCGCACTCCCTTCTCGGCAGCAAAGCCGAGTGCAGGCGATCGTGACGTACGACGGCGAACTCGAAGTTGCCGTTCCACAGCAGTCCATTGTGGTTCAGCTGGAGGACGAAATTGATCTGAGCCGCGGCGCTCTACTCGTTTCACCTGATTCCAGGCCATACGAGTCCGATCGGTTCGCTGCGACAGTCGTCTGGCTCCACGCGCAGCCTCTGCGACTGGGGCAAACATATTTGGTTAAGCACTGCGGACGGGAGGTCAAGGGCTGGGCAACGAGGATTCGCGGCCGGATGAATGTCGACGATTTGACGGAGCATCCGGCGGAGCAATTGGAGATGAACGACATCGCATCCGTCGACTTTGACACCACCAGTCCGCTCTTTTTCGATGCTTACGAGCGGAATCGTGCTACGGGAAGCTTCATCTTAATCGATCCACTATCGAATGCTACGGTTGGCGCGGCGATGATTCGAGCGGAGATAGTCAGACCGCAATCTGGACCGCCGTCGCAGCAGCCTGCTTCTCGGGGTGCCGCCCTTGACGATGTTACCGAACGGGAGCGTCGAGTACGTTATCGGCATTTTCCGGCGGTTTTTTGCGTGAATGGCAAACTCGACGTTGCGAAACGTTTGGAAAGAAGCCTCTTCGAAAGAGGTTTTGTAGCACTTCTGGTACGTCAAAGCGAATTCCCGCCGTCCGCGCTTCAGTCTGTCCTTTCCGCGCTTTGCTCTGCCGGTATGGTCGTTGTCTACGAAGGCGAGCTGACGGCTCAAGAGCGTGGCGTCATCCGGGTAATGGCAGAGGATCGACTCTTTGAGTTAGCGGCCGCGGAAAGCTCCGCGATGGCAGAAGAAATTCTTCATCAGGCTCTCGGCACGGCGGAGACGCTTCGTCTCGAAGCCATTTTTCCTAAAGAAGGGGGTTTCCACTGAACATGACTGAGTTGAGCCATCTCGAAAATCTGGAAGCACGGACCGCGCAGGAACTGCTAGAAGTTGTGCTGTCCAGTCGGACGTCTTTGCTTGCCTGCCTCACGTGCAGCTTCCAGGCCGAGGACATCATTGTCCTGGATTTGCTGCGGAAACGCATACCGAAGATTCCCGTTCTGTTTCTTGAGACCGGCTACCACTTTTTGGAAACGTATCGATTTCGCGATCAAATCGCTCGCGAATGGGACCTCAACCTGGTGAACGTCGTACCAAAGAAGACCGTGGCGCAACAGGAGTCCGAATTCGGCATCTTGTACCGCGACGAACCGACGAAATGCTGTCAGCTGCGGAAAGTGGAACCTCTCATGGAAGCGCTGGAACCGTTCGAAGTTTGGTTCACAGGGTTGCGGCGGGAGCAGTCGCCGACACGCAAAAATCTGCATAAGGCCGAAGACCATCGCCTGCCATCCGGGAAGACCCTTTTGAAGGTGAGTCCCCTGGCTGACTGGACTTGGGCGAAAGTGTGGGAATACACAGGCGCAAATCGATTGAACTACCTTCCGCAGTACGATCACGGCTACGCAAGCATCGGTTGCGAGCCTTGCACTGCGTTGCCAGACGATCCAAACAATCCACGCTCTGGCCGTTGGGGCGGCAAGAAGCTGGAATGCGGAATTCACACTTTTTCGGAACGGACACAATGATCCATCTCCTGCTCGGATTTTTCATTGCGCTTGCTGTCGGACTAACGGGGATCGGCGGGGGGAGCTTCACGGTTCCCGCACTGCTGCTGCTCGTGGGGCTTCCGGCCGGCGAGGCAGTGGGTACGGCGTTCGTGTTTGCCGGCGTGCTGCGGCTGATAGCGGCACCATTTTACTTGTTGGAGCGGCAAGTGCATTCGCGCTATTTCAAGTTGCTGCTCGTTGGAGCCGTCCCCGGTTTGGTGCTCGGAATGCTGGCCTTGCGTGGCGTTGCGAAGGCGGAAAACAGCGGAGTGGTGACGATCATCCTGGGCGTTCTGCTGGCTGTTTCTTCGAGCATCTCGTTCTTTCCCCGCGTGCAGAATCCGCGATTCGCCGTGAAAAATGCGCGATGGCTGCCGTGGCTCGCATTTCCAATCGGCATTGAATCGGGATTTTCGTCGGCGGGAGCCGGAGCCCTTGGAACGGTTCTCTTGTTGAACTACTCGGAAATGGCACCGGCGCAGGTAATCGGCACGGACATTCTATTCGGACTGGTTTTGGCGATCATTGGAAGCGCAGTGCACTGGACCATGGGCTCAATCAGCACTCCTGTGTTACTGCAACTGTTGGCCGGTGGTGTGCCGGGCGTGATTTTCGGCTGCTTGGCGGCGAGAAAGGTTCCCGCACAAAAACTCAAAGCCGCAATCGCGGCAATCGCAATTTGTGCGGGACTACAACTGGTGTGGTCAGGCACGCGATCGCTGGCTGCGAAACAGACTTCCAACACGGCCAGAATGATGGCCGCGGTACGTGGAGCGGCGCGGCCATGATTCGTTCAATCGCCTGCAAGTACATCTGTTTCACACTACTTGAATCAAAACGTCCAGCCGGACCGTTCCCCTTTGCGGATTCTTCAGCCTCTTTCAGCATTCATTTCTGTTGTTGATCCCGCCTTTTCCAAGCTGCCGCCCGCAGCACCGATTTCCTCTTACGGGCACAAATTCAAAATGGGGTGTGAAGATGAACGCGTCATCAGGTGCTTGGCTGCGGATTTCTAGCGTAAGAGCGGCGATTCTGCTTTTGGCTGGAGCGCTACTTTTACCGCCAGTTCGCGCGCAATCGGAAGCTTCAATTTCTGGCACAGTCAGCGATTCAAGCGGAGGCGCCGTCGCTGGGGCAACGGTCACCATCAGAAACACGGAGACGGGCTCGGAGCGCAGAATTTCGACCGATGACACAGGCCGATACAATGCAGCTGCACTCGCGGTCGGGACGTACACTCTCAAAGCGGAAAAATCCGGCTTTCGCTCCGACTTTCGCACCGGCGTGAAGCTCGTGGTCGGACAACGAGAAGATATCCCGTTTGCCCTCCAGGTCGGAGACGTTCACCAAACCGTCGAAGTAGCAGCAAATCCGACCGTTGTTGTGGTCACGACAGAAGACGTGTCTGGTTTGGTCGGCGAACACCAGGTGAAAGATCTTCCACTCAATGGGCGAAGTTACGACCAGTTGCTCACGCTGAATCCGGGCGCGGTGAACTACACTTCGCAGCGCGCCGGTGGCGTCGGAGCGTCGAACTCGGTTGTGGGGAACATGTTTGCCGTGTCCGGAAGACGGCCGCAGGAAAATCTTTTCCTTTTGAACGGTGTAGAGTTCACCAGCGCCTCGGAGATCAACAACACGCCTGGAGGAGTCAGCGGACAACTGCTTGGAGTGGAGGCGGTCCGTGAATTCGCTCTTGTGAAGGACACCTACGGCGCCGAGTTTGGCAAACGCCCCGGCGCGCAGGTGAGCATTGTCACGGCATCGGGGACGAACCAAATTCACGGCGCGCTCTACGAGTTCACGCGAAACAGCGCGCTTGACGCCCGGAACTTTTTCGATCGTGGCGACATTCCTGAATACCAGCGCAACAACTTTGGCGCTTCGCTGGGTGGTCCGGTGCGCAAGGAAAAGACGTTCATTTTCGGAAACTACGAAGGCTTGCGCCAAAACCTGGGCTTGAGCAATCTTTCGCTTGTTCCAGACGACGCATCGCGCGCCAGCGCGGCGACGAGTATCCAGCCACTTCTGGCGCTCTGGCCAATTGCCAATGGCAGGGAATTACTTACTTCTACGGGAGCGCCAAGCGGGATAGCCGAAGCCTTCACCAACCCGTTGCAGACGATTCGCGAAGATTTTGGAACTGCGCGATTCGATCAAACATTTTCGAACAACGATATTTTCGCAGCAGTTTACACGGCCGACGACAGTGAAGCGCATTCGCCGACCGGTAATCCCTTTACCCTGGCGACTATTTTGTTGCGCGAACAGGTCATCAGCCTCAGTGAAACCCATATTTTTTCACCTCGTCTTCTGAACAAGGCAACTTTTGGATTCTCGCGCGGAGCATTTTATTTCAATACTGGGACGACCGTAGATTTGCCCGGATGGATTCATGCGGGACAGCCGGTCGGTGCCGTGGTCGTTGGTGGCGGCACAACACTGAACGGCGCATCGCAAATCACAAACGGAGGGACGAACGCGGGGAGCAACCTGAACGCCGTGCGAAATCTTTTTACCACCAGCGACCAGATTACCCTAACGCGCGGCATCCATATCTTCAATTTTGGGGGCTGGCTGCAGCGGGTGCAGGCGAACGACTCCCTGGTTCAGGACCAGTACGGTCAGATTTCATTCAGCAACCTGCAGACTTTCTTGCAGGGGCAAGTCGGCACATATACCTACGCGCCGACTTACACGCCTCTAGGGTGGCGTTCGCTCGAAGCTGCCGGCTTTGCGGAAGATACCATTCGATTGAAGCCGTCATTTGAACTGCGAGTCGGCTTCCGCGCCGAATTTACCAATGGATGGGATGAGGCGCGCGGCCGCGCTTCGAATTATCTCTTCGATCCCAACGGTGTCATTTTGACTCAACCGGTAGTCGGCAATTCCGCATTCACGGACAATCATGCGAAGTTACTTCCGGCACCAAGGATTGGCTTCGCCTGGTCGCCATTCGGCTCAAAAAAGACGGTCATACGCGCGGGATTTGGGTTGTATTACGCACTGCTGGATAGCTTGAGCTATCGTCTCGATCAGAACAACCCTTTCAACAACGTAGTTGCAGTGAAAAATATTTCATTCGCGAGCATCGCGCCGGAATCCTCCTACGCCGGCGCGAAAATCATCCCCAGCGGCGTTCAACCCGATCTGCGAACGCCCGTTGTGGAATCATGGACGCTAAAAGTCGAGCGAGAAATATTTTCGAATACCGCTCTGAGCTTTGGCTACATCGGATCGCACGGTTACCACGGGCTGCTCTCCGTGGACGCAAACCTGCCGGCTTCGACGATTTGCCCGGCGTCGCCGTGCCCGGCAGGCTATCCCGACGGAGCGATCTATTACCCGGCCAACGCACCACTTGCCAACAACACCGTTTGGAACACGACGCATTGGTTTTCCGAAGGCGTCAGCTCCTACAACGGTTTGGAAGTAGATGTAAATCGCCGGTTCGGCCGGGGCTTGCAATTCCGTGGAGCCTATACGTTTGCGAAGGCGCTCGACGATGGCGACAACATGAATACGAGCGTGGCTACGAATTCTCCGGCATTTGTTGCCAACCCGCTGGACCCCAAAGCGGATTATGGTCGCGCCTCCTTCGATATCCGCCACGTTGCGGTGCTCAATGCGACGTATGAGCTCCCTTTTGGTCGCGACCATAAGGGGTGGCTGCACCGCCTGGCCGGTGATTGGCAGATCAGCGGCATCCAGACGCTGCAATCGGGCTTGCCGTTCACGCCTCAGCTTTCCTACAACCCGTCCAATGATGGCGATACACGCAATCCGGTGCGACCTTCTGTGAATCCTAATTTCGCGGGCCGGCTTATTTTGGGTGGCGCAAATCAATACTTTAATCCGAACGCATTTATTCAGCCTCTTGCTGGTACCTACGGCAATGCCGGCCGCAACACTGTTCAAGGTCCGCGCCTATCCGAAACGGATCTATCTCTGGCAAAGAGATTCACCTTTCGCGAACGCCTGAATCTGCAATTCCGCGCGGAGTTTTTCAATCTCTTGAATCGCACCAACCTCAACACGCCGAATCCCGTGGTTTACGCAGCGGCGACGGGAGGGCCGTCACCGACCGCCGGCGTGATCACGTCCACAGCAACAACGTCCCGGCAAGTGCAGCTCGGATTGAAATTGCTGTGGTAATCTTTCGGCGAGTTCGGATCAAGACAGGCCTGCAACCGCCTTGCCGAAGACACTAGCGCTAGCTGGCGTGGGTGCGTGGTCCCAGATTCTACCGGGCATTTACGTGGTGATTTAAGGGCGAGTCCTTCTTCCATCCTGGTCCACGCAAGGCACGTCCCGACGTAACCCCAGTCAATTTGCCGTCTTCAAACTCCAACTGTCCGTTCACGAAGACGTATTTGATGCCCTTAGAGACCTGTGACGATGCGGTGTAGGTTGCTACGTCCTCGATGGTCGACGGATCGAAGATGGTCACGTCGGCGAAATAGCCCTCTTTGAGCAAGCCGCGACCCACCAGGCGCTCGCGCTGCGCGGGCAGGGACGTCATCTTGCGAATGCCCTGTTCGAGTGGAATGAGTTTCTGGTCGCGGACATAGTGTCCAAGGAACCGCGGCATAGCTCCAAAAGCGCGCGGGTGAGTGTGCGGCTCGTAGAGCGGACCATCGAGTGAGAGCTCGCCGGCATCCAGGCAAAGGCTGGTCCACGGCTGTTTCAAACCGTAGACAAGGTCGTTTTCATTGGCCATGAAGTAGAGTGCGCCGGTTTGCCCTTTGTCCGCGATGATGAAGTCAAAGAGGGTGTCCATCTGTGATTTTTTCTGCGCCAAGGCAATCTGCGCGATGGTCTTGCCATTGAATTTCTTTAGATCTGGATTTTCGACTCCGGAAACCATCACGCCGTCGCCGCCGCCGCTATCGAAGAAAATGTTCTCCCACTCGGGATGATCGGCCGCCATCTCCAACCTGATTTTGGCGCGAGTGGCAGGCTCGTGCAGCCGCTGCAGAAGTTTCTCGAGACCTCCGTCAGCGACCCATGGCGGAAGGCTGGAAGCGAGCGCGGTGCCGCCAGCGATGTACGGATACATATTGGCGGTGACATCCTGTCCCGCATCGCGTGCCGCTTGAATCTGGGCGACTATTTTAGTCATGTTGCCCCAGCGGGTTTTGCCTGACACTTTCAGGTGAAAAATTTCAACGGGGAGGTTCGCCTCGCGACCAATGCGCAATGCTTCGGCGATAGCTTGTGGTTCTGTCTGCCCTTCGCTGCGCATATGTGTTCCGTAAATGCCGCCATATTGCGAAGCGACCTTGGCCAGCTCAATTAGTTCTTCCGTTTTGGCGTAGTGGCCGGGTGGATAGATGAGCGCAGTGGAGACTCCCAGCGCGCCATCGCGCATGGCCTGGTCCACCAGGCCTTTCATTTTCTCCATCTCAGCCGGCGTTGGAGCGCGATCTTCGTCTCCCAGCACCGCTTCCCGGACTTGGCCCAGCCCAACATAGGTGCCGATATTCAGCGGCGTGCCTGATTTCTCCAGACGCTGGAAATAGCCGTCCAGCGTTGTCCAGTCAACTTTGAGCTTGTAGTGGTCGAGCGCTGGCTGGAGCGCTGCCAGCGTAAGTTCCGTTTGCGGCGCGATCGAGCCGCCTTCGCCCGTAATTTCCGTGGTGATGCCCTGAGCCAGCTTGCTCAGAGAACGGTTGTCAATTAAAAGCGCGGCTTCCGACTGGCCCAGCATATCAATGAAGCCCGGCGAAACGACCAGCCCGGTAGCATCGATCACACGCTTGGCACGGGCATCGTCAAGTTTGCCGATGGCAGCGATGCGATCACCGCGAATGGCGATGTCGCCAGATACCCAGGGATTTCCCGAGCCATCGATAATCGAGCCATTCTTGATAATCACGTCGTAGTCATTACTGACGGATGCATTCGGCTGCGAAGGTGGCACTGCGTCGTACGCTGCCGCCGCAATTTCTCCAAGCGCTTCGCCTGCGATTTTCTGGGTTGCTTCGGGATCATCCAATGGAACGGAAACCATGTTCACGTACAGAGCCAAAATCAGATGTTTGCCGTCCGCGGTGTCCATGTAGCCTGCCAAGCCTTTCCCGGTCACCATCAGTTTCTTGTTCAGCGCGTCGTAAGCGCCGTAGGTCCCAGTTTTTGCGTGGACATGGCCGGCAGCCGGAGAATTCACCTGGATTTTCACCAGCGTGCCATCCTTTCCAAGAATGGGCAGCGCGCGATAAAAATAGTCGTAGTCCTTTTGGTTCGACATATAGGAGAGGTAATGGACCATGAAATCGGGAGAGAAATACGCGTTGCCACCGGCGCCATCGCTCTGCGCAGCGCCCCGTAAATCAAGGCCCGCCTTAGTCAGAAATTCGTGTTCCAGGTCGAAGCCCGCCTGATCGATCTGTTGATCTTTGTGGGCGATTAAAGCTCCGAGAAGGTAGGGAATGGAGCTGGCGTGAAGATTCTGGCTGACTTTGAGGGTAACCTTCACTTCTTCTTTGAGTGGAAGCGAGATGTGTTCGGCGAGAACATTTTCTGCGCTATATTTCGCTGCAAGTGTCTTGAAATCGAGGGATTCTGCCGGAGACGCAAGAGCGACGGTGACGCCTTCCGCCTTCAACGCTTCCGCGAGAACGGTCACCGCGTACCGGGAAGGTTCGGGCACGGGATACGACGCCATCACCGGCTTGCCTCCAAGCGGGATACTGCCAGTGAGAGCAACGCTTCGAGTCCCATCCGAATTCAGCTTTTCGTTTTCGTATTTGATCGACGATTTGGAATCGGCTTTTCCGGTCGTCGCTTGATTGATGACTGAGACATAGGCGGTTTGCGGCGCGATTTTTATTTGAGCTGGCGCACTTTCAGCTGTTCCCGGGCTGACGACGACGTCCACCACGTTGTCGTTGACCACCACCGGAGAAATGACGACGCCGGTGCCTAACTCCCGTTCGCCTTCTGGAAATAGCGAGGCATCGACAAGCAATCGACCTTTGACCTTCTTGATTCCTTTTGCGGCGACCTGGCGGGCGAGCTCGCGGATTACTTGCAGCGGATCGCCGGCGAGCCCTTTGCTGTCGGGTCCGCCGTAGGAATGGTCTTCGTCTTCAAATGCCAAAGTGCCGTCGGGCTGGATGCGATTGGAGAGATTCAGGTCCCCGCTCGCGACCAGCACCAGGTCACCTTTTAGCGTGCCGTCTTTTGTGATTGGCCCGGTGCGATAAATTTTGGTGTGAAAGCGATAGTCGGCGCCCAGAAGTTCGAGCGCAGTGCCCGCCGAAAGTAACTTCGTGGTCGAACCCGGCACAAACAGTTGCTGCGAATTGAGCTCGTAGATAACCTCGCCACGGTCCGCCGAGATGAACTTGATACCGAACCTGGAGTGTGCGAACTCCGGGCGTGCCATGATCCGCCCGACACGCTGTTCCAGTGTCGCTCTGTCTTGTGCGTATCCTTCGTGCGGGCAGCACGCATACAAAATTGTGGTGAGGCCGAACACAACCAGCCGTATGGCGTTCACTGTTTTCATGCGACACCCCCGAGGAAGTTTTTCATCGCTTACCGATCGCCTTCAGTCTTCGCAACAACTCGAGATGCACTTCGATCAAGAGTTTCCGTGTGGCGAAAGCTGTTCAAACGTCAGGTTCAAAATCGGATACTCTTTCCAGTCGCGATAGTCGAAATGCCACCATTCGAATGGATAGACAAGAAAGCCTTGTTCTTCCATGGCGCGTCGCAGCAATTCGCGAAGCCAGCGCTGCAAAGACGTGCCGCCTGGATATCCGGCGTAAGAGCGTTCGGACATCTCGTCATAGACTCCGACCATTTCTACCGGTTTTCCTGAGGAAAGTTCGTAGAGACTCAAATCCACGGCGCAGCCGCGATTGTGCCGTGAGCCCTGAGATGGATCGGCCACGAAAATTCGTTTGTCTTGCGGCGTGGCCTCCCAGAATATCTTCGTCACATACCACGGGCGGTAGGCGTCGTGAATCAAGAGTCCGTAACCCAGGTGATTCAGCGCTTTGCTGGCGCGCAACAGGGCCTCGGCGGCCGGCCGTTGCAGGAATGCCCGAGGCTCGGAATAGACTGGCGTGCCTAAAAAGTTGTCTGGCGTCGCGTAGCGGACATCAAGCTTGATGGCCGGGTCGAGCTTCGAAAGCTCCACCAGGTCTGCCTTGCGAAACTCTCCCTGCTCGGAGGGGGGGCGATCCGTAAGAGCTTGCTTGCGCAGGTCGGCAAAATTCTTGACCGGTGGAATGCGAAATACACCGCCAGTGACCCCTCCAATCGGACGCCGCTTAAAGACCACTCCGCTGACTTGCACCTGTGTGGCGTCACCCGAAGCGCCGCGAGTAAAGACGGCTTTTTCGCCGTCATAGAGTCCATGCGACGGAAAGGCAAAAACATTGTCTGAAACCTGTGTCAACCTGTCGAATTCCAGCCACTCGATCAGTACGTTCAGCTGATGATCCTTCTCGAAAACGTAAAGAATGTCGTGATCCCATCCGTATTCGCCGACCAAGCCCTGGAACTTAGCGGCGTTTTCGTCGGGCTTCGGCGTGGGCGTGCTTGATAGGGTCTTGGTTCCGACGTGGATTCCGTCCGTCGTAGGGACAACTTTTATGCCGTAGCCCGTGGCGCTATCCACGATCAGGTCGTCACCAAGCTTGCGCAGCTCCAATTGTTCGCCGCCGGAAAGCTCGAGAATGCTTAGCCGTCCATCGAGGTAGGAAATGTCGAGCGCATCATCGCCGGCTCCGTAACGCCCAACCAGCGAGCGACCAAGCTCCGGGGAAACCGGGCCTGTCGGTGCAGGGAGCGCCAGGGGCTTACCAGCGCGTTGAGCTAGAACCAGCTTCAAGGTCTCTTCTCCAATACGCTCGGTCACCGCGTTAACGGCGTCCTTCGTCGCAATGACCGCGACTCCCACTTTGTCTTCGGGTAGAAGGTCCAGAGTTGTGGCGAAGCCATAGATGGCGCCGCCGTGGCCAACCAGCCGGTGACCGTCGAGTGAGCGCACCATAAATCCAAGGCCGAAGGCCGGACCGCCGGGGTTTGGAAACTGCGGCGACCACATCTGCTCGATGGTCGCAGGTTTCAAAAGCGCGGCGTTTTCAGTTTGGCCATACGCCATCAGCACGCTGAGAAAACGTCCGAGGTCGGTCACGGTTGAATACATGCTGCCTGCCGGGGCCATTCCAAGTTGAAATGTAGGAGCATCGAATGTGAGTCCGTCATAGGTCCACATTTCAGCTCTTGCCAGATTCCGAATGATCAGTGAATCAGGTTCGAACGAACTGCGGGTTAATCCCATTCGATCCAAAACAGAGCG